>OZ241371.1:0-730000 GCA_965200255.1 Longimicrobiales bacterium | reverse complement strand
GGGACGCTACAGGAACTCGGACCCTGTGATCACCAACTATCTCGTCCGGTTGGGCGTGGAGCAGCTGGGGGAGAACTACCACCAGTTCCCGCAGCGCCATCTGTTCGACAAGCTCGGGATTCGCAATCTGATCCCGGAGACCGACCCCTACGGGAACTTCCTGCTGCAAGGATATGAATTCGGCAGCGGACGGGATTGGGCCCGGCTCGGCAATCTGTATCTGACCGACGGCGTGGCGCCGAACGGGGAACGTCTGCTGCCCGAGGGATACGTGGAATACGCGTCCGCGCTGGCGCCGGCATGGGAAGCGGATGGCCGCCCCCAATACGGAGGTGGTTTCTTCTGGGTGAACCAGGTCGGCCGATTCCCGGTGCCGTCCTCGGCATTCTACATGGCAGGAGCCGGCGGTCAGAGCACCATCGTGATCCCGTCGCACGACATGGTCGTCGTGCGCCTGGGCCACTACAGTGGGAGCGGCCCTGGCGGCCAGGCGCTGGGAAGAGCACTGGAACTGTTGATGGAGGCCGTGCCCGCAAACTGACGCACAACCGGATGGGACAACTCAACACGCCCGCCAGGACTCGAACCTGGGACCCTCGGCTTAGAAGGCCGATGCTCTATCCAGCTGAGCTACGGGCGCTTGCGGGAAACCCTTCGGAGAAGCTAACGCCGAGCAGCCCGCGGACAAACCGTCGGGGGCCACAAGGAGATCCGACGTCATGAAAGATCGCAGGTCGCAGTGGGAGGATACCGCCTTCTTCATCGGTACGTTGCTGCTCACCGCCGGGGGTGGGCTCATCGTCCAGGCCGGGCTGGATCTGCCGTTGCCGCAGGCGAAGGTGATCTGGGGCGCGGTAGGGCTGGTCTGGGGGGCGGTGTTGATCCGGGTGTGGTTGTTCCGCGAGCGGGGGCGTTGACGCGCTACCGCCCCGGCGTCTAGCCGGAACCACCGGCAGCCACCTTGGCCGGCGCTTCTCGCGAGGTCGTCTTCGCTGGTTCGCTGCCTCCGAGGCTCGCCTTCAGCGCTTCCATCAGGTCGATGATCTTCGTATCCGGCTCGTCCTGGGGCGCGAGCGTGATCTGCTCTCCTTCGATCTTGCGATCGATGAGGGCCTGGATGCGCGCTTTCACTTCGTCCTTGTAGCGAGCGGGGTCGAAGGCTTCGCTGGCGGCCTGTTCAATGAACTGCTTGGCAAGCGCGAGCTCCGCATCGGTGACCTGGCCCTTCTCCACCGGCACCTCGTCGAAGGAGCGCACTTCCTCGGGGTAGAAGAGCTGTTCCAGGATCAAGCCGTCTTCGAGCGGACGAATCATCACCAGGCGCTGCCTGCCGCGGGCCGAATGGCGTGCGATCGCAACCCGGTCCATTGCGCGCAGCGCCACCGACAGCAGCCGGTAGGCACGGGCGCCGCCGCGGGCCGGGCCAAGGTAGTAGGCCCGCTCCACGTATACCCGCTCGATGTCCGCAGCGGGAACGAACTCCGTGATCTCGATCTCCTCGGCGGATTCAGCCTCGATGGCCTTGAGCTCGTCGGGCTCGAACGTTACGTACCGGTTCTTGGCAAACTCGTACCCCTTCACCAGCTTGTCTCGCTCAACCGGATCGCCCGTCTTGCTGTCCACGAACTGGTACTTGACGCGCGCGCCGGTGTCGCGGTTGATCCAATTGAAACGCACTTTTCCCGATGAGGTCCCGGTCGAGTACAGCTTCACAGGCAGGGACACCAGACCGAAAGAGACGGTCGACTTGGAGAGGGGGCGAGCGGCCATGCGGGTAATCTACAAACATCTGGTTGCACGGTCCAACGGGGTCAGGCGGTTGCATGGGATCTGACGGCCCAACCGGATCGGGCGAAGGACCTCCGCCAGCGACGAAACGCTTGGAGGCCTACCACGCAAAGCGGTCCGCGTCGGCAACCAGGGAACCCTTCGGGGGCGGCCCGCACGATGCCGCCGCAAGTTCGGGCAGGGTCGCCCGGCACGGTGAGCGGCTCTTCGTCGTCCACAAGCACCATGCTTCGTCGCTCCACTGGGACCTGCGGCTGGAGCTGGACGGCGCGTTGGTATCGTGGGCCGTGCCGAAGGGGCCGTCGCCAAACCAGGCAGACAAGCGTCTCGCTGTGCACGTGGAAGATCATCCGCTCGAGTACGCCGACTTCGAAGGCCTGATCCCCGAAGGCAATTACGGCGCGGGGCCGTCCATCGTATGGGATCGAGGGCGGTGGACGCCCGTGGAGGACCCGCGCGAGGGACTGGCCAAGGGCAAGCTGCTGTTCGACTTGAAGGGGTACAAGCTGCGGGGCCGCTGGACCTTGGTGAGGACGAAGCGAGGCAACGGCAACCACTGGCTCCTGATCAAGGAGCGCGACGCATACGAAGACGCAGGGGGCGGCACCGAAGACTACCCGGACGATTCGATCCTGTCGGGCCTTACGGTCCAGGAACTTGGCGCCGGAGGGGACTTCGGGGGACCGATCCGGGACCGCTGCAAGGCGCTTGGAGCCGTGGCGGCCGAGCTGACCGGCACGGCCGTCACCGCGATGCGCGCGGAACCGTGCGAGACCCCGTTTTCGCGCCCAGGGTGGGTCTTCGAGATCAAGTACGACGGCTACCGTCTGATGGTCGAGGCGGGAGACGGCAACGCCAAGCTGGTCTCGCGCAACCGCAACGACCTTACCCGCGTGTTCCCGGAGGTCGCGGCGGGATTGGCCAGGTTGCCCTACCGCAACCTGATCCTTGACGGCGAAGTGGTGGTAAACGACGCCGCCGGGCTACCGTCGTTTGGGCTCATCCAGAAACGCGGTCGCTTGCAGCGCGAATCCGACATCGCCCGCGCGGTGGTCGCGCTTCCGGCAACCTACTACGCATTCGACCTGCTTGGATTTGAAGGGTACGATCTGCGGACCTTGCCGTTGCTCGAACGGAAGGCGCTCCTGCGGGAGATTCTTCCCACCACGGGCCCCGTGCGTTACTCCGACCACATCGCCGAGCAGGGTGAAGCGATGTATCATCACGTGATCGGCCTGGGACTCGAAGGCGTGGTGGGAAAGCGCGCCGACTCGATCTACGTGGGGGGACGCAGCCGTTCGTGGCGGAAGATGCGCGTCGTGCATACCGCCGACTTCGCCATTCATGGGTTTACCGAACCCGAATCGGGAAGCACCGGGTTTGGCGCGTTGCACCTGGCCGCGTGGCAAGATCGGCGTTTCGCCTATGCCGGGCGCGTCGGCACCGGTTTCTCGGCCTCGCTGCTGGACGCGCTGGGACGCAGATTGCGCGAGATGCCTCGCGCCCGTCCCCCGGCGGGCGCCGAAGTGGCCGGCCCAGGGTTGCACCATTGGGTCGAACCCGAACTGGTGGCCGAAGTCAAGTACGCGGACATTACGGAAGCGGGCGTGTTGCGTCACTCGTCGTTCGTTCGCCTGCGCGACGACAAGCCCCCGCGGGAATGCGATCCGCCGGTTGCGGGCCGCTCCCTGCCCGATCCTGCGCCGGTCGCCCCGACCACGGAACGGCGCGTTCACTTCACCAATCTCGACAAACCTTTCTGGCCCGAAGACGGCTATGCGAAGGGCGACATGATCGATTATTATCGTGCCGTCGCGCCCTGGATCCTTCCCTACCTTGAAGACCGGCCCGTAGTGCTTACGCGATTCCCAGACGGCATCGGCGGAAAGTCGTTCTTCCAGAAGAACGCCCCGGACTTCGCACCCAAATGGATTCGCCGGGTAAGTCTCTTCAGCGAGGGCGCGGAGCGCGACCTGGCCTATTTCGTGGTGGATAGCCTGGAGTCGCTTCTCTACGTCGCCAACAGCGCCAGCATTCCGCTGCATATCTGGCAAAGCCGCGTGGCAAGCATTTCGCAGCCGGACTTCTGCGTACTCGACCTCGATCCTAAGAGCGCCCCATTCGCCGACGTGGTTCGGATCGCCCGCTTTCTGAAAGGGATGTGCGACGAAATCGAGCTGCCGTCATTCGTCAAGACCAGCGGGTCGACCGGTCTGCACGTGCTGATTCCGCTCGGGCGGCAGGTGACCTACGAACATTCTCGCAACCTGGGGCACCTCCTGGCGCTGATGGCGGTCCGCGAATTGGAATCGATCGCGACCGTCGCCCGCATGCCTGCCCAACGCGAGGGCAAGGTATATGTGGACTACGTGCAAAACGGTCACGGTCGGTTGATCGTTGCGCCCTACTGCTTGCGGCCCCTTCCCGGCGCCCCCGTTTCGACACCGCTCCACTGGGCCGAAGTGGACGCCGAACTTTCCATCGGGGACCACACGATGGCGACCGTCCCTAAGCGCGTCCGCGCGGAACGCGATCCCATGCGCAACGTGCTCACGCTCAGGCCCGACCTCGGACACTCCTTGTCGCGATTGGCCAAACTGGCCGGGCACCGCTAATCGTCGAGCGCATCGGGGTCGCCCAGGTTGCGGCGAACCAGCGCGTCGGGATCCGGATCACGGCCCATGAACTCGCGAAACAGGTCAATTGCCGGCCGGCTGTCGCCTCGCGCCAGGACGATGTCGCGAAAGTCGCGGCCAACCTTGGGGTTTAGCACCCCTTCACGCTCGAAGCGCGAGAACGCGTCCGCTTCCAACGTCTCGGACCATAGGTAGGAGTAGTAGGCCGACGCGTATCCTCCGGCAAAGAGATGCGCGAAAGACGGCAGGATATGACGCTCGACGAACCTGCGGGAAGGTACGAACGGGCGCAGCGCGGCTGCCGCATAGTCCATGACCGGCACCTCGCCCCGGTAGCGCCGGTGCAGCGCCAGATCCAGGTTCGCAAAAGACAGCTGACGCATCTGCAGCCATCCTCCCATATGGCGGCGCGCCGCCAGCAGACGCTCCAACAGCGCGTCCGGCAACGTCTCGCCGGTTGCGTGGTGGCGGGCGAAGAGATCAAGCGCCTCGCGCTGCCAACACCAGTTCTCCATGATCTGCGACGGGACCTCGACCCAGTCCCAGGCCACGTTGACCCCGCCTCGCGCAGGGATCGCCACGCGGGAGCAGACGTGGTGCAAGAGGTGGCCGAATTCGTGGAAGAGCGTGCAGACTTCGCGGTGCGTGAGCAGGGCCGGGCGCGATGCGGTGGGGGGACTGAAATTGCCGCCGATGAACGCCACGTGCGGACGAAATTCGCCGTTGGCCAGCGGGCCGCCCGCAACGAGGTTGTCCATCCAGGCGCCCTGGCGCTTGGTATCGCGAGGGAACCAGTCCGTGTAGAACGACCCCAGGTGGACGCCCGTCTCGTCCCGAACCTCGAAATACTCGACCTCGGGGTGCCAGACGCCAGCGTTGTCCGTTCGCGCAATCCGCAATCCAAAGAGCCCGCGGGCGATCTCGAAGAGGCCGGCTTGCACTTCGTCCAGGGGGAACCAGGGGCGCAGCTGCTCGTCGTCGACGTCGAAACGTTCCGTGCGGAGCTTCTCCATCAGCCACGACACGTCCCAGGGCTCCAGCGAGCCGAGCCGGGAGCGGTCTGCGTTGGCCTGCAGATCGGTGGCGTCCCGCTCGTGAAACCTCCTGGTCGCGTCAATGAGCGCGTCGAGAAAACCGCGCACCCGGGCTCCCGATCCCGCCATGAGTGTCTCCAGCCGATAGTCGGAGAAGTCGGCGTAGCCGAGGATGCTCGCCAGGCGTCGGCGGATGTCCAGGATGCGGTCGATTATGGGAGCGTTGGCGCGATCGCCCAACGTGCAGCGATCGAGGTAGGCCGCATGAATCTCCCTGCGCAGGTCGCGATTTTCCGCATGCTGCAGCACCGCTTGCACGCATGGCATGTCAAGGGTGAGCAGCCATCCTTCCTGGTCCTGGTCCGCCGCCAGCTGCGCGGCGCGCTCCTGTACGGTGTCTGGAAGTCCCACGAGCACGTTTCGATCTCGTACCAGTTTCTTGAACGCAGCGGTGTCGTCGAGGACGTTCTCTTCAAAGCGCCGCCCAAGCTCGGACAACTCCACTTGCAACCGCTCCAACGTTTGCTTCTTGCCGGGGCCCAGGTCGGCGCCAGCCCGCCGAAACTCTCGTAGGACGAGCTCGACGTGGCGCTTGCGGAGCCCTGTGAGCGCCCTGCCCTGCGGCGCCCCGGCAAACTCCCGCAGGCGTCCGTATAGCCCCGCGTGGTGATGCAGCCGATTCCAGAAGCGGGTGATCTCCGGCAGGGCCTCCGCATAGGCCAGCCGCAGCTCGGGCGTCGAAGCAACGTTGTTGAGGTGCGAAATCGGCGCCCAGACGCGTTCAACCATGCCGGTCACGTCGTCCAGATTGCCCACGACCTGGTCGTAGCTGCCGCCGTGCCCCGCGCCCAGCTCGTCGATCCTCGGCTGGGCCCGCGCGAGCGCCTCGGTGACGGCAGGGACGATATGGTCGGCGGTGATTTGGTCGAACGGGATCGGCAGCCTGGAATCCAGGAGCGGATTGGCGCCAGTGGTCATGGGGCCGTGCGGGTCCCGTCGACGACCTGAACGACCCATTCCCGCGTTTTGTCCGCGACTTCGGCAAGGACCTCGGCGCTCGTGCGTCCCGATCTCTTGAGGACGCCGAAGGAGTGGTCGCCGCCGTCGACCACCTTGAGCGTGGCGCGGGAGCCCAACCGCGCCAACACGGGACGCAGCAGCTCGAGGTCGGCGAGCCGGTCGCGCGTACCTTGGAGAAAGAGCATCGGACAAGAGACCTGGGCGAGGTGGTCGCCGCGTTCGGTTCCTGGGCGGCCCGGCGGGTGGAGGGGGAAGCCGAACAGGACGAGCCCGCGGGGTTGGGGAAACAGGTTGGCGCGGGCCCCGTCGGCAGCGGACGTTCGTCGTTCCTGGGCGACCAACGTCGTGGTCATCCTGCCTCCCATGGACTTGCCCCCCGCAAAGAGCGGCAGGTCGGCCGCAAGCTCCTTGCCCACCTCCAACGCAGACGCAATCACTGCCAGCAGGCGTGGGTGACGGTCCGGTCTCCTTCGCCCCATCTCCGCGTAGGCGAAGTTGTACCGCAGCGTCGAGATCCCTCGCGTTGCCAGAGTCTGGGCCAAAGCCTCCATGAACGGATGCGTCATTGGTGCGCCGGCGCCATGACCCAACACCAGCAGACAAAGAGGGTCCGGGGCTTCGATCGTGATTCCCGAGACGGGCGGGTGGCCCGCCCCCGCGACGACAACGCTTCGGCCCACCGACCGATCCCGCCCTACCACCCGATCCCGGCTACCACGCGATCCCGTAATCCTCGCCGTGGTTGCTTGAGCCGCCCCACATGGTTCCGGTCGTGGCGTCAAAGAAAATCGCATTGATCGGGCCGGAAGTCCGTGGCGAGAAGGTCAGGGTGTAACCCATGTCGCGCAGCTCGCCGCGGACCCATTCCGGCACTCCGTCGTGCAGGAGAAGGCGCCCGGGATCCGACTCGTGGGAGCCGAACGAGCTCCGCATCTGGTAGCTGTTGAAGTTCGCGGCCTCCGCCGCCTGCTGAACGTTCATCCCGAATTCCACCACGTTGAGAAAGAACTGCAGCAGGTTCTGATCCTGCCCGTCACCGCCCTGGACGGCAAAGGACAGGAACGGTTGCCCATCCTTCAGCGCCAGAGAAGGCGTCAAGGTGGCTCGCGGCCGCTTCCCTGGCTGCACGACGTTATAGGGGCCGTCGCGCTCGTCGAGTACGAAGCTCTGCATGCGCTGGCTCATGCCAATGCCGGTGCGTCCCGCGATCACGGCGGGGATCCAGCCGCCGGAGGGCGTGACCGACACCACCCATCCATCCGCGTCGGCCGCCTGGATCGATGTGGTGCCGGAATAGAAGGCCTCGTCAGGGTCCATGCCGGGTTCGTCGGGCGTCGCGATCGGGGCGCTGTTCCAGCCTTCGATCAGGTGCAGGAAGGGATTGGCGCCGCCCTGGTAGGGGTACGGGTCACCCGGCAGCACGTTCGGATCGTTCATCTCCCAATTGATTTGCTCCGCTCTGGCCGCGGCATACTCTTTCGAGAGCAGCCCTTCGATGGGTTCGGCCGGAGGAAAGTAGGGATCGCCGTAGTAGAAATCGCGATCGGCGAAAGCCAGGTTCATCGCCTGATAGAGCGCGTGGATGTACCGAGTGGAGTTGTACCCCATCGTGGCGACTTCGAGCCCTTCGAGAATGTTCAGGGCCTGCAGCAGCACGGGGCCCTGGACCCAGGTGGTGAGCTTGTAGACGTCAATGCCCTTGTACGACGTGCTGACGGGTTCCTCCAGGTGGACCTGCCAATCGGCCAGGTCGGCGAGGGTGTGCAATCCACCCTGTTCCCGAGAACCTCGTACGAACTCGCTCGCGATGTCTCCGCGATAGAACCGATCGTAGGCGGCCATAATCGCGTCACGGCGCGACGCCCCTGCGGCTAGCGCCTCGGCTTCGGCCTCAACGAGCTGTTCAAGCGTGCGCGCCAAGTCCTCTTGCACGAAGATCTCCCCAGCCACGGGGGCCCCGCGTTCCTGGCCATGGTGAGGCAGGAACACGTCTCTGGAATACGGCCATTCGGACAGGCGATCCGCTTCTCGCTCAATTGAGTTTGCGGCTTGGGCTTCGATCGGGTACCCTCGCGCCATGTCGATGGCCGGCGCCAGCACGTCCGCCAAGCTCAGTCTTCCATACTCGGCCATCATGACCATCAAACCGCCCGGCGTCCCCGGGGTAACGGCCGCCAGCGGACCGTACGCGGGTGGAATCTCCATGCCGCGCTCGTGGAAAAACTCGGGCGTTGCTCCCGTAGGCGCGACGCCAAGCGCGTTGATCCCGATCACCTTCTCCGTGTCGGGGTTGTAGATCAGGGCCTGCGTCTCGCCTCCCCATCCCAGCACGTCCCACATCGTCGCCGTGGTAGCCAGCATGGCTGCCGCCGCGTCAACCGCGTTGCCGCCCTTGAGGAAGACCATGGCGCCCGAAGTTGCTCCAAGCGGCTTCCCGGTGATCGCCATCCAGTCCTTGCCGTGAAGCACCGGCTTCTGCGTTCGCTGTGCGGCAGCATCGGTCGCGCATGCGACTACCGCAAAGAGCGCGCCCAGTACCAGCAATCTCGTCAACGTCTTCCTGTAACGCCTCATTTTGAAACGACTCCTCTGTTCGCTAGAACCCCCTTGCACCGCCCTGATGCCAAGGGTTCGGGACCCGGCCCACGACCGGGTCAATGGCTCAAAGCCTACCAACAGCGCACCGGTAGCGCCAGATTGCACGGCAAGCCGGTGCGAGCCACGCGCCCGCTCGGAACGCACGCGCACGCCCACAATCACCAGCTGGAACGGCTGCCATGGACTTCATCAGAAGCATGATCTCGCGCGACCTCCAGACCGGAAAGTATCACGGCCGGGTGGTAACCCGGTTTCCCCCGGAGCCGAACGGCTATCTCCACATCGGACACGCGAAGTCTCTCTGCCTCAACTTCGGCATCGCCGCGGAGCACCCGGGCGGCCGGTGCCACCTCCGGCTCGACGATACCAACCCGGACACGGAGAAAGCCGAATTCGTCGAAGCGATGAAGCGCGACATTCGCTGGTTGGGCTTCGACTGGGGCGAGCACCTCTACCACGCGTCGGACTACTTCGGCCAGCTTTATCGCTATGCGCTGACGCTCATCGACAAAGGGCTGGCCTACGTCGATTCTTCAACCGAAGCCGAGATCCGAGAACGCCGCGGTTCCGTTACGCGTCCCGGCGTCAACAGTCCCTGGCGGGATCGTTCCCGCACGGAAAACCTCGACCTGTTCCGCCGAATGCGAGCGGGCGAGTTCGCCGACGGCAGCCACGTTCTGCGCGCGAGAATCGACATGGCGCATCGGAACATGGTCATGCGAGATCCCATTCTCTATCGGATTCGCCACGCCAGCCACTATCGACACGGAGACGAATGGCCCATCTACCCGATGTACGACTTCGCCCACTGTCTGTCCGATTCAATTGAGCGGGTCACCCATTCGCTTTGCACGCTTGAATTCGAAAACAATCGGGCGATCTACGATTGGCTGCTCGAGCACGTCGACGCGCCGCAGCCGCGCCCCGAGCAAACCGAGTTCGCGCCCCTGATTCTGGACTACGTAGTGACCAGCAAGAGCAAGCTGCGGCCGTTGGTCGAAGGAAGGCACGTCGATGGGTGGGACGACCCGCGCATGCCCACCCTGGCGGGGTTGCGCCGACGCGGCGTGACGCCCGCGGCCATTCGGGCGATGTGCGACATGGTAGGCGTGGCCAGAGCGCAGTCGCGGGTGGATCTGGCCAAGTTGGAATTTGCCGTTCGTGACGACCTTAATGCCAAGGCCCCGCGTGCCTTCTGCGTGCTTGACCCTCTAAGGGTGGTGCTCACCAACTATCCCCACGGGAAGTGCGAGACGTTCACGGCCCCTTCCTTCCCGGGCAAAGACGGCCACGGCAAGGTGCGCAAGCTCGCGTTTGGGCGCGTGATCCTTGTGGACCGGTCGGACTTTGAAGAGACGCCGCCGCCGGGGTTTCATCGGTTGACGCCGGGTGGCGAGGTCCGTCTCAAGTACGCGTACGTGATTCGCTGCATCGAGGTGGTAAGGGATTCCGCCGGGCAGGCAATCGAGCTCCGCTGTACCGTTGACCGATCCACCGCGGGAGGCGCTTCGCCTCGCGGGCGAAGGGTCAAAGGGACGATCCAGTGGGTGGAGCCGGGAAGCGCCGTCAAAGCGGAGGTTCGGCTGTACGATCGGCTGTTCGCCGTGCCGGAGCCGCCTTTGGACGACCTGGTCGGAGCGCTCAATCCCCGATCTCAGCGACTGGTCAAGGAGGCGATGGTGGAACCTTCCGTATCCGGCACGATCCCGGAGGCTCACCTGCAGTTCGAGAGGCTCGGGTACTTCGTGGCCGATAAGGAAGACAGTCGCGACGACAGGTTGGTATTCAATCGCACCGTTACTCTGCGCGATGGCTGGAAGGACGGTTTCCAGGCGGAGGCTCCGGCCAGCACCCAGGCCAAGGGCTCCGTCGACGCGGAATCCGGCGCGGCCGTTCGCGCCAAAGCGCCTGGATCGCCAACGCCGCAGACCAGACTGGAAGATGCCCTTCGTACCGACGAGGCGCGGGCGTCGTTCAGAGAGATGGTCGCTGCTGGCGCAGCGGAGACGACGGCCTTGAGTCTCGCTCGTGCCCCGGAGCTCAGGCGCTTGTTCGCAGCCTCGCGCGCCGACTACCCCGATGGATCCGGTTCAATCGCGGCCTGGATCGCCAACGACGTTGCCCGCGCGGTCCGGACCGACTCCAGGGTCGACTTGGCCCAACTGGGCCCGAGGGCGCTGGCCGACCTCGTGCGGGCGGTAGACGAAGACTCGCTGTCGCACCGCCAGGGGCGCAGGGTCCTGGAGGGGTTGTTGCTCGGGGGCGGGACGTTCGACGAAGCACGTCGCGCCCTGGACCTTGAAGAAATCGGTGACGAGGGGGCATTGCGCGCCATCCTCGACGCGCTGATCGCACGCTACCCGGACAAAGCGGAGGCGTACCGCAACGGTCAACTCGGCCTCCTTGGCTTCTTCGTCGGAAGCGTCATGAAGCAAACCGGCGGCAAGGCCGATCCCAGGAAAGCCAGCGCCCTGGCAAAGCGGATGCTGAGCGCGTCTTGTGCCGGAACGCCCCCGCGCGCACCAGATCCACCCCCAGCAGCCCGTGGCTGATGCATCGCCAATGAACTCTCTCGTACCAGCCGACGATGTCCTCGCAGTAACGGGGATTCTGTTCGCGGTAGTCGCGGCCTCGATCTACCTCGAGACCAGATTTGCTTGGGCGAAGACGCTCTCGGCCGCGCTTCTTGCCTTGCTCGGAGGCCTGGTGCTTTCCAACGTCGGGGTGTTGCCCTTCGCGTCGCCGGCCTACGACTTCGTCACCGACCATTTCATCTTGGTCGCGATCCCACTGCTCCTCTTCAAGGCCGACCTGCGCGTGATACTGGCGCAGGGGGGAAGAACGCTGCTGGCCTTCGTGATTGCGGCCGCCGGGATCATGGTCGGCGCCTTGATTGCGTTTGTCCTGATCGACGTGCCCGAATCGGCCAAATACGCGGGGATGCTCGTTGGTGGCTATACGGGAGGCGGACTCAACTTTGTAGCGGTCTCACAGGCAGTGGGCATGGACGATCCCGGCCTCAGCACGGTGGCCCTGGCCGCAGAAAGCCTGGCCGGGATCGGCTATCTGTTCGTGCTGGCCGTGTTGCCCACGTTCACGATCATTCGCAGGTGGCTACCCCTCCGAGGGCCGGAAATGGAGCGTCCAGTTGCGACAACGCCCGCGGAGAGGTCGCACCGTGGCGGTTGGCTGCTCCACACGGCAACCGCAATCGCGCTCAGTCTCGTGGTTTGCGCGGTGGGGGTCGGGATCGCCGCCTGGATCGACCGACCTCGCTATTCAATCCTGGCGGTGACGGCAGTGGCGGTCGTTGTCGCCAACCTCGCTCCCGCCGCCATGGCCCGCTTGAGGGGCGACCAGGAGCTGGGGATGCTGCTGCTCTACGTATTCTTCGTGGTCTATGCGGCGGGAGCCGAAATCGGTTCCCTCGCCGGCACGGCGGCCTTGATGCTCGGCTACGCTTGCCTGGTGATCGCGGTGCAGGTAATCGTCTCGGCGATTGGGGCCAAGGTCTTTCGCTTCAGCTACGCCGAGATCCTCGTGGCGTCCAACGCCTGCGTACTAGGTCCTCCCACGGCCGCCGCGCTGGCCGCCGGGAGGGGCTGGCACGGCCTGGTAACTCCCGGCGTGTTGACGGGCGTGTTCGGCTACGTCGTTGGCAACTTTCTCGGCGTCAGCGTGTGGGCGTGGCTTCAGTAACTGGCCGCGGCCCCATCCGAATCGCGTGGATCGGGTACGCCGACCAACGCGGCGCTGCCCTCTTCCACAAAAATGCAATGGGCGATTCCCTGACCCCGGCTCCATGTGAGCTCGTGCCCCATCGCCGCCATCACAGCCGCACTCTCTTCCGTCATGAATCCTTCTTCCATGCGAACGACGTCGGGCAGCCACTGATGATGAAGCCGCTTCGCGGCCACCACGTCCGCCGGCGACTCGCCAAAGTCGACTAGGTTCACGACCAGTTGCAACACGGTGTTGATGATCGTGCGACCGCCCGGGCTGCCGATCACGGCGACGAGATCTCCGTCGCGCGCCACGATTGTAGGCGTCATCGACGAGAGCATCCGCTGTTCCGGGCGCGCCAGGTTGGGCTCGGTGCCGATCAAGCCGCGCTCGTCGGTAAGTCCGGGTTTGCCGTTGAAGTCGCCCATCTCGTTGTTGAGCAGGAATCCGGCGCCAGGCACCGTGATGTACGACCCGTATCCGCCTTCGAGCGTATAGGTCACGGCCACCGCCATGCCGTTGGCGTCCACAACCGAATAGTGCGTGGTCTCGTCGCTTTCCACGTCGGCCGCGGTGGCGACGTCGAGCGGGCTCGAGACGCTGGCGACGTCGGCCTGGATCGTTTCACGGATTCCGGCTGCGTACTCCTTGCTGGTCAACCGCGCCACGGGAACGTCGGCAAAATCGGAATCGGCAAGGAACGTCGCACGGTCCCGGAATGCTCGCCTCATGCTTTCGGCAAGGTAGTGCGCGTATTCCGGGCTCCCCTGCCCCATGGCCTCCACGTCGAGAGCCTCAAGCACGTTGAGCATTTGGACCAGCGCGGTGCCGCCTGACGACGGCGGCGGCATGCTGATGATGTCGTAGCCGCGATAGGACCCCCGTATCGGCTGCCGTTCCTGCGCCTCGTACCTGGCCAGATCCTCCTCCGTGATCCAACCGCCGCCGCGCACCATCTCTTCCGCCAGGAGTCGCGCCGTCGTGCCGAGATAGAAGCCGTCTCGGCCTTCGTCTCGGATCCGCCCCAGCGTATTCGCAAGATCCGGCTGCGCCAGGATCTCGCCCGGCTCGTACGGCACGCCGTCCTTCGAGAATTGCGCGTAAGTAGCCGGGTAATCGCGAAAGGCATCGAGCCTCCCGGCAAGCGAAGCGGCGAGGCGATCGCTTACCACAAAGCCGTCGCGCGCCAACGTCACGGATGGATCGACCAGGTCCGCCCATTCCGCCTGGCCGTATCGCTCGTGGGCGAGCGCGAACCCGGCAACCGTGCCGGGAACGCCCACGGCCAAGTGGCTGCGGTGATGGATTTGATACGAGTACTCGCCGTCCTCGTCGAGGAACATCTCGGGGTGCGCTCGAAGTGGCGCCTTTTCCCGAAAGTCAATCGCCGTCGCGCTGCCGTCGGGAAATCGGACCACCATGAATCCACCGCCGCCGATATTCCCGGCAGTAGGGTGGGTGACGGCCAGTGCCAACCCGGTTGCGATCGCTGCGTCCACGGCGTTGCCGCCGGACCTGAGCACCTCGGCGCCCGCGGCGCTCGCGTCCGGGTAGGCCGACACCACCATACCCGTTTCGGACGTGACCACTCCACGCGTAGCGCCGACGTCCGGCAACGCGACGCTGTCGACCCCGCAAGCCCAGGCCCAGCCCGCGGTTACGAGTGCCAGCGACAGGCACGAAAGGCGACGAATCAACTCCATCATACAACCTCCGGTCTACGGATCATTTCGGCCTGCACCTCGCCGAGTGGACGGTCCACGGGCCGATCGGCGTCGCCGCCACGGAAGAACTCGGTCAAGTCGTCAACGAGACTGTAGAGCACCGGCACGAGAATCAGCGTCAGAAACGTCGCGAAGACAATTCCCACGATGACGGCCACGGCCATGGGACCCCACCAGGCCGCCTGCTCTCCACCCCAGAACAGATCGGGCGAGAGGCTGGAGAAGAGCCCGAAGAAGTCGAGGTTGAAACCGATGGCGAGCGGCACCAATCCCAAGGCCGTGGTGATTGCCGTGAGCAGAACGGGACGCAGCCGCGTCTTGCCCGCCGCCACAATGGCCGCGCGTCGGTCCATCCCATCACGCTTTCTCAGGACTTCGATGCAATCGATCAGGACGATCGCGTTGTTGACCACGATACCTGCGAGCGAGATTACACCCACGCCGGTCATGATGATCACGAAGGGCATGCTGAACACCATCAGCCCAACGAGCACGCCGATCGTCGACATGATCACCGACGATAGAATGATCAGCGGCTTCACCACCGAGTTGAACTGCGTGATCAGGATCATGGCGATCAACATGAGTGCCGCCAGAAAGGCGCCTGCCAGAAAGGTAGCGGCCTCCTGCTGCTCCTGTTGCTCTCCAGTGAAGGAAAGCGCGTAGCCGGTCGGGAGCGCCGCGGCGAAGTCCGCCAGCACCGTTCCGACTTCGGCGCGCACCGCGTTGCTGTTGTATCCGGCAGCCACTTCGGCGCTTACGGTGGCCACCCGATCCAGGTCCTTGCGCCGAATCGAGCTGTAGCCCTCGTCCACGGTCCACGTCGCCACCGAGGGGAGCGGTACCTGTCGTCCTTCGGTGAAGACGGTCAGCTGCGCCAGCGAACTCAGTTCCCGCCGGTCTTCTTCGCGCAGGCGCACCATAATGTCGTACTCGTCGTTGCTCGTACGGTACTTGGCGGCTGGGATTCCGTTGATGGCCCCTCGCACCAGGAACCCGACCTCGTTCGTAGACAACCCGTACATGCTGGCCTTCTCGCGATCCACCTCGACACGCAGCTCGGGTCGCTCATCCTCCATGTCGCTATCGAGTCCGATCAGCCGTTGGTAGACGGGCGATTGCTCGAGGAGGTCCATCGCCTCGGCCGCGAGCGATCTCAAGAGGTCCGGATCTTCGCCGGAGATCTCGATGCTCACGGCCGGACCGGACGGTGGGCCCTTCGGTATCTTGTCCACCCGCACCTCCGCACCGGCCAAGTCCCGGCCGATCCGATTCTGCATGTCCGCCAGCGTGGCAAAGGCGTCGTACCTGCGTTCCCGATAGTCGATCATGCTCATCGTGACTCGCGCGGCCTCGGGACCACTGGGCCCCCCATCGACCATCGGATTGGCGCTTGATCCAACCGTTGTGACCATAGCCTCCGCGTCCACTGCTCCTGCCAACTGGTCCATCTCCGCCTTGATGCGCGCCGCGTACTCGTTGGTCACTTCGGCCGACGTCCCCAATGGAGCCTGCACCGACGCATACAGCACCTGCGGAGGAATGTCCTCGGGCAGATACTCCACCGGCGCCGCGAACTGGACGTAGAGCAGGATCGTGCCCACGAATGCCCCCAACGACGCCGTCAGGATGATCACGCGATGCCTCAACGCCCAACGCAGTCGCACTTCGTACCAGCCTGCCAGCCGCGGCAAGCCCTTGGACATGAACGTTCGGCTCATCCGATCAAGAAGAAATGAGTGGAGCAGCCACAGCGCGCCGCCGGTCAGTACAAACAGGACCGCGGTCAACGGGTTGGAGAGTCCGATCAGCGTCAGCGCCAAGAAGATCAGGAGCAGGATCGCACGACGCGCGTTGCGGTTGAGCTTGCGGGGGGCATCGTCCTCGCGTCCCAGGAAAACCGAGCATAGTGCGGGCACGATCACAAGCGCCACGAACAGCGAGCTGGTCAGCGTGATGATGAGCGTAAGCGGCAGATATCCCATGAAGTCGCCCATCACGCCGGGCCAGAACAGCAGCGGAGTAAACGCGGCAAGGGTCGTGGCCGTCGCAACGATCACGGGAGCGGCAACCTCTCCCGTGGCTTTCTTGCAAGCCGACTTGCGATCCCACCCGTCCTCGAGGAACCTGTGGATGTTCTCCACGATCACAATCGCGTTGTCCACCACCATTCCCAACGCAAGAATCACTGAGACGAGGACGATCATGTTCATCGACACGCCGAGGAGGCCGAGCACGATGAACGACAGGAACATCGACGTGGGAATCGACAGGGCGACGAGAATCGACGTGCGCAAACCGAGCACGAACATCAGGACGCCGACGATGAGCAGCAGCCCCGCAATGATGTTGTTCTCCAAGCTGCTCACCATCGGGCGGATGTTGGCGGACTCGTCGGACGTAATGGACACCACCGTTGACGGCGGGAGAAGCGGGCGCATCGCCTCAATTTCGGCTCGGACCTGCGCGGCAGTGGCGATGATGTTCGCACCCGAGTGCTTGACGACGTCCAGCGTCACTACCGGCTGATCGTCGAGTCGAGCGAAGGTCTCGCGTTCAGTGAAACCGTACTCGACGTCGGCGATGTCGCGAACGTAGATCGGGGTCCCGTTAACGGTCGCGACGACGAGATCGCCGACGACCGCCGGGTCATCGAACTCGCCGTCGACGCGGACCAGATACTTCAGGCCGTTTACGTCGATCGACCCACCCGGCACGTTGACGTTTTCCTGGCGAATCGCACCAAGCACATGGCCGAAAGAGAGGTTGTAGAACTGCAATCTTGCCAGATCGACATCGACCTTGACTTCTCGTTCCCGGCCTCCTCGCAGCCCAACCCTCAATACCGCGGGAAGGGCCTCGATCCGCTCCTGCAGCTGCTCGCCGACCTCCTTGAGGCGCACCAATCCATACCCGCCCGCGATGTTGACCTGCATGACGGGCGCGTCCGCCATCGAAAACTCGAAGAGGACCGGCTCTTCGGCATCGTTCGGAAGCTCCGGTCGCACCGACTCCACATGTTCTCGCACCTCCTGTACGGCTTCTTGCAGGTTGACGGACGACTCGAACTCGACGATGACGCTGGAGAATCCCTCGACGGAAGTGGAGGTGAGCTGCCGGACTTCAGAGATCGTGTTAAGCTCCTCCTCGACCTTGCGAGTGATGAGGCTTTCCACATCAGCCGGCGAGACGCCGCCGTAAACGGTGTTCACCGCAATCACGGGAATCTCGGCGTCCGGCCACGACTCCTTCGGAATCGCCCGATAGGACACCAGCCCGCCGATGGTGATGAAGAGGAAAAGGACGACCACTGACGTGACGCGATCTACGGCCAGCGACGTCAGCCGGAGCTCCTTGAAGGAACCCGCCCGCCAGCGCCACCAGCGCGCCGACCCCTCGTCGAAGCCGCCGACGGGAGGGCGAACCCTGGCGCCTCCGTCGTTTCCGACCTTGGTCATTCGTCGCCCACCTGTGCCCCAGCGACTCGCGGCACAACCCGCACTCTGTCGCCGGGGGTAAGTCCCTGCTGCCCCACCACCACGAGACGATCGCCTTCGTTCAGTCCCGATCCAATCACGGCCTCGTTACCCTGAGCCACCGAGACGGCCACGGTGCAAGCGCTCGCGCGGGCTTCGTCCCGGTCCCCTTCCACGACGAAGACGACATACTCGTCCTCCATTGTCACCAGCGCCTGCTGCGGCACGACCAAGGCTTCGCGAATCTCCTGCTGCACGATTGTGACCTCGGCAATCATTCCCGGCTTGATCAGGCCACCGGGATTGCGCATCTCCAGCTCGATCGGAAAGGTACGGCTCTGGGGATCCAACACGGCACCCACATAGGTGAGCCTGCTCTCGAATTCCGAGTCTGGAAGCGCGTCAAACGCGACCGACGCAACGGCGCCGACGGCAAGCCCCAGGGACAGCCGCTCCGGAGCGCCTGCCATGATTCGGATTGTGTCGGTCTGCACGATGCGGGCGACCGGCGTTCCTGGCGACACCATGCTTCCGATCTCGACCAGTCGATCGTTCAGCACGCCGTTGATTGGCGCCGTAACCGTGGTACGAGCGAGTCGCTCCCGCAGCGCGGTCAAAGCTCCCCGGCCCTGCTCGGCCAAGTACCGTGCTTCGTGATAACTCAGTTCCGAACCGACGCTGTCCTGTTCGTATAGCCGCTTCCGGCGCTCCCATACTTCCTCGGAGTAATCCGCCTGCGCCGCAGCTGTCTGGACCTGAGCTCGCAGGATCGCGTCGTCAAGCTGATACATCGGTTGTCCCGCCCGCACCAACTGCCCCTTGTCCCGCACGATGCTCCGGACCACGCCGGCTTCTTCGGCCGAAATTACCACGTCCCGCATGGCCATCGCGGCGCCGGACAACCGCACGACCTGCGTGAAGTTGCGCTGCACCACGCGCTCCACCTCGACGTTGACGATCCGGCGAAGGGGCTCTTCGGCCTGCTCGCTTGGCGATTCGCCAGGTCCGCCACAGCTCGCAAACGCCCCGACAGCCACGGCGAGCACTGGTAACCGTAGGGCAGGAATCCCTGTCATTCTTCCATTCCCCTCCCCAGATCCGCATCGTCGACGATTGGCACCTGTCCCGCCGCCGCATCCAGGGCGGCACGCGCGGCCAAATAGTCATACACGGCCTGAGCGTAGTTGAATTCACTCTGTCGCAGTGCGACTTCGGCGTCGGTGAGCTCGATCCGGCTCGCAAGACCTTCGCGGTACCGCGCACTAACAATCTCATACCCGAGGCTGGCCTGGGATACCGCAAGTTGCTGCGCCCCCGTCCGTCCGCGCGCCTCCCCCACTTGATCCACAAGGTTCCGCAGCTCGATCTCCGCCCGGTCCAGCGCCAGCTCGGTCCGCGTGCGCGCCTGCCCCAAGGCTATTTGACGCTGGCCAATCCGCGCCTCGCGCGCCAATCCGGAAAACAACGGGAAGCTTACGCGAAGCCCGATCTGTTGAGTGGACCCACGCTGCAGGCTCGTGCCGAAGAAATCGGGTCCGCCGTTCTGTTGGGCCGCAAGCCCATACGTCCCGAACGCAGCCACGCTAGGCAGATACTCCGCTTGCTGCAAGCGCACGTCAATCTGCCTAAGGTCCTCTGTAATCGACAGTTGGCGGACATCCGAACGCCTCGCCGCGGCGTTCCGAACGAAGTCCGCGATGTCCGAATCGTTATTTGGCAAAGCGCCGAAGAACCCCAGAATGTCCTGATTGGCCGGCGAGTTGGCATCCAAGGAGTCCAGGTCCATTCTGGACAGCTCGCCCGCAACTTCAACGCGCGTCTCGGGATCCATCGCCATCTCGGACGCGATCGTCCTTTGCGCGACGCGACGTCGATTCTCGGCTCGGCGCAGGTTGGGTTCGAGATTGGCGAGCTCCACCTCAAGCCGGAGGACATCGTAGTACTCCGCCAAACCGGCTTCCTCCATCGCTCGGGTCTCACGGAGAGACTGACGTACCCGACGCAGCGAATTCGTGGTCAGTCGTACCGCTTCCTGGGCCAGCAACAGGTCGTACACGGCGATCCGAACGCGGGTTGCGACCTGCTGGATCCTGTTGCGCAGCGCCTCTTCTTGCAGTCCGAGAAACCGGTCCGCGGCGCCCAAGCCGACGAAGACCGCGGGATCGAAGACCTTTTGTTCGGCGTTCAGCGACAAGTTCCAGATGTTGTCGGCCCCGAACTGCACTGGGATGAAGTCCGCTTCGGAGGCCGTGGGATCGAAGATCCGTGCGGGCAGAAAGGCGACCTGGGGAGCGACGTTGCGAGTGTAAGACGACGAGAGGTGTAGACTCGGATAGACGCTGCTCCAGACCTCGGAGACCTGGCGCTCGGCGACACCCACCTGATAAGGGGCGTCAAGTACGTCTCTGCTCCGCCCGATCGCCGCTTCCACGAGCACGCTTAGGAACACTGGGCCGTCCCCGAGACCGGCATCGTCCGGGTCCTGTTGCGCCGCCAACCGTCCCGAAAGGTCGCCAAACACCATGAACACCAAAGTGATTGCGACCACTCGTTGCCATGGGCGCGACGGGCTTCTTCCGCTGCGTCTCTGCGTCATCCCGCTACGATCCGCCTTTCCGAACCAACCGTTCGAGTCTCTCCCCCGTGCAAGCCTGTGTTCCGGTTGGAAGGTACTTTGCCGCATTCCGTCCCGCCATGATGGCCGATATCGTCCTGCCGGGTATTGACGGGAGCGACGCATCCCGATAGGCTGGTTCGCGTGAAGTCCGGCGGTTACCGCCGGTAAAACCATGGGTTTGCGATGCAAGGAGCAGAGGATGCGAACCACGGGAACCGTGAAGTGGTTCAACGACGCCAAAGGATTCGGATTCATTAGCCCAGAAGCTGGGGAAAGGGACTGCTTCGTCCACTATTCCTCGATTGAGGGCGAGGGATTCCGGAGCCTCAACGAAGGAGACCAGGTCGAGTTCGACATGGTCAACGGTCCCAAAGGGCCTGCTGCGGAGAATGTGGTCCGGGTCGGAGTCATGGCCTAGCTAAAGTCGGCGGGGCGACCAACTTCGCCGACTTCGTTTATCGTCTGCGCGCGCGATCAGAAGAACGTCGCATGCCAACGCCCGCTGGCAGGGCCTTCCCACCGCCCGTTCCGCAACTCCGTCAACGCAGTAATGCCGTTGTCGAAGACGACCGACGCGGGCGTCACTTCGCCGGATCGGGCCAGCGCTCGGAATTGCGGCCGGGTCGCCCTGCGAATGGCGCCGTCGTCGTCCCGGTACCATACGGCCTCGTTGCCCAGAAAGCGTACGCCCAGCCGGTCTTCCATCGTACGCAATACCCGTACCAGCGCGTCGATGGAGCACCCCGACGGGAACGAGGCCTCGGTGTCCGCGCCTACGATCAGAAAACGTCCGTAGCACCATGTCCGCGCGGCGCGTAGCGGCACGCCGTGCGCGGTCCACGTCGAGAGGAAAGCGTCGACCGATTGGAGGAGGCTGTTCGTCTCCGATCGATTCAGGTGACGTTCCGCTCCGAAAACCCAGATCCGCGCACTGTCGGGAAAGCTCTCCAGCTCGCCCAACGCCATAGGCTCCTCCTGGCGCGTCATGACGCACTCGGCATTTCGGCGAGCGCATCGTCGGGTGGATTCTTGTCCAGCAGGACCGCGATCCACCGCAGGTCGGGGGTGTTTTCCAGCATGATTTTCGCGACCATCGTCAACGGTACGGAAAGCAAGGCGCCGACCGGTCCCCACAACCAGCCCCAGAACACCAAAGATACGATGACGACGAGCGTCGACATGCCCAGTCGCCGCCCCATGAGCGTGGGTTCGAGCCAGTTGCCGAAGACGACGTTGACGACGCCGTACCCCAGACCCACGATCGCGGCCTCCTGGATGTCGATGCTTACGAACTCGCCGCTCACCGGATGGACCTGGACCAGCGCGAGAACGATGGCGGGCACGGACGCGATGATCGACCCGATGGTCGGGACATAGTTCAGGACAAAGGCGATCAGTCCGAAAAGGATCGGCAGCTCCAGCCCCATCGCCCATGTCCACAAACCAAGCAGCAGACCGCTACACAGGCTCACCATCGTCTTGATTACGAGGTATCCCTGGACCTCGTCCACGATCTTGCCGTAGCGCTCGTCGGAGGCCAGCGAGTCTGCCGAAATCGCACGGAGCTTGCGCGGCAGGACGGCGGACTCGCTCAACGTAAAGACCAGAATCAGGAAGACCAAAAAGGCGGTTGAAAGAAAGGAAAGCGCCCAGGTGGTCGCCCCCGTAGCCACCCTCGTCAGCGTGTCCACGCTCAGCAGTTCCAGCGTTGTCTCTCGGAGCTCGCCTTCCTGCACTATGGGTACCCAGGTCTCCACTTCCTCGAACCACTGATTGAGTTGGGGGCTTATGGCTTCAATCTGAATCAGAACCTGAGCCTGGAGCGCCCGCAGCTGCTGGCTTCCCACAAGTATCAGAAGGCCGAAGACGCCGGCGGCGACGAGCACGGTAACCAGAATCGCCAAATTCGGCGGCACGCGCCTCTTGGCCAGCCACAGCACGAACGGCAGGCAAATCACTGCCAGGAAACCGGCCAACGCGATGGGCAGAAGGATCGGCTGACCCGCCCGCAACCCGTACGCGAGAATGATTATCGCCGCGAGCGTTACGAGGAACCGCAGGCCTGGATGTCGATCGGATTGGTCGGGAACCATCGCGCTCAACAGACGATGGGCAGTAGCGGACGTCCGTGAACCGCCGTGCCCTCCACATAGGTATTGGTGTAGACGCGAATCTGGCCGCATCCGCGGATGACCTCCACGCGGTACACTTCGGTCGTGGGGATCGCGCTCAGCTGTTCGACCCCTCCGAAGGCCGGCGCGTCGTCAATGAAGATGCCGGGGCGCTGCGGCATCGTCCCGCGCGTGCGGATGCAGTTGAGGCGCTGACCGAACAGGCGCGTGCCGGACATGTCCTCGAAGCAGGGGACGAACTCGAAGGCCGGTTGACCGTGGAGGTAGTCGGCAATGTTCAGATCGGGCGCGGATCGCAGGTCGACTTCGCCCCAGGTGTTGGTGACGTAAGGCAGTTCGCGCAAACGGGTTTCCAGGCGGTCGACGTAGACTTCGATTCCTTCGAGCACCACGGGTTTGGGAATCAGCACTACGTCAATGAATTGATCGTCCTGGATGTCGAGAATCTGAAAGAGGTCGGCATACCCGATGCGCGTTACCGAGACGCGGCTCGGTCCTGGGGGCACGCCCACGAACCGAAAGAGGCCCTCCGCATCGGTGATCCCGATGATTCTGGTCCCGTCCGGACGCAGCGTTTCCGTGAGCTGCACCACGGCGCCTTCGACCGGCTCGCCCCAATAGGTGTCGATGACCTTTCCCTGGAACGCTACCCCGCTACCGGTCTGCCCCGCTGCAACCACGGCGCCCCCGAGTACGAAGGCGGCCGCGACGAATGCTCCCGCGAGGCGACGCATCACGGAAAACCGGTTCATCCCAGCGCCTGGACCGCCGCCACGACCTCGTCGAAGGGAGGCAGCTCTCCGGGGTCGTCGCTCACCCAGGCGTAACGGACGATTCCATCGGCGTCCACGACGAAAACCGAGCGTTTGGCGACGCCTCGCAGCCCGAAGAAATCCTGCTGGAGCACCCCGTAGGCCGCGGCGGCATCCTTGTTGAAATCGGACAGGATGGGAAAGGGAACGTCCATTTCCTTGCGCCAAGCCACGTTGGCGAACGGGGAGTCAATGCTGATCGCGTACACCGAGGCTCCCAGCGAGCCCCACCGACCCCAGTGCTCGCCGACGTGGCACAGCTCCTTCGTACAGACCCCGCTGAACGCAAGGGGAACGAACATCAGGACGACGGGTTCTCCCCGATGGCGCGAGAGCGTTATCGGGTCCTGGCCCAGCGCGCTCAGAAGGGAAAAGTCCGGCGCCTCGGCGCCGACTCGAACGTGACTCACGGTTGGTTCCTTTCGTTGCGACTGCCGCCCACCGCCTGCCTGGTCCAGATCAGGACGGACCCGCAGCCGCCATTGTGTTGTCCACGGTATTTCGGTGGAGTGCGAGGCCCCCAATATATCTCCGCGACCTCCACCCAATGCGGCGGAATTTGGTCTATGTTTACCGTTCCTTCAATGTCGATGTTCCATTCGACGCCGTCCACAAACACGGCGAGCGGGCAATCCCGGACCTGAAGGTGGGCGCGATGCGTCGTGGGCCGATCAATTCTCAGGCCAGGCACGCGCGCGAAGGCATCCGAGATGAGCGGCGATCCACGCTCTTCGATGCTCTGACGAGTCAGGAGGCGCATTACGGCACCCTGATCCAACCGCCGGTAGTAGCCGTGCGCTTCCAGAAAGCGCGAACGCACCTCGACGTGAAGCGGTCGCAACGGGATGGCTTCGATCGTCATGGGCACCTCCACCGCCGTCGTGCGGTCCGCATGCAACGCGACCGGTTCGGTGCGATCGGCGTACCCGATGCGCTCGACCGCGAGGTACGCGAGCCGTGGCTCAAGTCCGTCGAACGACGCCCGCCCGGAACCGTCGGTCACGGCCCGGGATTCGTTGCCGTCTGCAACGGCCTCCGTCCCCTCGAGCACCGAAACGACGGCACCCTCGACCGGCTCGCCGAATTGGGAATCGTAGACCCGGACTACGAGCTGCGCGGTGGCGCCCAACCGCTCCCCGGGTTGCAGCTTGCGCATCATGAGCCCGAAATCTCCCGGGCGCAGGACCTTGAAGCCGCCCTCGATCGATGCGTAGCCTGCTCTGCGGATGGTCAGAGTGTAGTCCCCTCTCGGCGTCGCGAAGGTGACCCTCCCGTCGGGACCGGTGACGAAGCGGTTCGCCACGCCCGACAACTCGATGACCGCGCCCTCGATGTCGGAACGCGTGTCCAGATCCCGAATGTGGGCCGTGATGGTCACCGCGGTCTCCTGCATCGCGCTGATCTCGGGGGGTTGCCAGCCACCGGGAAGGCCTGTCCCGAGCAACCCCAGGACGCAGGCCGCCCTCATGGCCGCAGGGAACAGCGACGGTGCTGGTGATGACTTACGCGTTCGCATGCACTATTGTATTCAAGTGGATCTTGCCGTCCACTACGATAATACTTGCCGATCGTGCCGATGGGCGACAAGGGGTCGGGCAGTGCGTCTCCTCCGCCGGTTGGCGAAAGCCCACCAGTCCACGTAACTTGGGGATCATGAACAGGTACTTGCTGGGGTTGCTGGCTACGGGTTCGTTGGGACTGGTCGCGGTCAGTCCAATCCACGAGACGACGCTTCGCCCGGGGAACGCCCCCATTGGCGAAGCCTTCGGGGCGCCCTCGTCCGGCGCCCATGCGGCCGCGGTTGCCAACGAAGTCGTCGCCGAATACTGCGTTCGCTGCCACAGCGAACGGCGCCAAGTGGGCGGCTTGGTGCTCGAGGGCTTCGACATCGCGGAGGCCGCCGAGCGCGGTCCCACGGTAGAGAAGATGATCCGCAAGCTCAGGGCGGGGATGATGCCGCCCAGGGGCGTGCGCCGTCCCGAGCCCGGCGTAATCTCGACCATGGCTGCGGAGCTGGAAACCGCAATGGACGACGTCGCGGCCCGCGATCCGAATCCTGGTCGGCGAACCTTCCAGCGACTCAACCGAGCCGAGTACGCTCGGGCGGTCAAGGACCTGCTGGGCGTGGACGTCGACTTGAGCTCCTACCTGCCACTCGACACCAAGAGCGCCAACTTCGACAATATCGCCGACGTGCAAATGCCTTCGGCGACCGTCATGGAGGGCTATCTGCGCGCCGCCGGGCAGATCAGCAGGCTCGCGCTTGGCGACCCCGAAGCCGAAGTGTCGTCAACCATTTTCCGCATCCCTCGAGTGGCGTCTCAGAAGGAGCGCGTGGCCGGCGCCCCGATCGGTACGCGCGGTGGCTTGTCGGTACTTCACAACTTCCCCGCGGACGGCAAATACGTCTTCCACATCATGCCCTACGCGGCGGTCGAGGGAGAGGTCTTCGGGAGAACCTTCGGAACCGAGCAAATTGACGTATCGATCGATGGCGAGCGGGTGGCGCTGCTGACCGTCGACCGCTGGATGTCCGAGTCGGAGCCTACCGGCCTGAACATTCGCAGCGATTCCATCTACGTCACGGCCGGCCAGAAGCGCATATCGGTGGCCTTCCTGCGCCAGTTTGAAGGCGTCGTCGACGACTTGATACGCCCCATCGACCACACGCTCGCGGACGGGCAGATCGGGATCGGACTGGGCGTGACCACGCAGCAGCACCTGCAGCGCCTGACGGTCCTCGGGCCCTTCGGGATTTCCGGAATCTCCGAGACTCCCGCCCGGCGAGCGGTCTTCACCTGTCGCCCCACGCTTCCCGAAGAAGAAATCCCCTGCGCCCGCGAGATTATTGCGCGCCTGGCCGAGCAAGCCTATCGGCGTCCGGTGGGCGACGGCGACATCGACGGCCTCCTCCGCTTTTACGAACAGGGCGCTGCCGACGGCGGCTTCGAAAAGGGCGTGCGGACCGCGCTGCAGGCGATCCTGGCAAGTCCGCATTTCCTCTTCCGGCTGGAGCGGCTCCCGTCGGAAGTCGGGCTCGACGGGATCTACCCAATCGACGACCTGGATCTGGCTTCTCGTCTGTCTTTCTTCGTGTGGGGCGCGCCTCCGGATCCTGAGCTATTGGAGTCGGCCCGACGTGGTTTGCTGTCCGATCCGGCAGAGCTGGATCGTCAGGCGCGTCGCTTGCTGGCCGATCCGCGTTCGACCGCCCTGGCCACCCGTTTCGCCGCCCAATGGCTACGGTTGCAGGACATCGAGGACATTCACCCGGACGCGCTTACCTACCCCTATTTCGATCAGACCCTCGCCGACGCGATGGTGCACGAGACGGAGCTCTTCTTTTCCCATCTGGTCGAAAACGACCGGCCGGTCCTCGATCTTCTCACCGCCGACTACACCTTCGTCAACGAACGTCTCGCACGTCACTACGGCATCGCCGGCGTCGTCGGCCCGTCTTTCGAGAGGGTGACCTACCCTTCCGGACAGCGCCGCGGCCTCCTGGGGCACGGCAGCGTGCTCACGCTCACCTCTCACCCCGACCGCACTTCGCCGGTCTTGCGAGGCAAGTGGGTGCTGGAGGTGTTGCTGGGCGCTCCACCCCCGCCGCCCCCTCCCGACATTCCCGCTTTCGAGGAAACGGCCGCCGCCGAAGAGGGACGCTTCTTCACGGTGCGCGAACGCATGGAAGAGCACCGAGCCAACCCGGCTTGCAGCTCCTGTCACAACGTGATCGACCCACTGGGGCTTGCACTGGAGAATTTCGACGTTACCGGCGCTTGGCGCATCCGCGACGAGGGCAATCCGGTCGATCCGGTCGGGCTCATGTACGACGGCACCGAGCTGGCGGGTCCCGCCGACCTGCGAGACGCCCTGCTGGCACGCTCCGACGTCGTCGTGAGTACGTTCGTCGAGAACTTGATGGCGTACGCGCTGGGCCGTCGCGTCGAGTACTACGACATGCCAACCATTCGCGAGATAACCCGTACCGCGGCGGAACGGGATTACCGCATGTCGGCCTTCATTTTGGGGGTCGTCAACAGCTCCGCCTTCCGCATGGCCCGCACCGGCTCGGCCACCGTGGACGAAGCCGAACATTGACCCCCCCGCCAACCACCAACGAGATCATTGGAACTTCCACTAGCGAGGTTGTGAACACATGCAATACCTGACCGGTAAACACGTTTCCAGGCGCACGATGCTCAAGGGAGCCGGAGCCGCGATTGGACTGCCCCTTTTGGACGCGATGATCCCCGCTGGAAGGCTGTGGGCATCGACGGAGGCCGGAAAAGCCGCGAGCCGTACGCGCCTCGTATGCATCGAGCAGGTGCACGGCGCCGCCGGTTGCAACGACTGGGGTCGGTCGCAGAACCTCTGGTCGCCTGCCGAGGCCGGGCGCGACTTCGATCTGACGCCGAGCAGTCTGCGGCCCCTGGAGCCCTTCCGCAAGTACCTCACCATCGTGAGCGACACCGATGCGAGGATGGCGGACGCGTACGCGCCCAGCGAGATTGGTGGAGACCATTTTCGTACCAGCGCCGTATTCCTGACGCAGGCGCATCCCAAGCAGACCGAGGGATCCGACGTGCGTGTCGGCACGTCGTTCGACCAGCTCTACGTGCAGCGCTTCGGACAGGAAACGCCCATTCCGTCGCTACAGCTTTCGATCGAGAACGTGGATCAGGCTGGCGGATGCGCCTACGGGTACGCGTGCGTGTATACCGACACGATCAGCTGGGCCTCGCCCACCGAGCCGCTCCCAATGATTCGCGACCCCAGGGCGGTCTTCGAACAGCTCTTCGGTGCCGGAGGCACGCCGGCTCAGCGCGCCGAGCGACTCAGCACCGACCGCAGCATTCTCGACTGGGTGATGGACGAGATGTCCATGGTTCGTCGCAAGCTGGACCCCGCCGACGTTCACAGGCTGGACCGGTACGCCAACAGCATCCGCGAGCTCGAACAGCGGATCCAGCGCATTGAGGCACAGAACCTGAGCGGGGCGAAGCGTCAGATTCCCGAAGCGCCGGTCGGCGTCCCGGATTCGTTCGAAGAGCACGTGAAGTTGATGTTCGACTTGCAGGTGCTTGCGTTCCAATCGGATACCACGCGCGTCTTCTCGCTGAAACTCGGTCGCGACGCATCTCCCAGAGTGTATCCGGAATCCGGCGTGGACGCGCCGTTCCACGCGTCGTCGCACCACGGCGGCCGCGAAGACCGCGTGCTCCAGTTCGCCAAGATCAACGAGTATCACGTGTCGATGGTTCCCTATTTCCTCGAGAAGCTGCAAGCCGTCACCGAGGGCGACGCGAACCTGCTCGACAAGACGTTGCTCATGTACGGCTCGGCCATGGCCGACAGCAATCTCCACAATCACACGCGTTGCCCGCTTTTCCTGGCGGGCGGCGCGAACGGCCTGCTCGAGGGAGAACAGCACATCCGCGCCCGCCCCGGTACGCCGATGGCCAACGTCATGCTGAGCCTCCTCCACAAGCTCGGGGCCGAAGACATCGAGAAGTTCGGAAACAGCACGGGTCACTTCGCCATCTAAAGGGGGGTGGAACGATGATCGGAAGCAGAGTCGACGGGGTTCAGGGCCGACTGACCAAGCTGGTCGCATTCGCGTCGCTCATCGTCGTAGCGGGCGCAATCGCGCCTGCGGAAGCTCCAGTTGCCGACGCGGCGGAGAACGGAGACTTGGCGACCGTGCGAACGCTGCTTCGCCAGGGCGCCGACGTAAACACCGCCCAGAGCGACGGCATGACGGCGCTGCATTGGGGCGCGAGCCGCAACGACGTGGAGATGGTTCGCACGCTGTTGTACGCGGGGGCCAACGTTCGATCCGCAACCCGATTGGGTGGCTACACGCCCCTTCACCTCGCCAGCCGCAGTGGCGCCGCCGAGGTCGCAACGTTGATTCTCGAGGCCGGCGCCGATCCCAACGCCTGGACGACCACCGGCGTCACGTCACTGCACTTCGCCGCCGAGGCGAACGCGGCCGCGGTGGTCGAGGCACTGGTCGCGCACGGAGGCGATGCCAACGTACGGGACAGTTGGGCTCAGCGAACCCCGTTGATGTTCGCGGCCGTTCGCGGAGCGGACGCGGCCGTGCAGGCCCTGCTGGACCTGGGCGTCGACGTCTCTCTCGTGACGCGCGTAAAGGACTACGAGACCATAGACCGGGACTTGCGCGCCGAGCAGCGGCAACGCGCCCGCGTGAGGGCCGCGGAGGAACCGGAGGAAGAGGAAAACGAAGACGAAACGAGCGAGGCCGCGCCGTCGCGCGTACCCGCACCGGGGCAGCCCGCAAATCCGGGTCGGACGCCGGGAAACCCCCAGACCGCCAATACGGGGCAACCAGCCGCGGCAGGGCAATCCGGGAGCGAAGAACCCGTCAAGCCCCCGGAGGAGCCACCGGTCAAGGCCCTGACTTCGGCCCAGCAGATCGGGGCGCAGGGCGGCTTTACAGCCCTGCACTACGCGGCTCGCGAAGGCCACCGCACGACCGCCGCCTTACTGCTCGACGGCGGCGCAGACGTAACCCAGCCGACGGCTGGCGATCAATCGTCTCCGTTGCTCGTCGCCGTGATCAACGGCAACTACGACCTGGGACGAGACTTCCTGGAACGGGGCGCGGATCCGAATCAGCTGAGCGACGACGGCGCCGGGCCGCTTTTCGCAACCCTCAACATCGAATGGTCGCTGCGTACCTGGTATCCTCAACCACAAGCTTTCCGGCAACAAGAGACGGATTACCTGGAGTTCATGCGTCTCCTCCTCGACGCGGGCGCCAACCCCAACGAGAGAACCACCACGCACATCTGGTACGCGGCGTACAACGCGGGGCGCATGGGCGTTGACTTCACCGGCGCCACGCCGTTCTGGCGGGCCGCATACGCGGTGGACGTGGACGCCATGCGCCTTTTGGTCGAATACGGCGCGGACCCGCATATCTGGACCGTGAAGCTCCCCGATCGACGGCGTTTCTTCGACCCCAACTTCCCGGACACCCGTCCCGACGACGCTCCCGCGGATCCTTCGGGGTTGCCCCCCGTTCCCGTAGGCGGACCTGCGGTGCATCCGCTTCATGCGGCGTCGGGAGTAGGATTCGGGACTTCACGGGTTGCGCAGCAGCACCGCAGCGTACCCAATGGGTGGTTGCCGGCAGTGCGCTACCTGATTGACGAACTCGGCATCGACCCCAACCTGCGCGACAAGGACGGCTACAACGCCATTCATCATGCGGCGGCCCGAGGCGACAACGAGACCATTCTCTTCCTGGTCAGCCGTGGCGCCGACATCGACGCGATCAGTCGCCGGGGCCAGACCACCGCCGACTTGGCCAACAGCCCTGAACAGAGAGCGCAACCGCACCCTGCCACCGTCGCCTTGCTGGAGAAGCTCGGTTCCCACAACAATCACCAGTGCCGGTCGTGCGGAGGCAACGACTGATGGGGCGCAGTTTATTCGGCGCGGCTGCTGCATTGGTTTGCGCAGCCGTGCCCGCGACGGCGCAAGACACCGAGTGGAATCGTTACACCCTGGAAGACCTCGTCGGGGTGTACGTGCGCGCCGAGACGAACGAAGGGTGTGAGGGCGCCGGGCTTTCGACCGAATCAATCCGCACGGATGCGGTTGCCGCGTTGGAAGCGGCGGAAGTGCCGTTGCTGACCGAACGCCAGATGCTGGAAAGCCCTGGGCTTCCCGAGCTGCGCGTCACGCTCGAATGCGGTGGCGGCGTCGCTGGCGTGGTTGGCTATTCGGTGTCGGTACGCATGCAGCAAGCCACGCAGATGATTCGCGACACGCAAATCACGTTGTCCGAGGCCGTGACCTGGTGGACGACCGCCGTGGGCGTTTCCGAGGCAAGCGCCACGGCGCAGGCCTTGGGCGAAGAGCTGCAGGCCCGGCTGAACGCGTTTGCCGAGGCGTTTGCCGCGGCAAACGCGGAAGAGGAAGGGTCCGGCTAGGCAGCGTCGCCCATCGGGCCCAGCAGCTTGATTGCCACGTTGCGCGCCTCGTCGAGCGTGTCGACAACGCGGGCAGCAGGAACGCGGCGCAGAATGTCCAGCGAGTACAGCGTCTCGGCGACTTTCCCCTGCAGACCCATTACGATGACCTCGGTGTCGTTCTCCTCGGCAACCGCGATCATCTGCGCGACCAGCATGGCCGCGCTGTCGTCCACGAACATCACCTCGGTGAAGTCGAAGATCACGATCTCGTGCTCGGCAATGTCGCCGCCGATCACCCCCACCATCTTGTGCGCAGATGCGACGGTAAAGGTCCCGCGTAGCGAAACGAGCCCCGTGCGAGCAGCGTATTCGCCCTCCATGGACACCAGTTCGGGGTGTTCCGCGAAAAAGGCCTGGTCGAGAAGCGGCACCGAGACCACGCTGTCGAGCTCGAGGACCTCCATTTCCTGGGCGTGTGCCATCCCGGCGACGATAAGGCCGATCGCCACGGCGGTGACCAGGTCAACGAAAACCGTTAGTGCCAGCGTGACCAGCATCACTACAAGATGTGAACGCGTGATGCGATGGATCCGGGTAAGCATCGGCCAATCGATGATGTCCCATCCGACCTTCATCAAAATGCCCGCCAGCACTGCGTGCGGAATCGGTTCCACGTACTCGCCCAACCCCAGCAACAGCCCCAGCAACAGCACGGCCCGCAACGCGCCCGAGACCTGCGTGGTCCCGCCGGCGCGGATGTTCGTAACGGTCCCCATGGTCGCGCCAGCACCCGGCAGCCCGCCCACCAAGCCCGCGACCATGTTGCCGATCCCCTGCCCCACCAATTCCCGGTTGGGCTTGTGGCGCTGTCCAGTGATCGAGTCCGCCACGAGCGAGGTCAGCAGGCTGTCCACGGAGCCCAGCAACGCCAGCACGAGCGCCGGCTCCAGCGCATTCAACAGGAAGGCCACGCTGGGAAGCGTGACCTGCACGCCGGGCAACCCGGCCGGGATTTCGCCAATGACGGGCACGTCCGTCAGCCACAAGACGCCGAGCAGTGTTCCCACCAGCAGCGCCATGAGCACGGGTGGGGCATACTTCGACAACCGGCGGGGCCACAGGACCGTGACCGCCAAGGTAACCGCTGCAACCGTGAGCGCCTGATAGTCGACGGAGTGGATGGCCGTGGAGAGGGCGCTGATCGCGCCTCGCGTGCCCCCGGAAGGCGCCGGCGCCCCAATGAAGGGCAACGCTTGAATCAGCATGATGATGATGCCGATGCCCGACATGAACCCCGAGATCACCACGTGCGGGGTGTAGACGACGAAACGCCCGATCCGCAGCACCCCAAGCGCCACCTGCAGCAACCCCGCCAACACGACGATGGCAAAGGCCTCGCCCAGCGTCGACGCATGGATGGTCACCAGCACCGACATGGCGACGGTCATGGACGGGGTGGGACCGGAGATCTGCGAACGCGTGCCGCCGAAAACTGAAGCGAAGAACCCGACGGCTATGACGCCGTACATGCCCGCGGCAGCCCCGAGACCCGAAGCGACGCCGAAAGCCAGAGCCACCGGTAGCGCCACCACGGCCGAAGTGACCGCCCCAAACACGTCGCCGCGAAAGGTGGCGACATCGTAGTGGCGGAAGGACATTGGCGCTCTCTTTGGTTTACGAGTCGTCGGATTGCGCGTGGGCCGCAATCACCGAAAGAAAATCGTCGCCGTAACGGCTGAGCTTGGTTTCTCCCACGCCGGTAAGCTCGGCGAAATCTTCCGTCGTCGCCGGTCGGCGCGCAACCATCTCCTTCAAGGTGGAATCGTGAAAGATCACGTAGGGAGGAACGCCCTGCGCCTTCGCGATCTCGGTGCGACGGTTGCGCAGCGCCTCCCAGAGCCGTTTGTCCCAGGTGGCCGGATCGGGCGGCTGGGGCGGCTCGCCCGATACCCGGCGACGCCTGGTCGGGGACGGGTGAGCGTCCTGGCGCATGTGCACCTCGGTCTCGCCGCGCAGGACGGGCCAGCTGGCGTCGGTCAATCGGATCGAGCCGTACTTCTCAATCTCCACGCTGAGCAGACCGCGCGCGACGAGCTGCCGAAAGACCGATCGCCATTGACGCACGCCGAGGTCGGCGCCGACCCCGAACGTTGGGAGTCGGTCGTGCCCGAATCGCCGGATGCGCGCAGTGTCGCGGCCGCGTAGAACGTCGGTCAAATAGGCCGCGCCGAAACGCTGTCCCGTACGGTACGCGCAGGACATGGCCTTTTGGGACGCCACGGTGGCGTCCCAGACCGCGACCGGATTCAGACAGGTATCGCAGTTGCCGCAGTGCTGGGCGAGATGCTCGCCGAAGTAGGCCAGCAGGGTCCGGCGTCGGCAGGTGGCGAGCTCGCAATAGCCGAGCAAGGCGTCCAGCTTGCGCACTTCCAGGCGCTTGCGCTCCTCTCCGGCGTCCGAGTTCTCCACCATGTTGCGCAAAATGACGACTTCCTGCAGGCCGTAGACCATCCAGGCATCGGCGCGCTGGCCGTCGCGGCCCGCGCGCCCCGTCTCCTGGTAGTAGGCCTCGACGCTCTTGGGAAGGTCCAGGTGGGCCACGAAGCGAACGTTGGGCTTGTCGATCCCCATCCCGAAAGCGACCGTCGCCACAATCACGACGCCCTCCTCGCGCAGGAACCGGTCCTGATTGCGCTGCCGGATTCGCGCGGCGAGGCCGGCGTGGTAGGGCAGCGCCGTCACGCCGATCCCGTTCAGCCAGGCGGCGGTGTCTTCCACCCTTTTTCGCGACAGGCAATAGACGATCCCGGCGTGACCCTTGTGATGGCGCTCCAGGAAGCGCTGCAGCTGCGCCCGCGCCCGGTTCTTGGGGATGACGTGGTAGCGAATGTTCGGCCTGTCGAAGCCGCTTACGAAGACGGGGGCATTCAGCAGGCTCAATCTCTCGACGATTTCGTCACGCGTGGGTTCGTCGGCAGTGGCGGTCAGGGCGATCCTGGGCACATCCAAAAACCGCTCGCCGAGTACGGAGAGTTTCAGGTACTCCTTGCGGAAGTCATGGCCCCATTGCGAAACGCAGTGGGCTTCGTCGATTGCGAACAGAGCGACCGGGGAACGATGCAGCAAATCGAGCGTCCGATCCTGGAGGAGCCGCTCGGGCGCCACATAGAGCAGATCCAGGCGACCCGCTTCCACCGCCGCTTCAACGCCGATGGATTCACGATACGAAAGGGTCGAGTTGAGGTACGCGGCCCGTACGCCCAGCTGCCTGAGCCCCTCTACCTGGTCGCGCATGAGGGCGATCAGGGGCGACACGACGATGCCTACGCCGTCGCGCACCATGGCCGGGATCTGGTAGCACAGCGATTTGCCGCCCCCGGTCGGCATGAGGACCAAGCTGTCGCCGCCGGCTACCGTGTGCTCGATAATGGCTTCCTGCTGTCCCAGGAACGACGAGTACCCGAAGACGCGATGGAGGACGTCGGTTGCGGTGCCGGGCGGGCCATCCAGTCCCGAAGCGGACGCTTGCGCGTCAGAAGACGATCCGATAAGCGAGGCTGATCCCCCTTCCGGCTTCCGGCGAAATCTCCTTGACGCGGGAGAGGTGGTTGCGGTATACGGCGTTGGTGGCGTTGTTCAGGCTTGCCGTCAGCACGTTGAGTCGTCCGCCGAGGGTCATGCGTGCGCCAGCCGAGAAATTCAGCACCGCGTAGCCGTCGGTCGGAATCTCGAACTCGCCAATCCGGTCCTGGCGCGCCGCCATTTCAACTTCCCAACGCGTGAACCAGCGGGGCTGCTCGTACTTGAGCGCCGCGTGGCCCTTTAGCGGCGGCACCAAAGGGAGCGGGACTTGCGTGCTCGTCAAGTGGCCCCGCACCCCAGATCCGACCGCTTCCAGCGCAAATCCGCGTCCCAGATCCATGTCCAGGCTGGCTTCAAAGCCGCGGAACACGGCGTCGCCGCCAAAGAACTGATAAATCGGCAGGAGGACTCGGCTCAGCTTGCCCGTGTCCTGCCCGTAGATGTAGTCGCGGATGTCGTTGTAGAAGCCGGTCACTTCGCCCCTCAGCCGATTGGACTGGTAGCGGAGGAAGACGTCCACGCCGCGCCCCACCTCGGCTTCCAACGAGGGATTGCCGACTTCAAAGGCATAGGCCGCCAGATGCGGTCCTTCGGAGTAGAGTTCGCCAATATCGGGCGCACGATATGCGCGCACGCCGCTGACGCCGAGGGTCAACCCCGATTCGGTGGCGTACAGAACGCCAAGCGACCACGAAAACGACTGGAAGGAGCGGGCGCGGATCATGCCGATGTCCGAAACGCGGTCTTCTCCCAGCGGATCGGTCGCGGTCCAGTCGTATCGCGCTCCAAATTCGACCGTGGCGGGTCCAACGGCGAGCTCTTCCAGGAAATACAGCGACCCAACGGCGCGGCGCGTGTTCGGCGTGTACAGGCTTCCGCCGTATCCAAAGTCCTCCCAGGAAAAACGACCACCGACGGCTCCCACCGAAAAGGGTCCCCACCCACCGTGCCGAGCGAGGACGTCGCCACTGACGGCCTGACGCGTGTAGAGCGTGCCCAGAATGTCGGGGGGTTCAATCTCACGATGCCGATACCAGGTGTGCGTCGCGTCGAGGCGCAGGTTTTCGAACCATCCGGCGCCGTCGTCCATTTCGGCGCGGAACTTTGACGCTACGCGCTCCATTTCGATACGCACGCCTTCTTCGTGTCCGCCCACGAAACCGCCGGGGATGCCGTAGTCGTTGCGATAGCTTCGGAAGGACCCGCCCAGGTGCCCCCATTCCGTCACGTATGCCGAGCCGACTCCACCGCTCCAGAGGCTCCCGTCGGTGTTGACGAGGGTGCCGAGCGGCGTATTGAGGTCGCCCCCGGTGCGTGCGGCCAGCTCCACGCGCACGGGCACCTGTTCCGCCAAGGCAAACACCGACGTTGCGCTGCCGCCCAGCGAAGCCGTCGCCGTCTGGGATTGGAGGGTGGCCGACCCGGTGACATGATGCGGTACGGCGGACGGGATCTCGTCGCGGATCACGTTGATCACGCCCGCCAAGGCGTTGCCGCCGTAGAGCAGCGCCCCCGGACCCCTCACCACCTCGATCCGCCGGGCCGACGCGTGGTCGAGACTCGACGTGTGATCGGCACCGGAATTGGTAGCGTCGCCCACCGGCGTGCCGTCTTCCATCATCAGCACCCGGTCCCCACTCAGCCCCCGGATTACCGGCTGCGAGACCGTGGGACCCATGCGCGTGAACGCCAGGCCGGGCATGGACGAGAGCGCGGCGGCCACGGTAGCCGCGACGCGACGCTGGAGCTCGTCGCCCGCCATGACGCCCACGGGACGCAAAGCTTCCGCCACTCCGCGTTCGGTTAACGTTGCGGTAATCACCATGCCATGGAGCGCGATCGGCGAGGCCGTGAGGTCGATCACCACGACGGCGGATTCGTCTCCCACCGCCACTTCGGTCGTGGCGCCGCGATAGCCCAGCCGCTCGGCCCGAAGCGAATACGTCCCCGCTTCGATTCCCGTAAGGTGGAAGGTGCCGTCGCCGTGAGTGACCGCGCTGGTTCCCGTGCCAACCACCGAAACGAAGGCTCCGGCCAGGGCCTCGCCCGACGCTGAGTCGCGTACAACCCCTTCGATCTCGTTCCGGTGTTCCGCTTCCTGTGCGAAGGCCGGTCCGATGGTGAAGACCGGCAGGCCGCCGAAGACCACCGTGCACGCCGCCACGACGATGTTCCCGACGGATTTTGCCGGTTTTTTCGTCATCCGGAAACCCCCCGCCTTTTCGCTGGTTCAATGGGCCCAGAGGGACTTGAACCCCCGACCGTCGGATTATGAGTCCGCTGCTCTAACCGCCTGAGCTATGGGCCCGAATGTACGGTAATCAATGAGACGACAGGCGGCCAAGTGTTCCCAGACTACAACGTGCCGAAGAGGCGGTCGCCGGCGTCACCCATGCCTGGCAAGATATAGCCTCGCTCGTTGAGTTGGCGATCCAGTGCGGCCGCATACACCGGCACGTCCGGATGTGCTTCCGACAGACGCCCGGCTCCCTCGGGTGAAGCGATGAGACACATGAGGGAGATGTCGTGCGCGCCTCGCGCCTTGAGGTCGTCAATGGAGGCCACGGCGGTCCCGCCGGTTCCGAGCATGGGATCCACGAGCAGGAAGCGCAGCGATTGGGGGCCTGGAGGAACATTGCCGTAATACCGCACGGGTTGGAGCGTCTCCTCGTTCCGGTAGAATCCCAAATGACCCACGCGCGCCTCGGGGACCAGGCGCAGCACCCCTTCCACCATGCCCAAACCGGCCCTCAGGATCGGCACGACGACCAGTCGGTCCAAACGGAGGCGGCGTGCGCGAGTTTGTTCGAGCGGCGTGTGGAAGTCGACCTCTTCTCCCTTCATATGCCTGGTGACTGCGAAGGTCATCAAGAGAGAGATTTCCACCACCAATCGTCGCATGCGCGTGGCGTCCGTAGTCCGGTCGCGCACGAACGACAGCTTGTGTTCGATCAGGGGATGATCAACCACGGTGAGCGTCGCATTACCCACGGATACGTCCTTTTCTCCTTGATCGCCTGCGGGAGCGAAGCCGGATCAGGGCACGTGCCGCCGTGAGCTCCGCTACGTATGCCGGCCTCCAGGTCCCGGGCTTGAGACCTCCCAGCCGAAATGGGCCGAACCGCGTGCGCTCGAGCGAAACCACGGGATGTCCGATTGCCTTGAGCAGGCGCCGCACTTCTCGCTTTCGTCCTTCCGTGAGGATCAACCTGATCCCCCAGCCATCTTCGTCCAACCGAACCTTGCGCACCATCCTGGGCCGAGCAAGGCCGTCTTCAAGCTCAACGCCGCGCCTCAGCGCTCGCAACCCCCTGGCCGTGACCTGACCCGCAACCCGCGCCACGTACTCCCGCTCGATCCCGCCGCTGGGGTGCGCCAGCGCAAAGCCCAGGTCGCCATCGTTGGTCAACAGCAACAACCCGGACGTGTCTCGATCCAGACGACCGACGTATCGTAATGCGCGGGCCGAATCGGGAAGCAATCCGTAGATCGTTTCTCCGGCGTGCGGGTCGGATCGGGTACACAGGACCCCTGTCGGTTTGTGAAGGACCAGCACCCGTCGGGGCGCGATTTGGACCACTCGACCATCGAGCGTCACCGTGTCCACGCCGGGAATCACCCGAGTTCCCGGGACTGTCGCCGGAACGCCGTTGACCGAAATCCGACCTTGCCGCATGAGCGACTCCGCCTGCCGACGCGACGCGGCACCCGTACGCGACACGTATTTCTGGATCCGCATGGGTGGCGCCGCGCGTCCGCCCGCGTCCCGAGTCCGATTACCCATGCGAGATACCGCCGAGCTTGGCGAGCGCGAGAATCATCCCACGGTGACCGTCAATATCCACTGGAGGACGACGAAGACGGGCGACAGCGCCGCCGACAGGGCCCCGGGGAAGAACACGATGGTCAGGAAGAGCAGAGTTATGCCGTAACGTCCAACGGCGCGGTAGCGGGCGCTCAGGTTGGGGGGCAACAAGTGAGCGAGGACGTGGGATCCGTCGAGGGGTGGGATCGGTATGAGGTTGAAATAGGCCAGAATGAGGTTGATGAAGATGCCGTAAGTGACCATCGGGACGATGGTTTCGGCCAATGTTGCGCTGATTCCCGCGGGCAGCGAAACTCCGTCCAGAACCGCCAGGACCGCGAGCAGGGCCGCGCAAATCGCCACCAGGCCCAGATTGGCGACGATGCCGGCCAGCGACACCCGGATGTCGCCCGCACGGTAGTCGCGGTAGTTTCGCGGATTCACCGGGACGGGCTTCGCCCAGCCGAAGAGGAAGTCGCCAGGCAGCAGATACAGTGCGACGGGCACGATAATGGAGCCCATGAGGTCGAGATGCGGCAGCGGATTCAGCGTGATGCGTCCCAGGTCGCGCGCCGTTGCGTCGCCTTCTCTCAGGGCCTGCCACGCGTGCGCGACCTCGTGGACGACCACCGAGAACAGCAGCACGGGGACGATGAGCAGGAAGTCCATTGTACGATCCCCGTTGATCGAAAGGGCCGATGTTTCTACCTTTGTTTCCGAAAATGTAACGCATGCCGACGGAAACACGTCACAGCATCAGGAAGTCGGACGGGAATGCCCAATATCAAGAGCGCGAAGAAACGGATGTCGCTGAGCCGCGTACAGCGCAGTCGCAATCGCGAAACACGTTCCAGAATTCGTACCGCGATTCGCCGGGTCCGCGAGGCCACGTCCTCCGGGGAGGCGGAGGAGCATCGCCGGACCGCCGTCGCGCTAATCGACCGGGCCGCGACGCGTCGGGTACTGCACCCGAACAAGGCGGGGCGCATCAAGGCGCAGCTGGACCGCACGGTGAGGTCGCTGGGTTAGGGTTCGGGCGCGGGTTCACCCACGCCACACGGTTTCGCCAGCCACCACCGTCCTTACGACCCGTCCGGTAACCTCCGCCCCAGCAAAGGGCGTGTTGCGGCACTTTGAGAGAAACCTTGCTGGATCAATTCTCCATTTCGCCGCGGGGTCGATCAAGACGATGTCTGCGGGCGCCCCGGGAGCGAGCGTGCCGCCCGGCAAACCGAATGCGCGAGCCGGACCGGTCGACATGCGCGCCAACAGGGTGGCTAGCGAAAGGACGTTCTTCAGGACCAGCCGGGTGTGAAGGATCGCGAATGCGGTCTCAAGACCCACGACCCCGAAAGGCGCGTCGTCGAACGCCTGTTCCTTTTCGTCGTAGGTGCGGGGAGCGTGGTCGGTCGCGATGCCGTCCAGCGTGCCGTCGGCCAGACCTTGGCAGAGCGCGGCGTTGTCCGCAGGCGTTCTCAGAGGTGGATCCACCTTGTACTCGGTACCGTAGTCGGCGACCAGTTCGTGCGAGAGCAGCAGGTGGTGCGGGGTTACTTCCGCGGTAACGGGCACGCCGCTCGCTTTTGCCCGTCGGACCAGCGCGACCGCCGCGGCGGTCGACACGCGTTGCAAGTGCAAACGCCCTCCCGTGGCTTCTGCCAGCAACAAATCGCGCGCCGCCCCGATGGCCTCCGCCGCGGCGGGTTTGCCGCGTAGACCCAGCCGGGTGGACATTACGCCCTCGTGCATGACGCCACCCCGGGCGAGATCCGCATCCTCCGGCTGCGACAGGACCGGGACGCCGAACGACTGGGCGTACTCGAGCGCCAGCCGCATGAGCTTGGATGACCGCACCGCCCGGCCGGCATCGCCCACCGCCACCGCGCCCGCGTCCACGACCTCGCCGAACTCGGTCAGGTGCTCGCCCTTGCGACCCGTCGAGACCGTGGCCACCGGGCAAATCCGGGCCCCGCGCGCCCGTCGCCCCGCCGCCGCGATAAAGCCCACGGTGGCGGGGTCGTCCACCACCGGATCCGTATCGGGCATGGCGCACACCGCCGTGTATCCTCCCGCCGCCGCCGCCCGTGCGCCCGTCGCAATCGTCTCGCGATGCTCCCAACCCGGCTCGCACAGGTGCGCGTGGGGATCCACGAAGCCCGGAGCCGCCACCAGACCGCGCGCATCGACCACTTGGGCACCGTCAGGCGCGATGCCCGACGCCACGTCCGCAATGCGCCCCTCGTCTACCAGAACGTCGCCAACGAGATCAATGCTCGCTGCCGGGTCGATCACCCTGCCGCCCCGGATCAACAGGCGCTTCACCACGACGTGCCCCCCTTCATCTTCGCACCGCTCCACCCGACTTTGCCGCCTCGGCCAGATCCGGTCGGCCCCCAGCAAGCAAATACAGGACCGCCATGCGGATTGCAACGCCGTTGGTGACCTGCCGCAGTATCACGGAATGCGGTCCATCGGCCACGTCCGAATCGATCTCCACGCCCCTGTTTATAGGTCCCGGATGCAGGATGAGCAGATCTCGCGGCGTCCATTCCAACCGCTCGCGCGTAATCCCGAATACGCGGTTGTACTCGCGCAGCGTGGGCACGAATCCGTCTTGCATGCGTTCGAGCTGGAGGCGCAGGACGTTGAGAGCGTCGGCCCATTCGATCGCCTCCTCGATGCGGGCGAAGACCTTGACGCCGAGCTCTTCAATGCCCGCGGGCATGAGCGTTCCGGGGCCGCACAGAGCCACCTGCGCCCCCATGGTCACCAGTCCGAAGATATTCGAGCGCGCCACTCGAGAATGGAGGACGTCGCCCACAATGCAGACCTTCACCCCTTCCAGGCGGCCGAAGTGGTCGCGCAGGGTGAGGATGTCGAGCAGCCCTTGCGTGGGATGCTCGTGCGCGCCGTCGCCGGCGTTGATCACATTCGACGAAATGCGCGCAGCCAGGAACGCGGCGGCGCCGGGCGACCAATGACGAATCACGACCATGTCGATTCGCATCGCTTCCAGATTGCGCGCAGTGTCGACCAGCGTCTCGCCCTTGGAAACGGACGATCCCACGGCGCCGATGTTGACGGTATCGGCCGACAGCCGCTTCTCGGCGAACTCGAAGGAAATCCGCGTCCGCGTCGAAGCCTCGAAGAACAGGTTGACGATGGTCTTGCCGCGCAGCACCGGCACCTTCTTGATTCTGCGCTCCGATATCTCCTTGAAAGGCTCCGCCGTGTCGAGGATTACCCGTATTTGCTCGCGGCTCAGCGGCTCCAGACCCACCAAGTCCTTGCCCAGCGTCGCGGACGACCGAATCACGCCCCGCTCACCACCACGGCAAGTTGGCCATCCTGCGCCGGAACCAACACGTCCACGCGCTGGTTCGACAGCACCGGGAACTCCCGTCCCACGACGTCCGGCTGGATGGGAAGCTCTCGGTCGCCACGGTCAACCAGTACGCATAGCAGGATGCGCGCCGGCCTCCCCCAGTCCATGAGCTCGTTTAGCGCGGCCCGCGCCGTGCGTCCGGTGTACAGCACGTCGTCGACCAACACGACGGCCATGCCCTCGACGCCTCCGCGAGGAAGCGTGGTCTCGCCCACCACGGGCTTTGGTCCCAACGCCATGAGGTCGTCGCGGTACAACGTGATGTCGAGCGTGCCGGTCGGAACCTCCACTCCCTCGGCCTGCCTGATCGCCGCGCCGATCATGTCCGCCAAATCCACCCCGCGCCGCTGGATGCCCATCAGGACCAGGCGATCCGTGCCGCCCAGCTTCTCCATCACTTCGTGCGCCATCCGTCCCACGGCACGTCGCACGTCCGCTTCCCCCATAAGCACCGCGGGCGTCGTGGCGGTCACCGTATCGTGTCGGCCCCTGTCAAGAGAGTGGTCGCTGAAGCGGCGTCGGCAAGCCGCAAGGCGAACCAAAGGTAATTGCACGCGGGGCGCTCGGCCAACATCATGGAATGAGCCCGCTCCACACTCCAGCCCAACCCGGAGACCTCGATGTTCCCGTCAACGCACCCTTCCCCGTCGGCGCCAGGCGCCACGGCGGCGGCAACCTGCAGGCAACGCCCTTTGGCCCCCCGCGTCAACCGGCGCCAGCGCGGATTCCGCACGCCCAGCTTGTCGCGACACCTGGCCTGGATTCTGGTCTTGCTTGCCGCTCCGATGGGGGGCGCTGCCCAGCACGTCGCCAGCGCGCCCGCGGTCATTCTGGGATCGGTGCCGTTTACGATTACGGTGCGCGGCGCCGACGACTTGTCGACGCTTGTCGAGATTCGCGACGCCAGCGGCGCACTGCTGAGGGCCGGGGCCGTGGCCCCGGGCGATACGCGCGAATTTCGCGACATTGCGGTCGAATCCAGGGCCGCGCTTCCACTCCAGGTTCGCGCCGGAAGCGCCGTCGAGGAAATCTCTCGACCCTTCGCACCCGGCTGGTTCTCCATCCTGCCGCCGCTGGTCGCGATCCTCCTGGCGCTCGTCTTCAAGGAGGTGATTACGGCCCTGCTGGCGGGGATCTGGCTGGGCGCACTCGCCGTGGCCGGATACAACCCGGTACAGGCGACTTGGCGGCTGATCGACCAGTACGTCGTTCCAGCGCTCGGCAACGCCGACTCGGGGCACACGCAGATCGTGGTGTTCAGCCTTCTGCTGGGCGGGATGGTGGGTTTGATCAGCCGCAACGGGGGTACCATGGGCGTGGTGCAAGCGGTTGCCCCCCTTGCGCGCAATCGCCGCCGCGGGAAGATGGCCACCGCCCTTGCCGGCCTTGCGATCTTCTTTGACGACTACGCCAATACGCTGGTGGTCGGCAACACGATGCGTCCCATCACCGACAAGTTGAAAGTATCGCGCGAGAAGTTGGCGTACCTGGTGGATTCCACCGCCGCCCCGGTTGCGGCGCTGGTTCCCGTGTCGACCTGGGTGGGGTACGAGGTCTCGCTGATTGGAGGAGGCCTGCGCGCAGCCGCGGGCGAGGCCGTCGGCGAAGACGCGGCGTTCCTGAGCGAGATCAGTCCCTACACGGTGTTCATCGAGACCATTCCCTATCTGTTCTATCCTCTGCTCGCGATCGCCATGGTGTGCCTTACCTCCCTGATGAATCGAGACTTTGGGGCGATGGCTCGGGCCGAAGCCCGCGCCGCGGCGGGCGGTGGGGTCTTGCGTCCTGGATCGCGTCCGGCAGCCGAAATATCGGAGAGCTTCGTAAACGCCAAGGAAGGTGCCCCCCCACGGTGGTGGAACGCCGGAATTCCCGTCGCGACCGTAGTGCTTGTCGTGCTGGGCGGCCTGTATGCCACGGGACGGGCGGCGGCGGGTGCCGATGCCTCGCTCCGCGACGTCTTCGGCGCAGCCGACCCCTTCACGACCCTGCTGTGGGGTTCGCTTTCCGGCTGCCTGGCGGCGGCGGCGCTCTCGCTTGCCCAGCGCGTGCTCGACGTGAAGGAGTGCGTCGACGCCTGGCTAAGCGGCGTCAAGGCCATGATGATCGCCATGGTGATATTGACGCTGGCCTGGTCGCTCGGAGCGGTTACTCGCGACATCGGCACCGCAACCTACGTTTCGGGGTTGCTGGGCGGCAATCTTCCGCTTTTCCTGCTTCCGGCTCTGGTCTTCGTGACCTCGGGGGCGATGGCATTCGCCACTGGCACCTCGTGGACCACCATGGCCATTCTGATTCCGTTGGTTATCCCGCTGACCGTCTCGCTCGCGGGCGGCACAGGCTTCGCGGACGGGTCCCTGTACGGCATTCTGCTCGCGACGACATCCTCCGTTCTGGCAGGCGCGATTTGGGGCGACCATTGTTCGCCCATCTCCGACACCACCGTGCTGTCTTCGACCGCGGCCGCCTGCGACCACGTGGACCATGTTCGCACCCAGTTCCCCTATGCGCTGCTGGTCGGCGCGATCGGGCTGGTGCTGGGCAGCCTGGGAACGGCCCTGGGCCTGCCGACCTGGTTGGCTCTGCTCGGCGGAGTGGCCTTGTTGGTTCTGTTCCTGCGATTGTTCGGCACGCCGGTCCCGGAAGTGAATGAGACCACGCCGGGGGGATAAGACCACGCCATGGGGGCGCGTCTACGGGTTGGCCGCACCTCGTCGTTGTCTGAAGAATCGACGCAGCAAGGCGCCGGACTCCTGGGCCAGCACGCCCCCGCGCATTTGGACGCGATGGTTCAGGCGCGGGTCCTGCACGAGGTTGTGCAGGCTTCCCGCCATTCCCGACTTGGGATCTGACGCGCCGAAGACAAGACGAGGAATACGCGCCAGCACGATTGCCCCGGCACACTGCGTACACGGCTCGAGCGTGGCATACAGCGTGCAGCCCGACAAGCGCCAGTCGCCCAGGCGAGGGGCAGCGGTACGGATGGCCACCACCTCCGCGTGCGCGGTGGGATCGTTGAGCTCCACGGTACGATTGTGAGACTCGGCCACGACCTTGCCGTCAAGCACGACCACGGCGCCCACGGGCACTTCGCCCCGAATCGCTCCCACTTGCGCCATTTCCAGTGCGCGGGCCATCCAACCTTCGTCCTTGCCCACGCCGTTGTCCGGCAGTTTTGGCTAGTGTGCGGTAATGGGCGCAGTGAACGGGAGCACGTTCGTCCGGCGGAACAACGCCACCACTCTGCCGAGGATGGACGGCGACGCCTCGTTACCGGCCTTCGCACGCGGCGCGTCGGGACCTATGGGGAAAAAGTAGAAGCCCGCAGCCGCACCCCTCATCTGGAAATAGTCGGTCACGGTGCCCACCCGCGCCACAATGATCTCACCATCGGCGAGCTCGTCGGCGCGGACCGGTTGAACTACTAGGAGATCGCCTGGGACGATACCTGCCGACGCCAAGCGCTCGCCCGGCGCCTTGACCACGAACCCCCCACCGCGACCGACGACCCGTGTGTCCAGAACCATGCGCGGGCCGCGGTGGTCGCGCGCGACCTGCGTCAGGTCTTCGAAAAGGGGCAACGATACCGTTTGGGCGTTCAGATCCAATCCCAGGATCCTTATGCCGCGGGAACGAGCCGGATCGCGTTCAATGCAACCCTTTTCCTCGAGTGCCCGCAGGTGTTCCGATACCGTCTTAGTACTCTTGATCCGGAACTCGCGTCCGATTTCGCGAATCGACGGCTGATATGTGTTGGCGCGGAGATACGACACCATGAAATTGAGGATTCGTCGCTCAATTTCGGTCAGCGCATCAGAACCGGTTGGGAGGTCTGGCGTGGTAGGCGTGTAGCCGGTGGGCATGCTCTCTGGGGCTGCGGGGGCAGTGGCGACAAGATGGTGAACGATACCGCCGCGGCGGGAATGTCGCAAGGCGGGCGCGGGCTGGAACCGAGTCGTCACCGCCTGATCAACGGGCATTTGAATCAAGATGCGCGATCGCGCGTTCAATCCTCCGCAGTGATCTGGTCCTTCCCAGGATGAGCAGCACGTCGAAGATTCCCGGCGACGAGGCGGCCCCGGTCAGAGCCAACCGCAGAGGCTGAAACACCTTCCCCGCGCCGATTCCCAAGGCGGCTGCCAAGGCGCGCAAGGCCGCCTCCAGGGCGCTCGCTTCCCACGCGACGTGGACAAGCTCATCTCTCACGGCGGAGAGCGTCGCCACGGCGCCGTCGGGATCCCTACGCCAGCTCTTGCGCACGGCCTTGGGGTCGTACCGGCTGATGGGACCGGTGTATGGGCGCGCCAACCTGGCCATTTCGACAAGGGTGCGGCTGCGCGGGGCCAGGGCGGCGACCATATGCGCGAACGCCGCGTCGGGCAATGCGGCGGGATCCAACTCGACGCCTTCCGCCTTCAGCACCTTCCGGAGGGCGTGCGCGAGCGTCTCCGGGCGCATGCGCGCAATGTGCTGGCCGTTCATCCAGTACAGCTTGTCCCGGTCGAGCACGGCGCCCTTCTTCAGCACCCGTTCCAGAGCAAATCGCTCAATCAGCTGGTCGCGGGACAGAAGCTCCTCGTCGGTGCCCGGGGACCAGCCCAGCAGGGCCAGGAAGTTCACCATCGCTTCGGGGAGCACGCCCTCGCTTGCGAACGCATCGACCGCCTGAGCGCCGTGGCGCTTCGACAGTCGCCGTCCATCGGGTCCCAGGATCATCGGGAGATGCCCGAAGGCAGGGACGGGCTTGGCCAGCGCCTCGTATAGCAGGATCTGCTTGGGCGTATTCGAGATGTGGTCGTCGCCGCGCACGACGTGACTGATGCGCATGGCGATGTCGTCGGAGACCACGGCCAAGTTGTACGTGGGGGTTCCGTCGCTGCGCAGGATGACGAAATCGTCAATCTGCCGATTGTCGAATCGAACCTGACCGTGGACGAGGTCGTGCCACTCGGTCACCCCTTCGGGCACCAGGAACCTGACCGCGAACGGTTCACCGGCTTGCGCCCGGCGTTCTCCTTCCGCTGCGGAGATCCCGGCTGCCAACGTTCGGGACAGACGGGCGACCGTGCCGGTCCCCCTCGCCACCGCTGCGTCGCGGGCGCGAGCAAAGGCTTCCTGCGTCGTAAAGTCGCGGTAGGCTCGTCCGGATTCCAGAAGCCGTTGGGCGTCGCGCCGATGCCGGTCCAATCCGTCGGCCTGAAAAACCGGCTCCTCGTCCCACCCGAGGCCCAGCCAGCGCAACCCGTCCAAAATGGCGCGGACATGCTCGGGGCGGCTGCGATCCCGATCGGTGTCCTCGATTCGGAGCAGGAAGCGGCCTCCGTGCCGCTTGGTCAGCAACCAGTTGAACAGCGCGGTGCGCGCGCCGCCGACGTGCAAATGCCCGGTCGGCGAAGGAGCGAAGCGGACCCTCATGGGCGGCGACCTATGCCGTTGGGCTCCGGGCCTGGACAGTCAGGCCGCACGCGCGGGCCTCAGGTTGCGCGCCCACCTGATGGTGACGGCAACGAACGGCCAAGTCACCATGAGTGCAGCCCAAACGATCCCCACGCGAACCAGTCCCATTTGCAGCCATCCGGGCATGGACTCGACCGAATTGAACGCAAAATCAATCAGAGCGGCATCGCCCCGCAGTCCTTCCACGAAATCCCACAGCGCCACCGCCCCAAAGACGAATCCCACGACAACCACCAGATAGAGAATCACGTGGGTCAGCCAGTGGGCGGTGCTCACCCGGGTGGAAACCGAGAAGTACTCCGCCAGGCTTGCCCGGGCAGGGGCGCTCTCAAACAGGTAGTAGAGCGCAGGGGCGGCGGTCAGGACCAGGAACGTCGAAGAGGTCAGGCCTCCGATGAGCGCGTAGGCCAACGCATTCCAGATGTTGGAATCGGCGGTTGCGCTGAAGAGTACCAGCGGCAGAAGGGCCAGTATCGTCGTGGTTGTGGTCATCAGAATCGGCCTGACACGCTCCAGCGTGCCGCGAACAATGGCCGACTTCAAGTCCAGACCGTGCTCGCGCCTCAAGCGATTCAGGTGATCCACGAGCAGGATCGAGTTGTTGACGACGATGCCGCACATCATGATCACGCCCATCCACGCCTCGCGAGTGAATTGGGCATCAAGGAAAAAGAAGAGGAGAAATACCCCGATCAGGGCCATGGGTACCGTGAATACGACGCAAAGCGGCTGTCGCACCGATTCAAAGAGGGCCGCAGTGACCATGTAGACCAGGAACAGGGCAAGCATCAGCACCATCGTCAGCTGGGATTGCTGCTCGCTCGTCCACCTCCAACGATCGGCCTTCTTTACGGTGTAACCCGGAGGAACCTCGGTCCCTTCGATGACCGTGGTATGGTACACGTCGCCCAGCCTATAGGGCCCGCGAAACTCGTATGCCACCGTCCGCTCGTACTGCTGATTCTCGCGGCGGATCTGGGCCAGCACTTCCTGCGGCGAGATCGTCACGAGTTCGCCCAGACGAATGGGATCTCCTTCGGGGGTCAGGATGAGGGTCTGCCGCAGCCTGTGCAGATCCACCTCCCGGTTGCCCTCCAGCTTCACGTCGTAGCGGACCTCGTCGCCACCGATCTTGATTTCGTCCTGGCTGACCTGGCCGCGCACGGCCGCACTGATTTGCGCCACCAGCGAAGACACGGGCAGGTCATGGCGCGCAACCATGTCGCGTCGAATGTCTACGACGAACTCGGAGGCCCGGTCGCGGGTGAAGAACCCATAGGACGCGTTGGGATTGACGTCGCGGATGCGGGGATACCGCTCGAGCCGTCGGGCCAGATTCTCGGCAATTTCGCGAACTTTCAGGTAGTTGTAACCGAGCACCTGAATGCTGTAGTTCGGTGGCGAGCCTCCTCCTCCGTAGAACGACGGCCCGTACCCGATGACCCGGACGTCTACGCCGGAGAAACCCAGCGAGAAGGCGAACAGCTGGTCCTTGATCCGAAGCGGGATGTGCGTGTGTTCGAGCTCGTCGGGAAACGTCACCCGAATGCGGCTGCCTGTTGGATCGAAGACGTTAGTGACGAACTGCTCGACCTCCGGCATCTCCCGTAACCGGTCTTCGAAATAGCGGGTGAGCTCGTCGGTGCGCTCAATGTCCGACCCGCGCGGAAAACTAATGTTGATCGCGATGTAGGTTTGCTGACCCCAACCGCCGCCGAAGAGCATCCCTCGGCTGACGTAGTTCTGAAACAGGTAGGTGGATCCGCCCAAGGCCGACAGCCCCAGCGCAATCACCATCCAGGGCGAACGCAGCGTGAGCCTCAGGAGGCCGCGGTAGAACCGCGCGTAGAGCGGTATCCGGGGCGCATCCGGTTGCGAAGCGGCACCGCCGCCATCGCTGCGCACCGGGAGCACCTTGCCCACCAGCGCGGGAATGAACGTGAAAGCTACCATCAGCGACGCAAGCAGCGTGAGGGCCACCACGATGCCGAGGGGCAGATAGTAGATGCGCAGCTCGCCCCTGAGGTATACGAACGGAGCGAACACGATGAGCGTGGTCACGGTGGCCGCGACGATCGGAAGCGCGACGTCCGATGCGCCCTTCATGACGGCGCGGAATCGGTCGTCCCCCCCCTGCCAGCGCCGATAAATGTTCTCGAGTACGACGATCGAATTGTCGACGATCAGGCCAAACGCGAGCGCGAGGCCCGTCAGGGTAAGCAAATTGAGCGAAAACCCCGAGAAGAAGATCAGGTTCAGCGAGATCAAGATCGAAAAGGCGATGGACGCAAAGATGACCACTGCGGACCGAATCGAACCGAGGAACAGCAGGAGTACGCCGAGAATGACAAACACGGAAACCGCGGCCCGGCTTCGCAGATCCGATAGCTGGCGGCGAATCTCCCGGCTCTCGTCGCGGTCGAGGACAAAGCGCGTGTTGGGCGGATTGCGCGCCTGGACGACCTCCATGCGCTCCTTGACCAAGTCGGCCACCTGCACGGAGTTGGCCCCGATCTCCTTGGTAATCGACAACCCGACGGCCGGTCGGGAATTGACGCGATAGTGGCTCGTCACGTCTTCGTAGGTATCCCGCACGACGGCAATGTCGGAAAGACGGACGACGCGCCCACCGTCGCTGCGGACAATCGTGCGTTCGATATCTAGCGCCGAGGTGGGCCGGTTGCGGATCGTAAGCGTCCATTGTCGATCCCCCTCGCGGACGGCCCCGGCCTCGCGCACCAAGTCCAGCTCGGAAATCCTGGACCGGACGTCGTTGGCGGACACGCCCATCGCCGACATCAATTCGCGATCCAGCTCGACCTCGATGAGTCGCTCGCGCCCACCGCGGGCCCGCACGACCGCAACGCCCTCCACCTGCGTGAGCTCGGGCACCACCACGTCGTTCAGGTGCTCGCGCAGCGACTCCAGCGTGCGAGACCCCGTGAAGGTGTATTCGAGCAGCGGACGCCACTGCTGCTGGGCGAACTCTTCGGGCACGTAGGGCTGCACGACCACCTGGTTTACGCCCGGGGGAAGCTCGTTCTCTTCGAGCGTCGCAATGCGTTCGGACAGATCGAGGCGTGCAAAGTCCATGTCCGTGTCGCGCGCGAATTCGACCTCGATGGACGCGTTGCCCTCCCTGGAAACCGAGGTGACCTTCTCGACCCCCTGCACCAGCTGAATGGTGGCCTCGAGCGGCGAGGTAAGAAACGCCTCGACCGTCTCGGGCGACGCGCCGCGCCACATTCCGTTGACCGTAAGACGCGGCAGATTGGTGTCCGGCAACAGCTCGATGGGAATGTTGCGCCAAGCGAAGACGCCGAGGGACGCAATCGACCCGTAGGCCATCGCGATGGCCACGGGTCGCTTTACGGAAAAGCCGATCATGATCCGCGCTTCCAGCCGGTGCGCATGTGTTCTACCACCCAGTAGACGACCGGCACCACGATGAGCGTGAGGGCCGTGGCCACGACGAGACCGCCGATCACGGAAATCGCCATGGGAGCCCTTAGGTCGGCGCCGCGGCCGATACCCAGCGCCATCGGCAGCAGTCCGAGCATGGTGGTGATCGTAGTCATCACGATGGGGCGCAGGCGAACGACGCCTGCCTCAAGGATCGCATCTCTCAGGGCAAGACCGCGCGCGCGTCCCTGATTAATGAAGTCCACCTTGACGATCGCGTCGTTCACCACAATGCCAACCAGGATCACGACTCCGATCAGACTCATGGTGTTGAGTCCCTGCCCGGTCAACGCCAGCGCCAGAATGGCCCCTACCAATGCCAACGGCACAGCCATCAGGATCGTAAAGGGATGCACGAACGATTCGAACTGAGCCGCCAGGATCATGTAGACCAGGAAGATCGCAAGGCCGAACGCAAACGCCAGATCGCGGAACGAACGACGCATTTCCTCGTTTTCGCCACCCACTTCCACGCGCGTCTCGTAGGGAACGGGCAGATCGAGCAACGCGTCCTCGACCGACGCAATCGCTTCGGCAAGGCCGCCCGTAAAGACGTCGGCGTACACCGTCACGACGCGCCCCTGGTCTTCGCGACGTATCTCGGCCGGCCCCAGCGTCTGTTCGACGGTGACGAGCTCGCGCAACGGAATGCCCTGAATCCGCAGCATGTCGAGCGTGGCCGCGTCGTGCCGCAGGAAATCGGGAAGCCGGACCATAACCGCTATCTTGCGGTCGAAGTCGACGAACTCGGTGGCGCGGTCGCCCAACATGGCGGCCTGGATCGTCTCGGCAATCAACCTCGGCTCAATTCCGTACCCGGCGGCTGCTTCCTTGTCGATGTCGATCTGGAATTGCGGTTGTCCGCGCTCGGCCCCGATGCGGACGTTGCGTACCTGGGGCAATGTCGAGAGCCGTTCCCTGACCCCTTCCGCAAACGGGTACGTCGCTTCCGGGTCTTCCCCGCGCACGCGCACGGCGATATCGGCTTCGCCGCCACCCAGGATCTGACCCAACGCCGTGGCTTGACCGGTCTCGAAGGACACCGCACCCGGCGGAAAACCACTCGCGAGACTCTGCAAGCGCCCGACCACCCGCTCGGTCTCGGCCTGGTCGTCCAACCTGATTTGCAAGTGCGCCGTGTGCAGTCCCGTGGCCTGTCCCTCGTCGCCCTTCGCCTGCACGTCGCGACCGATGTGGCTGAAAACGGCCTCGACTTCCGGATCGTCGATCAGCCCTTGTTCGAGCCCTTCCACCGCCCCGGCCGTGGTTTCCAGACGCGTGCCTTCGGCAAGCTCGACGCGCATCTCGAACGCGCCCTGGTCCACGTTGGGCAGCAAATCCCGGTCCAGAGCCAGCGCCAGCAGGACGATCACGCCAAGCGTGCCAACGGAAATCGCCAACACGAGCCCGCTTCGGTCCAGCGCGGTCGCCAGCACAGCGTGGTAGCGGGCGGCGAACGCATTGAACCCCTGGTCAAAGGTGCGAAACACCGGACGGAAGGCAGTCGACATGGCCTTGGCCGCCATCTCGCCCCAAAAGGCCACCAGCTGCCTCGAAAGCGAGATTGCACCCTTGATCGCGCGGAACGGGAGTGCAGCCGTGAACGCGATCGCATGGACCACCCTGGCTCGGAACGTAGTCGGCCGGGCCCGACCCAGCGCACTCGGGCTGGCGCTTGGGGAACGCCCAACTTGGCCTCCCCTGAAGCGCGCCGCCATCGCCGGGAGGAGCGTGATCGCCACCGCAAGGCTTGCCAGCAGAGAGAACGCCACCGCCAGCGACAACGCGCCGAACAGCTCGCCCGCCACCCCCTGCACGTAGATGATCGGTCCGAATACCGAGATCGTGGTCAGGGTCGAAGCCGTGATCGCTCCCTGCACTTCCTCCGCACCCCGAGCCGCCGCCTCCAGCGCCCCGAGGCCCGCTTGGCGGTGCCGGAAGATGTTTTCCAGCACAATGATCGAGTTGTCCACCAACATGCCGACTCCGAGCGCCAAGCCGCCCAGGCTCATGATGTTGAGGGACACCCCGAATGCGTCCATGAGCGAGAACGTGCCCACGACGGAAATCGGAATCGCGAGTGCAATGGCGACCGGATAGCGCGGATCGCGCAGGAAGAAGAAGAGCACGATGAAGGCGAGCAAACCGCCCAGGATGAGAGCCTGAACCACGTTGCTGATCGATTCGTCGATGAACGTGGCCTGGTTGGAAGCGATTTCGGAGGTGAATTCGGGGTACTGCTCCTTAAGCAGGTCCAGCACCTCTTGCACGTCCTCGGCTACGGCGACCGTGTTGGCTCCCGATTCCTTGAACACAAGTATGCCGACCGACTCCGAACCGTTGTATCGGGCGATTTCTTCGCGCTCGGCGAATCCGTCGACCACGGCGGCGACGTCTCGAAGCCGCACCAGGCGATACCCGGAGGCGTTCTCTTCCGATTGCCCGCCCGGTTGCGCGGACCCGGCCCCCGCACCCCCGCCCAGCTCCTGGCGCCCCACCACCACGTCGCCGATTTCGGCAACGGTCTGAAACTCTCCGAGGGTGCGCAGGGGATAACGATAGCGTCCCCGCAGGATTGTGCCCCCGCGCGCGGAGTAGTTGGCCTGATCGAGGGCGCGCGAGACCTCGGCCAACGTTATGCCGTTGGCTTCGAGCAGCGCCAGATCCACTTCCACGTGGATCTGGCGATCCAGTCCTCCCGTGACCGAAGCCTGGGCCACGCCGTCCAGCTGTTCCAGCCGGCGCCGGAATACGTTCTCCGCAATCTCCTTGTTTGTCCGAAGATCGCTGCCGCCCGAGAGCGAGATGGTGAGAATCGGCTCCGCTTGCGGGTCCACCCGAAGAATCGTGGGCCTCTCCGCCGTCTCCGGGAGCTCTTCGCGAATGTTGTCGAGCCGCTCTCGGACGTTGAGCGTGGCAAAATCCATGTTGGTGCCCCACGCGAAGCGCAGGGTGACCAGGCTCACTCCCTCCTGCGAGACCGACGTGACCTTCTCCACGCGCGGGACCGCCGCGGCCTGCTGCTCGATCTTCTCCGTGACCAGTCGTTCAATTTCGGCGGGAGCCACGTTGGGGTAACTGGTGTAGACGACCAGACGGGGAAAGCTGACCTCGGGCAGCAGATCGATCGGGAGTCGCGCGTAGGAGATGCCCCCGAGGAGCACCACCGCCAGGACGAGCATGGCGACGGCGACCGGGCGTCGCGTGGAAGTGCGCGGAATCGACACGACTGGGGCCCCTACCGCTGAGGGGTATGAGGCGCCGGCAGGTCAGGCGCTCCCGAGTCCGGCTCGGGATCGGACAGCCCGGCTTCGCGGGCTACGATGCCGGCGGCTTCGTACAGGTCCAGCAAGGCCACCGCAAACGCGTAGCGCTGGTCGACGGCGTCTCGTTGCGCGGCGGCCTGTTCCCGGATCGCGGTGCGGAGCTCCTCGATGCTTCTCGTCGCAAGGCGGTATTCCTCCTGAACGAAGCGAAGCCGTTCGCTCGCAACCTCTTGCGCCACTGCGCGCTGGCGCACATTGGCCCAGGCCGTCTCGAGGTCGACGTAGCGCGCCCTGACCCGCTCTTCGAGCTCGAGTTCCGCCTGACGGACCTGTTCGCCGGCATTGCGCAGCTCGATGTCGGCGTTGGCGATTTGCTGCGTGGTCTGGAACTGACGGAACAGCGGAATCGATACGTTGAAACCGAGACTGCCGCTCAAGTCCTCTGGGTCGAGGTCGAACAGGGCGGTCCGCTCGGGCCCGTAAGACCCCCGCCCGAAACTCGAGGTCAACGACAGCGTGGGCCAGCGCGAAGACTTGACGGAGCTCAGCTGGGACTCGCGCACGACTCTTGTGGCCTTGGCGGCCTCGACCGCGGGGCTATGCCGCAAGGCATCGGCTACGAGCACTTCTACGTCCAGCCCGCCAGGATCAAACGGTTCCGGCAGCTGTTGCTCCACGTCGAGCAGGCGCAACGAGGGATCGCCAATCGCTCTGCGCAAGGCCAGCCTGCCCTGTTCGACGCGGCCGGTCGCTACTCGGACGGTCACCCGTTGCTGCTCCAGATCCAGACTGGCGCCCAGGAGGTCGGATCTTCCAACGGCCGCAAGTTCAAAGCGCTGCTGGGCCACCTCGAAGTCGCGCGCACGGGAGGCAAGGAGTTCCTGTTCAACGGTCAGCCGGGCCAGCTCGCGCTGCGCGGACAGGAACTGGCGTTGCACCTCGGCCAGAACGGAGTTGAGATCCCGTTCGGCGCTGAGTCGATCAACGCGGGCCTGGGCGCGCGCCTGACGGTAGTCGTGCAGACGTCCGCCGCCACGCAAGATGTCGAGGCTCACGCTTGCGCTTTGATTCGAGTATGACGACGTGACCGTTCTGATGACTTCGCTGTCGATCGGATTGCCGAAGAAGTCGACCGCCGTGCCCTGCCGCCTGAAACTCTGATTGGTTCCGTAGCTTACGCTTAGGCGTGGCAGGAACGCACCCATGGCCGCGCGGCGCTGGGGCTCCTCCAACGCCATTCGGTTGAGCGCCTGGCGGTATTGAGGGTTGAACTGCGTGGCGCGTTGCAGCGCCTCTCGCAGAGTGAGCGTGAGCACTTCCTGGTCCTGGCCGGCGGCAGCCGCATGGACGGGCCCCGGCGCGAATCCCAGAACGGCAAGCCATGCGGCCACAGGCAGCAGGCGCGCAATCCGCGCGGTCGAGCGCGGCTGCGCCGCGCCTCGCCTCGCCGCCTTCATCGGGTAGGTCTCCCTCCGGCCGCCTCGGGATCGTCCACAAGTTCGACCGCGGCGTCGTGCGGGAGCATCTGATGGCCGTCCACCAGCACGACCTCGCCGGGGGTCACCCAGTCGGTTTCGGAGCTTTCGAGCAGCTCGACGTAGTAGTCGTTCTCCAGCCCCAAGGTCACGTATCGCCATTTTGCTCGGCCGTCTTCAAGTACGAAAAGGAAATAGCGACGGTCGTCGGTCTCGCGGATCGCGGTCTTGGGAACGAGGATGCGGTCCGCAAACTGCTGTGCTTCCAGGTCCGCTTCCGCGTACATGCCAGGCTTGATGCGGCCGTCCGAGTTGGGAATGTGAACCGTTACGCGCGCCGTGTTGGTCTGGGGATCGACAACCGGGTTAATGGTCTCGATGCGCCCGCTGAAGCTCTGGCCCGGGAAGGCGGTGAAGACGAGCGTCGCTTGCCGCCCTTCCGAAAGGTGGACCACTTCGGTCGCCAACACCTCTACCGCAACCTTGATGGGATCGATGTCGACCACCGTAAGAAGCTCGTCGCCCTCCCGCACGAACTGCCCCTCCACGACCATCAGGTCGGCGACGCGGCCTCCGAAAGGCGCCTGGGCCGCCGTCTTGTCCAGGTCGAGCTGGGCGCGCCGGTGGTTCACCTCGGCCTGGTCCAGCCCCATCTGGGCCCGCGCCAACAAGTCGCGCTGGCTCCGCACCTCTGGATCTTCCAGCTCCTCGTCGAAGAGGACGCGCGTTCGGTAGTCGGCTTCGGCCTTCCTAAGCGCGGCTTCCGTCGCCGCGACCTCGAGCGCGTACTCGGTCGTGTCGATCTGGACCACGAGCCGACCCGCGCCTACCGGCTGGTTCTCGCGCACGCGCACCGAGGCGATCATGCCGGAGGCGCGCGCAGTCAACTTCGCCTCGCGGAAGGCGGCCGCCCTGCCCTTGGCCCTAACTGAAATCCATAGCGTGTCCAGGACCGTGGCGACTCCGCTGACGGGCTGCGGCAGCTCGGTGTTGAACTGCTCGCGCACCGACTGGACGACCTCGCCGACCTCGTCCGAAACCTGCGCCATGGGATCGGCCTCTTCGGGAGGCGGGCGCAAGCGCCACCAGATGCCGGTCGCCATGGCCCCGAGAATGAGCAGGACGGTCAGGATTCCCAGTGTGGAGCGTGACTGTGCCATCCGTGTAAATCTCCCTGTTGGTCCGAGCTAGGCCTCGCGGGGATGCCCGTACTTGCGTTCAACGTAGTTCACGAGGATTTCCTTGAACTCTTCTACCATTCGGTCGCCTTGGAGGGTCCGCAGGTGGGCCCCGTCCACGTAGACCGGAGCCTTCGGCGCTTCAAGGTTACCCGGTAGCGAGATTCCAAGGTCGGCGTGCTTCGACTCGCCCGGACCGTTCACGACGCAGCCCATCACGGCAACCTTCATGTCCTCGACGCCAGGATAGCGCTTTCGCCAATCAGGCATCTTGTCGCGAATGTGTCCCTGGATCTCTTCGGTCATTTCCTGAAAGAACGTGCTGGTAGTGCGCCCGCACCCCGGACACGCAGTGACTTGCGGCTCAAAGCTGCGAACCTCGAGCGATTGCAGAATCTGCTGGGCGATTCGCACCTCCTCGGTTCTGTCGCCGCTCGGCCGGGGCGTCAGCGAAACTCGTATCGTGTCGCCGATGCCTTCTATTAGGAGCGGCGAAAGGGCGACTGCGGTTGCCACGATGCCCTTCGATCCCATGCCGGCCTCGGTCAGCCCGAGGTGCAACGGATGGTCCGTCAGCGGCGCCAGCTGACGATAGACGAGAATCAGCTCGCGAACCCCCGAGACCTTGGCGCTCAGTACGATCCGGTCGGCGCCAAGCCCGGTCTCGACGGCCAGCTCGGCCGACCGGGTGGCGCTCTCCACGATGCAGTCGCGCAGCACGTCGCCGGCGTCCTTGGGGTTCCGGCGGCGACCGTTGCGATTCATCATCTCGGTGAGCAGCCGTTGGTCCAACGACCCCCAGTTAACGCCGATGCGCACCGCCTTGCCATTCTCCACGGCGATGCGGACGATTGCCTGGAAGTTCTCGTCCCGGCGGCTGGTTCCCACGTTGCCCGGATTGATTCGGTACTTGGACAGCAGTGCCGCGGCGCGAGGATAATCCCGCAACAAGATGTGCCCGTTGTAGTGGAAGTCGCCGACGATCGGCACCGTACACCCCAGGTCCGACAGCCGTTCGAACAGCTCGGGAACCGCAGCGGCCGCGTACTTGTTGTTTACCGTGACCCGCACGATCTCGCTGCCGGCGTCCGCCAGCGCCTTGACCTGCGCCGCCGTGGCCGCGGCGTCGGCCGTGTCGGTGTTGGTCATCGACTGCACGACCACCGGATTGTCCCCCCCCACCCTCACGCCGCCAACGTCTACCTCGAGCGTACTTCTCGACACATTTCCTCCGCTTGGACTTGCTACCCGCCACGGGCTCGCGTCGCGACCCAGGGTCCGACGCGATCGACAGCCCAGGATCGCGGGCAACCGCAAGTGAATCTACAAGAGTCTCGTCATGCTGTCGTCATGGCGTGGTCATTGCCAGAGAGCCGCTACACCCGCAACATGGTTGAATCTTCCATCCGCATTCCCACCAATCGAAGGTGAATCGCATGAAGGCCCTACCGATCGCTTCGTTGTTCGCCTTGACGGCGCTCGCCGCCACGGAATTGAGCGCCCAGAGCAAACCCACCCTCACACCCGACGACTACGGGCAATGGGAAAGGCTCGGACCGGCCGTACTGTCGCCGGACGGTCGTTGGCTGGTGGCATCCGTGTCGCGCGTCAACGACGAGAACGAGCTTCGCATTCATGCGACCGACTCCGACTCGGTGGTCGTCGCGCCGTACGGAACGCGACCCTCGTTCAGCGACGACGGCAGGTGGCTTGCCTACGCCATCGGGGTGTCGCCCGACGAGCGCGAACGGTTGACAAAGGCGGGCGAGTCCGCCCGTAACGGCATGGGTTTGCTCGACTTGGCAAGCGGCGAGGTGGAGGAGATCGACGAAGTCGAGTCGTTTTCCTTCTCCGCCGACGGCCGCTATCTCGCGATTCGACGTTACAAGCCCAGGGAAAAGGAAAGCAGCGGCGTGGACATTGTGGTGCGCGACCTCGCCTCGGGATCGTCGCTCAGCTTCGGCAACGTCTCGGCCCTGGCGTGGCAGGACGAGGGGAATCTTCTCGCCTTGACAATCGACGCGGACGACCGAATCGGCAACGGCGTGCGGCTCTACGACCCGGTGCGGGGCGGCATGCGCCAGCTGGACGCGGACGACGCGACCTACCGCGGGCTTTCGTGGCGGGAGGAGTCCGCCGATCTGGCCGTTCTCAAGACCTTTACCGACGACGATCACGAGGACACCGCCCACGTGGCGCTCGCCTGGCGCGATCTGGACACCGAGCAGGCGGACGCGTTCGTGCTCGACCCTCGCGAAGGACCGGTGCTACCCGAAGCGACGCGCGTCGTAGAGCACCGCATGCCATTGTGGTCGAGCGACGGCGGCATGGTGTTTCTCGGAATCCAGGATCGCATTGCGGTTGACGAGCCGGTGGTGGAAGAAGAGGGCGACGAGGCGGCCGAGGGCGACGAGGCGGCCGAGGGCGACGACGCCGAAACCGACGGCGAACCTGAGAGCCGCGGGACGGAGGAAGACGACGAAGACGTGCCCGGCGTGGAAATCTGGCATTCCCGCGACGTTGACCCGGTGCCCCAACAGCGGGTGCGCGAACGCCAGCTGCGTCAGGTGAACCACGTCGGGGCGTGGCATTTGGAGCGCGGCGACTTCCTCCAGCTGGGAGGCGATCACGCCGATCGCGCCGGGCTGGCGGAAGGCGGCCGCCACTTGATCGCGCGCGACGAGACCCCCTACGACGTCGACGCCATGTTCCGTCAGCAGGCCTACGACGTGTATGCCGTGGCGACCGCAACGGCCGAACGCGACCTGCTGCGCGAGCGCGTCTTCATGGACTATGGCGGCAGCCCAGGCGGGCGCTACGTGCTGTGGTTCGAGGGCGACGACTACTGGACCTACGACCTGGAGAGCGGCGAGACGCACAACGTCACGGCCGCGCTGGAAGGAACTTTCGTCAACCTCGACGTCACGCCCACCCGCGAGCAGATGCCCTCGTTCGGCGTGGGCGGCTGGATCGAGGACGCCGCCGCCGTGTTGCTGAACGACCGTTGGGACGTATGGGAAGTCAGCCCCGACGGTTCCGGTGGCCGGCGCCTCACCGCGGGCGCGGAGAATGACGTGCGACATCGCATTGTACGCATCGACCGGGAAGCGGATGCTTTCGCAGCGGACGAGCCGCTGTACTACGCCACCTACGGCGAATGGACCAAGCAAGCGGGCTTTTCGCGGGCGCATCGAGGGAACGACCTGGAGACGCTGGTGTGGGACGACGCAGCCTACGGGTCGTTCGGCGGCGCGCTGCAGAAAGCCGAAGACGCCGACGTGTACCTGTTCCGTCGCGAGCGTTTCGACGATTCGCCCGACTTCTTCGTGGCGGGTCCCGATCTGTCCGATCCTCGCCAGGTCACCCGTACCAATCCGTTCCATGGGGACTTCGCGTGGGGGCGCGCCGAGCTGGTCGACTACGAGAACGAGTGGGGGCGTCCCCTGCAGGGGGCCCTGGTGTACCCGGCCGACTATGAACCCGGGCGGATCTACCCCATGATCGTGTACCACTACGAGATGTCTTCGCAGGGGCTGCATCGGTACGTCGTGCCCGACGCGAACAACTACTACAACGTGCAGGCGTGGACCCAGGAAGGGTACTTCGTGCTGCAACCCGACATCGTCTACCGCGACCGCAGACCCGGCCAGTCCAACGTCGAAACCATCCGGCCCGCCGTCGCGGCCGCGCTCGAGACCGGCATGATCGATCCGGAACGGGTCGGGTTGATTGGACATTCCTGGGGCGGCTACCAGACCACCTTCTTCGTCACCCAGGACGACCTCTTCGCCTCGGCCGTTGCAGGCGCCCCGCTCACCAACCTCATGAGCATGTACCTGTCGTTCTACTGGAACAGCGGCGGCACCGACGCGCGCATCTTCGAGATCAGCCAGGGCCGCATGCAGGTTCCGTGGTGGGAGGACTACGACTCCTACTTCGCCAACTCCCCCCTGCACCACATCGAGAATATGAACACGCCCCTGCTGATGATGTTCGGCACCGACGACGGCGCGGTCGAGTTCAACCAGGGCGTCGAGTTCTACAATGCCGCCCGACGCATCGGCAAGGACATGGTTCTGCTGGTCTACGAGGGGGAGAACCACGGGCTTCGCCAGGAAGCCAACCAGCGAGACTACCGCGACCGGATCATGCAGTGGTTCGCCCACTACCTCAAGGGTGAACCGGCGCCGAAATGGATCACCGAGGGACTGCCCTACCTGGAACAGAAGGACGGTCTGAAGAAGAGGAAACGGCCAATCAGTTAGGTGAGGCGGGGAGTCGCCGCCGTTCACGTTCACGGAGGGAGTGGGATTCGAACCCACGTGTCCTTGCGGACGCCGGTTTTCAAGACCGGTGCATTGAGCCGCTCTGCCATCCCTCCCCTGGTATAATACCTCAACCGTCCTAGTGACGGAACAGGCGTTGACCGGTGAAGATCATGGCGATTCCGTGTTCGTCGGCGGCCTTGACGACCTCGTCGTCGCGGATTGAGCCGCCTGGTTGGATTACGGCGCGTACGCCCGCTTCGGCGGCCACGTCGATTCCGTCGCGGAACGGGAAGAAGGCGTCCGACGCCAACGCACACCCGGTAAGGTGCTTCGTCAGGCCGGCGTTTTGCGCTTTTCGCACGGCAAGCCAGGAAGAATCCACGCGGCTCATCTGTCCGGCGCCGATTCCCACCGTCGCGCGATCCTTCGCCAACAGAATCGCATTGGACTTTACGCTCGCCGCGCAGGACCAGGCGAACGACAAATCCCGTCGTTCCAGGTCGCTTGGACGGCGCGCGCTCACGATTCGCCAACCCGTCGGTTCCGATCCGTCGATCGGGGGATCATGAAACGACTGGAAGAGCACGCCGCCATACACGGAACGGAAGCTTAGGCGATCCGCACCACCCGCGGCCCGCGCGAGAAACGTTGCGGATCCTGAAGACTGGCCGCGGGATCCGGGGGCGTCCGATCGCGGGAACCGGAGCAGGCGGACGTTTTTTTTCGCGCTGAGCACCTGGAGGGCGCCGTCTTCGAACGACGGCGCGACCACGCATTCCACGAACATGCGCGCGATCCTGGTTGCCGTGTCGAGGTCAACGGGACGATTCGCCGCGACGACGGAGCCGAACGCCGACACGGGATCGGTAACGCGCGCCCGTTCGAACGCGGCCTCCAGCGTTGGTCGCACCGCCATTCCGCAAGGCGTCGCGTGCTTGACGATACACACGGCGGGATCGTCGCCAGTGGCGAATGGCGCGAGCGCCAGGAGCGCTCCGTCGATATCTAGTATGTTGTTGTAGGAAAGTGGTTTGCCATGCAACACTTCAAGTTGTGCGATACCCTCGTGCCTGTGTGGCGAAGTGTAGAACGCCGCGTCTTGGCCGGGGTTCTCGCCATATCGCAGAGGCGCGTGCCTTTGCATTTCGAGTACAACCTGCTTCGCCAACCCCCCGTCCGGCTCTGGACGCGCCGGCGCCCTGCCCACGGGCTCTTCCAGGTACTCGGCAATGGCCCGATCATAGTTCGAGATCGTGCGGAACACCTTGGCGGCAAGGGTCCGCCGCAGGGCCGACGTTTCCGTCTCGGCGGTGGCGTCACCCGGCACGTCCAGAGCCGCGAGCATCCGGTCGTAGTCCCCCGGGTCCACGACAACCCAGACATCTTGATGGTTCTTGGCCGCGGCCCGAATCAACGCGGGTCCTCCGATGTCGACATTTTCCATGGCAGCAGCGAGGGTTGCGTTGGGCGCAGCCACCGTCTTTTCGAACGGGTAGAGGTTGACCGCAACTAGGTCGATCGGCGCGTACGCATGCTTCGCCAATTCCGCCATGTCCGCGGGATTGTCGCGACGGGCAAGCAGCCCTGCGTGAACGGCGGGGTGCAACGTCTTGACCCGACCCTCCATCATCTCGGGGTGTCCGGTCACCATCGCAATTTCAGTAACGGGAACGCCCGCGTCGCTCAACGCCCGCGCGGTACCCCCCGTCGACAACACCTCCCAGCCTCGTTCGCTCAGCGAGCCTCCGAATCCGACAATGCCCGTCTTGTCCCAAACGCTCAGCAACGCCCTGCGTTTAGGCATGGGCGTGTCCGAATCCACGCGCGATCGCCCGTCGCAGCTCTCCCCGCTCCGCCGACTCTCCCACCCACGCGAACCCGGGTCTGAAGGACGGCGGCGGGGTATCCATGGCCGGCCATCCACGCCGCACCGCCGTGGCCAACGCGTTTGCGGACGCAGGGAAGAGCACGTGCTCCACGACGAGCACGCGACCCGCCAAGTCGCTGGGAGTGTCGCCTGCGTACACCGGCACGGGCCACTGGGCCAGGATCCGCCCCTCGTCGTAGCGCTCGTTTACGAAATGCACCGTGGGGCCGGAAAACGTAGCGCCTGAACGGAGGACGGCTTCGTGAACCCGGGCGCCATACATGCCCTTGCCCCCGAACGAGGGCAGCAACGCCGGATGGACGTTGAGAATCCGCTTGCGGTACGCGCGACACACCTCCGCCGGTAGCAGTTTCAGGAACCCGGCCAGCAGGATTCCCCCGATCTGGTGGCCCTCCAGCAAGGCCAGGATCGTCGCGGCAACCGCGTCTTGCCCGGGTTCTCCGCCGCAGGCTTCGAACTTGACGCGGTGCACCGCGCACCCTCTCGCCCGGGCGCGATCCTCCGCCAAACAGGGACGATCGGTGATCAGCAGTGCGATTCGGTAGCCTGCCCCGTGGTCCTCGCGGTCGAGCAAAGCTTGCAGGTTGGTGCCGGAACCAGATGCGAAAGCGGCAAAGGGGACCGTCACTGGGAGGCGCTGTCGGTCAAACCAGGTCGCCCTCGTAGACGGGCACGAGGAACGGATTGGTGCGCTGCTCGTGCCCGACCGTGGTCGGGGGTCCGTGGCCCGGATACAGTTGCGTCTCCGCCGGCAGCGTGAAAATGGTCCTGTGAATCGAATCGATCAGGGTGCGATAGTCGCCGCCCATCAGATCGGTGCGGCCGATCGATCCGAGAAAGATCACGTCGCCCACGATGGCGATCGGATGACTCTCTGAGACGAAAATCACATGCCCTGGAGCGTGGCCGGGCGCAAAGACAACATGGAGGCTGGAGCCCCCGAAGGTCAGGGTCTCGCCGGGCACGAGCTCGACGTCGGGCGGGGGCAGCGTGACGGGCAAGGCTCCGAACGCCGCGCCCTGCGCCGTGGCGTTGTCGTACAGGAGACGGTCGGCAGGGTGCAAGTATACCGGCGCGCCCGTGGCGTCCTTCGCCCGATTCACCCCCTCCACATGGTCGTAGTGCGCGTGGGTGAGAAGAATTGCGGCGACCTTCAACCCGCGCGCGCGTACCGCGGCGAGCGCCTCGGGCGTCGCAGCGCCAGGATCGCACAGCACGGCGGTGCGGCGATCTTGGCAGCACGCGACCACGGTGTTCTGCATGAAGGCGCCGCCGGTAAAGGTGAGGATCTCGATGGTCGACTCGCTACGCAGTGCGTGGATGAACCCCGCCCGCTACACCGTGAAGGAACTTCCGCAGCCACAGCCCCCGGTGGCTTGCGGGTTCTTGAAAGCGAAACCCGAGCCCATCATGGACGTCACATAGTCGATCTCGATGCCTTCGAGATACTGAGCGCTGAAGGGGTCCACGAAGATTTTGATTCCGGACCGTTCGAGAATCTCGTCGTCCATCTCCGGCGCTTCGTCTATGTCGACTCCGTACTGAAAGCCGGAGCATCCGCCGGGAAGGACGGACACCCTCAGCCCCGCGTCGGGACTCTCCCCGAATCTCTTGAGAAACCCCTTCACGGTGCTCACCGCGTGCGGAGTAAGTGTGAGCTGCATCGCGCTCCCATCCTTGGATCTCACAACGGCTTCAACCAACCGGGCGGATCAAGCGCCCGCACCAAAGCTATTCCCATGGCGTCATGGGGTCAACGTGCGGCAGAGGGGCATGCTTCAGGCTGCTCGATCCGTTCAGGGCACTCGATCCGCTCGATCAATTCCGCCGCAGCGGTCAGGTCGGCGGCGGCGTGGAAATCGTGGCCGAGTTCCTTGGCCTGCGAGACGCCATGACCCGTGCGGACCAGGATTCCCGTGCCGCGGAGCGTCCGGGCGGGAAGTACATCGCTTTGCTTGTCGCCGATGAAGTAGGATCCGGGGAGATGCAGCGTCAGATCGGTTGCCGCCTTGAGGTAGAGGACAGGGCTGGGCTTGCGACAGGTAGTGCGCGGATCGCCGTCCGGTCCGTCCGGGCAGAAGTACGTCGCGTCGAGCACCATGCCCCGCCGAGCCAGTTGGCGCTCGGTTTCGGCCGCGACCCGCCTGTAGTCGGCAAGGGTGTACAGCCCTCGGCCGATACCCGACTGGTTGGTCACCATCACCAGGGCAAGGCCCAGATCGCGTAGTTTCCGCAGGGCCGTCGCGGCTCCGGGGATCAGCGCGACATCCGCCGGGTCGGCCACATAATGCCGATCTTCGATGATCGTGCCGTCGCGGTCGACGAACGCGGCGCGCCGAGACGTCACGCGACTTCCGAGAGTGACGCGATCGCGCCGACCACCAAGGCGTCCTCCTCGGGCGCCACCGTCCGCAAGTCAACGATCAGCCGCCTCTTGCGCCGCCGGGCGATCACCGGAGGCGCGTAGGCGCGCAGCCGGTCCAGCCACGCCTCAGCTTGATCGCCCGCGCCAAGCGAGATCCCCGCGCTGGGAATTCGTGCGTCGGGGAACGTCCCCCCACCCACGAGCGACTCCACCGCCACCACTTCGGCGCGCAGCAGGCGCCTCAATCCCGGCTTCCGGCTCCCCAAAGCGGCGAGAACGGCCTCGGCCCGACGTTCAAGCGCATCGCGCGGCGCACCGATCATGCGAAGCGTCGGGATTCGCGCCCTGGCACGATCCGGATCCCGATACAGGGCCAACGTCGCCTCCAATCCCGCCAGCGTCACCTTGTCGGTGCGCAATGCACGGCACAGCGGATGCTCCTTAACGCGCGCCAGCGAGGGCGCCGGCCCGGCCAGCACGCCCGCCTGTGGTCCTCCAAGCAACTTGTCCCCCGAAAAGGCCACGAGCCCCACCCCCACCGCGATGCTCTCGGCCGGGGTAGGCTCGCGCGGCAGTCCGAGGGGCCCGCCGTCAACCAGCAAACCCGATCCAAGATCGTGAATCACGGGAATGCCGTGCTCGGCCCCCAGTGCCACCAGATCGGCCAGATCGGCTTCCTCGGTGAAGCCCGACATGGAAAAATTGGAACGGTGCACCTTCAGGATCGCGCCCATCTTGCCGCTCGCAAGCGCACGCGCGTAATCCACCACCCGCGTGCGGTTCGTCGTTCCCACCGCGCGTAGGCGCGCTCCGGCGGCCCCGATCACGTCCGGAATGCGGAAGCCTCCCCCGATCTCCACGAGCTCGCCATGAGAGACCGCCACCGAGCGCCCGGCTGCCAAAGCCGCGAGCGCGAGCGCGACGGCGCCCGCATTGTTGTTGACCACCACCGCGTCTTCGGCTCCGGTGAGTTCGCGCACCAAGGCCACGCAGTGATCGTAGCGGGAACCACGCCGTCCATCTTCCAGGTCGAACTCGACGTTCCCGTATCCAGCGGCCGACGCCATCGCGCGGCGCGCTTCCACAGCCAACGGCGCCCGGCCCAGATTGGTGTGCAGGACAACGCCGGTGGCATTGATTACCCGTTGCAGTGAACGTGCGCTGGACCGGGTGACGTTTGCGTGGATCAACGCGCCGTACTCCGCGTCGGAACGAGGGACCGGCACGTCGCCCATGCGAATCTCACGCAGCGCGTGGCGTAGCTGGGCGACGATCCAGGTTCGGCCGTACGTGGCAATGAGATCTCGACACCAGGGGCGTCCAAGCAGTTGGTCGACACCCGGGATCGACCGACGCGGATCCGATGCGCCCACTGCGCTCAGTTTGTCGCAAATCGACGACTGGCGCGGGCTGCCGGGCCACCGTGGCGAAGCGGCTCGCGCCCGTCCTCGGATCGGGTGCGGGTTGTATCCGCGGCCATCGAATCGGGGACGGCGCCAGTTGTATCCGTGGCGACCGAGTCGGGGACGACGCCGGTCGTGTCCGTGGCAATCGAATCGGGGACGACGCCGGTCGTGTCCGTGGCGACCGAGTCAAGGGCGGCGCCAGTCGTGTCCGTGGCGACCGAATCGAGGGCGGCGCCAGTCGTGTCCCCAGTGAGCGAGTCGGGGCCCGCAACGGTCGTGTCCGCCGTCGCCGTGTCGGGCGGCGGCAGCGCCCATATCACCACCTCGTTCCCGCCGCCGTTCGGCTCGCCGGCAATGTTCATGACCCCCGAAACGGTGGCCTCGTAGGGTGCGCCCTGGATCAACGCCTCTTCCAGGACGCCGATCAGCGTCTGCGCGGGCAGCAGCTTCCCCGACAACCCGACGTTTTCCGGCTGGGCCTCCGCCGTGTCGCTTGCCGTTTCCGGTTCCTCGGCCTCTGGAGGCGCCTCCCCAAGCTCCGCGAGCGAATCCGCCAGCGCTTGCGCGGCCGCGGCGGCGAGCGAGTCCTCAACCTCCTGCAACCTGATCTCGTGTTCGTGGTTGTGGTAGAAACGGATCGCGATGGTATCTCTTCCGCGCGGAACGGTTACGGTGTCCAGAACCGGAACGTCGTCAGGCGTGGCCAACGTGGAATCGCCAGGCTGCGCTTCCAGCGAATCGCTGGTTGCGACCGCGATCGCACTGTCTCCGACGACCTCCGGATCAACCGGTGCGGCTGGCTCGGCAGCGCCAACGGTATCGTCCGGCTCCTCCCCAGCCGCGAGGGTCTCGACCGAGTCTCCCATTACCACGACCACGCTCGAGTCGGCGGACGGATCCAGCACCAGCTGACCCTCGAACAGGATTCCCGGAAGGTCGGGTTCCAGGTAGTCGTCGAACTCGAAGTGAAGCGTGACCGAGTCCTGGACCGTAACGCTGGACAGGAAGGGCGGCGTGGTGTCGGGCTCGATAAGCGTCAAGATGGTAAAGACGGTATCCGGCGAACGCGCGAACTCGCCACCGGTCGAAGACGACTGCGGTTCGTCTCCGATTTCCGCATTCCGGTCGCGATCCTGCCAGGCAAGGACCTCGAAAGGCGCTGCAGGGACGTAGCGCAGCGAGAAAACGCCGTCCGTACCGGTATAGTTCCAGTGCGTCAGCGTATCGTCCCCTTCCCCGAAGCGTGCCATGACGCGCACGTCGGGCACGGCCTGCCCGGTGATCCTGTCTTCCACCATGCCGGCGACGACGTTGGGTACAAACTCGGGTCCGGTCGACAGAACCAGATCGAAGGGGTCGCGGAGACTGTTGCTGAACATGTCGTTGATCACCGGAAGGACCGTCACCCGGTACACGATTCCCGGCTGCAGACCGTCCTGCGACTCAATGCGGATCGCATCTCGGCCGTGGCGCACGCGCACGTCCCCGATTGACGGAGAGATTACCACGGCGTCGTCGAGCTGGCCTGCCCTGGGTCGCTCGCTGATTCGCTCGTTGAATCGAACGTGAAACTCGCGCACGCCGGGTTCGACGAACGCAAACGTATCGGGCGTGGTCTCCAGCACGACGGGCGGCACCAAGTCTTCCGGCCCACCCGGTGGTGACTCGGGCTGGGCACAGGTCGCAGCGGCCGGGACCAGCAGGATCAGAACGCGCCGCGACCAATTCGCCGTCACGGCCGACCTCTTCCCAACAGCGTCAGCTTGTCTTGCAATTTCGTTAGCTGAACCCGACACGTCTCCAGTTTCGTCCGCTCGCGCTCGACAATGGCTTGCGGCGCCCGCGTGACGAAATTCTGGTTGGCCAGCTTGGCTTCGATGCCACGTAGACGACCCTTAAGGCGTTCGGTTTCGCGCGACAGTCGAGCCCGTTCCCGCTTCAGGTCGATCACGTCGGCAAGCGGCATGAACAGCTCCGTCCCATCGCGCAGGACCGCGCTTGCCCCGACCGTCTCGGGCAAGGGGCGCGTCTTCACAACGCGGCCAATGCGAGCAAGTCGCCGCAGCGCCTCGCCGCACTCGTCCAGGAGCGCATTCCTGTTCCCATCGGTTACGTGCAGCGAGATTTCGCGTCCCTCGGGAACCCCGTATTCCTTGCGCATGGCCCGCGACCTCGCGACCAGCTCTCGCACCCAGTCGAAATCGGCTTCGGCGTCCAGATCAATCAGGTCGTCGCGCGGCGTGGGCCATTCGGCCACGATGCAGGGACCGCGCTGGTCGCCGGAAGCGCCGCGCGCGCCCGAATCCGGCAGTCGCCGCCACAGTTCCTCCGTCACAAACGGCACCATGGGGTGCAGCAGGCGACACACCGTGTCGAGCACGTGAACCAGGACCGACCGAGCGGCGTCGCAGCCCGACCCTTCCCCGCGCAGCCGGTGCTTCACGCTCTCGAGATACCAGTCCGCAAACTCTCCTCGGAAGAAATCCCGCATCACCTCGGCCGCGCCGTGAATGCGAAAGGCCTCCAGTTCCTCGGTTGCGCGACGGACGGCGCCCTGTTGCCGCGACAGGACCCAGCGGTCTTCCAGGGCGAGGCGATCCCGCACCTCGTTGAGCGGCGGCACCGGAGCGTCACCGAGGCTCATCAGGGCGAATCGGCCCGCGTTCCACAGCTTGTTCACGAAGTTGCGTCCAGGCGAGAACGCAGCTTCAAGGTCTTCGTGATCGAGTCGGATGTCCGCACCCACTCCAGCGCTCGCGATCAAGGTAAAGCGCAGCGCATCGGCGCCGTAAAGCCGCACCACGGCAAGAGGATCGATCCCGTTGCCCAGCGACTTGGACATCTTGCGCCCCTGAATGTCGCGCACGGTTCCGTGCAGGTATATGCGCTGGAAAGGTTCGTCTCCCATCGCGTAGTACCCCGACATGATCATGCGGGCCACCCAGAAAAAAAGAATCTCGGGGGCGGTGGAAAGCGTGTGACCAGGATAGAATGCCTTCAGATCACTCGTCCGTCGCGGCCAGCCGAAAACCGAAAACGGCCACAGCCACGAAGAAAACCAGGTGTCGAGCACGTCGGGGTCCTGCTCGATCGACCGCGAGCCGCATCGGACGCATGCATCGGGGTCTTCGCGACACGCCATCGTCGCATCGCAGTCGGCGCAGTACCACACCGGAACGCGGTGTCCCCACCACAACTGCCGGGAGATGCACCAATCACGGATGTTTTCCATCCACTGTTCATAGACGCGGGTCCAGCGACCGGGTACAAACGTGACCGTACCGTCGCGCGATGCTCGCAAGGCAGGTTGTGCGAGCGGCCTCATGCGGACGAACCACTGTTTGGAGAGACGAGGCTCGACGATCGCGTCGCAGCGGTAGCAACGGGGAACCGCGTGATCGTGGTCGTCCCGGCCAGAGAGGAGGCCCAGGCGATCGAGCGCTGCCACCACGGCTTCGCGCGCCGCGTCCCGGGTCAATCCGCGGAAAGGCTCGGGCGCGTTTTCGTTCAGGACGGCGTCCGCCGTCATCACATTGAGGACCTCGAGCCCGGTGCGAGAGGCGATCTCGAAGTCGTTGGGGTCGTGGGCCGGCGTCACCTTCACCATCCCCGTCCCGAACGCGGCGCTGACGTGCGCGTCGGCGACCACGGGGATCGTGCGCCCCGTAAGCGGGAGTTGCACCGAGGCGCCAACGAGGGAGCCGTACCGCGGATCCGACGGGTTTACCGCAACCCCCGTGTCGCCCAGCATGGTTTCGGGTCGGGTGGTGGACACGGTGAGGTACCATCGCCCATCTTCAAGCCTGCCAACGGCATTCGCCCCGGCGGCGCGGGCACTCGCCGCGGCACGCTCATTGCCGGGAGCCAGCGGATAGCGCAAGTGCCAGAGCGATCCCTTGGTCTCGTCGCCCTCGGCTTCTTCATTCGAAAGCGCCGTCAGGCACCGCGGACACCAGTTGGTGATGTACTCTCCGCGATAAATCAACCCGTCGTCGAAGAGTTGTACGAAGACTTCCCGAACGGCGCGCGACAGGCCCTCGTCCAACGTAAAACGGGTGCGGTTCCAGTCGCAGCTGCACCCGATTGCCTTCAGCTGTCCCAGAATCCGGTCGCCGGTGCGGTGAACATGCTCCCACACGCGTTCCACAAAGGCCGTCCTGCCCAAATCGTGGCGCGTCTTGCCTTCGGCGGCCAAACGCTTCTCGACCACGTTTTGGGTGGCGATGCCGGCGTGATCGGTGCCCGGCACCCAAAGCGTTACGCGCCCCTGCATCCGGCGCCAGCGGATTAGCACGTCCTGAATGGTATTGTTCAGGCCGTGACCCATGTGCAGCACCGCCGTTACGTTCGGCGGCGGAATCACGATTACGTACGGGTCTCCACCCTCTTCCACGGCTTCGGCGGCGGCTCCGAAGTAGCCGCCCTCCTCCCACATGTCGAGGATGCGCGATTCCACGGCACGCGGATCGAAGGTCTTGGGAAGTTCGCTTCCCGACGATTCCCGACGAACCAATGGACCTCTATCGCCGCCGGGACGCGCCAGTCGTGTCGGGCCTGGTCGCAGTAGCCCGATCCTCGTCGGCTTCTTCCTCGGCGCGGCGCGCTTCACGCCGTTGCCGCATGATTTCCATTCGGTCCTTCCAGCTCATTCTCGCCGCCAACGACCCCGCGGCGCGGCCGATGTCCGTCATGCGATACGCCCAGTCCGCCTGGTCGCCATTGTAATCCGGCGGTGGACCGAAGCCGAACGGCAGGGGAATCTCCATGTCGCCCAAGTGGATCTTGCCCGGCGACACGCCCCATCTTCCGCCTTGGTCGTCGGTGTGGGTCCAGTCCAGCGATTCGGCAAGCCGCTCCGCCTCCGCCATGGCGGAGTCGTTGGCCGCTTCAATGGCCGCGGCCAGTCGCAGACGCAGGAGCTCGTCGGGCGTGGGGGCAACCAGGTCCGGGGAGATCGGCCGCCAGAGTCGAGGGTCGCCGTTCTCCCGGCGCAGTCGTTCGCCAAGCGACGGTTGGCGTCCGGGAATGTAGACTTCGAATCCTTCCTCGAAATCTTCAACCTCCGGCGTCGCGTCCGGCTGACCAGGATCCACGATCTCGACGGGATCTTCGGGATTCCCAACCTCGGCTTCCGCCACCTCGACAATGTGCGAGCTCCGCATGCCCTCCACCAATCGCACGGAGGGCACGACCGGCAGGCCCGACGGCTCTCGGCGGGCTCCGCCAAACGGATACGCCATGACCAGCAACAGATGCGCGACCGACGATACCGCAATTCCAACGTACAGGGACCTGCGACTGGCGCGGCGGCGACCAGCAACCACCCGCATACGCCTCTGGTCTGGACCCTGTTGGTTCATCTGCTAGCCCCGCGTCAATGGGTCGCCTCCTTCAACCCGATTGCTCACCGAAGAACCGCACGACAGCGTCACGTCGACGACGTCGCCCACCGCAAGCGGACCGACGCCCTCCGGCGTACCCGTCGCCACAAGGTCTCCCGGCTCCAGCGTCATGACGTGCGAAATGAAGCTGATCAGGCATGGTACCGAAAACACCATCGACTGGGAGCTCGCGCGTTGCCTCACGGTCCCGTTTACCCTGGTGGTCAGCGTCAGCTCTCCAGGTTCGACCCCGTCCACGGCGACAACGTTGCCCACGGGGCAGAACGTGTCCAGCCCCTTGGCCCGGGTCCATTGGCTGTCCTTGCGCTGCAAGTCTCGAGCCGTCACGTCGTTGACCGCAACGATACCGCCAACGTACGTCCACGCGTCGTCTTCCGAAACGCGTCGGCATCGCCTCGACACGACCAGCCCGATCTCGCCCTCGTAGTCAACCCTGCCGGCGTCGGGCGGCAAGCGTACAGGGTCCCCGCTCCGAACCACCGCCGAGGGTGGCTTCAGAAAAATCAGCGGCTCGGCAGGCACGTCGCTCCCCAGCTCCGCGGCGTGGTCGGCGTAATTGCGCCCTACGCAGACGATCTTCCCGGGGCGTGCGCTCATCACCCGTCGGTCTTGCGAGCGTGTATGGCCGTACCGATCAAGGCGCCGGCGCCGGCGATTCCGAGAAAAGAGCTGATTACGGTCCACCAGAAACCGACGTCGCCGTGGCCCCCTGACCACCCGATCGACGCCGTCTGGAAGGCCTTGGCCGCCAAGGCCAGCAGGAAAAGTCCCGCAAGGAACCCAAGTGCCTTTTTCATCGCTTTTGTCAAGTTGTCGACCAGTCCGCCGAAATGGCAAGCCGCTGTAGCATCGGGAACGACGGAGATTGGCCTGTATGGGCGAAAAGTCTTGCCGTCTAGGAATCTACCGAGCCGGTGCGCAGTAGCAAGACCGTGCCTTGCTGCGAATGGTCCCGACGTCGCCGCGGGCGGGGGGCGATCTGGCGGCAGACGGCTCGTTCCGCTCGTCAATCGTAGAACCGGGCCAACGCCGGCTTCAACCGCTCCCATGGTCCCTCGACCAGAGGCATCGGTGGCAACGCGTCGCGGATCACCCGACCGTAGCGCTTACTCAGCAACCGATGATCGAGCAGCAGGACGACGCCCCGGTCCGTACGCCGTCGAATCAGACGCCCTACCCCCTGTTTGAGCCGCACCGCAGCGTCGGGCACCATGAGATTCCAAAACGGGTTCTCGCCCCGCGCGGTCAAAGCTTCGAGCCGCGCTTCGGTGATCGGCTCCGTGGGTACGCGAAACGGAAGCTTCTGGATCACAAGGGCGCGCAGGGGCCACCCGGGAACGTCGACGCCTTCCCAAAACGATGCCGTGCCCAGCAAGAGAGCGGAACCGGAGCGGGCAAACTCCCGGATCATGGTGGAGCGCTCCAGCTCGCCCTGCACGTATAACGGCCAGCGCGCATCGGCTCCCAGGCTACGCAAATTGGCCGCGACCCGGCGGACTGCCGAGAACGAAGTGAAGAGAGCGAAGAGCCCGCCGTCGGTCATTTCGGCCAGCTCGTGAGTTATCCTGGCGGTGCTCTCTTCGTACGCGGAGGAGCCAGTGCGGCCGCCTGGACTCGGCAAGTTGGTAGGCACGGCCAGACAGCTCTGTGCGGCGTAGTCGAACGGTGATCCGAACACGGATTCAGTCACTTCAAACTCCCGCGACATTGCGTCGGCCAACCCGAAATCGTCGACGTCTGCGTCCATGAACATGTCGCGGGCGTGCGCGGCGGCCGTTGCGCCAAGTCCCAGTCGGTTTTGCAAGTAGCTGAAGTCGCCGTTGACCGCCATGGTGGCCGACGTCAGAATGCCGGTTTCAATCTTCGTGAACAGGTGTCTCTCGAGGACGGGCCCCAGATCAACGGGGGCGGCCAACAAGGCAAGGTTCGGCACCCGGCGCGCGCCGGCACGGCGTACCTCAAGCCAGCGTACGATACGTACGCCACCTTGCGGCGGCAGCAGGCAGAGGCGCAGGGCGCGTTGGACTCGCCCCAGGCGGTTGCGACAGGAGCGGAGGTCCAGCACGCGCCCTTCCAGGTCGGCGCCGAGGTGGTCACACTCGTCCAGCTGCTCCGCCAGAGCGTCCAGATCCTGTTGAAGATCCGACAGTAGCAGCAGCGTTGCCTCCAGCGCCTCGCGAATCAGCGAATCGTCGACCGGTTCCGGCGTAGCCGGCACATCGGGTCGCGCAGGTCTTCCCAATCGCAGCGCGCCGCCGTCGGTGTGGGCATCCGCCCACGGCTCCAGCAAGTCGAAGAAGCCGGTAAAGGCATCGCCCAGCCGCTTGGCCAGCGGTCGGGTACGAGTTCTGATTCGCTTCGTGAAGTGGTGTGCCGAAATCGAGGTTCGCAGAGCCGCCAACCCGGTCTCGATCGACGCCAATACCCCCTTCCCGCCGCGGTCCAGGCGCGCCAGTGCGCGAAACATGCCAAGTCGCGTGGTTTCGGCCCCCAGTCGCGGGGTCGCAGCATCCTCAAGGTGATGGGCTTCGTCAAAGACGACCCGCGCGTAAGGGGGCAGCACGGCGCCGTCCGTATAGTTCTGCGTGACCATGCGAATCGCGAGGTCGGAGAAAAAGAGCGCGTGATTTACGATGACCACGTCGGCGGAAGCTGCGGTGCGACGCGCTCTTTGGTAGTGACATTCCTGGAAATGGGGGCATTTTGCCCGCAAACAGGCGTCCGTCTCGCTGCGCACTTCCTCCCACACCTCCCGGCTGGGTCGGAAAGGAAGATCGGCGCGCGAGCCGTCGTCGGTGCCGTCGGCCCAGTCCACCAGTGCCTGCAGCTCTTTTGAGCGGTCGTCGGGAAACAGCGTGAGCGCCGATTCCGCCGCCAACTGGGCCCGTCGGATGGACACGTAGTTTCCCCTGCCCTTTACCAGCGCCCACTTGATTTTCTCGCCCAGGACTGCGGCAACCAGCTTCATGTCCTTGCGAACCAGCTGTTCCTGCAGGTGAATGGTGTTGGTCGACACAATCGCGCGCTCGCCGTTCCGCACCGCCCAACGCGCCGCCGGCACCAGGTAGGCCAACGACTTGCCGGTCCCCGTGCCGGCCTCGACCAATGCGATCCCGCGTTCGTTGAAGTGGTGGGCGACGAATCGGAGCATCTCGCGCTGACCGCGGCGATCCTCGTACCCCGGCATCGTCGCCAAGGGCCCGCCGGGACCCAGCAGGGCGGCCAGCTCCTCCCGGTTCAGTCTTTCCGTTCGTCTCGGCTCGGGAGGCTCGACCACGACATACATGCGATCAGCGGCGTTGGTAACGATGGCCGTGCCTATGCCTCGCCGATAGATGTCGGCAGCCACGGCCAAGTCTGCGTCGGACGGCTCCAGAATGCCCGAGGGATGGTTGTGAATCATGACCGAACCCTCGCGCGCTTCGCGGGCCGCGACGAGCACGGCGGAGCGGTTGCCTCGCGCGACCGCCCGGGGCGTCACAATCGCACGGGCACGCGTAACGTCGGCCAGGAACGATACTTCGCGGCCCCCGGCCCGCGTCACCTCGTCGCGAATGACGCGGGCGGCCTCCGGCGTCAACCGGAGGGGCAGGCGGCGCGTCATGTTTTCAGCTTCTTTTTCTTCGCCGCTGGGAACAACACGTTGTTGAGGATTAGCCGGTATCCCGGAGAGTTGGGGTGCAACTCCAGGTCGGTGGGAGGATCGCCGATCTGGTGTTCCGGATCTTCGGGATCATGACCACCGTAGTACGTCCACGTCCCTTCGCCCAGATTGCCGTGAATGTACTTCGCCCATGCGCCTTCGACGCCGAGCTGGACGACGCCAGGTTTGAGGCGGTCAATGGAAAACGATGTCGTCAGGCCGTAGAAGTCCGGCAACACGGACCGATGGTTTTGCGTCAGCATGGCGGGTACCGGGTCGAACTTGGCCGAAAAATCGAACAGCGTGAAGGCCCCCAGCTCCTTTTTCCAGGCCGTATTGACCTGGTGGCCGTCGATGTCGGAAAAGGAGCTGACCGACGGAGCCAGCTGTATCGCGGCGTTGTGGAACGCCATCGCCTGCGCCCAATCCATCTTGGATCCTGCGTCGGGATCAGGAGGCGTACCGTCCGAGTAGGCCGCGGCGATGTCGACGGTGGCGGCCGCCAAGGCGAGCTCCAGCGTCTCGGGCGCCGAACACATCGCAAACAGGAACCCACCGTTCTCCACGTACTCCCTGATCCGCCGACTAACGGCCTTCTTTAGGGCGGGGACGTTTACGAAGCCCATGGATTCCGCCGCGTCTTCGTTCCGGGCCACTTCCTCTTCCAGCCAAGGCGCCCCCCCGTAGTCCATGTAGAACTTGGAATACTGACCGGTAAAGTCCTCGTGGTGGAGGTGCAGCCACTCGAAGTCTTCAAGGGCTCCGCCAATCACTTCGTAGTCCCAGATCTTCTCGTAGGGAATCTCGGCGTAGTCGAGCGCCATAGTAACGGCGTCGTCCCAGGGAGCGCTGTTGGGGGGCGTGTAGATCGCGATCCTCGTCGCCTTCTCGAGAACCACCGACTCCATGTTGGACTGCGCAATGATCCCCCGGATGCGGGCCTCGTCAGCTATCCCAACGGGCTGGATCGTCACCCCCATGAGCGCCGCCTTCGTACGGGTTCCATCCGTGTCGGGCAGCAGGAAGGAACCGGCCTGGAAATTGAGCAACCACTCCGCGCGACCATTCTGTTGCAGCACCCAATAGGCAAGGCCGTAAGCCTTCAGGTGATTCGCTTGCGCGCGATCCATCGGGACCAGCAGCATCTGCCCCGCAGCGTCGCCGGCAAGCAACGGCACGGCCACCAACAACACCGCAATCACGCGCACGGTGCCGGCCCGCACGCACCCGATTCGCGACAGTCCGCGAATGCGTTCTCTCGCCCTGCCGCAGGCGCGCAAAACTGGAATGGCCATGCGAATCACGCTATCGGTCCCCTGGACGGTCGGGCGCAGGCGTCGCGAGCGGTGTGCGACCCGACTGCGGAATCTCACCCTGAATCCTCCTTAATTCCCTGCGTGCGGTGGGCACGATGGGACTGTTCGGCCGACTCACGATCAACGACTCCAGAATGCGCACCGCTTCGTCGCGCGCGCCCGGTTCCGTCGCCATGGCCTGGGCAAGGCGCAGCGCCGCTTCGGGAAACTCCCGTGCGTCCGGGTACTCGTCCACAATGCGGCGCCGGAACGTGGTGGCCACGTCCACCAAGCCAGCCTGGTCGGCTGTGCGGGCGCCCAGCGCGAGTATCGGAGGGCGGTCGCTGTCCGGAACAACCCCCACGCGATCCCGCACGGCGGCGATCCCGCCGTCAACGTCGCCGCGATGCTTCGCAATCGCGACGGCGGCGGCCAGTTGACCGCCAACGGGCGTGAGCTCGCTGAGGGCCAGCGTCAACCCGAGCATCTCCGTCGCCTCGGCGGGCGCCAAGTCGGGCAGCGCGCCCTGCAATGCCTCGATTCCCTCGGGAAACGCGCCCCCTTCGATCAACAGGAACGCGCGCTCGACCGCCGCCCCGGGACCGTCGATGCCGTTCAATACATCCAGTGCCTCGGCGCGCATGCCGTTGCCGAGCAGGCGCGACGCCAGGGTGGCCGCAATTGCGTCGAGGTCGGAAGCCTCGGGAAACTCGTTGCGGAATGCCGCAAGCGCGGTCATGGCGTCCTCCGCTGGCGCGAAGGCAACCTCAAGGCTTACCACTTCGGTCCACGCCGATCGCCTCTCGGGCGACCCCGGGGCGTCCGAATCCCTGATCCTGCGCAGCGCGTCAATCGCCACGGCGGTGTCTCCGGCCGCCAGCGCGGATTCGACCAGACGTTCGTTGGTGGCCCGCGCCTCGGCGGCGTTCCCAGCGATGTCAAGCAGTCTCCCGTAGGCCCACACGGCACTCGCGTCGCTGTCCACGTCCTCAGCCTTGCGAGCAAAACCGTTCAGGAATCCCCGGGCTTCCCGCACGTCGACCAAGGTCAGGGCCGCATCCGCCAGAGACACTGCTTCGTCGGGCAACCCCGCGCGCAGCGCCAACTCCGCTCCCGCTTCCAGGCGCGCCACCGTCGCAGGCTCCGCCGCCAACGCGGCGATTACCAGGGGGGCCACCTCGACGCCTCTCTCGCCCAGTGCCTCAATGCGGCGAAAGATTGCCCCGCGTCCGGCCCGGTCCCGCCCCAACGCGCGTGCCCACGCTTCCGCTGCATCGTCAATGCGGTTCGCCTCTACGTATTGGTCGCCGAGCTCGACGAGCAGCTGCGGCACGTCTCCTCGCACTTCCACACCGCGTTCCAGGAGTGCCAAGCCCCTGTCCGCGCCGTACGCGGCCGTCAACGCCCTTGCACTCTCGACATAGGCTTCGGTCGAAGCCGGCTGCGCTCCAATCCAGGCATCCGCGGCCGTTTCCAGCCGGGATCTCTCCCCCGTCTCCAGCAGGACCTCAATCTTGAGACGGTGGACCTCGGCGGCCGAGGGATCCTGCACCAGAAACGCGTCCAGCAGGGGCAACAGGTCGGGCAACCGGCCGTCTGCACGGAAGATCCGTTCCAGCGCGAGAATCGCCGCGGTCGACCCAGGTTGGAGCGTCAACAACTCCCGAAGCGTAGCCTCGGCTTCGGCGAGCTCGCCCTGGGCCATCTGACCCGATGCCTGCCGCAACATGCGGTTCTCAATCCGCCCTCCCGATCGCGTCTGTAGTCCAGCCAACGGGGTGATCAAAGCAAACCCGGCAACCACGGCGACAAACAACGCCAGCGGTCCGTGGATAAGGGCCACGCGGCGGCAACGGGTCACCGGGAGTCTCCTGGGCGCGCCACGAGCGCCGCAGACGCGCCGTCACGATTCAGTCGCTCGAAGTAGCGGAGCACCAGGGCTCGCTGGGCGGGTGGCAGCGCTCGCAACTCAGCCGCTCCCGGCAGCTCGAAGCGCAGCACGTTCAGGTCCCCTGAGCTCAACGCCCTCGCAGGCTCCCGCGCGAACTCGCCAGGTTGCTCCGATTCCCGCTCCTCCGACTCTTCATCGCGCTCCAACGTGCGCCCGGCATCGAGCAATCGGTGGAACAGCCGTTCCTGGCGTCGCAGGACCTCCGGGTCCAGCCGGCCTTGTGCCAGCGCTTCCGCCAACCGTTGCGCTTCTTCGGCGAACGCGGACAGGTCGCCAAGAGGATCACCCTCTTCAACGCCTTCATCGGACATCTCGCCAAGCTCCTGCGCCACCTCTTCCTGCCTTCCCGCGACCTCCTCAACCTGCTCCGACAACGTCTCTTCACCCAAGCGCATCGGAGCCAGCGACGACGCATCCTGCATGATTTCGCCCTGCTGTTGGGCAAGCTGCTGGAGCTGCTGCATCATCTGCTCGGAGGCGGATGCGGCACCCTGCGCCTGCGTCTGTTGACCCGACGTCATGGCCATCCGCGCGACCTCGTTGAGCGTGCGTACGACCTCTTGGGCCTCGGCCATGGGCGAAGGGCCGCGCGCGCGAGGGTTTTCCATTGCCGCAATCGTGGCGTCCAGGCGCTCCATGGCCTGGCCCACCGCGGTGAGCAAGTCACGGGCTCCCGGCGCCATCATTTCGGTGTCTTCGGCATAGTTCTCGGCAAGGTTGCGGATACCCTGCGCGACGGCAGCCACATCTACCCGCATGGCCGCCAGCTCGGCGGCATTCGCCCCCTGCATAGCTTCCCGAAGCTCCGACTGCTGGCGCGCCAACGACATGGCATCGGTTGCCGTTTGACCAAGCGCGGCCCGCACGGCCTCCATCTGCTGCGTCTGCATCTGCATCTGCGCCTCGCCAAGCTGCTGCGCAACGTCGGACAGGTCACCGGCAGCCTGCTGCGCCTGCTGCCCGGCACTCTGCTGCTCACCCTGACGCGCCATCTCGGCTGCCTGCCGCATCTGCTGCCTGGCCTGCGAGAGCTGATGTCGCGCTTCCTGCACTCCCGCGCCCGCGTCCATCTCGCCGGCGTCGTTTAGACGCTGTTGTAGTTCTTCCAGCATTTGCTGCAGCTCGCCCGCCTGCATTTCGAGATCGGCTTGCTGTTCGGCCCGCAGCGCCTCGTCTCCACCCTCCATCATTGCCTGGGAGAGAATCTCCTGTTCCTCGGCCAACTCCTGGGCCTCGTTGCCCGTGGCTCGAAAGTCCTGTTCGATCGCGGCTTCGCGGAAGTGCTCCAACGAGTCCTCCAACCGCTGCCGCATGCGCTCCTGGTCACTGGCCATCCGTTCCAGTGCTTCGCGCAACTCGTCCGGACTCATCTCCGCCAGCTCCTCTTCGAGTCCTGCGACGGCTTCCTCCTGGTCGTCGGGCGCGATCCGCTCAAGAAGGTCTTCCAAGTCCTGGAGCGCATTCCGCATCTCCGGGTCCGCCAGCCCCGCGTCCGCCAGCGCCTCGCGCAGCTCGGCAAGCTCGCGCTGCAGCGAATCCACTTCCTCCATGATGCTCTCCTGACGCGCAAGCGCCTGAGCAACATCTTCGCGATCGGTGAACTCGGCCTGGCGCCGCTCGTCCCCGCTTCGGTCTCCCTGCGTCTCGGCCCGCGCCTGCAAATCTCTGGCCTCTTCCTCGACGTGGCGGGCCTCCTCGGCCAAGTCCTCCATTCGTTCAGCTGCCCGACTCAGCTCCTCAGCGGCCGCACGTTCAAGCTCCGTCATTCCACGGATCCACAGCGCGTATTCTTCACTCTCGGCAACCTGCGCCGACGGGTGGTTATCGACCACGCGCGCCAGATAACGGATCGTATCGCCCGGCAACAGAGTCCACGTCGATACGTCGAGCACCGGACGCACGATCGCCCCCCTGGAACCCCCCAGATCCACGCCGTCTACGACCGGCTCGCCAATCTCGCCGCTCGCGCTTACGCGCCGGGCCACGATCTCCATCCGCGCAATCCCATAGTCATCCAACGCATTTACCACCAACGGCTGCATCAAGTCCACCGGCATGACGGTGTCGGCGCCGGGGTGGACAATCGCCACCTCCGGCAACCGGTCGGGAATCAGCGCTACGGTCAGCGGCTCCGGCACCGCAGCGGCGGCCTTCCCGGATGCGTCGGTAATCGACCAGACGTACGTTCCGCCACGCAGCGGCACCCAGCCCCCCTCGAACTGGGCGCCTTCGACCTCGAGCGTCAGCACCGAGCGACCCGCCTCGTCCAACAGCTCGCTGGCCCCAATGTTGCGGCTACCCTCGCCACGCAGCCTCAAGTGCGTTCCCACCGCGATCTCCAGCACCGGGATTTCGCCCTGATACTCGGCCGGCGGCACCCCAGTGTGCGGGGGACTCGTCACTTCGACGGATAACGCGCCGATGAAGAGCGGATCGATGGGGGTCAGGACATGCACTTCGCTCCGGGCCCCGTCCGGCGCTTCAATCCAGTACCGGGTATCGGCGCGGATGGATGGCAGCGTCGCCTTGCCGACGCCGTCGACCAGTGCGACCGCAAGCGACCGCGTGACTTGGCCGGTGACGTCCCAGTTCAGGGTCACGCTGTCTCGTTGCGGCGCAAGCGTCGTTATGTCGACGGCCTCGCCGCGCGCTACCTCCACGCTCCCGGGTTCCACCGTGATTGGGGGTAGCGCAGGCTCCACCAGCACCGCCAGAGGACTCATCAATCCACTCCAGGCGCTCACTGTGCGCGCAGGCGCGAGCGCGAGCACAAGTGCGACCAGGCTGGCCACGACGGACAGCGCCATGACGCCTCGCCGCAAGTCCGCGCCAGCCTGGTCGCCCAGTGCGCCGGAGAGCGTCCTGGCGTCGCCCGCAAGTCGACTTCCGACCTGCTCGAGGGCCAGATCTCGCAGTCCGAAAGAAGTGCCCGGGGGCGCGAACCGGGACAGCTCCAGCCCGCCCAGAACCGCGCCCTCGTCGAGGCCCGCGGTACTGTCCATTGCGCGCGTGACCCGGTGCTCGGCGCATCGACGCCGCCCCAGTCGTCTCCACGCCCACACGCCGCTCGGCGCCAACCCCAACATCGACGCCACGATCAGAAGGGGACCCGGACTGCCAGCGCCCCATCCGTCAGCGCCCGCCACGATCGACGCAACCAGGAGAAGGGCGCACGCTGCGGCGCCGCACCACGCCGCGACCGCCAGGCCCAGCCTGCGCGCCAAGTGTTCCCGCACACCCGCAACCGCCCGCTTGATGCGTTCCGCAGCGGTCATGAAGCGGCTTGGGTCACGGCATGAACGAAAATGTTTACGCCCATCCTGAGCGCATCCTCCCTGATCTCGGGTGGATCCTGGTGCACGTCCGCGTCCTCCCAGCCATCGCCAAGATCGGTTTCATACGTGTACAACAGGACGAGCCTTCCTTGATGAAAGACGCCGAACGCTTGCGGCGCCTTGCCGTCGTGTTCGTGGATCTTGGGGAGTCCGTCCGGGAATTCATAGGGTGCGTGGAAAATCGGGTGTTCGGAGGGCAGCTCGACAAGCTCCCGGTCGGGGAAGATCCGCGCCACTTCCAACCGAAAGGACTCGTCCATACCGTAGTTGTCGTCGGCATGCAGGAATCCCCCTTCTAGAAGGTGGCGACGCAGTGCCAGACGCTCTTCGGGAGAGAAAGCGACGTTGCCGTGCCCGGTCATGTACAGGAACGGGAAGTCCCGCATGGCCGGATCGGCCGGTCGGATGGCCACGTCTCGCTCGGCGGTGCGGATTCCCGTCCTGGCCTGCACTTCCGCCAACAGGTTGGGCAACGAAGACGGGTTCGCGTACCAGTCTCCTCCCCCGTCGTACTGCAACCGTCCAATGGCGACCGGACCCGCAGCCTGCCCGAAGGCATTCTCTGCCGACACGCCGAGCGCCAGCGCCAGGAGCAAGAGAATCACGCCAAGTCCTCTCGGGCGCGGCGCCGATCCTTGACCCGCTGCACCGCCTTGTAGGCATCGCCCCTGGTAACGTCGGCGCGCGCTGCTACGTCCCGGGCGGCAGCCGTGGGCGCCAACCCGGCATCGAGCGCGCGTTCGGCCAGCCCGTCAAGCTCGGACGCAGTGGCGCGCGTGCTCCGGTGCGCACGACCCTCGATCACAACGGTGACTTCGCCGCGCGGGGCTCTCCGCCGAAAATGTTCGGCGCAAGCGCCCGCACTCCCCCGCACCACCTCCTCATGTACCTTGGTCATCTCGCGACAGACCGCAACGCGACGCCCCGACTCGAACTCCCCTGCGGACGCCAACGCGTCCAGCAGGGACACAAGACGAGCGGGCGACTCGAACAGCACGTTCGTCTCGACAGCGCGCACGATTCGCTCCAGGGCTCGGGACCTTTCTCCTGACTTGCGCGGCAGGAACCCAACAAACCGGAACGGTACGCAAGGTAGTGCGGCGGCCACGAGGGACGCGAGAATCGCCGACGGCCCCGGGACGGGTACCACGGCATGGTCGTTCTCGACCAGGGCGGTAGCCAGACGTTCTCCGGGATCGGAAAGCAGGGGCGTGCCTGCGTCGGACACGAGCGCTACGGTGTCGCCGGCTGCCAGCCAGCTTCGCACCAATTCAATGCGGCTGGCTTCGTTGTGTGCATGGAGCGAGACCGGGCGGGTCGAGATTCCGACATGGCCCAGCAGGACTCGCGCCCGACGCGTGTCCTCTGCCAGGATGTGATCCACGGCGCCCAGCGTCGCGCGTGCGCGCGTAGACAAGTCGGCCAAGTTCCCGATGGGGGTGGCCACGACATACAGTCTGCCGGCGGTTACCACGTCGGAACCACCGCCCAAAGCGCGCGCCGCACGGCCTCCCACGGGGCAGCTACAGGTGCTGTTCGATCTTCTGTTGCAGATGGGCCTTCGGCACCGCTCCGATCACCGTATCCACGCGCTTCCCGTTCTTGAAGAAGAGTATCGTCGGGATCGAGCGCACCCCGAAGCGCATCGACGTCGACATGTTCGCGTCCACGTCCAGCTTCCCCACGCGCACCCGGTCGGCGAAATCGTCGGCAAGCTCGCTGACGACGGGCGCCACGATCCTGCACGGGCCACACCAGGCGGCCCAGAAGTCGACCATGGAAAGACCCGCAAAGTCTTCGACCTGCTCCTTGAAGTTGTCGTCGGTAAGCGTGACGAGGTTCGGACTCTCCGCCATTATATATTCCTCATTGGTTTGGAATGGATCAGCCACTTCGCTGCTTTGGAACCTGCCTCATGTATTCTACACTCTCGGAGCCATCGAAGAAGAACCTGCGACCCCGGTTGGCCGGGATGGTTCTCGACCATGTGGGCATTGCGGTACACTCGTTCGAAGGGATACGCAGCCTGTTGGAAGACCTGACCGGGTGCTCGGCCTCGCCGGTGCAGCGCGTGGAATCACAGGACGTGGAGGTCTGTTTCGTTGGCAATGTGGAGCTCGTGCGCCCCCTCGCTGCCAACGGTGTCGCTCGCTTCATCGAACGGCGCGGGCCCGGCCTGCATCACATAGCGTACCGTACCCCCGACGTGGCAAACGCGATGGCCAAGCTGGCGGCGGATGGACACCACTTCACTTCGGCGACGCCTATGGCGGGCGCCGGCGGCCGCCGTGTCGCTTTCATCCACCCGAAGTCGACTGGAGGCGTGCTCGTCGAGTTGGTCGAAAAGACAACCTGAGCCTGCTAACCCACCAGCCGTTCCAACCCCACTTCCTGGACCAGCCACCTCCCGCGATCGTCCTGGAGCAACACGAACGGCACCGCAACCCGTCGTTGGGCGACCGTGACCAATGCAACGTCTATTTGGACTGCCGGGCGCTTCCTGCCCGCCACCATCGTGGCGATTCCGACGCGGTAAGACTGGTGCGCGAGGATGGCGGCCATCAGGTCCATGCGCAGCTCCAGGTCCTGTTTAGCCAGGCATCGGGCTCCTAGCCCAATCCACGACCCCACCCTGCGAAACGCACAGCCAACCACCCCCCCACCTTCCGCGATCGGGCCGGCGGGTGTGCCGAACCGCGCAGCCATGGCCGCATGGTCGCGTCGGTTGGCCGCGTCGAGAAACCGCGCGACGACAACTTCCGGCTCCGCCAGGAGGTGCAATGCAACGGTCGCGGTGGGTGCGCTGCGCGTGGTCGGGCTACCGCATCCCACCAGGGCCGCCAGCACCAGCCAGGAAACCAGAATCCCACGCGCAGACCTCACTTCGGGCGGCCGTTCTCACTGGCGAGCTGCAAACGACCCGTCGCACCTTCGTCAGCGCGCGCCGCGCTCCCCGGCGCGACATCGCCATCGAGAATCGCCAACGCCAGCGGATCCTGGACCAGCCGCTGCACGGCGCGCTTGAGGGGTCGCGCGCCAAACGCGAGATCGTAGCCCTCGCGAGCAATCAACCGCCTTGCCGCTGCCGAGCACTCGAGCGTGATTTCCTGTTGCACAGCGACAATCAAGGTGAGACGTAGCGACAATCAAGGTGAGAATACGAGATCGCGACGTTGTGAACGAAGGGATGATAACAAGGTGGCATGGGTGGAGCAGGTTGAGCGTCCTGGAGAGCCTGTGAGGCGGTCCTACTTCGTTGGACGGTCCGAGCACGGAATCAAGGCTGGACGGTACCGTGCTCCACCCCCGTGCCAGCGTGAGCGTCGCTGCGGGGTGGGTGGGTAACCATTACCCGTCGTTCCGTGTTGGAACTTGTTCCGACATGGACCGGCGGGTGACCGGCGGGCCCGCTCACTCGGCAGCCCTCGCGGTTCTTTCCGCCGGTGCGCGGACCAATCGTGACCGCGTACCGACCTCATGCTTGTGACCTCCGTCCGCCGCCGGCGATGGAGCGTGGCGGGTTGGGCCGTCGCCATAGCCAACTTGCCGGGTGGCGAGGATGGGAGTGGGGGTCGGCCCCGGCGCGTACCCCACGTCCCGGAGTCGGTTCGTCGGTCTGTCCATGCCCAGCGGCGGCTTTCCTGGCGGCCACGGCGGCGCGACGGCGGTAGCTTTCGACGTTGAGTTCGAAGACGTGGGAGCGGTGCACGAGGCGGTCGACGGCGGCGACGGTCAAGGCTTCGCCACCGAAGATCTTGTCCCAGGCGCTGAAAGGTTCGTTGGCGATGACGAGGAGCGAGCGATTCTCGTAGCGTGCGCCGATGAGTTCGAAGAGGACGCTGGTTTCGGTCCCTTCGCAGGTGGCGTAGGAGAAATCGTCGAGAATGACGAGGTGGTATTTGTAGAGCTTGGCGATGGCGGCGTCGAGGGCGAGGTCGCGCCGCGCCGCCTGGAGCCTCTGCACCAGACTCGACGTTCGCTGGTACAGCACGCGGTAGCCGTTTTCGACCAGCTTGAGTCCGATGCCCGCGGCGAGGTGACTCTTGCCCGTTCCCGGCGGACCGAAGAGCAGCACGTTGGCCGCTTCTTCGAGCCAAATGTCGCCGCTCGCCAGCACGCCCACGCGCGCCTTCGACACGGCGGGCACGAGGTTGAAGTCGAAATTGTCGAGCGTCTTGCCGCGGGGCAGCTTCGCCTCGGCTCGGTGCCGCTCGAAGCGCCGCCGTTCGCGATCGGCGACTTCTTGGCTGGCCAGCGCGGCGAGCAGGCGCGCCGAGGACCAGTCTTCCCGGTCCGCGCGTTCGGTGAAGCTTCTCCACAGCGCCCGCATGCTCGGCAGGCGCAGTTGCTTCAGCAACAGGTCGAGTGCCGGGGGATCGACGATGAAGGAGTCTTTCATCGCGGTGCTCCGTTCAGGCAGGCGTCGTCGTAGCGCGACAGTGGCGGGAGGGTCGTTTCGAGGTCGGGAAGGGAGTCCGGCGCTGGGAACCGGTCGCGCAGCACTTCGGCGTCGGGCAACCGCCCGGCCTCGAGCTGCGCTTCGATCTCGTCGGCCAGCAGGGCCTCGCATCCGTGATCGTGGGCCAGCGCAAGGAGTTTGACCATCCGCCGGCAGGCCTCGCGGTCGTCCAGGCGCTCGCGCAACGCGTCGAAAGCCTGGCGGTAGGCGTCGCGGGGGAACAAACCGTCGCGGTGGACCCAGTTCATCATCGCCATCGGCTTGCGACGCAGAGAGGGCAGCACGTGCCGGTAGTTCACGACCCGTCCCCGTCGCCCTCCCGGTCCCGGGTGGCCCCGAGGCAACGTCACGAGCTCCTCGGTCCCGACGAAGACGACCAGGCGGTCGTCGTACAGTCTCACCCGCAGCCGGTGTCCCACCAGCCGCGACGGCACCGTGTAGAACACCCGCCGCAGCGAGAACCCACCCGCGCTCGTCACGCGCACCAAGGTCTCCTCGAAACCGTCGCTGCGACGCCTCGGCAACGGCCGCAGCACGGCTCGCTCGGCGTCGATCCTCTTGCGGTTGCGAGCGTTGCGGCGACTCGCCACCCGGCTCACGAACTCTCGGTACGCCTCGATCGTCTCGAAGTCCCTCGATCCCCTCAACAGCAGCGCATCCTCGATGGCCCGCTTCAAATGCCCGTGCGCGCTTTCGATCGAGCCGTTCTCGTGCGCCCGGCCCCGGTTGTTCCGGCTCGCCTTCATCCCGTAGTCTCCCATCAACGCCTCGTAACGTGCGGTCCGGTCCTCCCGCGCACGACGCTTCAGGTTCCGAAACGCCGCCGACAGACTGTCCGTCCGGTGCTCCTTCGGAACGCCGCCCAGCGCCCACAGCGCGTCCTGCAACCCCTCGGCCAGGGCAACGTAGCTCTCCCCGCCCAACACCACCGCCACATGCAGAATCCCGAGTACTCCAGCCGAAAATGGTACAGCTTGTGCACCAGCTTCTCTCCCCCAACCGTCACCCCCAGACGCCCGGCGTCGGTGAAGTCCGACAACCCCCGTCGCCCCGGCTCGTGCTTCTGTCGGAAAACGACCTCGCGCGCCGGCCCGTCCTTCGCCTTCCAGCTCCGAACCCGTCGCTCCAGCGTCCGCCGAACCCCCGGATGACGCCGCATCATCTCTTCGTACAGCGCCACCGCCCGCAACCCCGGGTTCGCCTCCAGCAGCGGCACGATCTCCTCGTCGAATATCCCCGCCAAAGGGTCGGGGCGTCTCCGCCCCCGAGGCTTCTTCACCGACCGACGCCCCGGATCCCCTTCGATCCGATGCGCCGTCGCCCTGCTGAACCCCGCCTTCGCCGCCGCCAGCGCAGGCCCGTCCTTCCGTCGAGCGGTCATGTACAGCTCCATCTGGTGGTCCGTAATCCGTCGGCCCGGCACTTCGCGTCTCTCCTGATCCCAGGGAAACACCAAAGCTCAAACCTCCCGCCGCCACCTCCGGCCGTCTCACCTTGTTTGTCGCAAGCGTCTCATCCTGATTGTCGCGCTACACGGCCAGCTCGCCAACCTCCAGGAGTTAGTCCTTTACGACAACCAGCTGAAGGGCGAAATACCAGCGGAACTCGGCCAGCTCGCCAACCTCCAGAGTTTGGGCTTGGGCGACAATCAGCTGACGGGCGAGATACCGTCGGAACTCGGCCAGCTCGCCAACCTCGGGGGACTATACCTTTACGACAACCAGTTGACGGGCGAGATACCGACTGAACTCGGACAACTCGGAAACCTGCGGAGCCTAAACCTGGGAGGCGGCAACCAGTTCACTGCGATCCCGCCAGCACTCGGCCAGCTCGCCAACCTCCAGGAGTTAGTCCTTTACGACAACCAGCTGAAGGGCGAAATACCAGCGGAACTCGGGCAGCTCGCCAACCTCCAGGTCTTGTTCTTGGGTGACAATCAGCTGACCGGTAGGATCCCCGCTGAACTCGGCCAGCTCACGGAACTCCGGGAATTGTTCCTTTACGAAAACCAATTGACCGGCGAGGTACCGACCAGTTTCTGCAACTTTCTAATCTTTCCGAGTTCCGCTTCTCGGACAACGATGGGTTGTGCGCGCCCGGCACCGGACATTTCGTGGACTGGGCCGGGGGGATTGAAGTGTTCTCCGGGCCCTATTGCAAGAGCGACAGAGCGGTGCTGACGGAGTTGTTTGATGTTTGGGACGGCGGGAACTGGCGGAATCGAACCGGTTGGCTCGAGTCGGATGCACTCGAGACATGGTATGGCGTGCAGGTCGATTCGAGTGGTCGCGTGGTTACGCTGGATCTGCGCTGGAACGGACTGTCCGGGTTTATGAGTCCCGGTGTCGTCGGCCTGACCCGATTGACCATGCTGCGACTGGATGACAACGACTTGGACGGACGGTTGTCACTCACTTTGACATCCTCGGGCTTGACGGAGTTGACCTACGCGGGTACCGGGATATGCGTCCCCACCGGGGAGGAGTTTCAGCAATGGTTGAGCTCCCTCACTACCCATCATGGCACAGGGATTGATTGCTTGTCGGATAGGGGAGCACTGGAGCTGCTCTATGCGGCAACGGGAGGTCCGAACTGGGGCAACAGCGACAACTGGCTGTCGGATCGACCACTGGGTGAATGGTATGGGGTGACGACCGATGGGGATGGGCGGGTGACGGGGCTGGAGCTTGGTTCCAACCAGTTGGCCGGAGAGATCCCCGCTGAACTGGGCCAGCTTTCCCGGCTCCGCACTCTACACATGGGGCACAGCCATTTGACGGGCGAGATACCGATTGAACTCGCTCAGCTATCGAACCTCCAGGTCTTGAGCTTGGGCGACAATCGCCTGGGAGGAGAGATTCCTCCAGCGCTCGGTCAGCTTTCGGACCTCCAAGGACTATTTCTGTACCAAAACGAATTGACGGGGGAGATACCGTCCGAACTGGGCCAGCTCGCCAACCTCGAAGTATTGCACCTTGGCGGTAGCCAGTTGACTGGGGAAATACCGTCCGAGCTCGGGCAACTTTCCAATCTCCAGGAACTGTATTTGTATGAAAACCAATTCGCGGGCCAGATTCCGGCCAGCTACCAGAGGCTGTCCGAACTGTGGCGGTTATGGTTCTTCGGCAACCTTGGGTTGTGCGCACCGGGCACCGGGGCGTTCGTGGATTGGTCCGACGGCGTTGAGCATGTATGGGGTCCTTACTGCAACGAAGAAGACATAGCGATTCTGACGGCGTTATTCGATGCCTGGAGTGGGGAGAACTGGACGGATCGGACGGGCTGGCTTGAGTCGAATGCCCTGGAGAGGTGGTATGGGGTGGAGGCGGATTCGAGCGGTCGAGTGGTCACCCTGGATCTCCACGGAAACGAACTGTCGGGATTGATGAACTCTGGTCTTGCTGGACTGCAAAGGTTGACCGTTCTGCGGTTGGACGACAACGGTTTGGATGGGCGGTTGTCAATCGCCTTGACCAAGTTGAGACTAACCGAACTGAGCTACACGGATACCGGGATATGCGAACCCACCGGCGAAGAGTTTCGGCAGTGGTTGAATTCGCTCAGCAGGCATGATGGGACAGGGATTGACTGTGATCCCCTGTCTGACCGGGGAGTACTTGATCTGCTCTATGCGTCAATGGGGGGGCCGAAGTGGGGCCGCAATGATAACTGGCTGACTGACCACCCGTTGGGCGACTGGTATGGGGTGAGCACCGACAATGCCTCCGGGCGCGTGACGGGCATTGTTCTTGCTGGAAACAATCTCAAAGGGGGGATTCCATCCGAAATCGGCCAGCTTTCCGAACTCCAGCGGCTGAACCTCGGCGGGAATCAGGTGACGGGTGTGATCCCGGACGAGTCCGGCTACCTTTCCCACGTCCAGCAGTCAAGCATCACGGGCGACCCCTCCAACTCCGACACCGTTGGGACCCGGCAAGCTTTGCAAATCCAGAAACAAGATCTGGGCCAAAACAGGTTGACGGGCGAGATACCGTCGGGACTCGGTCAGCTTTCCAAACTCCGATGGCTCGACATCAGTGCGAATCAGTTGACGGGGAAGATCCCATCTGAATTCGGGAGGCTCGCCAACCTCGAGCTGTTGGATTTGCAGGAGAACGAACTGTCGGGAGAGATACCGCCCGAGCTTGGCCAGCTGTCGAACCTCCAGACTCTGAGTCTAACTGCTAACCAGTTCACGGGAGAGATACCGTCCGAACTTGGCCAGCTGTCCAGCCTCGAGTACCTTCACCTTACCTCAAACCCGCTGTCGGGTGAGATCCCACCGGAGCTCGGCCAGCTTGCCAACCTGCGGGAACTAAGCATCCAGTTCGTCCCGTTGTCGGGTGCGATACCGCCCGAGCTCGGCCAGCTTGCCAACCTGCGGATCTTGGCGTTCGGCTGGAATCGATTGACAGGAGGGATACCGCCTGAACTCGGCCAGCTTTCTAACCTCTTGGATCTCGACCTTGCCCAAACCTTGGTTACGGGTCCGATACCGTCTGAACTCGGTCGGTTGTCCAACCTTCAACGACTGTCTCTTTGGGGAAATCAGTTGACGAGTCCGATACCCTCTCGACTTGGCCAGCTGTCCAGCCTTGAGGAGATGATCATCGGTAGGAACCCGCTGGCAGGTAACATACCATCTGGATTCGGCCAGCTTTCCAACCTCCGGATGATGTGGCTCACCGAAAGCCAGTTGACGGGCCAGGTACCTCCGGAATTCGGCAATCTTGCTTCTTTGGAGGAAATGACAGTTTCCCAAAACCCCGGGTTGAACGGTGCGTTACCGAGCGAACTTGCCGCCATGGATCGGATGAGGCGGTTGGGGACGGCGGGAACCGCACTGTGCGCACCGTCAGACCCTGCTTTCCTCGATTGGCTGTATGGTCTTGACAGTCAACGGTTACGCAAGTGCGACCAAGCTCTCTCTGCGGCATACATGGTTCAAGCGGTCCAGTCTCGGGAGTTCCCGGTACCTCTTGTGGCCGACGAGCCCGCGTTGCTGCGTGTGTTCGTAACAGCGACGGAGGAGACCACCGAGACGATGCCACCGGTACGGGCGACATTCTTCCACGATGGCGTACAGGTGCACACAGCCGACATCCCGAGGGGATCCCGGGCGATTCCCAGGAGGTTGACGGAGGGCGATCTGGAGCTGTCTGCGAACGTCCAGGTCCCGGGCGAGATCATTCAGGAGGGACTGGAGATGGTGCTGGAGGTTGACCCGGACGGGGTTGTTGATCCGGCTCTCGGGGTCAGGAAGCGGATTCCCGAGACAGGTCGGGAGGCCGTCCGCGTGCGGTCAATGCCGAGATTCGATCTTACGGTGGTTCCGTTCGTTTGGGACCAGGACCAGGACTCGTCAATTGTCGTAACCCTTGACGGGATGGTTGCAGATCCGGATGAACACGAATTGCTGGAGGACACCCGGAGGCTACTGCCGGTGGCCGGGATGTTTGTCAGTGCGCACGAACCCGTACTGACTTCTAACATATCCGGGAGATCGGTATTGCAGGAAGTTGACGCGATGCGCCTCATGGAAGGTGGCGGTGGATATTGGGCGGCTCTTGTGTCCCGTTTTTCAAATGAGAGGTTGGGTGGAATAGCTTTCATATCCGGCTGGGCGAGCGCTTCACTGCCCCGTTCGGACGTGATTGCACACGAGTTTGGACACAACATGGGCCTCTGGCACGCACCGTGCGGTGGCCCCGCACAAGTCGATGCCGAATATCCGTACCTCGACGGCAGCATCGGCGCGTGGAACTACGACATCGAAAAAAACGAGCTGGTTGCGCCGAACACATACTTGGACCTGATGTCCTACTGCGATCCGATCGGGGTCAGCGACTACCATTTCACCAATGCCACAGGTCATCGCTTGCGAGCAGAAACGGCGGTCAACATGGCCGCTATGACGGCCACCCCCCAACCCACCCTCCTCGTATGGGGCGGCGCCGACGCCGACAGCGTGCCGTCCCTCGATCCCGCGTTCTTTGTAGACGCCACCCCGTTCCCACCCCCCCGGCACCACCTACACCCTCACCGCCCGCACCACGGACGGCGCGACCGCCTTCTCCTACACCTTCGACATGCCCGAAGTTGCGGACGACCCGGAGGGCAGGTCCAGCTTCGTCTACACCATCCCCGTCGACCGCGCCTGGACCACCGATCTGGTCTCCATCACCCTCACGGGGCCCGGCGGCACCGCCGTGCTCAACGACCAGACCAATGACCCCATGGTCATCCTGCGCGATCCCCGCAGCGGCCAAGTGCGGGCCTTCCTGCGCGACCCGCCCACCGCTGCAATGACGGCCGACGGCGCCGACCCCAACGCGCTGTCGACGGAGCCGGGCCTGGAGGCGCTATTCAGCCGCGGCTTGCCCGGTCAGCGACCAACGCCACGGTAGCCTTACAAATGCCGGGGGCGGGACTCGAACCCGCATGGGAATGCTCCCGGGGGATTTTAAGTCCCCTGTGTCTACCGATTTCACCACCCCGGCGCAGAAGCGGACGCCCTCAACAATGGGACGCCGCAAGCACGGCAAGCCAATCGTCAAGCGGGACGCCCGTAAGTAATGCCCCCCCTACAATATCGTCGCGCCCAGCGCGGAGGCCACTAACCCCACCCCCAACAGCGCCGTCTGGTTGCGGTCGTCCAGCACCGGATTCAGCTCTACCAGCTCCAAGCTCAGCAGGGTACCCGAACGGGACGCCTTTTCGCACACGAGGTGGCCTTCTCGGTACGTGAGCCCGCCCCGCACCGGCGTGCCGACCCCGGGAGCGACCCTTGGGTCGAGGGCGTCGAGGTCGAGAGACAGGTGGAACCCGCCCGTCCCGTGGTTGGCGCGCTCCAGCGCTTCGTCCATGCACGCAGCCACACCCCGTTCGTCGACCTCAGACATTGTAAACACACGAACGCCGAGCTCGCGAATGAGCCGCTTTTCGCCCGGATCGATGTCGCGCGCGCCAAGCACACTGACGTTTTCGGGGCGGACGCACGCTCGGTCTCGGGTGAGACGGGGATCTCCGTAGCCCAGCAACACGGCCAAAGGCATGCCGTGGATGTTGCCCGAAGGAGACGTATGGGGTCGATTCATGTCGGTGTGGGCGTCGACCCAGATGACGCCGATCGAGGTTTGGCGTCGCCGGTAGTGGTCGGCCACGGCGCTCACCGATCCAATGGACAGCGAATGATCGCCGCCGAGAACCAGCGGCATGTGGCCCGCGCCCAGAGCCTTTCGCACCGCCTCGCGCGTCCTCGTGGTCACCTGGTGGATCTCGTGCAGGAAAGGGAGGGCGTCTTCGCCGGAGTCCGTGGTCTCCAAGCCCCCGGCGGTGATTGTGCCCAGCTCCGCGACGGTGTGACCGATCTGCTCGATTTCTCCCCGAATCCCTGCAATGCGCAGCGCAGACGGACCCATGTCCACGCCTCGCCGACCTGCTCCCAGGTCAATGGACACGGATAGGAGCGCGATGTCTCGGCTGGTTGTTTGCGACGTTGCCATGTGCGTAATATACGGGTTCGGATCGCTACCCTCTAACGGAGTCCCGTACATGTTCGGTTTCGAATGTGGCCGCTGGACGGCCAGGCTGTCGCCCTTGCCGCTTGCCGCTATGCTGCTCACGCCCGCCCCGTCGCTCGGCCAGGAAGAGGAGAAGGACCCCGACCGGGGGTTGCCTTTGGAGCCCGCCCGCTGGGCGCGCTTCACGACGGACGAGGGCACCTGGATCTCGCTCGACGTCAGCCCGGACGGCGAACAAATCGTCTTCGACATGCTCGGGGACCTGTACGCCATGCCGATCACGGGCGGCGCCGCCACGCGTCTGACCAGCGGGATGGGGTACGACATGCAGCCGCGCTACAGCCCGGACGGCGAGCGAATCGTGTTCGTGTCGGACCGGAGCGGCGACCAGAATCTCTGGCTGATGCCGTCGGGAGGCGGCGATCCCGTGCAGCTGAGCAAGGGCGTCGGAAGCGCGTTCCTGTCTCCCGAGTGGATGCCCGACGGCAAGTACGTGGTGGCCTCGCGAGCGCTGCCGTTTCGGGGATTGGAAAAGCTGTGGCTCTACCATGTGGACGGTGGAACCGGGATCGAGATGGTGGGGGGAGCCGCCGGACAACGGATGATGGGCGCGGCGGTCGACGCCGAAGGACGCTACGTGTGGTACGCTCAGCGACAGGGCACCTGGCAGTACAACGCCATTTTCCCGCAGTTCCAGCTTTGGGTCTACGATCGGCAATCGGGGACGCGGACGCCGATGACCAACCGGTACGGCTCCGCTTTTCGGCCCGCGGTGTCGCCCGACGGAGCGCTGCTCGCCTATGGGAGCCGCGACGATGCGGACACCGGCATCCGGCTGCGCGACCTGGCCTCGGGCATGGAGCGCTGGCTCGCCTACCCCGTGCAGCGCGACGACCAGGAGTCCACCGCGACCATGGACGTGCTGCCGGGCTACTCGTTCACGCCCGACTCGGACGCGCTGGTCATGTCGTACGGCGGGAAGATCTGGCGGGTTCCGGTAGACGGCAGCGATCCGACGCAGATTCCGTTCACCGTCGAAGCCGAGGTCGCGGTCGGCCCCGAGGTGGTGTTCGAATACCCGATCGAGGACTCGCCCATCTTCACGGTCAAGCAGATCAGGGACGCGCGTCCCTCGCCGGACGGCGCCCGCATCGCGTTCACCGCGCTCGACCGGCTGTACGTCGCGGACTTGTCCAGCGACGGCGGGGGCGCACCTCGACGATTGACGAACGACGAGGTGGGCGAATTCCTGCCAATGTGGTCACCCGACGGCGGGTCCGTGGCGTACGCGACTTGGGACGACGACGCCGGCGAGGGTCACATACGGCGCGTGTCGGCCGAGGGCGGACAGACGGAGGTGCTCACCACCGCGCCGGCCTACTATCGGGACATGGCGTGGTCGCCCGACGGGGAGCGCATCGTCGCGGTGCGGTCCTCCAGGCGGGATCTGCAGGAAGCGATCGACCCGTTCGCGCCCGGCATCGATGCCGAGTTCGTCTGGATCCCGGCCGACGGTGGTGAAGTCACCGTGATTGGTCCCACCGAAGGGCGGCGGTCGCCGCACTTCACCGCCGACCCGGACCGGATCTACTACTACGGGGTCGCCCGGGCCGACGCGGTGCCGGGGTCGCCCGCCCCGCCGCCGCCGACCGTTGCCCTGTCTTCCGCGCGCTGGGACGACACGGACAGAAGGCGGCATTTGCAAGTCACGGCCAGGGCCGACCTTTCCGCCGGCGGCGTTCCCATTGGCTACAAGCGCTCGAAGACCTCGGACCTCGTGCTGCCGGAGGAGTTCGACCACAACGAACCGCAGGAGCTCATCTTGCGACAGGGCGCAGGCGCCGTTCTGATGGCTCCGCGCGGCGATCTCGCGTTGGCCGCCGTGGGCGACGGTCTCTACGCCGTGACGGTCCCCGACCTTGGCGCGGCCCTGCCCGTCGTCGACGTCACCAAGCCCGACTCGGCGGCGGTGCCGGCGTGGAAGCTGAACGAGCTGGGGTTCGAGTTCGCCACCTGGGGCGCCGACGGGCGCACGGTGCATTGGTCGCTCGGCAACGGGCTGTTCACCTACGACTTGGACGCGGCGGCCAACGATCCCGACTACGAGCCCGCGGAGCAACAGATCGCGGTCACTGCGGCGCGCGACATTCCTCAGGGCGTCGTCGTGCTGCGCGGGGCGCGCGCGATCACCATGAATGGCGACGAAATCATTGAGAACGCCGACATCGTGGTGAACAACAACCGCATCGCCTCAGTTTCGCCGGCGGGTCCGGGCAACGTGCCCCCGGGCGCAACCATCATCGACTTGGCCGGCAAGACCGTCGTGCCGGGGTTCGTGGACACCCACGCGCACATGTGGAACCTGTGGGGATTCCACTGGGAGCGTCCGTGGATCTATCAAGCCAACCTGGCCTACGGCGTGACCACGACCCGCGATCCGCAAACGGCCACGACCGACGTGTTGTCGTACGAGGACATGGTGCGCGCGGGGAGGATGGTCGGCCCCCGCGTGTACTCCACCGGACCGGGCGTATTCCAATTCGATTTCATCAAGAGCTACGAGCACGCGGTGGAAGTGCTCACCAAGTACAGCCGCTACTACGACACCAAGACCTTCAAGATGTACATGTCCGGCAACCGGCGGCAGAGGCAGTGGTTGATCATGGCGGCCAAGGAGCTGGAGCTCATGCCGACCACCGAGGGTGGGCTGGACTATCGCCTCGATCTGACCCACGCCATCGACGGGTATCCGGGAATCGAGCACTCGCTGCCGATCGTACCTGCCTACGGCGACGTGGTGGAGCTGTTCCTGACCTCCGGCACCGTCAATTCGCCCACGCTGCTCGTCTCGTACGGCGGTCCGTGGGCGGAAAACTACTTCTACACGCGCGAAGACCTGTTCGGCGACGCGAAGCTGACGCACTTCACGCCCAAGCTGGAGCTCGACACGAAGGCCCGACGGCTTCAAACGACGGGCCCGGGACCGGGCGGGTGGTTCATGGAAGACGAATACGCGTTTCCTAAACACGCCGCCTGGCTGACGCGTCTGGTCGAGGCCGGGGGCACCACGGGCGTGGGAAGCCACGGACAGCTGCAGGGGCTGGGTTTCCACTGGGAGCTGTGGGCGCTCCAGAGCGGCAACATGGACGAGCACGACGCCCTGCGCGCCGCCACGATCATGGGTGCCGAGGCAATCGGCCTTGGCGGCGACCTGGGATCGATCGAGGCGGGCAAGTTGGCCGACCTGGTGATCCTGGACGCCGATCCGCTAACGGACATCCGCAACACCAACACAATCCATCAGGTGATGATGAACGGACGCCTTTACGACGGCGACACGCTCGACGAAGTGTGGCCCAGACAACGAGCGGCACCGGACGAACCGTGGCGAAATACCGCGCCCAACGTCCGCGCCGGCATCCGGGGAGGTGACAAATGAGCCCCGCCCGCAGAACGACCCGGTGGGCGACGGCAATCACGTGCTGCGCCGTCGCGATCATGCAATCCCCCATCGCCGCCGCCCAGCCGCCGCGTCCCGGCGGCCCCCAGCGCAACCCCCTGCCCCTGCGAGCCGCCCGCACCGCCGAGTTCACGGCCACGGATGGCACCTGGATTTCCCTGGACGTCAGCCCCGACGGCCAGACCATCGTCTTCGACCTCTTGGGCGATCTCTACACGATGCCGATTACGGGCGGCGAAGCCTCGCCTCTCCTGACCGGCATGGCCTACGACGTGCAGCCTCGGTTCAGCCCCGACGGCGAGTCGGTCGCGTTCGTCTCCGATCGCAGCGGCGGCGACAACCTGTGGACCATGCGGCTCGACAGGACCGACACCACCCAGGTGTCGCGCGGCAACGGCAATCTCTTCCTGTCTCCCGAATGGACCCCCGACGGCGAGTTCATCGCGGTCAGCCGATCGGGCGGCCTGGGGGGCGCGGCCAGCCTGTTCCTGTATCACCCCGAGCGCGCGGCGGCAATCGCGATCGCGGGGGGCGCCGGAGCAGGTCCGCCAATCTTTCCGGGCCTCGCGACCATGAAGCGGATCGGCGCCGCATTCAGTCCGGACGGCCGATATCTCTGGTACGCCGCCTCGCGCGGAGACTGGGAGTACAACGCCCGCCTGCCCCGCTACCAGCTGTTCCGATACGACCGCGAGACCGGCGCCAACGTGAGAATGACCAGCCGCTACGGCTCCGCCATGCGACCTGCGATCTCTCCCGACGGCCAATGGCTGGTCTACGCAACGCGCTACAACGCCGACACCGGACTGCGAAAGCGCAACCTTGCCAACGGCGACGAGGAGTGGTTGGCCTACCCCGTGCAGCGCGACGAGCAGGAATCGCGCGCCCCCCTCGACGTCATGCCTGGCTACGCGTTTCTCCCGGACGGCTCGGCAATCGTGGTCTCGTACAGCGGCAAGATCTGGAACGTGCCCATGGACGGCAGCGATCCCACCGAAATTCCGTTCGAGGCGGAGGTCGAGGTGAGCATCGGCCCGTCGGTCAAGTTCGATTACCAGATCGACACCACCGCGATGGTGACCGCCAGTCAGATCCGCCATCCGGTCGCGTCGCCCGCGGGTGACCGCGTGGTCTTCACGGCTTTCGATCGCCTGTGGGTTCGGGACCTGCCCCAGGGAGAAGCGATGCGTTTGACTGAGAGCGACGTGGGCGAGTTCCATCCGCAGTGGTCGCCCGACGGCGCGTCAATCGCCTACGTCACATGGGATGACGGCGAAGGCGGTCACATCATGACGGTCCCGTCCAGTGGCGGCGCGCCCACGCGGCTCACGAGCACGGCGGCCATGTACTACAACGTGGCCTGGTCTCCCGACGGCGACCGGATCGTCGCGTCTCGGGGCGCCGCGCGCGACCTTATGGAGGCGTCGGGCATCTTCTTCGGGCCGATGGGCGCCGAATTCGTCTGGGTGTCCGCCAATGCCGCGCAGCCGTCCGAGGTGGAGCTCATCTCGCCGACCGGCACCCGCGACGTGGCCCACTTTGCGGCGGACGATCCCGACCGCATCTACGCCTACAGTCCCCTTGAAGGCCTCGTGTCCTTCCGCTGGGACGGCACCGACGTCAAGCGCCACATGGTGGTTCGCGGGCGCCAGGGCGTGGGCGGCATCGGCAGCCCGCACCCGAACGAGTGGGAATACCTGCCAAGGCGGCCCTTCCCATGGCGCCAGGGCCCCGATCCAACCGATCCCGATCCATCCGCCGAGCCGGGGGGATTTCAGCCCGCCGGATTGATCGTCCTGTCCCCCGAGGGCGACCGGGCGTTCGTACAGTTCGGCAGCGACATCTTCGTGGTGGACCTGGCGGAAGTGGGGGCGCAGCCTCCCAACATTGTTCTGACCAACCTGGGTGCGTCGCCCGTGCCCGTGCGCAAGCTCACCGACGTGGGCGGCGAGTTCCCGTCGTGGGCGCCGGACGGCTCGGCGGTCCATTGGGCCATGGGCAACGTCCTGTTCACCTACGACCTCGACCATGTGGAGTCGGAAGAGGCGGAGCTGGATGAGACGGCCCATGCGAGGGCGCTCATCCGCGCTCGGGCCATGGCAATCGCCGACACGCTGCAGGACAAGCGCGCGGAAGCGGACAGTATCAAGAACGCCGACGAAGAAGTGCCCGACGAGCTGGAAGACGAAATCACGCGTCTGGTGGCAGACTCGGTGCAGGTCGTGGCCGATTCGCTGATCGCGCGGGCGGACTCCATTCGCAGGGCGGCGGAAGAGGTCGCCGCTAAAGCCAACGCGGTTCGGGACGGCGACGAGGAGGCGTTGGCCGATACCACCGAAACCTACGAGGCCGCCGAACGCACGATCGAGGTGCAGCTGCCCCGCGATGTCCCACGCGGGACCATCGCGCTGACCGGTGGCCGCATCGTAACCATGACGACGGTCCCGGGCGATACCACCGGGGCGCCTCACGTGATCGAGAACGGGGTCGTGGTCGTCACCGACAACAAGATCGTCGACGTGGGCGTCGCGGACTCGGTCGAGATACCGGACAGCGCCACGGTCGTCGACGTGACCGGCAAGACGCTGGTACCGGGTTACATCGACACGCACTACCACTCCATGTGGCTCGTCCCCGAGATTCACCCGCAGGAAGTCTGGCAATACCTGGCGACGCTGTCGTACGGCGTAACCACCACGCGCGATCCGCAGACCGCGTTTACCGACATTCTCAGCTACACCGACCGCGTGCGTACCGGGGGCATGACCGGACCGCGAATCTACTCGACCGGCCCCGGCGTGTTCGTGCAGGAGAACATTCGCGACGCCGACCACGCCAAGACCATCCTGCGGCGCTATTCGCAGTACTTCGACACCAAGACGCTCAAGATGTACATGTCCGGGAACCGCCAGCAGCGGCAATGGATTATCCAAGCGGCGCGAGAGCTGGAGCTGATGCCCACCACCGAGGGCGGACTCGACTTCAAGATCGATATGACCCACGCCATCGACGGCTACCCGGGCATTGAGCACAACCTGCCCATTGCGCCCATCTATTCCGACGTGGTCGAGCTCTTCAAGGAGTCGGAGACGACCAACACCCCCACGCTGCTCGTATCGTACGGCGGCCCGTTCGGCGAGAACTACTTCTACGCCACCGAGAACGCGCACGACGACCCGAAGCTGAACATGTTCATCCCGTCCGACAACATCGACGCGAGGACGCGGCGGCGCGGCGCGGGTTCAGGTGGCAGCCCCGGCCCCGTCGGGTGGTTCCTGGAAGAAGAACACGTGTTCCCGCGCCACGGCGAATTCGTGAAGAAGATGCTGGAAAACGACGGGCGCGTGGGCGTCGGCAGTCACGGGCAGATCCAGGGAGTCGGCTTCCACTGGGAGCTGTGGGCCATGGCGGCCGGCGGCGCGTCCAACTACGACATGCTGCGCGCGGCGACGATCCTCGGCGCCGAAGCGATCGGGTTCGGAAAGCAGCTGGGCAGTATCGAGAAGGGGAAATTCGCCGACCTGCTCGTCCTCAACTCGAACCCGCTCGACGACCTGCGCAACTCGGTCGACATCCAATACGTGATGAAGGACGGCCGCCTGCACGACGGCATGACCCTGGACGAGATCTACCCGCAAGAACGGTCGTTGGAGCGACGACGACCCGCCGAATCGGATCCCAGCAGCACGGCGGCGGGGATTCGGATGCGGTAGCCGCTTACTGCCGGGTGCCGCAAGGCAGTCACCTTCCGGCGTCCATCGGGACAATCCTTCTGCCCACGATGCGCGGTGCCCCGGTGGCCGGCGCTGTGGACCGGATAGCCGGTCTACAGCGCCCTATCTACCGGCCGAAATCCAGATCGTCGATTTTGTACCAGTCGATCGCGCGTTCCGGCACCGGTCCCAGGCCCGCCATCCGCTGCACCAAGGCTGCGAGCGTCAGCCCGGAGATATCGTAGGCCATTAGTCGATCTCCGACGCGGACCGTGCCCAGGAATTGGGCGGAGATTCCACAACCGTGGCGCGGTTCGCATGGATTCCGTCGAAGAAGACCATCTCCCGCTCGCAGGCCCAATAGCCGAGGCGACCCTGAGGCGCGACGGCCCCGAGATGAACTTCCAAGCAGGGCCGATTCGCTGCTTCGGGGAGATCCCGTCGTTCCCAGACCACTGCACCCGAGTACGCATCAACCATGGTCGGTACAAACTGCATCCCTTGCGCCGCGCTGGTCTCTGACGGGATTTCAGTCCTGTAGCCGTACACTCGATTCTGATGGACGCTACTGATTGAGAACAGCGCAGGCATCGGCGCCTCCTGTAACCGCGCGCCGTCTGGACGGAAGTGCATCAAGCGCGCCAAGCGGCGATCCAGGGCCAGCAGCGATCCTTGTGGCCCTCGCTCAATACCCGAAATCGTCCGAAACTCGCCGGGACCGTCGCCTTCGCGCCCGATTACGCCGATTACGCGGCCTTCACGATCGCCGCAACGGACCTGCGTCTCGTAGGAGTCGATGATGCACGCGACCTCGTCCGATAGCAGGGCGATATCGTGGTTCCGGCTTGGCGTGGCGCTGGTCGAAGCCACCGGATCCAGCACAGTCACCGGCGCCACGCTACTGTCGCGGCTACACGATGCTGCGCCGAGGACCAGCAGCACGGCGGCGGGGATTCGGATGCGGTAGCCGCTTGCTGCCGGGTGCCGAAAGGCAGTCAACTTCCGTCGTCCATCGGAACCATCCTTCTGCCCACGATACGCGGTACCCCGGTGGCGTCGCGACGGATCCCCCATGCGTGAGAATCCGTCGCATCGTGTACGGACATCCAGTGTGGCAGAAGAATGCGACGGGACGTGTGGTCTGAATGGCCCTGGCTTGACTTGCTCTTCGGCAGGGCATAGTCGTCGTCAATGTAAATGCGGGTTGGTCTGACGAACCCGCCAGGGCCTTCGCCGCGGCGCGCTGTAAACACGACGGTGCCGTCCGGCGTCCATCCACTCACTGGAACGTCAACCAAATCAATGACGAAGACCCGGCTCCCGTCGGGCGCCACGCGCAGGTAAGGCACTTGCGACAACAGGACTTGACCCGACGGATCGTCGCCGAACTCGTATTCCGGTTCGGTAATCCACGTCTCATAGGTGGGTCGATCGTCCGAACGATCGTGGCAGCCGATGCAAACGAGCAGGAGCGCCGGTACCACGATGCCTGGCCGCAGTCGCAGTCGTATCGGTGCCGTCAAAAGACCGAGCACCGCCCGTACTGGGCAATCTTGGCGTCCATTCGCTCCCAGAAGCGCATCGCCTCGAGCTCCGCTACGGTCCAATAACGCGACGGGAAGGCGCCAGCGCGGGCACGGACCTCATTCCAGAAGAGTGTCATCAGCCGATTCCACGTTTTGGGCCAACCATTATCCACCTGTCTAGCGACGATCAAGATGAGAGGCCAGCGACAATCACAGTGAGAATGTGGGGGGTCGCGACGGGTATGAACCCGGGCACGGTAACGCGATGGCATGTTTGGGGAAAGTCGAGCGTTCCGAGAGTCTCTTTGATCGTCCCCGCATTTGCGTGGACGAGGCATCGTGCCCATCGCGTCCGGGGAAGTCCCTGCGTCGAGGATTTGGAACCGAACAACCGGGTTTCCTCCCGGGCAGCTGGCGGAGGCCTGAGGAGGGCAAACGGTCGAACGGGCCGTCGCCATGGCCAACTTGCCGGGTGACGAAGGATTCGAGCTGCGCTTCGATCTCGTCGGCCAGCAGGGCCTCGCATCCGTGATCGTGGGCCAGCGCAAGGAGTTTTACCATCCGCCGGCAGGCCTCGCGGTCGCCCAGGCGCTCGCGCAACGCGTCGAAGGCGTGGCGGTAGGCGTCGCGGGGGAACAAACCGTCGCGGTGGACGCCTCGTAACGTGCAGTCCGGTCCTCCCGAGCATAGCGCTTCAGGTTGCGAAACGCCGCCGACAGACTGTCCGTCCGATGCTCCTTCGGCACGCCCCCCAGCGCCCACAGCGCGTCCTGCAACCCCTCGGCCAGCGCAACGTAGCTTTCCCCGCCCAACACCACCGCCACATGGCAGAACCCCGAGTACTCCAGCCGAAAATGGTACAGCTTGTGCACCAGCTTCTCTCCCCCAACCGTCACCCCCAGACGCCCGGCGTCGGTGAAGTCCGACAACCCCCGTCGCCCCGGCTCGTGCTTCTGTCGGAAAACGACCTCCCGATCCGGCCCGTGCTTCGCCTTCCAGCTCCGAACCCGCCGCTCCAACGTCCGCCGAACCCCCGGATGCAGTTCCGGATGACGCCGCATCATATCTTCGTACAACGCCACCGGCCGCAACCCGGGGTTCGTCTCCAGCAGCGGTACGATCTCCTCGTCGAATATCCCCGCCAAAGGGTCGGGGCGTCTCCGCCCCCGAGGCTTCTTCACCGACCGACGCCCCGGATCCCCTTCGATCCGATACGCCGTCGCCCTGCTGAACCCCGCCTTCGCCGCCGCCAGCGCAGGCCCGTCCTTCCGTCGAGCGGTCATGTACAGCTCCATCTGGTGGTCCGTAATCCGTCGGCCCGGCACTTCGCGTCTCTCCTGATCCCAGGGAAACACCAAAGTTCGGACCTCCCGCCACCACCCCCGGCCCTCTCACCTTGTTTGTCGCAAACGTCTCATCCTGATTGTCGCGCTACAAGCGGCAGACGATGCCGGTGGTGACTCGGGGGCTGGCGTCGTCGTTTTCCTACTTCGGAGGCGTGCCTGCGGAGCTGCTCTTCGACCAGATGAAGGCCGTCGTCACGGGCGATGCGTGCACAGCGACAATCAAGGTGAGACGTAGCGACAATCAAGGTGAGAATACGAGATCGGATCCCTTCCGGTGACCCGGCAGGGCGCAAGTTGTTCTTTCAGCTGGTCAACCGTCGCTACGAGCACGCTTCGACGGTGCTCACGTCGAACAAGAGCTTCGAGCACTGGGGAGAAATCCCGCACGACGAGGTCATGGCAGCGGCCCTGCTCGATCGCCTGCTCCACCCGTGCCACATCGTCAACATCAGAGGCAACAGCTATCGAATCCGCCATCACGTCGAACTCGCGAGGACCATTCACCCCACGGCCTCGCGGGCCATCCAGGCGGAACAAATCCAGAAAGGAGGTAGGCCATGAACCCATTCCCACGGCGGAGCGCCAGCTCCGGTCGCTTCGTTCCCTACGCGGGCGCTCGTCCCAAGTGTGACATTTTCAACGCCCGAAAGTGTGACATTTTCAACCGCCCAATGACAACAGTAACATCACGTACTCACAGATGCGGCGTCAAGGCCCTACAAGGTATCCACTCTGGCTATCTGGATTTGGACCATAGAGGAAATAGCCCCCCGAGCCGGGGTGGTTACTGTAGCCGTAGTTGAGATAGCCGCCGCCCTCACCTGCCACCATTACCGCCGACCAGACGCGCCCGCCACCGCCTCCGTCTCGTCGTCCACCACCCGCACCGCCACCGAGCCGTCTTGCCGTCGTAGCTCGCGTCGCTGCTTTCGGCCTCGTGCGTGATCGTCACGTCGCGCTTGTTGTCCGGGTTCTGAGCAGTGTCGTCTTGGCCGGTCACTGTGATCGTCTGGGCTATGTCCAGTTGAACGCGGTGAAGGTGAGCGTGACGGCATCCGCAGGCGAATTCGCGCCGGTATGCAACTTCGCGGCGGTGTTGTCTCCTGTGGTAACCGTCACCCAAAACGTGTGACTCGGCAATTCGCTCAGCACCACCGGCCACGAGGCTGTCGTCCAGCTTGTGTCCGTGTCCGTGTTCTCAAGCACGGTAATGCTTGTCTCGGACAGCACCAGTGACTACGAGCCGCCTGAATCTGAGCAATTGGGGCCAGACGTGTCGCCTATCCCGCTTAACCAAGTCTGGAAGGTGGAATCCGTGGGGGCGCAGAGCGCGCCCTCAGTACCGGATACCTGCTCCCAAGAGAACCAGGACAGACCACTGATACTGGTCAGATTCGAGGGTAGGGCACCCGTCAAACCGTTACCGAAAAGATGTAGGTATAGGAGGTTTGAGAGGTTGCCCAACTCGGCTGGAATTGTACCAGACAGATCGTTATGGGAAAGCTCCAGTCTTTGCAGGTTTGAGAGGTTGCCCAACTCGGCTGGAATTGTACCAGACAGATCGTTAAAGTCAAGAATCAGTTCTTGCAGGTTTGAGAGGTTGCCCAACTCGGCTGGAATTGTACCAGACAGATCGTTATGGGAAAGCTCCAGTCCTTGCAGGTTTGAGAGGTTGCCCAGCTCGGCTGGAATTGTACCAAACAAATCGTTATTATAAAGATCAAGGTGCGTTACCCTACCGTTGTCGTCGGTCGCCACCCCATGCCACTCATACAGCAGCACATCGGTGAGCCAGTTCGTATTGTCAGACCAGTTCGGACCGTCCGTTGCCTCATACAGAATCTCAAGAATATCGCGGTCGGATGGGTAGAACGAGCCGCTTTGGTATTGAATTCCCTCCAGCCATGTCCTGAATTCGTCGGTGTCGGGAGCACAGAGTCCGTTGTTATTATCGAAATGGAAAGTCGAGAGTTCGGCAAGTTCCAGGTAGCTCGTCGGGACTTCGCCCGTCAGTTGGTTCTCGTTGAGTAACAGGTGCTGCAGGTTAGCGAGTTGTCCGAGTTCGGGAGGTATCTCGCCCGTCAGTTGGTTCGCGTGGAGGGACATGCTGGATACTCGGCCCGCGCTGTCCGTCGCCACCCCATACCACTCGTCCAGCGGCGCATCGGTGAGCCAGTTCGTATTGCGACGCCAGTTCGGACCATCCGTTGCCTCGTACAGTATCTCGAGAACATCGCGGTCGAATGCTGTGCACAACGGGCCTGGGTATTGATCCATTCCCTCCAGCCATGTCCTGAATTCGGTGTCGGGAGCACAGAGTCCGTTGTTATTCGCGAAACGGAAAACCGAGAGTGCGGCAAGTCCCAGGTAGCTCGTCGGGACTTCGCCCGTAAGCTGGTTTTCGTGAAGGTGGAGACGTTGGAGGTTGGAAAGCTGACCGAGTTCCGGGGGAATCTCGCCCGCCAGTTGGTTCGCGCGGAGGTTCAGGTGCCGCAGGTTAGCGAGTTGGCCGAGTTCGGGCGGTATCTCGCCCGTCAGTTGGTTCGCGGCGAGGTACAGGTACGCAAGGTTAGCGAGTTGTCCGAGTTCGGGCGGTATCTCGCCCGCCAGGCCATTCCCCGCCAAGGCGATGTTGGTCACTCGCCCCGCGCTGTCCGTCGCCACCCCATACCACTCGTCCAGCGGCGCATCGGTGAGCCAGTTCGTATTGCGACGCCAGTTCGGACCGTCCGTTGCCTCATACAGAATCTCAAGAACATCGCGGTCGGATTCTGTGCACAACGGGCCTGAGTATAGGATTCCCTCCAGCCATGTCCTGAATTCGTCGGTGTCGGGAGCACAGAGTCCGTTGTTATTCGCGAAACGGAAAACCGAGAGTTCGGCAAGTTCCAGGTAGCTCGTCGAGACTTCGCCCGTCAGTTGGTTCCCGTGGAGGGACAGGTCCTCCAGCTCAGCGAGTTGTCCGAGTTCGTGCGGTATCTCGCCCGCCAGTTGGTTCGCGTTGAGGTTCAGGTTCTGCAGGTTAGCGAGTTGACCGAGTGCGGGCGGTATCTCGCCCGTCAGTTGGTTGTCGTAGAGGCCCACGACAAGCAGGTTAGCGAGTTGACCGAGTGCGGGCGGTATCTCACCCGTCAGTTGGTTCGCGCCGAGGTGCAGGTACTGCAGGTTAGCGAGTTGACCGAGTTCGGGCGGTATCTCGCCCGTCAGCTGGTTCGCGTCGAGGTGCAGGTACTGCAGGTTAGCGAGTTGTCCGAGTTCGGGCGGTATCTCGCCCGTCAGCTGGTTCGCGTCGAGGTACAGGTACTGCTGCAGGTTACCGAGTTGACCGAGTTCGGGCGGTATCTCGCCCGTCAGTTGGTTCTCCCCGAGGCTCAGCCCTTGCAGGTTGACGAGTTGCCCGAGTTCGAGCGGTATCTCGCCCGTCAGCTGGTTCCGTCGGAGCCATAGGTACTGCAGGTTAGCGAGTTGTCCGAGTGCGGGCGGTATCTCGCCCGTCAGTTGGTTCCAGCCGAGAGACAGGCGCTGCAGGTTAGCGAGTTGACCGAGTTGCGCCGGTATCTCGCCCGTCAGTTGGTTGTCGTCGAGGCGCAGCCTGGACACTCGCCCCGCGCTGTCCGTCGCCACCCCATGCCACTCGTCCAGCGGCGCATCGGTGAGCCAGTTCGTATTGCGACGCCAGTTCGGACCGTCCGTTGCCTCATACAGAATCTCAAGAACATCGCGGTCGAATGCTGAGCACAACGGGCCTTGGTATTGATGCATTCCCGCCAGCCATGTCCTGAATTCGTCGGTGTCGGGAGCACAGAGTCCGTTGTTATTCGCGAAACGGAAATCCGAGAGTTCGGCAAGTCCCAGGTAGCTCGTCGGGACTTCGCCCGTCAGTTGGTTCCCGTGGAGGTACAAGGGCCTCCAGCTCAGCGAGTTGTCCGAGTTCGGGCGGTATCTCGCCCGCCAGTTGGTTCCCGTAGAGGATCAGGCCCTGCAGGTTAGCGAGTTGTCCGAGTTCGGGCGGTATCTTGCCCGCCAGTTGGTTCGCGCTGAGGAACAGGTACTGCAGGTTAGCGAGTTGTCCGAGTTCGGGCGGTATCTCGCCCGTCAGTTGGTTCCCGTGGAGGGACAGGCCCTCCAGCTCAGCGAGTTGACCGAGTTCGGGCGGTATCTCGCCCGTCAGCTGGTTCTGGAAGAGGAGCAGAGTGTCAAGGTTAGCGAGTTGTCCGAGTTCGGGCGGTATCTCGCCCGCCAGACCATGCTGAGCCAAGTTGATGCTGGACACTCGCCCCGCGCTATCCGCCGCCACCCCATGCCACTCTTCCAGCGGCGCATCGGTGAGCCAGTTCGTATTGTCAGACCAGTTAGGACCGTCCGTTGCCTCATACAGAATCTCGAGAATCTCTCGATTCGAGAGAGAAACGTGAGCGTGGTTCATGATGGTGCTCCGATGTAGTTGGAGGTCGTGGTTGGATGAGGCAAGTTGCATGAGTCGCCATCATGGCGCAATCGCGCGGCCTGCGCCCGGCATCCCCGCCAACCGCGCCACCCCAAGCGCGAGCTCGGCGGCGAACTCGGCCGCAATCAGGCGGTCGGCGCGCTTGATCCGCAGCACGAGCTTGGACGGGTGCTTGAGCTTGAGTCCCTGCTGACCGGCGATCTCCTCGAAGGCGACGAGATCCGCCGCCGTGATGACGAGCCTGGGTCCGACCAGCGTCCGCCACCACCCTTCGGGCACGGTGGCGGACGCGACCTTGGCCAGGGGGATGACGATTTCCTTGACGGGCTCGATCTCTTCGCGGGTTTCGTAGCGGGCGCCCTTCATGAGCGCGGTCTGCAGCGCCAACCGCCACTGGATCACGAGGCGTTCCGCCTCGAGGCGCACGAGGCCGTGGGCGGTTTCGGTCGTGGTCTGGTAGCCCCCGCCCGAGGTGAACAGGTCCCGGCTGCGCTTGAGGGTGAACGGTACGGCGCTGATCGCGGACACTACCTGCCGCGCTCCTCGCGCACGTCGGGGGGCTCCACGCGCCACCACCACTGGGTGGGGAGCGGCCCTTGTCGCGGCCAGACTTCGGTCAGGGTGGCCGCTTCGTACAGTCGGCCGTTCTTCATGACGTAATCGATGTCGACGGTGTTCTCGAGGTCGTCCAGGGGGTTGGAGCCGAGCACTTGCAGGTCGGCGAGCTTGCCAGGTTCGATGGACCCGATGTCGCCCGCCAGGCCGATCGCGTCCGCGCTCATGAGGGTGGCCATGCGCAGCGCGTCGTGGTTGTCCATGCCGCCCGACGCCATCATCCACAGTTCCCAGTGGGTGCCAAGACCCTGGACCTCGCCGTGCGAGCCAAGGCCGGCCTGCCCTCCGGCATCCATCCATTTTACGATCTGTTCGGCATGCAGGAAGTGGGGATACTGATCGTCGCGGTACCATGTGGTTGTCTTCCACTTGTCGAGCTCGTCGCGGGGCGTGAAGAAGCGCAGGCGTTCGACCTCGTCGAGGTTGGTGCGGGTCAGGTAGTATTGGCGCCCCGAAGGTCCACCGTAAGCGACCACGAGCGTGGGGGTGTACACCATGCCGCTGAAGGCGCCCAGCTGCACGACGTCGCGGTATAGCGGACTGATGGGGAACGAATGTTCCAGACCGGCGTAGCCGTCCTGCGCCAGGGTAAGGTTCATGGTGAAGTTGGAGCCGCCCTCGGTGGTCGGGGTGAGGCCCTGCTCGCGCGCCGCCATGATGACCCATTGGCGAATCTTGCGGTCTCCGGCCAGGTATTGCTTGATGGTCTTGGTGTTGTAGTGATCGCTGTAGCGACGCAGAACGTCGCGGGCTTCGTCGAGGCTGGAGATGCGGTCGGTCCCGAAGATTCCCGGGCCGGTGGAGTACAGACGAGGCCCGATGAGCGCGCCGGTCTCCATGAGGTCGAAGTAGGTAACCGCGTCTTCGGACGACGTTTGCGGATCGCGCTGGGTGGTGACGCCGTACGCGAGCTGCGCCAGGAATTGCGACACCTGGCCCCGGTGGACTCCCCATGCAACCCAGGTGTGGGCGTGAATGTCGACCAGTCCCGGGAGGATGGTCATGCCCGACATGTCGCGCACGTCGGCGTCGGGCGGGATCTCGACGCTGCCGGTCGGCCCCACCGCCGCGATGCGGTTGTCGCGGACCACGACGTCGCCGCGCGGGATCACCTCGTCGCCCCGCATGGTGATCAGCCGCGCGCCGGTGAGCGCGACCGTGCCGCGCGGTCGATCCTTGGCCGCCGTGATCTCGACGTCGAAACGCGCGGCTTCGTAGACGGGGCCGTCGTCGTCGGCCTCGGCGGCATCCGCGGCTTCGTCCGGCGCCTCGGTGGCGTCCGGGGACTCGGCATCGTCGGCCGAATCCCCCGCCTCCGCCCGAGCCGCCGCCGCCGAATCGGCCACCAGCGAGTCGATCAGCGCCACGTCGTGCAGGAAGAAGCTGCGCCCGATCGAGTAATAGGGGGCGGCCCCGTCCTGCGTCCACCCCACGAAATCGCCGCCGACCCGGGTAAGGCGGCGGGTCGGCACCGACGACGACGCGGCGACCGAGACGGTGGGGGCTTCGCCCCCCGTGGGCGGCACGGTGATCAGGTACACGTTGCGGTTGGCGCGCACGACCGCGCGTTTGCCGTCCGGCGCGAGCACCACCTCGTCCGGCGTGCCGCGGGCGCCGGGACCCGGTCTTGTCGGCGCGGTGACCTTGACGACGGTGCGCACGTCGGTGCCGTCGTAGCGCATCGAGAGCAGGCCGTCCTGACCCGCCCAAACGTAGATGCGATCGGGATCGGGTCCCGCGTGCGGCGCGTTGCGCCCCTCCTGCGTGGCTCCCAGGCCCACCCACGTGATGCGCTCGGGTTCGCCGCCGTCGGCGGGCATCCACACGTATTCGAGCTCGGCGGCGGGACCGTGGCGGCCAAAATCTTCCAGGGTGCGCATGCGGTGCATTTTCGAGCCGCGCACGGCGAGAATGCGCGCGCCGTCGGCGCTATAGGCGATCCGGTCGAAAAACGCCGACGTGGGGGTCAGCCGCTCGGGTTCCCCGTCGCCGTCCGCACGGATCCGCCAGATGTCGCCGCCGACCGAGTCGTTCCACGTCACGTACGCGACGTAGCGACCGTCCGGGGACCACGCCGCGCCATGCTCGACGTCGGTTGACGCGGTGAGGCGTCGGGCGTCGCGAATGACCGGGTAGCCTTCCGTCTGCGTGCCGGCGGGATCGGGCAGCGGTGCGGTCCAGAGACGGTCCAGTGCCGAGAACGCGAGCCGGCCGCCGTCGGGCGAAAGGCGCGCGCCACGGATCTGCGACACCGTGAGCACCGAGTCGTCGATGGGATAGTCGAACTTGACCAACGGCCCCAGGTCCTGCTGAATGCGGGCCGTAAACGGGATCTCCGCAGCCTCGCCCGAAGGCACCGAGACGCGCATGATCTTGCCGCCGTAGCTGGTGATCAACACCTGCGAATCGGGCGTCCACGCGCCGCCGGGGTACACGTCCCGGTCGCGCAGTCCCCCGCCCTGCGATTCGTCGCGCTGCACGTCCATTACGAGCCAGTGCTCCTCGCCAGTCTCCAAATCGCGCAGCCGCAGCGCTTCGCGGGCGTCGTAACGGGTGGCGTAGGCCAGCCAGCGCCCGTCCGGACTCGGCATGGGACGAAACGCGCCTTCGTGCTCGTGGGTGCGCACCATGACCCGACCCGTCTCGCGGTCGAGCATGCCGATCTGAAACGCGCCCACCTCTCGCGCCGAGCTGCGGGCGACCCCCAGGTGATCGGGAGGATCGGGATCGAGCTGGTAAGGATCGAGCTGGTAGGGATCAGTGCCGGGCACCGCAAAGCCGCCGCCCAGATTGCCGCGCAAATTCACCCAGACATAGCGGGGATCCGGCCCGAACGCGGCCCCAATGTGAGCCGGCGCACCCTGACCGCCGCCGGGGCCGCCTGGCCCGCCGTCCGCCTCCTGCCCCGTGATCTGCACGCCCGTGCCCCCGTCTTCGTGAAAGAGCCACAGCTGCGTGCCCTTGGTCGCCATGACGTATTCGCCGTCGGGCGTCCACACCGGCGACGTGTAGTTGTCGCGCTCGGTGTCGGTCAACTGCCGCGCGTCGGTCCCGTCCGCGTTGGCCACCCAGACGTTCTCGGACCCGTCGCGATCGCTGACGAACACGATCTCCGCACCGTCGGGCGAATAGCGCGGCTGCATGTCGTAGCCCTGCCCACTCGTGATTCGCGTGGCCGTTCCCCCGTCAATCGGCAGCGCGTACAGGTCCCCAAGCAGCTCGAATACAATCGTGCCGCCGTCCGGCGAGAGGTCGAGCGAAATCCAGGTGCACTCGTCGGTCGTAAAGTCGAGGGTTCTCGTGGGGATGAGGGGGAGCCCGTTCGCGCGGCGCGCCGCTCGCGCCGAACTGTCGTTTTGCTCGACCGTCTGGGCGGAGAGGGGCGGCGGTTCGGGCGCGACCACGATGGCCGTCGCGATGGCTGCGCCCGCCAGCGCGGCAGCGAGCCGCGGTCGCCGTAACCGTCGCACGGGCGCCGCGGTCGATCGACGCAGCCCTTGCGGCAACCGAGGCGCGTGCCGACGCGGCCATGGAAGCCTTGCGCCGGCTGCCGAAGCCGGAACCGTCTCGGCCCCCCTTCTCTCGGCGCCGTGTGGGGATTCGCGGCTGTCGGTTTCGGGAGCGGGCCGGGATTGCCAAGTTCGCGCTGACATTGCATTTACCTCTTTCTTACGGTCTTCGGGTTTGCGGTCAACGGCGGTGCGGTTGCGCACTCAGCGCCGCGTCCAGATCAGAATCACGCCACAGGACGAGCCGGTCCCGGCGTATTGCGCCGGCACGCCCGAACCCGTCGAGAAAACCTCCACGCCGGCAATCGCCGACGGATCGAGCATGCGGTCCAGCTGGGCAGGATCGTCGCCGCCGCCGGTGAGGACCAGTCCGTCGAGAATCACGCGCGGGAAACAGCGCCCGTATGCGCCCGACGAAAGGCTTGACTGACGCCCGCCTCGCAGCACGATGTACTTTTCGAGCGGGTTGTCCGGGTCCGCGTAGAGCTCCACGCCCGGAATGCGACTGAAGACGTCGCTCATCTCGTTGGGCATTCTGCGCTCGATCTCCTCGCGGTCGATGAAGTCGCCGAACCCCTCTTCGGCCCGATGGTAGTAGCCCGCCGCCTGAAGCGCGATTTCGCGGCGCTCGACGGTGATCTCGATCGGGTCGAGCTGGACGGGGTCGGCGGACAGCCCCACGCGGGCGTTGGTGACGCGGCCCGGCACGACGTGGATGGTGTCGGTGCGGGTCGCGAAACCGAGCTGGGCGAACTCGACGGTGTGGCCGCCCGGCGCGAGATCGTTCAGGGCGAAGCGACCGCGCGAGTCGGTGACCGTGGTCTGACGGCCGGCGGACGTGCGCACGCTGACCCCGTTGAGCGGCGCTCCGCTCGTGGCGTCGCTGACTGCGCCGACAATGCCGGTCATGAGCTCGTCCTCGTCCGTCGCGACCGGTTCCATGGCCGTTTCGAAAGTGCCGGAACGCATGATGGCGAAGTCGCCCACGGCGGGTTGGTAGTTCGGGTGGGACAACTCCAGGCGGTAGTTCCCCACCGGGATCCGCTGTAGCGTGAACTGGCCCGCCGCGTCGGTTTCGAGTACGAAACCGCTGCCGGTCAGCTGAACCGTCACGCCCCGGATGGGCTGGCGGGTAACCACGTCCACGACCGTGCCCACGATGGTGACCATGGTGCCCGCGGGCAGGTCCTGGGCGGTGGCCCGGAGGGGCAGGGTCAGGGGGGCGAGCAACGCCAGGAACAGGGGGAGGGCGATGGTTGGGCGGTGGGATGGCGGCATGGATCCACTCTGCGAGGCGGGAGGACGGGTTTGCCTGGAGCAGCCCATGACGCCGGATTGTGCACGGGCTGCCGGTCCACATTGGCTTACGCGCGGGGGCGATCGCAAGTTTGGCGGCAATTGCGCGGTGGGTCGGATCGGTGCAATCGTAATGGATGCGCGATAATCCGTTCAGGCCGGGCTTCGGTCGCACGCCACCCCCGACGGGCGCATGCGCGACGTTGCGCTGAGTGACGAGCTGGCCGATTTCGGGGGCGATGCGTCCGCACGTCGATCGCTGAAGGATTTTCTGGTCGACAAGGGCTATGTCTGGCAGGACACCGCCGCGCACGACTGGACCGCGGGCATTCCCAGCTTGATGGACTACATGGTGGCGGAAACGGAGGCGGGTTGACGGCGATGGCGGGCAAGAAGATCGACAGCGGGGCGACGACCGGTTACGAGGCGGAGCTGTGGGCGATGGCCGACGCCTTGCGGGGTTCGATGGACGCCGCCGAATACAAGCACGTGGTGCTGGGCCTCATCTTTCTCAAGTACATCTCGGACGCGTTCGAGGAGCACCGCGCGGCGGTGCTCGCCGAGTGGGGGGAGGAGGCGGCGGAGGATCGCGACGAATACATTGCGGACAACATCTTCTGGGTGCCGCGCGAGGCGCGTTGGGGGATCTTGAAGGCTGCGGCGCGGCAGCCGACGATCGGCCAGACGGTGGATGGGGCGATGGCCGCGATCGAGCGGGACAACCCGGCGCTCAAGGATGTGCTGCCCAAGGACTACGCCCGGCCCGCGCTCGACAAACAGCGCCTCGGCCAGCTGATCGACATGGTCGGCAACGTGCGGGTCGGAGATGCCGACGCCCGTTCGCGGGACGTGCTGGGGCGCGTGTACGAGTACTTCCTGTCGCAGTTCGCAAGCGCCGAGGGCAAGCGCGGCGGCGAGTTCTACACCCCGCGCTGCGTGGTCAGGCTGCTGGTCGAGATGCTGGAGCCCTTCCGGGGGCGCGTCTACGACCCCTGCTGCGGTTCGTCGGGCATGTTCGTGCAGTCGGTCGAGTTCATTCGCGCACACGCCAACGGCAACGGGAACGGCGGGCAGGCACAGGACGACATTTCGATCTACGGTCAGGAGTCGAACTACACGACGTGGCGGCTCGCGAAGATGAACTTGGCCATTCGCGGAATCGGCGGCCAGATCGCGCACGGCGACAGTTTCCACAACGACCGTCACCCGGACCTCAAGGCCGACTTCATCCTGGCCAATCCCCCGTTCAACGTGTCCGATTGGGGGAGCGATCGCCTGACGGACGACAAGCGCTGGCAATACGGCGTGCCGCCGAAAGGCAACGCGAACTTCGCCTGGGTGCAACACATGGTGCATCACCTCGCGCCGACGGGCATGGCGGGCTTCGTGCTGGCGAACGGGTCGATGTCGTCGCGACAAGCCGGCGAGGGCAGGATCCGCAAGAATTTGGTCGAGGAGGGGTTGGTGGACTGTATGGTCGCCCTGCCGGGTCAGCTCTTCTATTCGACCCAGATTCCCGCCTGCTTGTGGTTTCTGGCGCGTGGGCGACGGCGGCGCGGTGAGATTCTGTTCCTTGACGCGAGAAAGCTCGGGCGGATGGTGGATCGGACCCATCGCGAGCTAACCGGCGAGGACATCGCGCGGATCTCGGAGACCTGCCACTCCTGGAGGAACCGCGAGGACGGCTACGCCGACGTGCCGGGATTCTGCAAGAGCGTGTCGCTGGACGAGGTGAGGAAGCACGGCCACGTGCTTACGCCGGGGCGCTATGTTGGCGTGGAACCCCAAAAGGACGACGGGGAGCCGTTCGAGGACAAGATGGCGCGGTTGGTGCGGGAGCTGCGTGAACAGCAAGCCGAAGGGGCGCGGCTGGATGCGGCAATCCGGGGGAACCTGCGGAACCTGGGGTTCTGGGGGACGTAGTCGTGAGCGAGACGGCACCGGGCCGTTTGATGCGGTCGGCGGCCGGGATCGTCGCCGGCGTGGCGATTGTCGTCGTGCCGTTTGGCTACGCGACCACCGCGCACCACGCCGACGTTCTGTTGGGGGCAGGCTTCGGAATCGCCGTCGGCACGGGAGTCGGCCTGCGACGGGGGGCGCCGTGGACGGGCATTCTGGCCGGGGTGGTGGTAGGCATCGTCGCAACCTTCGTGAGGGATTATGGTTGGGGCTTGGTCACACTCGCCAGCGGCCCGTTGGCGCTTGGCCTGATCGACGGGCTTGGTCGGTCTTCCTTTGCCGACTACCGGGAAGTGAGCAGGGAAGCGTTCATTGTGGCCACCTTACTGACCTTGGGGTTGCTGCCACGGTTCGTCTTCGCCGGTGATTTCCAGTGGCCGTTGCTGTTTGCTCCGATGATCGCCATGCCCTGGACGGCCCTGTTGATCGGCTTGGTAAACCGTCGCCGCGACGTGTGGCGCGACGCCGGGCCTCCCGGTCTGCTGATCGCCGGCGCGGTTGGGCTGCCTGCCCTCATTGGCATTGTGGGATTTGCCGAGTTGTCGGGAGACATGGAAGAACTCGGCCTGCACGGCACAGCCGTGATCCCGTTGGTGCTCCTCATCCTCGCCCTGATCGTCGTATTGGTACCGCTGGCTGCGTTCCTTGCGGCGCGGATCACTGCCGCCTGGCTTCGTCCGAGGCTCGAAACGTACGTCAAGCTTGTCGCCTATCTGCGCGTGATGTGGGTCCCGATCGGCGGGTTCGCGGTCGGTTACGTGGTGATCGTCATGCTGTTCGCCGGCTTCTACGGGATGCTTGAACGCTTCAGCCCCGGCGCCTTCGAGAACCCCGGTACGCAGATCACGGACTGGTTGTTGTTCGCGCTGTTCACGGCCCTTGGTCAGGATTACGCGGTGGTGCCGGCCTCGTTCGGCGCACGGGCTCTCGTCGGCATGCACATGATCCTCTCGGTGGGCTGGGCGGTCGTGCTGTTCGCTGCGGTGATGTCATTCATCAGACCGCAGCTGGATCGGATCGCGCTAGGTCATGCGGGGGAAGACGGTTGAAGGGTTCCCTCTACGCCTGATTGGGCAACTGCCTGGCGCGGTCCAGGAACGCGCTGGCCGATTCGCTCTCGAGAATCGCCACGGCCCAGCCGTCGAAGTCCGGCTCGGCAGCCTCGCCAACCAGCGTCGACAGCGCTTCGCCGGCGTCCTGTCCGAACTTCAAGGTCGCCAATCGCACCAGATTCTGTCGCTGAGCTTCCAAGCGGCCTTGGTTCTTCAGGTCGTCGAGAGATTGGCGGAAAGCAACGGTGGAGCTACGCATGTCGTTAGCCTCCATAAGCAGTTCAACGGGGAAACCTCTGTATTCTAACAGATTCCTGATCTCGCGCGCCATGACCTTCTCGCGGTGCGGATCGCCCCATTCCGTCACCACTCGGGCCACCTTCGAGAAAAGAGACTTCACTTCCTGCGCCGACCGCACGCTCCCGAAACCGAGCAAGAGTTCCGGCAGGTCCCGTAGCGTGGTGGGAGCTCCCTCGGGAAGCCCCGCCTCCACGACTTGGTGCTCCTGGATAGGCGGTTCTTCCACGAGCTCCTCCATGCTCGTCTGGGCCGTCCACCGGCCGTCGCCATGGTACAGCACGATCGCCTGGATTGCGATCTTGCGTTTCTGCTTCGCACGTCGCTGTCTCTGTCGAAGTTCCTGGACTGCGAGGGTCTTGCAGATCGTGGTTCGCATCGCCATGTCAGGATCTGAAGCGCTCTGGAATTCGAGCAGGAGCAGGAAATCGGTGTCTCCATTGGTCGCTTGACCGCTCCACACGGCATCCGGCAGACGCTTGACCTGCTTTTCGCCGATCAGCTCGGCTGGACCCTGCCGGAGTGTGTCGAAGTCCAGCCGCTCGGCCCAAGCGGGCAGGCGACGGCGGATCAGCTGTTCGACCAAACGGCGGTCGGCGAACAGCCGCTTGTAGATGGTATCGTACATGGGCTCCTTGACGTTCGGGGCATGGGGCGCGGTTCTCCCTCAACAGTGCCAGAAAGTCAGGGGCGTTCAAATAGCTGGATGGGACAGGCCTTCCTCAGCGCGATCATCGCCGCCAATTGGACACGCGGACCGATCGTGCGGATAATCCAAGCCCCGACACTGACTGGACCGAGAAACTCAACCCGACCAAGCGAACCCGCGATGGCTGCCACCCACTACGATGCCATGAAACTCAGGATGGTCACCCTGACCGGTTCCCGGTACGCGATCCACGCTCTTGACTGGATCTTCCGCTATCCGATCTCTTCCAGCAGTGCCTTCACCAAGCTGGCGGGCATTCCGGCCAAGACTGCCCGGCGACTCCTAGCACGGTTGACCGAGGCCGGCGCGGTGAAGCTTGTCAGGCCTGGGAGTGGACGACGTTCGGCAGTCTTCTGCTACGCGGACGTACTCAACATCGTGGAAGGACGGGAGACGCCTTGATGGTCACATATGGGACACGACGGACGGTGTTGGACACTTTGGCAGTCATTGTGGGATACAACGACGCTAGAGGAGTCAAAAGTGTCCCACAATGCGTTTGGTCTCTCATGTGTGATGGGCAACCGGATTTGGCTCTCATTTTTCCGCCGGAAGTGTCCCACGAGACTCCCTGCCTCTCATCGGTGATGGGCAACAAGGGACACCGAGGCCGGGCGTGAGGATCGACACGACCTTCGTTCGGCGCTGCATTGACGCGCTGGAGGCGGCTCTGGCCGAAATCGGCAAGCACCGCCCGGAGGACATTCTCTACGACATCTACCGGGCCGCCTGCATCAAGGAGTTCGAGTTGGTCCTGGAACAGAGCGGCAAATTGCTTCGGAAGCGACTGGCGGCGTTCTTCGCCAGCAATCGGCAGGCGGACCGGCTCACGTTCAAGGATCTCTTCCGCCATGCGGCCAAGCACGGATTGATGGAGATGGAGGCGGCTGAACGCTGGTTGGCCTATCGTGACAACCGGAACCACACCGCGCACGACTACGGCGCGAACTTCGCCGAGGACACCCTCGCGCTGCTGCCCGCCTTCATCGCCGACGCGAGGGACCTGGCCGACATGATCGATGCGGGGAGCGATAGGTGACGGTTATCTTCCTCAATCGGAATCCCGCGCGCCTACATTGATGGAGGAACTGACCGCATGGCTCGACATCGCGTTGGGTCCACTACGGCGAGCGTGACCACGGGGCGTCGGCTCCACTTGCAACCCAGGCACCGTCGGATGCTGGAAGCTCTCTTGGGGGAGCATTTGCCGGATGTCGAGGTGTGGGCCTACGGCAGTCGGGTCAACGGCCGCAGCCACGACGGCAGCGATCTGGATCTCGTGTTGCGCGGACCGGGCCTGGAGAAGATCCCGTCCGATCGGCTGGGCGATTTCGAGGAGGCCGTGCGGGAGTCGAACATTCCGTTCCTAGTGGAAGCGAGGGATTGGGCGTGGCTGCCGGAGCGGTTTCACCGAGAGATTGAGCGGGGGTATGTGGTGGTGAGGGGGAAGCGAGTTGCGGACTCGGAAGATGCCTGGCGAAGCGTGCGTCTTGGGGATGTAACGACCAAGATCGGTAGTGGCGCGACTCCTCGCGGTGGTAAGGCCACCTACCTGGAACGAGGTCCCTTCACCCTGATCAGGAGCCAGAATGTCTGGAACAATCGTTTCAAGGATACTGGTATCGCGTTTATCAGCGAAACGCAGGCCTCCCAACTCCAGAATGCCGAAGTTCAGCGGAACGATGTGCTGCTTAATATCACGGGAGACTCAGTCGCTCGTGTCTGTCAAGCGCCTGACGAAATACTCCCGGCGCGTGTGAACCAGCATGTGGCAATAGTCCGACCGAAGAGACAGGATCTGTCAGCGACGTTTCTACGTTATCTGCTAGTATCTCCTAGCATCCAAGCCACACTGCTTTCGTGGGCAGGGTCCGGTGGAACGAGAAAGGCCCTCACCAAGGGGATGCTTGAGTCCTTGGAGGTGCGTGCACCCTCCGTTCCCGAGCAACGCGCCATCGCCCACATCCTCGGCACGCTGGACGACAAGATCGAGCTGAACCGTCGGATGAACGAGACGCTCGAGGGGATGGCGCGGACGCTGTTCAAGTCCTGGTTCGTCGATTTCGATCCGGTTCGGGCCAAGATGGAGGGCCGCGACACGGGCCTGCCGGAAGAAATCGCCGACCTATTCCCTGATAGGCTGGCGGATTCGGAAATGGGGCAGATACCGGAGGGGTGGGAAGTCAGGACATTCGGCGACCTATGCGAGAAGCCGCAATACGGGTTCACTGCATCGGCGCAGGGTGAACCTGTGGGGCCGAGGTTCTTGAGGATTACTGACATAAACAAGGATTCGTGGGTGTCTTGGTCCCGCGTCCCGCACTGTAGGGCGACGGACGAAGAGATCCTAAAGTACCGACTCAGCAAGGGCGATGTCCTGATCGCCAGGATGGCGGATCCGGGTCACGGAGTCTTGGTTGAAAAGGGGCCGGAAGCGGTGTTCGCTTCCTACCTGATTCGGTTTAGGCCTCTCGACAATCGCTACGCACGCTTCTTTCAGTATTGGATGAGATCTGACGCATACTGGCATCTCGTGCGGAGTCGTGCTACCGGAACAACGCGTCAGAGCTTGAACGCCAAGGTTCTGAGCGGGTTTCCCACAGTAACTCCTCCAAACACCATCGCGGGCACGTTCGGGGAAAACGTCAGTCCTTGGCGAGACCAAGTGGTAGGCAATGTCGAACGAATGGACACCCTCGCCTCTCTCCGTCACACCCTCCTCCCCAAGCTCATTTCGGGCGAAATCCGCGTTTCTGACCTAGAGACCCATCCGGGTGGAAGCCCATGATGACAACCCTCCTGATGGAGCCGGATCGAAAGGAAGCGCTATCTCGGGTGTACGTTCAGGCGCTCGCCGCGCGTGCGGGTTACCTGACTTCGGTACCGGAGCCAGATCGTGACAGTGTGGATCTTCGAGTTCACGCGGGAGGACCGCTTCGTCCGGCACTGGATCTTCAACTGAAAGCGACTGTGCGCCTTTCCGGATCGCGCGATGGCGTCTTGCGGTTCCGCGTATCCGCAAAGAATTATCAGGATCTGCGTGTGGAGACCCAGACACCCCGACTGTTGGTCGTATTGGAGCTTCCGAATGACGAATCGCGGTGGATGACCGTAACCGACGAGGAACTGGTGCTCCGTCGCAGGGCTTACTGGTTGTCCTTGCAGGGAGATCAGCCGGAGATCGGAGACCGGAAGACCGTTACCGTCGCCATCCCCGAACAGAACCTATTTGATGTCGAAGCCATGCGAGGCCTCATGGAACGGTCCAGAGCGGGAGATATCTGATGCGAGTCGACATTCGGGACCGGGATGCGCTTCTTGCGGTATCGCCGCCGGCCCTGTCCGCGTATGCCCGCGCCACTGGCTGGACGCTGCAGGAGCCTTACCGCGTCTACTCAGACGTCTACATCGGGAAAAACCTTCCAGAGATCATCGTCCCGCGTACCGAGCGTCTCGGAGATTACGCGAGCGTGGTGGCTGGGTTGATCGAGGTATTCGCCAAGGTCGTGCGACAGGATGAAATGAGCGTATACCGCTCTCTGGTGACCGCGGATCGTGATGTCGTTCGCCTTCAGACCGGAGAAAACGAAGACGGCAGCGTGACGCTGAACGGAGGCGTGGACCTCATCAGCGGCGCCCGCGACCTGCTGCTGGCAGCCGCGTGTTCGCTCGGACAGTCGAGGCCTGTTTATCGCGCCGGAGCCAATCGTGTTGCAGCGAACTTGCTGGCAGGGGTCCGTTTGGGACAGACGGGTCAGGGCAGCTTCGTGGTGAACCTATTGACGCCGGTCGTGCCGCCGCCGCTCCCTTCCCTGTTTACGGATTCCGCTGATCTCGACCCTCCTCCGGAGAGGCGTTTGACCCTGCGCTTGATGGAGGGCCTGAACGCTGCTCGTGAGGCGGCGCAACAGGTGGCCGCTGGGGACGGCAAGGCGTTCGAGCAGGCTGTGGAACGCGGTGTCAGTGCCAATCTCTGCGAGGCGCTGGACAAGATCATCGCATTGTCTGCAACTCTGGACGTGAGCGTGTCATGGGCTCGAACTCGACCCGTCACTGTACGCCAATCCACCGTTCGGTTTGGCCGAGCGGAAGCCCGCATTTTGGCCGAAGCGGCGCGTTCACTCCGGGAGCGGGCGCCACGCCCCGATGTCCAGCTATTTGGACACGTTCGTCTACTGAGGCGGAATGAGGACGAGGATGATGGAACGATCCACCTGAGGGCCTCCGTTGACAGGAAGAAACAGTCGGTAACGGTGCTATTGGAGCGAAGAGATTACGAGCGGGCAGTACGGGCCCACGGGGACAGGGCTGTTGTCGTAATCTCAGGGGATCTCGAACGCATTGGTCAGCGGTGGCGGCTGCTGCACCCGCGCATCGATGAAGTCCTGCGGGACGACGAGTGCGATTCCTGACGAGAGCATCCAGATGGCCCGACCTGGATATATCGATACTGTACCGAAAGGTAAGATCATGAACGCCACGAGTGACAGGCATTCGGGTCCAATGCTGAACCCCCCGCACTTGGGTGAACTGATCCGCGAAAGCATGGACGAGGTCGCGTGGAGCGTGACCGAGACGGCGGCACGCTTGGGATGCGATCGGGGAACCCTGTCCCGGGTACTCAACGGAAAGGCAGGCGTTTCGGTCAACATGGCGCTTGCGCTGGAGGCCCTCGGCTGGGGCACCGCCGACCACTGGATGCGAATGCAGGCGAGCTATGAGCTCGCACAGGCCCGAAGGGCCCGAGGGTCGAGGCAAGAGATGAGGGAACCGCATGCACTCCCGCGGTAGCAAGCTGGACCCGTATGCCCACCAAGCCCTCGTGACCGACACCGGCAGCGCCGTCCTCGACCTAATCACGAGCGCAGACGATGTTCGGTGAGGCGCTCTACCGCAGTCGCGAGGAGAAGGCCGCGAACCTGCTGTGCACAGCGACAATCAAGGTGAGACGTAGCGACAATCAAGGTGAGAATACGAGATCGCGACGTTGTGAACGAAGGGATGATAACAAGGTGGCATGGGTGGAGCAGGTTGAGCGTCCTGGAGAGCCTGTGAGGCGGTCCTACTTCGTTGGACGGTCCGAGCACGGAATCAAGGCTGGACGGTACCGTTCTCCACCCCCGTGCCAGCGTGAGCGTCGCTGCGGGGTGGGTGGGTAACCATTACCCGTCGTTCCGTGTTGGAACTTGTTCCGACATGGACCGGCGGGTGACCGGCGGGCCCGCTCACTCGGCAGCCCTCGCGGTTCTTTCCGCCGGTGCGCGGACCAATCGTGACCGCGTACCGACCTCATGCTTGTGACCTCCGTCCGCCGCCGGCGATGGAGCGTGGCGGGTTGGGCCGTCGCCATAGCCAACTTGCCGGGTGGCGAGGATGGGAGTGGGGGTCGGCCCCGGCGCGTACCCCACGTCCCGGAGTCGGTTCGTCGGTCTGTCCATGCCCAGCGGCGGCTTTCCTGGCGGCCACGGCGGCGCGACGGCGGTAGCTTTCGACGTTGAGTTCGAAGACGTGGGAGCGGTGCACGAGGCGGTCGACGGCGGCGACGGTCAAGGCTTCGCCACCGAAGATCTTGTCCCAGGCGCTGAAAGGTTCGTTGGCGATGACGAGGAGCGAGCGATTCTCGTAGCGTGCGCCGATGAGTTCGAAGAGGACGCTGGTTTCGGTCCCTTCGCAGGTGGCGTAGGAGAAATCGTCGAGAATGACGAGGTGGTATTTGTAGAGCTTGGCGATGGCGGCGTCGAGGGCGAGGTCGCGCCGCGCCGCCTGGAGCCTCTGCACCAGACTCGACGTTCGCTGGTACAGCACGCGGTAGCCGTTTTCGACCAGCTTGAGTCCGATGCCCGCGGCGAGGTGACTCTTGCCCGTTCCCGGCGGACCGAAGAGCAGCACGTTGGCCGCTTCTTCGAGCCAAATGTCGCCGCTCGCCAGCACGCCCACGCGCGCCTTCGACACGGCGGGCACGAGGTTGAAGTCGAAATTGTCGAGCGTCTTGCCGCGGGGCAGCTTCGCCTCGGCTCGGTGCCGCTCGAAGCGCCGCCGTTCGCGATCGGCGACTTCTTGGCTGGCCAGCGCGGCGAGCAGGCGCGCCGAGGACCAGTCTTCCCGGTCCGCGCGTTCGGTGAAGCTTCTCCACAGCGCCCGCATGCTCGGCAGGCGCAGTTGCTTCAGCAACAGGTCGAGTGCCGGGGGATCGACGATGAAGGAGTCTTTCATCGCGGTGCTCCGTTCAGGCAGGCGTCGTCGTAGCGCGACAGTGGCGGGAGGGTCGTTTCGAGGTCGGGAAGGGAGTCCGGCGCTGGGAACCGGTCGCGCAGCACTTCGGCGTCGGGCAACCGCCCGGCCTCGAGCTGCGCTTCGATCTCGTCGGCCAGCAGGGCCTCGCATCCGTGATCGTGGGCCAGCGCAAGGAGTTTGACCATCCGCCGGCAGGCCTCGCGGTCGTCCAGGCGCTCGCGCAACGCGTCGAAAGCCTGGCGGTAGGCGTCGCGGGGGAACAAACCGTCGCGGTGGACCCAGTTCATCATCGCCATCGGCTTGCGACGCAGAGAGGGCAGCACGTGCCGGTAGTTCACGACCCGTCCCCGTCGCCCTCCCGGTCCCGGGTGGCCCCGAGGCAACGTCACGAGCTCCTCGGTCCCGACGAAGACGACCAGGCGGTCGTCGTACAGTCTCACCCGCAGCCGGTGTCCCACCAGCCGCGACGGCACCGTGTAGAACACCCGCCGCAGCGAGAACCCACCCGCGCTCGTCACGCGCACCAAGGTCTCCTCGAAACCGTCGCTGCGACGCCTCGGCAACGGCCGCAGCACGGCTCGCTCGGCGTCGATCCTCTTGCGGTTGCGAGCGTTGCGGCGACTCGCCACCCGGCTCACGAACTCTCGGTACGCCTCGATCGTCTCGAAGTCCCTCGATCCCCTCAACAGCAGCGCATCCTCGATGGCCCGCTTCAAATGCCCGTGCGCGCTTTCGATCGAGCCGTTCTCGTGCGCCCGGCCCCGGTTGTTCCGGCTCGCCTTCATCCCGTAGTCTCCCATCAACGCCTCGTAACGTGCGGTCCGGTCCTCCCGCGCACGACGCTTCAGGTTCCGAAACGCCGCCGACAGACTGTCCGTCCGGTGCTCCTTCGGAACGCCGCCCAGCGCCCACAGCGCGTCCTGCAACCCCTCGGCCAGGGCAACGTAGCTCTCCCCGCCCAACACCACCGCCACATGCAGAATCCCGAGTACTCCAGCCGAAAATGGTACAGCTTGTGCACCAGCTTCTCTCCCCCAACCGTCACCCCCAGACGCCCGGCGTCGGTGAAGTCCGACAACCCCCGTCGCCCCGGCTCGTGCTTCTGTCGGAAAACGACCTCGCGCGCCGGCCCGTGCTTCGCCTTCCAGCTCCGAACCCGTCGCTCCAGCGTCCGCCGAACCCCCGGATGACGCCGCATCATCTCTTCGTACAGCGCCACCGCCCGCAACCCCGGGTTCGCCTCCAGCAGCGGCACGATCTCCTCGTCGAATATCCCCGCCAAAGGGTCGGGGCGTCTCCGCCCCCGAGGCTTCTTCACCGACCGACGCCCCGGATCCCCTTCGATCCGATGCGCCGTCGCCCTGCTGAACCCCGCCTTCGCCGCCGCCAGCGCAGGCCCGTCCTTCCGTCGAGCGGTCATGTACAGCTCCATCTGGTGGTCCGTAATCCGTCGGCCCGGCACTTCGCGTCTCTCCTGATCCCAGGGAAACACCAAAGCTCAAACCTCCCGCCGCCACCTCCGGCCGTCTCACCTTGTTTGTCGCAAGCGTCTCATCCTGATTGTCGCGCTACACTGCTGTATTTCATCATCAAAGACCACCCCTTCACGGACGGCAACAAGCGTATCGGCTCACTCCTGTTCCTGCTCTACCTCGCACGGGAAGGCGTCGAGCATCGACTCGATCCCAGGGCGCTGACCGCGCTCACCCTCCTCGTCGCGGAGAGCAGGCCACAGAACAAGGACCTGATGGTGCGCCTCATCGTCAACCTCCTGCCGCCCCCCACCCCATGACCCACCTCACCGAATCCGACGTCGAAGCCGTCGCCCTCGACTGGCTCGCCTCCCTCGGCTGGACCGCCACCCACGGCCCCGACCTCGCCCCCGACGCAGCACATCCCGAACGCGACGACTACGCCCAGGTCGTCCTGCAACACCGCCTCCGCACCGCCCTCCACCGCCTCAACCCAACCCTCCCTCCCGTCGCCCTCGAAGACGCGTTCGCCAAGCTCACCCGACCCAAAGGCACCACCCTCGAAGCCCGTAATCGCGCGTTCCATCGCATGCTGGTCGACGGCGTCACGGTCGAGTACCAACCCCTCGGCGGCGGCCTCCGCGGTGCACAAGTCTCGGCCATCGACTACGAGACCCCCGCCAACAACGACTGGCTGGCGGTCAACCAATTCACCGTCTCACAGGGCGAACGCACCCGTCGGCCCGACATCGTGTTGTTCGTCAACGGCCTCCCGCTGGGCTTGATCGAGCTCAAGAACCCCACCGACAAGAAAGCCACCGTGTGGACGGCCTGGAACCAGCTCCAGACCTACAAGGCCGAGCTCGCGGACCTGTTCGCCTTCAACGCGGTCCTCATCGCATCGGACGGAATCGACGCCCGCATGGGCACCCTCACCGCCGGACGCGAGTGGTTCAAACCGTGGCGCACGATTACGGGAGACGCCCTGGCCGACCCCAACACTTCCCAGCTGCAAGTCATGCTCGAAGGGATGTGCGATCGCGCCCGTTTCCTTGCGCTGGTGCGCGACTTCATCGTGTTCGACGACGACGGCAGCGGCAAGCTGGCCAAGAAAATGGCCGGTTACCACCAATATCATGCCGTGCACATGGCCGTGCAACAAACCCTGCGCGCGGCCGCCATGCAACAACGAACGAAAAGGGTCGCCGAACCAAACTTCCCCTACCCCGCGGGCCGCAATACCACAGCCACTCAAGGCGATCGACGCATCGGCGTGGTCTGGCACACCCAAGGCTCGGGCAAGAGCCTGACCATGGCATTCTACGCCGGACGGATCGTGCGCGAGCCAATGATGGAAAACCCGACCATCGTCGTCTTCACCGACCGCAACGATCTCGACGATCAACTCTTCGGCACCTTCTCCCGCTGCCGGGACCTTCTTCGACAACCGCCTACACAAGCCCAGGGCCGGGCCGACCTGCGCGCCAAACTGGCCGTCCAGTCGGGCGGAATCGTGTTCACAACCATTCAGAAGTTCCTCCCCAACGAGCAAGACAACAGTCTGCCCGCGTTGTCGCAACGCCGCAACATCGTGGTCATCGCCGACGAGGCCCACCGCAGCCAATACGACTTCATCGACGGGTACGCCCGTCACATGCGCGACGCCCTTCCCAACGCATCCTTCATCGGCTTCACCGGCACGCCCATCGAACTTGAAGACGCCAACACCCGCGCCGTTTTCGGCGACTACATCAGCGTCTACGACATCGAGCGGGCCGTCGAGGACAACGCCACCGTGCCGATCTACTACGAGAGCCGCCTCGCCAGCCTGACGCTCGACAAGACCAAACGGCCAACCATCGACACCGAATTTGAAGAGGTGACTGAGGGCGAAGAAGTCGAGCGCAAGGAACGCCTCAAAACGAAATGGGCGCAACTCGAAGCCGTCGCGGGGGCGCCGCAGCGCCTTCAGCTCGTCGCGCAGGACATCGTCGCACACTTCGACCAACGCCTCGCGGCCATGGACGGCAAGGCCATGATCGTGTGCATGAGTCGCCGCATTTGCATCGACCTCTACCAAGCCCTGACCCGCCTCCGCCCCGCCTGGCACCACGACGACGACGCCCACGGCCGCATCAAGGTCGTCATGACCGGCAGCGCGTCCGATCCTCCCGACTGGCAGCCGCACATTCGCAACAAACCGCGCCGCGAGACGCTCGCCAAACGCTTCCGCGATCCCGCCGATCCGCTCCAGGTCGTGCTCGTGCGCGACATGTGGCTAACCGGCTTCGACGCGCCCAGCCTGCACACCATGTACGTGGACAAACCGATGCGCGGCCACGGCCTCATGCAGGCGATCGCACGGGTCAACCGCGTCTTCAAGGACAAGCCGGGCGGTCTCGTCGTGGACTACATCGGTCTCGCCCACGAACTCAGACGCGCGCTCGCGACCTATACCGAAAGCGGAGGCACGGGCAAAACCACCGTGGATCAAGCCGAAGCGGTGGCGGTCATGCTGGAGAAGTACGAAGTGTGTTGCGGCCTGTTCCACGGCTTCGACCACTCGGGCTGGGCCACCGGAACCCAGGCCGAGCGATTGAGTCTGCTGCCTGGCGCGCAGGAACACGTCCTCGCGCAGGAAAACGGCAAAGAGCGCTGCATACGCGCCGTGCGCCAGCTGTCCCAAGCTTTCGCGCTCGCCGCGCCCCATGACGAAGCCATGCGAATCCGGGACGACGTGGCGTTCTTCCAGACCGTCTCTTCGGTCCTTGCCAAGCGCGCGCCCGGCAAGGTGCGCCAGGAGGAAGAGCTGGACTACGCCATCCGCCAGATCGTGTCGCGGGCCGTCGCGTCCGAAGGGGTCGTCGACATCTTCGCGGCCGCCGGCCTGGAGATACCCGACGTGTCGATCCTCTCCGAGGACTTCCTGGCCGAAGTGCAGGGCATGAAAAAGCGCAACCTGGCGGTCGAGCTGTTGCAGAAGCTGCTCAAGGGGGAGCTGGCCACGCGCCGCAAGAGGAACGTCGTCCAGGCGCGATCCTTCGCCGAGATGCTGGAGCGGACCGTCAACCGTTACGCGAACCGCGCCGTCGAGGCCGCGCAGGTCATCGAGGAGCTGATCGAGCTCGCCCGAGAAATGCGCGAAGCCAACGCCCGCGGCGAGGCGCTGGGGCTCAACGAAGACGAGCTCGCATTCTACGACGCCCTCGAGACCAACGACAGCGCCGTCCAGGTGCTCGGCGACGAGACCCTGCGCCACATCGCTCGCGAGCTGGTCGAAGCCGTGCGCACGAACGTCAAGATCGACTGGACGCTGCGAGAGAACGTCCGCGCCCACCTGCGCCGAATCGTCAAACGCATCCTCCGCAAGCACGGCTATCCCCCCGACAAGCAGGAGAAGGCCACGCGCACGGTGCTCGAACAGGCGGAGGCGCTGTCGGACGGCTGGGCGGCGTGAGTCACAGCGGCATGCCCCACCCATATTGACCCTATCCTCCGATATGGCCTAGTATGGCTCATGAAGACCACCATTACCATATACGACGGGGTGGACCGTGATTAACACGCCGCCCTCCCTGTCGCGCATTCTGCTGCTCGACGGCGCGATGGGCACCATGATTCAGCGCCACGATCTCGGCGAAGACGACTTTCGCGGCGACAATTTCCGCACCCATCGGCAACCGCTGCTCGGCAACAACGACATCCTGTCGATCACCCGGCCCGACGTGATCCGCGACATTCACCGCGCCTACTTTGCCGCGGGCGCCGACATCGTCGAGACCAACACCTTCAGCGCCACGCGCATTTCGATGGCGGACTACGGGGTCGAGGATGCCGTGCGGGACGTCAATCTCGCCGCCGCCCGCGTTGCTCGCGAGGCCGCCGACGAGTTTACGGCCCGCACGCCGGACCGACCGCGCTACGTGGCCGGGATTCTCGGTCCCACCAATCGCACGGCCTCGATTTCGTCCGACGTGACCGATCCCGGCGCCCGCCAGGTCACCTTCGACGAGCTTCGCGATGCGTACGCGGAGCAAGCGCGCGCGCTGATCGAGGGCGGCGTCCACCTGCTCATGGTCGAGACGATCTTCGACACGCTCAACGCCAAGGCGGCGCTTTTCGCGATTGACGAGGTGTACGAGCGCATGGGCGTCGCGCTGCCGATCATGATCTCGGGCACGATCACCGACCAGAGCGGACGCACGCTCACCGGGCAAACGCCCGAGGCGTTCTACAACTGCTTGCGCCATGCCGCTCCGCTCGCCTTCGGCCTCAACTGCGCGTTGGGCCCCGACCAACTGCGTCCCTACCTGCAGGAGCTTGCCGCCGTGTCCGAATGCGCGGTGAGCTGTCACCCCAACGCCGGCCTTCCCAACGAGTTCGGCGGCTACGATCTCACGCCCGAGGCGATGGCCAGGACGATGCGCGCGTTCGCGCGGGCCGGATTCGTGAACATCGTGGGCGGGTGCTGCGGCACGACCCCCGACCACATCGCCGCGATTGCCGAGGCCGTCGAAGGGGTGGCCCCGCGCCAAGTTCCCGACATTCCCGTGCGCACGCGGCTGGCCGGGCTCGAACCGCTCGCGATTGGGCCGGAATCGCTGTTCGTGAACGTGGGCGAGCGCACCAACGTGACCGGATCGCGGCGGTTCGCGCGCCTGATTCTCGAAGGCGACTACGAGACGGCCCTCGAGGTGGCGCGCCAACAGGTGCGCAACGGCGCCCAGATCATCGACGTCAACATGGACGAGGGGTTGCTGGACTCGGAGGCGGCGATGGTACGCTTCCTCAACCTGCTCGCCGCCGAACCCGAGATTGCGCGCGTGCCCTTCATGATCGACTCGTCGCGATGGGAAGTGATCGAGGCGGGGCTCAAGTGCGTGCAGGGCAAGGCGGTGGTCAACTCGATCAGCCTGAAGGACGGCGAAGCGGACTTTCGCGACAAGGCGCGACTGATCCGTCGCTACGGCGCGGCGGTGGTGATCATGGCGTTCGACGAGCACGGTCAGGCGGAGACGGCGGACCACAAGGTCGAAATCTCCACGCGCGCGTACGACATCCTGGTGCGCGACGAGGGGTTCCCGCCCGAGGACATCATCTTCGATCCCAACATCTTCGCCGTGGCCACCGGAATCGAGGAGCACGACGCCTACGCAGTCGCGTATTTCGACGCCGTGGGCCAAATCAAGGCGTCGCTGCCGCATTCGCTGGTGAGCGGCGGCGTGAGCAACGTGTCGTTTTCGTTCCGCGGCAGTCACGGCGTGCGCGAGGCCATGCACTCCGCGTTCCTGTATCACGCGGGCCGGGCCGGCATGGACATGGGGATCGTGAACGCCGGCGCGATCGCCGTGTACGACGAGATCCCCGCCGAGCTGCTGACCGCGGTCGAGGACGTGCTGTTCAACCGCGACCCCGAGGCCACCGAGCGGTTGACCGATCTGGCCGGCCGGTACCGCGACAGCGCGGCCGGGGCGAAGGAGGACCTGTCGTGGCGCGAGGCGCCCGCCGGAACCCGGTTGCAGCACGCGCTGGTGCACGGGATTACCGACTACATCGAAGAGGACACGGAAGAGGCGCGCGGCGAGGCGCAACGGGCGCTGCACGTGATCGAAGGGCCGCTGATGGCGGGAATGAACACCGTCGGCGACCTCTTCGGCGCGGGCAAGATGTTCCTGCCGCAGGTGGTTAAGAGCGCCCGCGTGATGAAGCGCGCGGTGGCGTATCTGGTGCCGTATCTGGAACGCGAAAAGCCCGCGGGAGAAGCGGCCCGCGCCGCCGGCCGCATCGTGATGGCGACCGTCAAAGGCGACGTGCACGACATCGGCAAGAACATCGTGGGCGTGGTGCTCCAGTGCAACAATTACGAAGTGCACGACCTGGGCGTCATGGTTCCCGCGGAGCGCATTCTCGAACGGGCGCGCGAGGTGAACGCCGACATGATCGGGCTGTCGGGCCTGATCACGCCCAGCCTTGATCAGATGGTGCACGTGGCCGCCGAAATGGAGCGGACGAAGATGACGCAGCCGCTCCTGATCGGCGGGGCGACGACGTCGCGGGTGCACACGGCGGTGAAGATCGAGCCGCGGTATTCGGGCGTCACCGTGCACGTGCCCGACGCGTCGCGCTGCGTGGCGGTCGCGGGAAAGCTGATCGAACCGGGGAGCCGTGCGGCCTACGCGGCTTCGGTGAGCGAGGCGTTCGCGACGATTCGGCGGCGGCGCAAGGTTGCCGGGAAAAAGGCCCCGCTGCTGGCGCTCGAAGCGGCCCGCGCGAACCGGATGGCACTCGACTGGGAAGCCTATGTGCCGGTGCGGCCGACGTTTACGGGCACTCGCACATTCCCCGGCAGCGGCGTCGGCGCGGTGGCGTACGGGCACGGTCCATCGGCGTTTCCCGGATCTGCGCACTCTTCTTCCCCCAATTCCTCTGCTTCGTACGACCTTGAGGAGTTGGCCCGGCGGATCGACTGGACGCCCTTTTTCCGGGTTTGGGACCTCAAGGGCCGGTACCCGGACATTCTTGCGGATTCGGAGGTGGGCGCGCAGGCCCGGAGTCTTTACGCCGATGCGCGGGCGTTGTTGGAGAGAATGCGACGTGAACGGCTCATTGCCGCGAGAGGGGTGATTGGCTTGTATCCGGCGAATGCCTCGGGCGATGACGTCGTGATCTGGGACGGCGAGGCTCGCGACCGGCCGCGCGCGGTTTTCCACTGCCTCCGCCAGCAGTTTGCCAAGCCGGGGGGGCGCCCGAATCTGTGTCTGGCCGATTTTGTGGCTCCGACGTCGTCGGGCGTGCGCGACTACGCGGGGGCGTTCGTGGTGACCGCCGGAGAAGGGGTCGCCGAGCTTTGCGCGGGGTTCGAGGAAGCGGGGGACGACTACCAGAGCATTCTCGCCAAGGCGTTGGCCGACCGGCTGGCCGAGGCGTTTGCCGAACGGTTGCACGAACGGGTGCGGCGCGAGTTCTGGGGATACGCGCCCGACGAGTCGATGACCAACAACCAGCTCATTGCCGAGGAGTACGCGGGGATTCGGCCTGCCCCGGGCTATCCGGCCGCGCCCGATCATTCGGAGAAGGACACGATCTTCAAGCTGTTGGGCGCCAACGAGATCGGCGTGACGCTGACCGAGAGCTTCTCCATGTCGCCCGCCGCGTCGGTGTGCGGGCTGTACCTGGGGCATCCGGCCAGTTTCTACTTTGGCGTGGGTCGGATCAACGGCGATCAGCTGGATGACTATGCAGCGCGCAAGGGGGTGACGGTCGAGCGGGCGGCGCGCTGGTTGAGGCCGAATCTTGCGGTGGATCCCGACCTTGCGGTGGATCCCGATGCCTGATTTGCGGCGCATGCTCGCGGGCGAACGGGTGCGGGTCATGGACGGCGCAATGGGCACCATGCTGTATGCGCGCGGGGTGTTCTTCAACGTTTGCTACGACGAGCTCGCCGTGCGCAAGCCACGGCTGGTGCAGGACTTGCACGAGCAATACGTGCGCGCCGGCGCCGAGATTATCGAGACCAACACGTTTGGGGCGAATCCGGTGAAGCTGTCGTCGCACGGGCTGGACGAGCGAACCGAGGAGCTGAACGAACGCGCCGCCGAGGTTGCCGTGAAGGCGGCGGCGGGACGGGCCGCCGTGACGGGCGCAATGGGGCCGTTGGGCATCCGGCTGGAGCCCCTGGGGCCGACGTCGCTGGAAGAGGCGCGCGATTATTTCGGCCGTCAGGTCGACGGGCTGCTCGCGGGCGGCGTGGACGGCTTCGTGCTCGAGACGTTTGCCGATCTGGTCGAGCTGGAACAGGCGCTGCGGAGCGTGCGCGCCCGATGCGACCTGCCCGTGATTGCCCAGGTGACGGTGGGCGAGGACGGCGTGACCGAAACCGGCGCGACGGTCGAGCAGGCGACCCGCAGCTGCGAGGCCTGGGGCGTGGACGTCGTGGGCCTCAACTGCTCGGTTGGACCGGCGGTAATCCTGGACGGCCTGGAACGGATGGCCGCGGTGACCCGGTTGCCGCTGTCGGCGGCGCCGAACGCCGGGCTGCCGCGCGCAATCGGCGATCGCAAGATCTACGTCACCGAGCCGGACTACATGGCCCAGTACGCGCGCCGCGCGATCGACGCGGGGGCGCGGGTCGTGGGCGGTTGCTGCGGCACGACCCCGGAGCACATCCGCAGCATTGCCGAAATGGTCGCTTCGATGCAGCCGCGACGCGCGAGGGTGCGGGTGACGCGTTCCGTGGGCGAGTCGTCGGCGCGGAAGACGCCGCCGCCGCTGGAATCGCGGTCGGAGCTGGGACGCCGGATCGGAGCCGGAGAGTTCGTAGCCATGGCGCGGGTGTGGCCCCCGCGGCGCTGGGACGCGACGGAGATGCTGAAGGACTGCCGCGCGCTTGCCCAGGCGGGAGCCCAAGTGATCGCGGTGCACGAGGACCGCCGGACGGCGCGGATGAACCCGCTGGCGGCGGCCGGCTTGATCGCAAGCGGGTGTCGCGCGGAGGCGCTGGCGCACTACTCGTGCCGGGGCCGCACGCTCACGGAAATGATCGGCGACCTGCTCGGCGCGGCTGCGACCGGCGTGCGCAACGTGGTGTTGCGAACCGGCGATCCCGTCGGGGGCGATCCTCATTCCAGCCTGCGCACCGCAGTCGACGTCGACGCAATCGGGCTGGCGAACGTGGTCTCGGAGATGAACCGGGAGGTCGACCCGTCCGGCAACGACATCGGGCCGCCGCCGGGTTTCGTGGTGGGGGTAACGTTACGTCAGGGCGCCCGCGATTTCGACCGCGAGGCAAGCCGCTATCGCTGGGCGGCGAAAGCGGGCGCGCACTTCGCGTTGACGCAGCCGGTCTTCGACGCCGAACACCTGCTCGATTTTCTGGCGCGGCTTGGCGCCCGCGCGGGGCGCATGATTCCGGTGGTGGCCGCGATTCATCCGCTCCAGTCGTTCCGCCAGGCGGAGTTTCTCGGGAACGAGGTGCCGGAGCTGGAGCTGCCGGCCGCCGTCGTGGAGCGGATGCGACGGGCGTCGGCGCGGGGGCGACGTCACGCCGTGAGCGAGGGGATCGCGATCGCGCGGAAAACGGCGGCGCGGCTGGGCGACAAGGTCGCGGGCGTGGAGATCGCGGCGCGGGGGGCGCGGGGGGCGGCGGTGGTGGTGGAGGGGCTTGTTAGCGCGAAGTTCCGGAGAAAATCGGGTATTATGAGACCGCAAGCATAAGGCCGACAAGCATTTAGCTAGATTCATGGGCCAAAATGCGTACCCATGTAATGGTACGGTCAAAATGTTGACAACGCACCCGTTATCCATTAACTTCGTATCCATGTACATCGAACGCGTGCCCAACAGAAAGTCGCCCCCAGCCGTCCTCCTCCGCGAGTCCTACCGCGAGGACGGAAAGGTCAAGAAACGCACCCTCGCCAACCTCTCGAAGTGGCCCGACGACATCGTCGACGGACTCCGCATCCTCCTCAAGGGCGGCGTCGCGCTCCCTTCCCTCGGCGACGCCTTCTCCATCGAACGCTCCCGGCCCCACGGTCACGTGGCCGCCGTCCTCGGAACCGCCCGCAGGCTCGGCATCGAGAAGCTGCTCGCGCCTCGTCCCTCCCGCCAGCGGGCGCTCGCCATGGCCATGATCGTCGCCCGAGTCCTCGATCCCCGATCCAAGCTGGCCACCGCCCGCACCTTGAGGAACGAGACGCTCGCCCACTCCCTCGGGCAGGAGATGGGCGTCGAAGACGCCACCGAGTACGAACTCTACGACGCCATGGACTGGATCCTCAGACGCCAGGATCGCATCGAGCGCCAGTTGGCCGAAAAGCACTTGGAGGACGGCGCGCTGGTCCTGTGCGACGTCACCTCCGTCTACTTCGAAGGCTCGAAGTGTCCGTTGGCTAAGCTCGGCTATTCTCGCGACGGCAAGCGAGGCAAGCCCCAGATCGTCTTCGGCCTGCTCTGCGACGCCGAGGGCCGTCCGGTGGCGGTCGAGGTCTTCGCCGGCAACACGGCCGATCCCAGCACCGTCGGTCTCCAGATCGAGAAGTTGCGCGAGCGTTTCTCGCTGTCGCGCATCGTGGTGGTGGGCGATCGGGGACTTCTAACCAACGCTCGCATTCGCCAAGAGCTTGAACCTGCGTCGCTTGCATGGATCACGGCGCTGCGGGCTCCCCAGATCAGCGAGCTGGTCGAGCAAGGCGACGTCGAACTCTCGCTCTTCGACGAGCGGGACTTGGCCGAGATCACCGCCCCGCAACTGTATCCCGGCGAACGACTCGTCGTGTGCCGCAATCCGCTGCTGGCGGCAAGACGGGCGCGAAAGCGCGAGTCCCTGCTGGCGGCCACCGAAGAGAAGCTCGAGAAGGTCGTGCGCGCCACGACGCGCCCCAACCGCCCGCTGCGGGGCGGCGCCGACATCGCCGTGAGGGCCGACAGGGCGTTGCGCGCCCACAAGGTGGGCAAGCACGTCGACGTGGTTGTAACGGACGACGCCTTCTCCTTCGCTCGCAACCAGGAACGGATCGCTCACGAGGAAGCGCTCGACGGCATCTACATCATCCGCACCAACGTGCCCGCCGACGAACTGTCCGCCGACCAGGCCGTCCGTTCCTACAAGAACCTCAGCAAAGTCGAGAAGGCCTTCCGCAGCTACAAGACCGTGGACCTGAAGGTGCGTCCAGTGCATCACAGGCTCGAAAATCGCGTCCGCTCCCACGTCTTCCTCTGCATGCTCGCCTACTACGTCGAGTGGCACATGCGGCGCGCTCTTGCGCCCTTGCTCTTCGACGACCACGACCCCGACGGCTCGACCCGCTCCTCGCCGGTACAACCGGCACGCCCTTCTCGGGCCGCTCGCGCGAAGGCCGCCACGAAACGCACCCACGATGGCCTGCCCGTACACAGCTTCCAGACCTTGCTGGCCGACCTGGCCACGTTGACTCTCAATCGCGTTCAGCCCGCCGCGCCGGGAGCCGTCGCCGCCGACGTCCTCGCCAGCCCAACCCCCCTCCAGGCCGAAGCCTTCCGCCTGTTACGGACCCGTCCCTGAAGCGTACCCAGCAGCGTACACCCCCGAAATCACCCTATCCGTCAGCACGCCATATACTTATGTGCGGGACGCTTCCGGAAGTTGGGTTTAGCCGCCCGTAGGAGATGGTACACACGGATAAATCAACATGATTGTCCGATCCGATCCAGCCGCTGCGCAACATCGCGACTGCGCAGGTTGCTGACGTACACCTTGTCGGCGCCGAGCTCCCGTAGACTGCGGATGGTGCGCGCGCACAGCGCCTCCGCCGAGACGCCCCGAGCAAAATCGCTTGCGATCTGCCGGGCCGGAACCCAAAAGTAGCGTCCCAGGTAGTCCAGCGTACGGGGGTTCGAACTGAAATAGTGGAATACTCCGTAGACGACGGGAAGGGCGACGCCGAGTCTATCGATCTCGTTCCGGAACCGCTCCACGCGGTCCAGGGAGTGATGCGAGACGATCTGGGTCAGCACGAAGTCGGCCGTGAAGTCGGGATGGGCGACGAATCGGGCCTGTTGCTCGGGATTGCGATACGGGTTGGCCCATCCGCCCAGAGGCAGATCCGGTTGCTCTGCCCGCAGGATCTTGCGGAGATCCTTGCCGTGCGGAACGCAACGTGCGGGCCCCACCGAATGATCGCCCCCGACCACGGCCACGGCGGGCACGCCCAGGCCCGAGGCCCTGCGCGCGAAAACGCGACAATACGATAAGGGGTGCTTGCAGGTCAGAAACGGAACCACGGCGCCGAAGTCGCCGCCGTCGCCCAGGTTCGCGGCCAAGTGGGCGAGGCTCTCCTCTTCGTGGTCGCCCGCGGCGTCGTCGGTGAGCAGGATGAAGGTGTCCCGCTCCGCGAGACGGCGGACGGCGTGATGCATGTCGATCCAGTCGCTCATGCTGCGCGAACGCCCCATGCCCAGGCGGGGCGGTCTCAGCTCGACCGCGATCAGCGGCTCCGGCTGCGCCAGTCGTTGCAGCAACGCGTGACTGGGGGCGGGGTTCACGACGCCGGGGCGTGGGGGGCGGGGGGTGCTGGCCGTGATCAGTCGGTCGAGCCGTCGTGGGGCTTCGGCTGTTCGTTGGGCAGCGACTCGCCCCTCGCGACCCATCCGCAAAGCAGACGCCGCACGGTCTCGTTCGGGATGCCCAGCAGGCTGAAGTCCGCCTCAGCACCCTCAATCCCCAGCAACCCGAAGTAGTAGCAGACCGGGATTCGCTGCGTGCGCGCATGATCGAACAGGTGGTTGAGCTTTCCGTCGATTTCGGGCGGCGACAGTATGTCGCGCACCGCATCGTCGGGGAACAGGTCCGGGTTCTCGGACACCGCACTTCGAACGCACATCGCGCAGTACCGTTCGAAGCACTCCTCGAGCGTCTCCGGCTTCTGCTTGAAGGCTGAAAAATCAAAGTGCAACACGACATACCGACTGCGACTCGGCGTGGGATCGGCACCAATGTCGGTACCGCCGAACAACTCGTCGAAATTTCCGGCTTCGGCGCGGTCGTAGTAGTACGTCAGCACCGACGTCCACAGGCTCTTGCCGAAGCGACGAGGACGGATGAAGAAGCAGTAATCCCTGTCCTCCAGGCGACGCAGGAAGCGGGTCTTGTCCACGTACACCTTGTTGCGGCGACGCAGGCCCGGGAAGTCGGACACGCCGTACGGAATGGATCGATACGATGTCATGTCCGATAATCTGCGAACGAGCGCCATTCGGGTCAAACTGTCCTATGGGCGGGCAATCACCGACTGTCTCCGCCCGTAGGGACGACCACGGTCAGCTGGAAGCTGTCGCTGGCCTCTCCGCCATATTGGTCGGTCGCCGTTATCTCCAGCGTCAAGACATGCTCGCCATTGGCGCCGGCGGTCAGGGTCAGCACGTTGCCGGTCCAGACACCCGTCACCTTGTTGCGAGCCACCGTGCCCAGCGGCCCCTTCCTGACCTCGCCGGTGCCCTTGTGCGTCGTCGTTACCATCACGCCGTAACTCAGTCCGTCGCCGCTGAAGTGCGTCGCCATGTCAAGATCGTGCGTGGCGCCGTTTTCCAACGAGAGATCGGAGAACTCCTCGATCAACGTCGCGGGGTTACCCTCCGCGTCGACGAAGACCGTGAGCTGGAAGTCGTCGCTGGCTTCGCCGCCGTTGGCGTCGGTCGCCGTCATCTCCAGCGTCAACACGTGCTCGCCTTCGGCGCCGGCGGTCAGGGTCAGCACGTCGCCGGACCAGACGCCCGTCACCTTGTTGCGCGCCACCGTGCCCAGTGGTCCCTTCCTGACTTCGCCCGTGCCCTTGTGAGTGGTCGTCACCATCACGCCGTAACTCAAGCCCTCGCCGCTGAAGTGGGCGGTCATGTCGAGGTCGTGCGTGGCGCTGTTGGCGAGCGAGAGGTCGGGAAACTCCTGGATCAGCGTCGCCTGGTCCAGCCCTTGCGGCGTGGCGTTCGCGCTTTGCGACCACTCGCCAGCGCCAACGTCGTTTACCGCGCGAATGCGGACGGCGTACTCGGTGCCGTTGGTCAGGTTCGTGATCTCCGTAGAGGTCGCGGTCAGGCCGGTCAATAGCGGCTGGCCGTTCCAGTCCGTGTCCTTGACCACGGCGTCCAGATCGTAGCTCGTGATCACCGAGCCGCCGTCGTCTTCCGGCGCAGTCCAGGAGGCCGTCACCGCGCCGTCGCCCGCAGTCAGGGTCGGCTTGGCGGGTGCACCAGGGGCCGAGGCCGCGGTCACCACGGTCAGCTGGAAGTCGTCGCTGGCTTCGCCGCCGTTGGCGTCGGTCGCCGTCATCTCCAGCGTCAACACGTGCTCGCCTTCGGCGCCGGCGGTCAGGGTCAGGACCTCGCCGGACCAGACGCCCGTCACCTTGTTGCGCGCCACCGTGCCCAGTGGTCCCTTCCTGACTTCGCCCGTTCGCTGGTTCGTCGTCGTGACCATCACGCCGTAACTCAGCGCGTCGCCGCTGAAGTGCGCGGCCATGTCAAGGGCGTGAGTGGCGCCGTTCTCCAACGAAACGTCGGGGAACCCCTTGATCAGCAATGCGGGGGCAAACGGCGTGGCGTTCGCGCTCTGCGACCACTCGCCAGTGCCAACTGCGTTTACCGCGCGAATGCGGACGGCGTACTGAGTGCCGTTGGTCAGGTTCGTGATCTCCGTGGAGGTCGTGGTCAGGCCGGTCAGCAGCGGCTCGTCGTTCCAGTCCGTGCCGTTGACCACGGCGTCCAGATCGTAGCTCGTGATCGCCGAGCCGCCGTCGTCTTCCGGCGCGGTCCAGGACGCCGTCACCGCGCCGTCGCCCGCAGTCAGGGTCGGCTTGGCGGGTTGCCCGGGCGCTGCCATCGGCGTGGCGTGCACGGTCTCGGACCAGGCGCTCGTCTCCCCGCCCTGCTGGGAGCGCACTCGGAAGGCGTAGGGCTGGCCGTTCTCCAGCCCGGTGACGGTCGCCTCGAGCGAAGACACCTGCTGGCTGCCGCCGTCGCTCCAGTCCGCACCCTTTTTTGTCCAGCCCACTTCGAACGTTGCGCCGCTCTGCCCGGATGCGCCCCCGGCACCGCCGCCGTCCGGCATCTCCCAGCCGACCCTCACCTGGCCGTTGCCGCCCTCGGCGTTGACCGACCCGGGGACGGCCTGGCCCATGCCGCCTCCCGACGCACCGCTCGTCACCAGCACCACATCGTAGGTTGTACCGCTGACGAAGGGCGTCGTCACGTCAGGCGAATGGTAGCGCTTGTTGGCGTCGTTCCAGGTCAGCGAGTACTCGGTGGTGGTACCGTCGGTGGTACTTTTGATATAAAGCTTGAGTCCGGTCTCGTACGTCGTCGGCAGTCGTTCGTTCGCTTCGGGTGTGAACTTGACCAGGAGATAGTTTGAGGAAGCTCCGCCGTGCGCGAGCCGACTAACTGTCCGAGAGACGGTACCGATGGTCAACGTCTCTGGCGTAAGGGTGCCGAAGAGGTTCTTGGCCCAACCGGACCGGGTGCCTGAGGTCCCGGCCGTCAGTTTTCCCGCGTAGAAGCCGGGGGGAGTTGCACTCCTCGCCGCCGACGGGACCCCTTCCTTCGTCGAGACGACACGGACCTGGAAGGTGTAGGTCGTGAGGGCGGTGAGCCCCGTGACAGTGTAGCTGGTGGTCGTATTGTCGCCGGTGATGTCGTTCCAGCTACCGAAGGTCCCCGTGCCTTCCTTCTGGCGGTACTGCCACTTGGTGACGGTAACGGTGTTGTCGGACCACGTGTCCCAGGCGAGCGCCACCTCCCCGAGGCTGGTACCGGTCTTGGCGGTGAAGCCCGTCGGCGCGACCGGTGTTTTGTCATCGTCGAAGCCGTCGTCATACGTGCTCTTCAACGAGACGGTGTAGCTCTGGCCGTCGGTGAAGGGGCTGGTCGCAGCCGCTACCGTGTATTCGGACTTGTCAGCGTCCCAGGAAAGGTCGAGGGTGTCGTTGCCAACGTGCAGCTCGAGACCTTTCTCCGCATCCGTCGGCAGCCGGTTGTCGGAGTTCTCGAATCTGACCTGGACCTTGGCACTATCGCCGGTATGGCGGATGGCACCGATGGTGTAGACGACGTCCCGGTAGACGAAGACGCGGCAACTAAGGTCGAGGCTGCCGTAGCTGCCCGGATTGTCCGTGTAACCCTCCTTGTAGCCGGTATGGCCCTTATCGGGATGGTCAGGGCTATCTGGCGAGTCAGGATAGAGCTTGTCCGCGCCTGTGCCTGCCGTCAGGGTACCGGAGCACAAAGACGCCGACGCCATCTGCGGAGTCGCACTCCACTCGTCCGATTCGTCGCCCAAGACACGGCTACTTCCGGTGCCGGTGTTGGCGCGGACCTGGAAGGTGTATTCCGTGCCGTTGGTGAGCCCCGTGACGGTGCGGCTGCGGGTGCTCGGTTCGGTGGAGAAGGTCGTCCAGGAGCCGTACTCGCCGCTGGTCTTGTAGCGGTACTGCCACTGGGTAATCGTGGTGTCCGTCGGAAGCTCCCATTGGAGCGCCACCTGTGCGTTGCCCGGTGTGGCGCGGAACCTCGTCGGCGCGTCCGGCGCCGTCTTCGGGGTGACGCTCGCCGCGTCCGACCAGTCGCCGACCTTGTTCTCCGTCCAGGCGCGTATCTGGAACTGGTAGGTCACGTCGTTGGTGAGATTCCAGACACGGTGGCTGGTCTTGTCAGGGTCGCCGCCCATCTTCGTCGAGCCGCTCCAGTTGCCAGTGGTCTTCTGGCGATAGTTCCAGTATTTGATTTCGTCGTTGTTCGGATTGTCCCAGGTGAGCTCCGCCCAGGTGTCGCCCGGCGCGGTGCTCAGGCCCGTGGGCTTCGCCGGCTTGGGCGCGTCGTAGAAGAGACGGACCGTGTAGTTCGCGTCATCCTTGAAGTGAAGATTACGAAAAGTTTCGCCATTTGTTTTGCAAACGGACGCTTCGCAGACGCGGTACCAATACCTGTCACCGAAGCCGGTGCTAGTATCGTTCTTCCAGTACGTCAGCCCGTACTCGCCGTACACATTCTGATCCGGGCCGTCGTTGGGGATGACCAAGGTGTACTGGCCGCCTGTCGCGGGGTCCGGCAGCCGCTTGTTCAGGATGAAGTAGGTCTTGGCGCCGCCGGGCGTGTACTCCAGCCACCCGACGGTATAGGTGGTGTTGGTTTTGGGGTCGTCCCTGTCCTTGTAGGTGAAGGTGGCGGGAGACAGGCTTCCGTCGGTTTGGGAGAAGCCCGAGTAGTTCCCGTCCTTGTAGGCCGTCATGGTCGTTTCCCACCGCAAGCCGCCCCCCGCCTGCGCCGTGCCGTTCGCCATCACAGCCGCGGCGGGAGCGTCGGTCTGCTCGACGGGCGCTACCATTCCAGGTTCGTCGAAGCCGCAACTCGTCAGGACCAGGAGCGCCAATGCCTGCCACAACCATCGCGCCCGAGATGAGGATCCCCGTGGCTGTGTATCCGCCCCCCTTGACGGAAGGGATGCTAAGTTATAATGGGGGGGGTGAGTGAGTCGGCAGCCGACGAACGTGGAGTCCGTGCCTCAGCCGCAAAGCCCCCAACGCCGTCGCGTGCCGCCGCAAACATGACCCGTCCGGCCAGTACCAGTCGTTCGACCAGCCGGCTCGTCAGGCCGGAATCGCTGAAAAAACGTGTAACCTCGGTCACGACAATCGTCTCCGTCCAGGGTGTTTGCGGTGCAACCCGGTTCATCTCCTCGCGTGGGTTCACGACGCCGTGCCCAGCAAGCCCGCCAGCTCGTCGGGGGCCACCGGCAGGTCGCCCGTGAGCACCTCGGCGACGCCGTTCTCGGCAATCAACACGTCGTCTTCGAGCCGAATGCCGGTACCCTCGAGTTCGGGAACCGCGTCGCACCCACCGGTCGGGAAATAGAGCCCTGGCTCCACCGTAAAGGCCATGCCCGCCTCCAGCGCCACGGGTCCCTCCTCGGTGCGGTACGATCCCGCGTCGTGGGTGTCGAGCCCAAGCCAGTGAGAGGTCTGGTGCGGAAAGAACGCGCGGTGCGCGCCCTCTTCCAGGGCCTTGTCCACGGGTGCATCCAGGACCCCCATCCCCACCAGCCCCTCCGCGATCGCGCGGCTGGCCGCGTCGTGCACGTCCTCGATCGTCGCACCCGCGCGACACGCCGCCAATGCCGCCCGGTGCGCCTCGCGCACGATCTCGCATGCGTCCCGGCGGGCGCCCGCAATTGCCCCCGCTGCGGGTACGGTGCGCGTGATGTCGGCGGCGTAGCCGTCGAGCTCCGCCCCCGCGTCGATCACCACGAGATCGCCCGCTCCGATGCGGTCGCCGTTGGCCGCATAGTGCAGCGTGCACGCGTTGGCCCCCGCAGCCACGATCGTGGCGAACGCCGGGCCGTCGGCGCCCCGGCGACGAAATCCGCTCTCGAGCGCGGCCTCAATCTCCCACTCCCCCGCCCCGGGCCGCACGCGTCCCAGCGCCTCGCGAAACGCCGCCACCGAGATTTGCGCGGCTGCGCGCAGCCGCGCGATCTCGGTGGCGTCCTTGCGCACGCGCATCGGGTCCAGCACGGCGCCAGGATCGATCAGGGCGTACGCGCCGGTCCCCTTGCGGGCCCGCCGCGTGCGCCCCGCGCGCAGGGCCGCGGCCACCGCGCGGTCGCAGCCGGGCGACGAGCCCAGCCGGTAATGGATCCGATCGGCGGCGGCAAGCAGGTCCGGCGCGCGCTCGCCGAACTCGTTCAGGGGGTATACGGCGTCGGCCTCGAACCGGGCCTTCACGTCTTCCAGGGCGAGCCGCGGGCCCGTCCAGCGCTCCTTTTCGGGGTCGGGCTCGGGGGCGAAGAGCACGAAACGGCGGTTGGCGCCGTGGCCTCGCAGCATGGCGATGCCGGCATTCTCCTTCCAGCCGGTCAGATACCACAGTTCGGAATCGGGGCGGTAGCGGTACTCCGAATCGCCGCTCTTGTACCTCACACTCGCAGCGGGCAACAGCATGGACGCGTTCGCCATGCGCGACAACGCGGTCTCGCGGCGATCGGCAAAGGGGGGCTGTGGCAGCGGGGTCACGGCGGCGGACTCCGACTTGCTAACGCGTGCCGCCCTCCTGCGTGCGCATGCCCGGAGGGTTCTGGATCAGGAAGTGCTCGAACCAGCTGCGCAGGCGCTCGAGACGGTCCACGAGCAGCCACGGTTCGCCCGTGCGCGACAGCCCGTGCGACGAACGCGGATAGCGGACCAGCTCCACCGGGACGCCCAGCTTCTTGAGCGACATGAACCATTGTTCTCCGTCGCCGATCGGCGTGCGGTAGTCGTTTTCGCTGTGAATGATCAGGGTCGGCGCGGTCACGTTTTCGACATACGAAATGGGCGACAGGCGTCGGTAGAGGTCGCGCTGCTCCCACGGCGGCCCGTAGAACTCGTACTCGGTGAGGCCCTGGGCGTCGGATGTTCCCCACCAGCTCTCCCAGTTGGTGATCGAGCGCGACGTGACGGCGGCATGGAAGCGATCGGTGGTGGCGGTGAGCCAGTTGGTCATGAATCCGCCGTAGCTTCCGCCCGAAACGCCCAGTCGGTCGGCGTCGATTTCGGGGTATTTCGCGATGGCGGCGTCGACGCCGGTCAGATAGTCTTCGCGATCGACGATGCCCCACTCGCCTCGGGTCGCGTACTGGAAGTCGTGCCCATAGCCCGACGATCCGCGCGGGTTGGGGTAAAGGACGAAGAACCCCGCCGCCGACAGCACGTGAAACGTGGGGAAGAAGGTGTTGCCGTAGGCGGAGTGCGGCCCGCCGTGAATCTTCAGCACCATCGGGTAGGATTGGCCTTCCTGGAAACCCACCGGCTTGACGACCCAGCCCTGAATGGTGGAGCCGTCGGCCACGGTCCAGGTCAGCTCCTCGGCGGGCATGAGCGTCACTTGCGCAAGCCAGGAATCGTTGAAGCGGGTGGCCTTTTGTTCCGTCGAGCCGTCCGCGGCGCCGACGTAGAGCTCGGCCGGGGCCACCGCGTCGGTCGCGGTGAAGGCCATGAACCGCCCGGAAGGGGCGTGCGAGAAAGACGACAGTCGACGGTTGCCCCGCGTGACCTGCATGACGCCTGCCGCACCTGCGTTGGAGACCTCGGCGCCGACGCGGAAAAGGTGGGCGTTGCCCTCGATCCCCGCCGCGAAGACGATGCCCTGCCCGTCGGCGGTCCAGCCGGGCGCGCCTGGGCGGCGGTCCCAATCCGCGGTCAGGTTCCTCGGGTCGCCGCGAAAATGGCCGTCGGAGCCGATCTCCGCGACCATCAGATCCGTCTGGCTGCCGCGCGCGGGCGTTGAAAGGAAGGCGAGCATGCTACCGTCGGGCGACACCGCGGGCGCACTCTCCGTGCCGGGATTGGCCGTGAGGCGTCGGACCGTGCAGCCATCCGCGTCGACGGCCCAGATGTCGCCCGTGTTGTCGGAATCGAGCTCGGCGTCTTCGCGCTCGTCGCCGGTGAAGAAGATGACCCGGCCGTTCGCCGACCATACCGGGGCGCCGGCGTTGAAGCTCAGGCGAGTGAGCTGGCGCGGGACGCCGCCCTCGGCCGCGACCACCATGAGCTGGCGCTTGTCCTGGGTCAGGTAGTGCGGTTGGAACGCGAGTCGGCCGTCGCGCTTGTAGCGCAGCGAAGTGACGACCCTGCCGTCGAAGCGCTCGGCGTCGAGGGTGCGGCTGGCGGCGTCGGGGGCGATCCAACCGGTGCGGGGGTCGCGGTCCCCGCCATCTGGTTCGTCCTCGGTTGCGGGCGTGCCGGCGTACGCGATCATCGACCCGTCCGGCGACCATACGGGCGGGCCGCGCACGCCTTCGATCTGGAACGCTTCGCCCCCCGGACCGTCTACGCGCAGAAACCACACCGAGCCCGACTTGCCGCCTCTGGCCGACGAGAATGCGAGCAGCGAGCCGTCCGGCGACCAGCGGGGGCCGCTCGATTCCTCGGTGGGACTGGTGACCCGGAACGGATCGCCGTCGGGACGGCCGTCGGACAGCCGCTGCAACCAGATCTCCCGGTGGCGGCCGTTCTCGTCCTCGACCACCGTGGTGACCGTAAAGGCGACGTAGTTTTCGCTTGGCGACACGGCGACCTCGCCGACGCCGACCAGCTGGTAGTACAGTTCGGGCGTGTATCCAGGGTTCTGTGCGCCAAGGCCGAGGGGCTGGGAAGCCAGCGCGATCATTGCGGCCAGGGTTGCGCGAAACGGTCCAGTTGTCATTACGGAGCTCCGATCGAAGGCGATGTGGCCAAGTTAGGCTACGCGGGCGCTCCGCTCAAGCGGCATCGGCAGCGGCAGCGGCGCGCCGCGTGTGTTACCTTGGCACCTTGGGAGCACCGGCACGTTTGGGAGCACCGCAGCGGGAGGCGAGCATTGCGAGTATCACAGATGCCGAGCGCGATCGGCCTGTGCGCGACTTTGGTCGGCATGGGGACGCTTGCGACCACGGCCAACGGCCAAATCGTGCGAGGACGTCTCCTGGACATCGACGGGTCCACCGCCATCGGGGGCGCCATGATGAGCCTGGTCGACGACCAGGATCGGCAGCTCGATCGCAGCCTGTCGCGCGAGAGCGGCCTCTACCAGCTGACCGCGCCCGCGCCGGGCCGATACCGGGTGAGGGCCGACCGAATCGGCTACGCCACGACCCATTCGCAACGCTTCGAGATTGCCGCGGCCGACACCGTCATGGTCGACATCGTCGCTAAGGTCGAGGCCGTTTCGCTTGCGGGCATCGAGGCCGAGGGCGATCGCCGCTGCCGGGTCCGACCCGAAGACGGGCTCGCGGTGACGCGCCTTTGGGACGAGGCGAGGAAGGCGCTGGAAGCCGCAGCCTGGACGCAGGAACGAGGATACTACCGCTACGAGATGGTGAGCGTACAGCGCCAGATGGACCGCGAAAACCGCAGGGTCGTCTCGGAGGACCGCAGCTACGATCGGGGGTATCGCCAGGCCCCCTACGTCTCGCTGCCCGCCGAACAGCTCATTGAGCAGGGATTCGCGCGTCTCACGCCGGTCGAGTCGGTCTATTGGGCGCCCGACGCGGCGGTGTTGCTCTCGGATCCGTTCCTCGATTCGCATTGCTTTCGCATCAGAAGCGACGAGGATCGCGCGCCGGGTCTGATCGGTCTGGCCTTCCAGCCCATCCGCGGTCGCGACGTGCCGACGATTTCGGGCACGCTGTGGATCGACCCCAACACCGCGCAGCTCGAATGGCTGGATTTCCAGTACCGGAACCTCAACCTGCCGGAGTCCCTGTTGGCCGCCCCAATCGGCGGAATGGTCAGGTTCGAAGCGCTCCCCAACGGAACCTGGATCGTGAATTCCTGGCGCATCAGAATGCCGCGCGCACGCGTGGTCACCAATCCCCTGAGCGGGCGAGTCCAATCCGTCCTGGAAGGGATCAGCGTGCAAGGCGGCGACGTTCTCAAGGTCCACGGGAATGAAGGTGTGGTGATGGAGGCCGACCAGGGCGGGCGCATCGCGGGCGTCGTCTTCGACAGTCTGCGCGTCGGATTGCCCGGTGCCCGAGTATACGTTCAAGGATCGACAATCGGCGTCGGCACCGACGAAGACGGGAGGTTCGAACTGACCCAGCTCGAAGCCGGCGTCTATTCCGTGACGTTTTCGCACCCCTATCTGGACGCATACTCGTACGTGCCCGAACCCTTCGACGTAGAGGTCGTGGAGGGAGCGAGAAACCCCGCGCAGATCAACTTCGTGGCGCCGACCATGGCGCGGGTGGTCACGAACGTGTGTCGCGACGTGGAGCGACCGGACGACTCGGCGAACATTCCGGGCGCCGGGGTGCTGCGCAACGACGGCATCCTGGTGGGACGGGTCACCGACGGCGCCGGAACGCCCGTGCCGGGGGTCATGGTCCGCGTGCTCGCGCGCGATTTCGACGTCGGCCAGGATCTGTCGCCCACCAACGTCCTGACCAGGTCGCTGCGGTCCGGGCGCAGCGGGGTCGCCGCGCAGACCAACGCCTCCGGGCATTATCGCGCGTGCTGGGTCGCGGTCGACACGCCGTTGCGGGTCTCGGTGGTCAAGCCCGGCGAAGAACTGGACCCGCCCAGGCTGCGCGTGGGGTACGCGATTTCCGACCTGATCGACCTGGAAGAACTCGTCGTTATCATACCTTCCGACGTTCTCCTGCATACGTTTGATTTGCAGATCGAACCCCCCACCAACTGATCGACCGTTCGTCGAACCGGAACAGGATCCATCCGTTGCGCAGAATACCCACGTTCATCCGCCATGCTTCCCTCGTCCCTCTTGCTGCGATCGTCCCCTTTTTCGTCGCGATGATCGGTTTGCTCGTCACGGGCCAGGCCCAGGCACGGGCGCAAACCGAAGCGGCGGACACGATTGCGCTGGCGCCGATCGTAGTCACGGTGCTCAGGTCGCCGGTCCGCCTCGACCGTCTGCCGTTTGCCACCTCGGTGCTTGGCGGAACGGACCTCTCCGAAGGCAATACCGGCCTGTTTCTGGAAGAGGCGTTGCACGGTCTCTCAGGGGTGCGGGTTCAGAATCGCTACAATCCGGCGGTTGGCGAGCGAATCTCGATTCGAGGTTTCGGCGCGCGCGCGCAGTTCGGGGTGCGCGGGATCAAGATCCTGGTTGACGGGATCCCCGCCACGCTGCCGGACGGACAAACGACGCTCGACCATCTGGACATTGGCTCGCTGGGACGGGTCGAAGCGCTGCGAGGCCCCGCCGCGGCACTCTACGGAAACGGCGCCGGCGGCGTACTGTTGTTCCAGAGCGCCGCGCCCTATGTCGGGCCTTACCGTCAGCGAGCCTCGGTCGTGGCCGGTTCGAACGGCCTGTTGAGGGTCCAGGCGACCGGTTCGGGCACATCCGGCAACGTCGCGTTTCGCGCCAGCGTGGCGCAGCACCGGTTCGACGGCTTTCGGGACAACCTCACGGGTTCGGGCGAAGACCCCTACAGCCAGGCCACCCGCACGACGATCAATGCGGGGCTCACGTCGGTCGTCGCGGGAGGGACCCTGGCCCTGCAGGTGAGCGGCCTGGATCTGGATGCGCTCAATGGCGGATCGCTCCCGGCGGCGCTCTTCGACGAGGGCAGCAACGAGGCCTGGGGATTCAACGTCAGGAGGCGTACGCGCAAGTACGTGAAGCAGGGCCAGGCGGGCTTGAGCTGGCAGGGAGCGGTGGGAACAATGGACGGCGTCTTTTCGGCCTACGGCGTCAGGCGCGAGCTGGACAATCCCATTCCCACGCAAGTGATCGATCTGGACCGGAACGGCGGCGGCCTGCGGTTCGCGCTGGGACGCGAGTGGGAGACGCCGGCGGGCTCCGGTCGCGTGGATTTCGGCGTCGAAGGCGAGATCCAGAGCGACGACCGCCAGAACTTCGCGAATCAGAACGGCGCAGCGGACAATCTCACGCTCGACCAACGCGAACGCGTTCGCGGGGCCGCGCTCTTCGGCCAATTCCGCACGCCCCTGGCCACGCGCCTGCACGTCGTTGGGGCGCTCCGCTTCGATCGCTTCAGCTTCCGAGCCGACGACCGCTTCACCGGCGCCGACAACCCCGACGATTCCGGTACGCGCGCCATGAGCGGGCTGAGCCCGTCGCTCGGGTTCCACGTGGATCTCGGCGACCACGGGCTGTTCGGATCGCTGGCGCGCTCGTTCGAGACGCCCACGACCACGGAGCTGGCGAACCAGCCCGATCGCGCCGGCGGCTTCAACCCCGATCTCGAACCGCAGCGCGGCTGGACCGTCGAGGCCGGAATGCGCGGCGACCTCGGGGGGAACGTGGCCTACGATCTGGCCGCGTTCTCGTCGCGGCTGACCAACCAGCTCGTGCCCTTCGAGGTTGCGAGCGCACCGGGACGCCGCTTCTATCGCAACGTTGGCGAATCGCGCCTGCGAGGGTTCGAAGCCTCGGCCCGCACTGCACTCTCTTCGCTGCTTACGGCTCGCCTTGCCTACGGGTACGTCGACGCGCGCTTCGTCGAGTTTGCCGTTGACGACGCCGACTTCGGCGACAACCGCGTGCCCGGCATCGCGCCCCACCGGCTCGAAGGCAGCCTGCGGGCTGGTCGCGGCGCGTGGTACGGCGAGCTCCGCCTCGAAGCTCGGGACGACGTCCCTGCGGACGACGCGAACCAGGCGCACGCCGACGGCTTCACCCTGCTCGATTTGCGCTTCGGCGCGACGGACGTTGCCCTCGGCGCCATGAGGGTTTCACCGTACGTCGGCGTCACCAACCTGACGGACGCGCGCTACGCGAGCTCGGTCGTGGTCAACGCGTTTGGCGGTCGCTATTTCGAGCCCGGACCCGATCGGGGCGGGTATGTGGGCATGTCCATCGCCTGGGAGCGGCAGTAGGCAGGCATCGCGGCTTGAGGCAGGCATCGCGGCCTGGTCTGGGCGAGGGCTAGGGGGCAGTCTCGCACCCCTCCAGATCCCGCACCAGCCACAGGCTGTTGCCAACGGGCCGCTCGCCCGTGTCGTCGGACGGGCGATTCACGAGATCGGCGCCGAGCAGCATGGTCGATGATCCCCCGCCGTCGAGGTTCAAGGCCTCTTCCACGCCGAGCCAGCGAAACAGACTGACCAGCTCCTGCAGAGACATGCCGGCCGAGTACGGGACTTGGCGACCGTCGACAACGACGAACCAAAGCAACCCGTCGTCTGCGTCGAATCCGATGGCGGTGCGGGGGTGCCGCCCGGCGACGAACAGAGGTCGATCGGCAACGCCCAGGTCGTCCGCCACCACGCCGCCGTCCAGCAGCTCGGGATCGCCTCCGATTATTTGCACCTCGCTCGACGGTTCCCCTGCCAGGGGCAGCGTATCGAGTCCGAATGCCATGTGGTCGCCGATCCTCACCGGCATGCCGATCCACGGAATCCGTCGCGGGCCCCACGCCAAGGCGGGACGGGACCTGAAGCGACGGGTCGTTTCCGTCACCTCGGATCCGAGTGGATCGCCGTTGTCCAAACGGAAGAAGTCGCCGTTGACCCCCACCAACGCCTCGACCGGAGCACCTGGCGTCATGTCGGCAACCGGCGCTCTGGCCCTTCCCTGGGCCTCTCCCAGGCTGGGCGCAGGCACGACCACGATGTCGAGGTCGCAGCGCGTCATCTCGGCCTCGACCAGGTGGATCGCCCACGGGCCTTGCGCCGACCACAGGTAATGATATCCGACGCCGTCGCCCAGAGAGAGCTCGCGCGCGGTGTCGGGAGCCAACTGCGCCACCACGGCGGGGGGCAACGTACTGCTGCTCGCGGCCATGCCCTGATCGGATGATTCCACGCAGCTCGAGCACAGCAGCGCCGCCGCGAGGACCCCCGCCAACTCACGCAACCGGCGCCATCCCCACATACTTGAGACCGCTTCCAGTGTTGAAAAGCACCACCTCGTCCTCGGCATGGAGAAGTCCCATTTCAATCAATCGCGGCACCGCGGCGGCCGTCGCCCCACCCTCCGGCGCGGCGAAGATTCCGGTAAGCGCGCCGATCCGGTCCACCCAAGTCTCCATCTCGGCATCGGGTACCGCAACGGCGCCGCCGCCGGATTCGCGAATCGCCGCCAGGATGAGAAAGTCTCCCACGGCTCCCGGAACGCGCAACCCGGCCGCGTAGGTCTCCGCGCCCTGCCAGGTCACGGCCTCGGCGCGCCCTTCCTCCCAGGCCTTGACCATGGGGGCGCACCCGGTGGACTGCACGCTGAACATACGTGGACGCTCGGCCCCGATCCATCCCAGCGCTTGCATTTCGTCGAAGGCTTTCCACATGCCGATCAGGCCGGTGCCGCCGCCGGTGGGGTAGACGATCGCGTCCGGCAACCGGCCGCCAAGCTGCTCGAAGAGCTCGTAGCCCATGGTCTTCTTTCCCTCAATCCGGTACGGCTCCTTGAGCGTGGAAAGGTCCCACCAGCCGTCTTCGTCGCAGCGCCGCCTGACCACCAGGCCACAGTCGCTGATCAAGCCGTCGAGCATCTGCAGATCGGCTCCAAGGGCGCGAATCTCCGCAAGGATCGGGAGCGGCGTGTCTTCGGGCACCACGACGTGCACGGGGATCCCCGCAGCGGCGCCGTAGGCCGCGCTCGAGCCGGCTGCGTTCCCCGCCGACGGGATCGCCAGCTCCTTTGCGCCAAGTTCGAAAGCCCGCGACACGGCCATGCCCAATCCCCGGTCCTTGAACGATCCGGTAGGGTTCTGTCCTTCGTCCTTGACCCAGACCCGGCGCACGCCCAGTGCAAGCGCCAGGCGCGGAGCGTGCAGCAGCGGCGTAAACCCTTCGCCCAGCGTGACCCGGCTGGCGGGATCGCGAACCGGCAGCACTTCCTCGTATCGCCACATCGTCGGGGCGCGCCCGACCAATGAATTGGGCGTGAAGCGTCCGCGCAGCGATTCAAGATCGTAGCAGGCGAACAGGGGCTTGCCCGCCGGCGACAGGCCGATGAGCTGTTCGGACTCGAAGCGTTCGCCCGTCGCGGTACACTTCAGGAAGGATGCGCCGGGTAGGCGCGGGGAGATGCCGGTCATCGGAGAATTCTCGAAAATCGCAAGCGGAGTTGAAGGAGCGGGTCGCAGGGGCAACCTTTTTGGCGGCACCCTCAATCATAGGGACGCGACCGAAGACAATCTAACGCGCCACGACTGGAGCGGGGACGACGTGGGAGCCATCCGTGGAAAAACTGAAAGACATGGAGACACAGCTGATACGCCGGGCATGTAATGGCGACGGGAGAGCCGTCCGAGCACTTTACGACCGACACGCCCCCCGGGTGTACGCCGTCGTACGTCGCATTGCCGGCGACGACGATACCGCGCAAGACTACGCGCAGGAAGCGTGGATCCGGGCGATTCGCGCCCTGCCTTCGTTTCGCGGCGACGCAAAGCTCTCGACCTGGCTGCATCGGATTGCGATCAACACGGCGCTGCAGCTCGAAAAGAAGGCCCAGACCCGGCGAAAACGCGAAGAATGGTTGCCGCCGGACGTGCCCGCACCGACGCGGGGCGGCGACGTGCTGCTGCGGCGCAAGCTGGAAGAGGCCCTGGACCAGCTTCCCGAGGGAATGCGCAAAATCCTGATTCTCCACGATCACCTGGGGTACACCCACGACGCCATAGGGGAGCTCCTGGGGGTGACCGCCGGCACCTCCAAATCGCAGTTGTTCAAGGCGCGCGCCAAGATGCGTCGCATGATGCGCGGATTCGAACCCAGTCCGAAGAAGGTCGAAGCATGGAGCGTTTGAAGCTGGAAGATCTGGCCCGGTTGGTAGACGAGCAACCGACCCCGCGGGAAAAGGCGCTGCTGGAAAAGGATCCCGCCCTCCGACGGGAGCTGGAGGCGGTTCAGGCCCAGACCAGGGCCCTGCGCAATCTCCCCTCCATTTTGCCGCCGCCTGGCGGATGGCATCGACTTGAAGAGGAGTTGGTGGCAACCGGCATCGTGCGCGGGCCCGTCCCCGGTATGGGCATGTGGCGGAAATGGGCGCAGATCGCCGCCGCCTTCGTCCTCTTCATCGGCGGCACCACGGTCGGATGGATCACGGCTGGCGGGAGGCCGTCGCAGCAGGCGTCCACGGTAGCCGCAACCACCACCCCGGCAACGCTTGACGACGCTCGCAAGGCGGTTGAAGACGCGGAACACGCGTGGCGCCAGGCACATCGCGATCACCAGGAGCTGTTCCACGCCCTCAACGGGCAGCGACTGCGCACCGACCCGGTATCGCGACTGGCCGCGTTGGAGGCTCTGGTCGCGGCGGGCGAAGCCGCAGTGCAGGAATCCCCCGCCGACGAGTTCATGAACGCAGTGTACGTAAGCACGCTATTGGAGCGGCAGCAGGTTATTCACCAAATCAGTCTGGATTCATGGCGCTAGTGGGCCGGATGGCGTTCACCCGACGAATGACCGCGCCTTGGGGCTGGGTAAGCCTGCTCGGGGCCGTGGGAATCGCGCTGCCCGTGGCCGGCGCCGCGCAGGATGCACTTGACGCCGCGCCGCCGAGAGCATGGCTGGGCATCATGTCGCAGGCCGTGCAGTACCCCGGCGAGCGGGGATTCGCCGTGCTCGTCACCGACGTCTTCGCACCCAGTCCGGCTCACCGCGGCGGGTTGCAGCCCGGCGACCTGGTGGTCTCGGTCAACGGCAGCCCACTCTCGGACTACCACGGCTGGCTGGACATCGTCCTTGATCTCGAGATCGGCCGGCCACTCGAAGTTGGACTATTGCGGGCGGGGCGAGCCGACGAGGTCACGATTGTCGCCGAACCACGGCCTCAGCTGCAAGGGCCATTCGATCCCATGCGCTTCGAGAGCATCCAGCAGCGCATTTGGCACGCGGCCGACTCGATTCTACGGCTGATGGCAGCGGGGAACGCGCCCGACACCTTGATCCCCGCGTTCAGGAGCCCGGGCGACAGAGTGCGCGTCGCCGAGGCGCGAGTGCAGATCCGATGGCGGGGACCCGCAAGCGAACGACGGGACACCCTGCGGGCTGCGCGCGAAGTGGAGCGCGAAATGGAAATGGACGAACCGCCGCGGCCGACCGCCGACGGCTTGGCGCCGCCCACGGCAGGTGGCGGAGGAAGTCTGCGCGCCGCCGCCGCGACGTCCGACATGGGGTCCCCCCGCGCGCTAACGCCGTTGATCCTGAGGGGGCCCGTGGTACTCGGCGGCGTCGAGGTGCGCGAGGTCACCGCCGAGCTGGGACAATACTTCGGCGTCGCGGCAGGCGTGCTCGTCACGCGGGTGCTGGATATGAGTCCGGCCCAACGCGCGGGATTTCGGGAGGGCGACGTTATCCGCGCAGTGGGCAACCGGGCAATCGGATCGGTAGAGGATCTGCGGGTGGCTTTGGCCGAATCAACCCTGCCCGTGGGAATCAGCGTGACGCGACGGGGAGACGCCGTAGAGGTGACGTACCCCCCACCGAGCTGACCCGCCGCCAAGCTGACTCGCCGCCAAGTCGCCCGCTGGGGCCCGCTGGGGCCGCTCCTACTCGTAGCGAAGCGCTTCAATCGGGTCCAGAACCGACGCCCTGCGCGCCGGCCAGATCCCGAAGAACAAGCCGATTGCAGCCGAAAAGCTCAGCGCCACGGCCACCGCTTCAGCCGCAACCGCGGTCTGGGTCCCATAGAGCCGCGTGATCAGCTCGGCGCTTCCAAACCCCGCCGTCACCCCGAGCAGGCCCCCGAAAACGCACAGTACCAGCGCCTCGACCAGGAACTGAAAAAGAATCGTCTTGCGGGTTGCTCCCAGCGCCTTGCGCACGCCGATTTCGCGAGTCCGTTCGGTGACGCTGACCAGCATGATGTTCATGATTCCGATCCCGCCAACCAACAGACTCACGCCGGCGATCCCGGCAAGCAGCAGGGCGAACGTCTGCGTGGTCTCGTTGAAGGTCTCCAGGATGTCGGAAGACTGTTGAATGCTGAAATCGGCTTCTTCGGTGGGTGGAATGCGGTGCTCGCGCCGGATGATGCGGTCGATTTCCGCCCACGCGGGATCAAGTTCATCGGGTGAAGGGGCCGCCACGTAGATCGAACGCAGTCGGTCTCGGCCCCCCATGACCCGGTACATGGCGGTCGAGAGAGGAATGAAGATCTGATCGTCGGGCTGCATCCACATCGCCCCACCCTTTTCCTCCAGGACGCCCACCACTTCGAACGGGATGCCGCGGATCTGGATTGTGCGGCCGACGAGCAGCCCGGCGGGAGTGGTGAGATCCTCGGGGACGTTGGAGCCGAGTACGGCAACGCGCCGCCGCCCTTGAACTTCGCCTTCGTCGAAGAAACGGCCGTGGGCCAACTCGTGACTGTGGAGAGAAAAGAACGAAGGCCACGTCCCAACAACCGAATTGGAAGAGTTCGCGCGGGCGTAGGTCACCTGGTACCGGCTCTCGATCTCGGGAGCGATCTCGTACACGTCGCCGATCTGGTTTCGCAGGGCGATGGCGTCGTCCTCCTCGAGGCGACGCGTGCCGCTCGCCACGCCGCGAAAAAACCCCTGGCCGGGACGAACGGTCAGGATGTTCGTTCCCATGTTCTCGATTTGCTGCTGCACTTGGCGCTGCGCGCCTTCGCCCAATGCCACCATGGTGATGACCGCCGCCGTACCGATGACGATGCCCAGGGTGGTCAGCCCGGAGCGAAGCGCGTTGGCGCGAATGGACGCAAACGCCACGAGCACGATTTCCCTCAAGATGAACATCGTTCAGCTCTCCGTGGGCTGTCTAGAACGGTCGGAACCGGCCCCGCATTTGCTCAATGCGTTCCTGCTGCCTCGCCTGCAACTGCGCCGCTCCGATAAGCGCCAGCTGTTCCCCTTCGTCCAGTCCGGCGAGGATCTCGGCGTAGTCCCAGTCACTGACTCCCATCACCACGGGACGCGCCGTGAGGGTCCCCATCTCGTCGACGACGAACGCCACCGCCGGCCGAAACGCCGGGCTTCCACTCGATCCGCCCATGGCCGGCATTGCGCCACCGCCGAAACCGCGTCCGCCACCTCCGGGCCCGCCCTGGCGTGGTTGGCCGCCGCCCCGGCCCTGGCGCATCGCGCCAAAAAGCGCCCGCATGGAGTCGGGACTGATCTCGCCGGATTGGAGCGCAGCGCGAATGTTGGCCGGCATGCCCCCGCCGGCGCCGCCGGCCATTCGTCCTGGCGCCGGGGCGCCCGTCTTCGCCGCGGCCTCGGCCATCAGGTCGCGCCAGGCATCGCGGTCGATCGCGGCCAATTGCGGATCCATTCCCAGCACCTCGGCGGCCGGCGCGAGTTCCTGGGGTTGAACCACTGCGTTGTTTGGAACGGTGAGCGTGGCAATCCGTTCGTCAACCAGGATTTCGACTTCGGCGTTCATGCCGGGCTTGAGGAGTCCCGCGCGATTGTCGAGCAGCACGATGACCGGGAACATGGTGACGTTCTGTTGGACCACGGCCTGCGGCTCGATCTTTTCTATCGCGCCCTGGAACGTCCGGTCCGGAAAGGCTTCCACGGTAACCGTCGCGGTCATGCCTGCCGTAAGCTGTCCGACGTCGGTCTCGTCGACGAGCGTGCGCACCCGCATGTCGTCCAGGTTGGCCATGATGAACAGCGTGGTGCCGCCCGACACGTTCTGCGTAGCGGACTGAATGACCTGGCCGTACTCGACCTGCTTCTCGAGAATCGTGCCGGCCATGGGCGCCCGTATGGTAACGTCCTCGAGTCGCAGGGTAGCCAGCTCCAGGTTGGTCTCCGCCCGAACGTGGGCGGCTTGGGCGTTGGCGAATTCCAGCTCCTTGGTCTCGAATTCCTGCGCGGCGATGACCTCGGACGCCAACAGCTCGCGGGAACGGTCCAGCTGCGCCTCGGCGATTTCGATCCTGGCCTTCGCCACGTCCAGGTCGGCCGTGGCCTGTTCGAAGCCGTTCTGCACGTCGCGCGGGTCGATCCTGGCCAGGAGCGCACCAGGCTCGACGTCGTCGCCGGAGTCGACGTAGAGATCCAGGATCTCGCCCGAGGCCTTGGATTTGACTTCGACCCGCAGGACGGGCTCAAGTTCGCCGGTGGCCTCGGCGGTGATCCGCAGGTCCCGAACTTCGGCGGGGGCCGACGGCACCGTCGCGTCTTGCATGTCCTCCTGAACGACTTCGCATCCTGCAAGCGCGGCCAGAGGCAGGCTCGCAACGATGAACGCAGTAGTCGGTTTTCTCATTCTTCGGCCCTCTTTTCGCTAACAGTCCGTGGATCAACCCGTGCCCGCACCGAGAGGCGGGAGGCGCCCGGGCTGCTAATCCTTTCCGTCGTTCATGAAGTCCCGCTCCACCAACCCGTCACTCAGGTGAATCTGCCTGGAAGTTGCGGCGGCGATGTCCGATTCGTGAGTTACCAACACGATCGTTTGCCCCGCGTCGTTCAGCCCCGACAGGATGTCCACAATCTCCGTAGTCGTAACCGAGTCGAGATTGCCCGTAGGTTCGTCCGCGAGGAGCAGCGCCGGGTCGTTCACCAAGGCGCGCGCGATCGCCACCCGCTGCCGCTGGCCTCCGGAAAGCTCCGGCGGCCTGTGGTCCATGCGATCGGCCAAGCCCACCAGCGCCAGCTTTTCCTCGGCGTGCCTGCGCCTTTCCCTGGACGAGACCCCCGCGTAGATCAGCGGCAGCTCGACGTTGTGCAGCGCCGTGGCGCGCGGCAGAAGGTTGAAGGTCTGGAACACGAAGCCGATGTCGCGGTTGCGCACTCGGGCCAGCTGATCGTCGGACAGCTCCGACACCTTGCGCCCGTTAAGCCAGTAGTTTCCGGCCGTGGGCGTGTCCAGGCATCCGATCAGGTTCATGAAGGTCGATTTTCCGCTTCCCGACGGCCCCATGATCGCGACGAATTCGCCCCGCCGAACCTCCAGGTCCACGCCCCTGACGGCGCGGACGGTTTCGGCGCCGAGTATGTAGTACTTTCTCAACCCTTCGGTTTGGATCACCACTTCGGGCGCGCCGGCTCCGCCACCGTTCATTGCGCTGCGCCTGCTCGCGTTCGTTCTCAAAGCTCCCTCCCCACAATCGATTCAAGTTGCGCCTTGGCTACCATGTAGTCGTACCGCGCGGAAACGAGATTTGCTTCAGCTTGCTCCAGTGCCACCTGGCTGGTGATCACGTCGAGAATGGTCGCCATTTGCACCTGGTATCGCTCGCGGATGAGTCGCAGATCCTCTTCGGCCACAAACACGGCGTCGGACGCAATGTCGATGGCCAGCTCCTGGGTCTCGAGCGTCCGGAGCGCCGCATCCACGTCTTGCCGCACGCCGCGCCGGGCATCGTCGGCGGTCAGGCGCGCGACCCGGCGGCTCTCGGAAGCCTGGGCGACGTTCTGTTCGCGCTGGAAGCCGTCGAAGAGCTGGTAGCTGCCGGAAATCCGCAGATTCCAGCTGGTGTTCCCCCCGGCGAACGACCTGTCCTGATTGGCCCACGTGTAACCGGAAGACACCGACAGGTTGGGCAGGTAGGAGCTGCGCGCACTGCCGACGCTGGCACGCGCCACGGCCGATGCCGCCTCTGCGGCGCGCACGGCAGGCGACACCGATTCGGCCAACGCGATGATCTCCTGTTCCCCGATTGCAAGCGGCGCCGGCATGAGGTTCGCGGGCAATTCGGGTACGACCAGGCTGTCGGCGCCCACCTGGCGTCCGAGCGCAAACTGCGCGCCGCGCAGCTGGTTCTGAGACTGAAGCAGGCTTTGGCGGGCGTTCGCCAGCTCCAGCCGGGTGCGGAGACTGTCCGAACGCGTGGCGGTTCCGACCTGCACCCGTCTGCGGGTAATCTCGAGGCTTTCCTCGGCCCTGGTGACGCTGGCTTCGGCCACGGCAACCAATTCCGCCTGTCTGAGGGCGTTCAGGAAGAGCGTGTTGGTCTGGAGCAGAACCGCAAAGCGCTGATTCCCGAACCGGGCCTCCGCCTCGATGAGCGCGGATTCCGTGCGGTCCAGCTCGGAGAACTTTCGGCCTCCCTGAAAGACCTGGTAGTTCGCGTTGAGCGAAGCGTTGTACGAGTCGCTGTTGCCCGTCACAACGCGCTGCGTGTTGGGGTCGAAGCGGTTCTGGCTTTGCACCGACGCGCCGGATCCCATGCTCAGATTGGGCAGGAACGAGCCCCAGGCTCGACGTCGCGTTCCGCCCGCATTGTTGAGCGTCGCCTCGCTCTGGGCCAGCTGGGGGCTGTGCACCAACGCCAGCCGCAACGCCTCGGCCAGAGACATCGTCGGTCCCGGCTCCTGCGCCGCCAGAGGTCGTCCCGACAATGCGGCCACGGCGAGCAGCCCGCAGGCGAACGCGCGTCCAAACGTCGCCGAGCGCCTGTCGTGCCGGGCGCGAAAGCACTCGCGGCGGGAAGCCGCGAACACGCGGTTGTGGAGTTTCATGTCAGCGATTATCCCCTTGATCCGAGCGGTTTTCGCGACGCCGGTCGCGCCGATCGTCGCCTTGGCGGCCTCGTTCCGGGGGGTAACGCACCGCTAACAGCGAATCGTACTGCACGACCTGAACGGGATTCAGGATGGACTTGATGGAATCGCGCGTTGCGTTGAGCAGCGCCGTTTGGTCGCGGTCGTAGGCCGCGCGGGACTCCCGGTTGAGCGTTCGCATGCGACCCCTGAAATGACGGATGATCTCTGCGACGCGCTCTCGCTGCTCCGGCTCCAGTCCGAGCTCGTATATGACCGGTTCACGGGCGCGTGAGGAATCCGCATCCTCGTCGCGGGGAGCCTCGTCGGGGGACGCGGCTTCCTGCGCCGCCTCGTCCGCCACGACCGCATCGACCGAGGGAACCGCCTCCGCAGACCGACGGGATTCCCGGGCCAATCCCAGCATGTAGCCGGCTGCAAACGTCAGGATGAGAAGGAGTACCGAAATCAGCCTGGCTCGCTTGTCGTTTGCCATCAGCGCGTGCCGCCCTCCACCAATGCCAGGAATGCGCCGGCGTTAGCCGTTTGGTCGCTGCCGACGAACGCCTCGAACGCGGGCTCGTCCTCGACCTCACCCAGAATGTCGTGCACCGCCAGCCGAGCGGCGGCCTCCGTATCGTGGCGCGCCTCAGTGGCGAGCATCACGGCCGCAATCGCTGCCGCGGCCAGGGCCACGGGAATGAGGCTGCGAGACCATCCCGAAAGGACCGCCGTCACGGACGCGCGGACGGCCCGACGCCGTCTGGCAAGTTCGAATGCGGCGCGCGCCATGACGTTCGCGCGGAAGTCGTTCCAGTACTCTGGACGCCCGTGTCCAGGATCCAGGGTCCGTAGCTCCGCGATGTGATCTTGGCTTTCCATGTTCACCTCGACTTTCGTCGTCACGGTAGGGGTCATATGTGTCCGCTCCATTCGGCCAACTCGGCCCGGAGCGTTTTTCTCGCAAAGTGGAGGTGCGATCGGACCGTGCCCGAGGGCATTCCCAGCTGCTGGGAAATCTCGTCGTGTTTCCACCCCTCCAGGTCGTGGAGAAGCACGACCTTGCGCTGTATCTCCGGCAATTTGTTCAATGCCTCCTTCAGTCGGCTTCGAAGCACCGAAATGTCCACCATCCTGTCGGGACTCGGGGCGCTTGTGCTCGCGCTCTCGGGAATCTGCTCCGTGCTGCGCAGACTCTCGCGTCGAATCAGGTTCCGCGATCGGTTCCTGACGATCGTCAGAAGCCATCCCGCGAACCGCGCGGGGTTCCGACAGTCGTCAAGCCGCTGCAACGCAACCAGAAACGACTCCTGAGCCGCATCTTCCGCGTCCTGGTGGCTGCCGGTTACGGACAACGCCACGGCGTAGGCCGCGCGTTGGTAACGGCGGACCAGCTCGCCGTATGCGTTCCCGTCGCCCTCACGGGCCAGCAGCACCAATTCCGCATCTGATTGCTCCGTCATCCCTGTAGACTAGACACCCTTCGCGGCTTTTTCGTTAGAAAGAGTCGGGGTTTCGTACCCGGTCGGGTTTCGTACCCGGTTGACGGCGGTCGCGTTAGCGCGGCAGCTGCCGGTTCATCCAGCGGACGGCGCGCCCGGCCCACGCGCCGTCCAGCTTTCCGGTCTCGAGGCTGCACTGCATGTGGCTGAGACCCGCGAACACCTGCGTCTCAACCCGGCCGCCTGCAGCCCTCAGGGCCCCCGCCATCGCCACCGAATGGCTGCGCACGTGCGGAAAGTCCCGACTGCCCCATGCCAGCAGGAAGGGTGGCGGCGCCTTGATGTGGACGATGGCGCTTGCCGCCTCGGCATAGCCGGAGCGTGGAGGACCGAGGAACCGGGGTCTAACCGGCATTCCATTCCCCGGTCTGAAATCAAACAGCCCCGAGACGGGCAGACAGCCACGGACCAGGTCCGCGGGCAAGCCGCGCGACGATTGCCAGTGGTCCGTGACCGCCGCAAGGGACGCCAGTTGGGCTCCGGCGGAATGCCCGCCCAGGAAAAAGCTCTCCGGATCGCCTCCGAACTCCTTTACCTTGCCGTGCAGGGCGGCGATCCCGTCCACAACGTCGAAGAAGCAGTCAGGAAACAAGGTCCCGGGAGCGAGGCGGTAACCGATTGAGGCGAACGTAACCCCCAACTTGCCGAGGGCCGGCGCCATGAACGTCAACCACTCCTTGTAGCCGTTGATCCAACCACCGCCATGGACGAACGCGAGGACTACGCCGGTCGGGCTCTCGGCCGGAACGACGAGCAGCCTCTGATGGGGGCTTCGACCGTAGCTGAACTCTTCGTGCGCGATTGAGGCGCCGCGACGAAGCACGTCCAGGTGGTAGGCCAGCATGTGCGCATCGAGCGGCGGTTGGGGTGGATAGTCGGCGATTCTCATGAGGTTCCCGTCGCTTACGATCCGCTCAGCTCCGCCTCGATTTCGGCGAGCAGTTCATCTTCGGAAAGATCCGCAACCATCTGGTCCATCGGGTCGTCCGAGTCGTCGGCTTCGGGCTCGGGCGCGACTTCTTCGACTAGGCCGAGCTGTTCGAGCAGGTGGGCGCCAAGACGCGCGACGTTGGGGTAGTCGAAGGCCGCCGTGTCGGAAACGACCGCAGCCTGCGCCAGGAGCCTGTTGAGGCGGCTGCGCAGTTCCACCGCCATGAGCGAGTCCATCCCAAGATCGAAGAACCCCACCGTAACGGATGGGAGGTCTGCGGTGCCCATGACGTCCTGCAGCTCGGACTGCAGGAACCGCTCGATCATGCCTTGGCGTCGCTGCGCCGACGCGTTCTGCAGACGACGCACGATGTCGCTGGAAGGGCCCTCGGAAGGTCCGGGGGGTTCAGGCGGCAGCAGCTCGGAGACAAAGTCCTTCAGCGTATCCAGGCTCGACGCGAGCGTGCCCCAGTCGGCAGACGCGACCACGGGTGCGGGGTCGCCTCGCGCCGTGAGAACGTCAAGCGCTTCCATGGCCTCGCTCTCGGAAATCGGGTGCACCAACGCGGCGTCCGTGGAACGGCTGGATCCGGCCCAGGGCCCCCAGGCAATCGATTGGCCCGCCAGGCCGCAGGCGTGGCGGTGGCGGGCGAGCTGGTCCAGGAAGGCGTGTGCCGTCGCGGTACTTGCCTGACCAGCGCTGCCCAAAACGGCGACAAGGCTGGAGAACGTCAGAAAGACGTCCAGGTCGAGGTGTTGCGTGGCCAAGTGAAGGTTCCACGCACCCCTGATCGCGGGTTCAATGGCCATGCGCATGCGCGCTTCGTCCACGCCGTAGATCGCACCGTCGGCAAGCGCGCCCGCAGCGTGCACGACGCCACCGAGCGGCAGCCCCGTGTGCGCCATCTCGTTCACCAATCGGTCAACGGCCGTCCGGTCGGTTATGTCGAGCTGTTCCGCCTTGACCGTGGCGCCCCGCTTTCGCAGCGCGGATATCGCCTCTTGCGTGGCTTGATCGGGGGGCTGGCGTCCGATCAGGACGATCTCGCCGGCGCCCCTGCCCGCAAGCCAGGCGGCGACCGTGCGCCCCTGCTCGCCCGTACGCCCCTGCTCACCCATGCGTCCCGTTTCGCCCATGTCTCCCGTTACAAGGTAGCTGCGGTCGCCGCGCAGGCGCCGGGGCGGATCTTGCGCGTCATCGGCGGGCTGTGCGCCGGATGCCCGCACCATGCGGCTCACATAGCGATCGCCGCCTCGCAGGGCCACCTCGCGCTGCCCGTCCCCCCAGAGTAGCTCCGCGACGAGCGACGCGGGCACGCCCGGCTGTCCAGGATCCAGATCCAGAAGTCTGGAATTCAGGTGCGGCGCCTCGAGAGCGATCGTGCGTCCCAGGCCCCACAGGGCGCTTCCGGCAATGTTGCCGTCGGTCTCGCGGCCCACGGTCTGCGCGCCCCGCGTCACGTACCAGAGTCCGATATCCGGAGCGGCGTTCATGTCGTCGAGTGCTTGCGCCACGGCCAGAGCGCTGACCACCGCTTGAGAAACGTCGCCGGAGACGTCCTGCGCGCGTTCGGACCAGCGTCTCCCTTCCAGCGCGTCGAGATGGACCACTCCGGCCAGGACCCCGAACTTGCCCCCCTCGGCCAGCAGCGAGCGCCAAGCCTGCCGACTCTCCGTCTGGACGGTCATGGTCTGCAGGCCAGGCAAGTCGCAGCGCGAGGGGTTCCGGCCTGCCAACACAACCCTCTGTCCGGTGGCGGCGAGGTTCTCGGCCAGCTCGAGACCAACGTCGTCGGATCCCGCCACCAACCACAGGTTGCGGGCGCCTCGGGAGTCTCCGGGCGGGGTTGCATCAAGGGGCCGTTTTCGCCAGGCGACGTTCTTCAGAAGCCCGGCAGCCGTCCGCGGAAGCTCGGAGCGTTTCGCCGACTTTGTCGCCAAGCCGGAAACTTCACCCGCGAGGTCCGCGCTCGCGTGCAGCACCCAATCCGACTCGCCGGGGTCTCGGCTATAGATGCGCACGCGCTGGCGGCCATCTCCGTCAGCGGCTCCGAGCAGGATCTGGAGCTTTCCGGCCGGCGCAGAGGCATCGTGCAGCTGCATCGATTCGACGGCAAGCGCACCACCTGGGCCGATAGCCGCCGCGGCGGCCGCCATTGAGCCGTAGAGCGCGTCGGGCGCGGCCACGCTCTCGCGGTCCAGTGCGGTCACGCTGGTTTCGAAGACGACCTCGCCGCTCGCCAGATCGGTGCGCGCGCCGAGCAGCGGGTGACGTTGCCTGCCCTGGAAGGGCGCGGGGGCGTCGATCCAGTGGCGCTGGCGCTGAAACGGATAGGAAGGCAACGATATGCGGCGGCGCTGCTCGCCCTGAAACAGTTCCTCGAAATCAGGCGTCAGACCCGCTTCGTAGGCTGCTGCCGCGGCGTCGGCGGACCCCGCCTCGGCTGCACCCTCGGCCTCGGCTGCACTTTCGGCCTTGGCGGCGCCCGACGCGCCATCCCCCGACACCGGCCCGCTCACTGGCGCCCGTCCTTGCGCCAAGTCACGCAGCTGGGCTGCAAGATCGTCGGCGCCATCGAACACCACGGCGCGACGATGCTCGAAGTGGCTGCGGCCCACGGCCGTGGTCCAGGCCGCATCGGCAAGCCGGGCAGCCGACCCGGTCTGTTGAATCCAGGCGCCGTACCTGGCCGCCAGCTGCCGTACCGCACCCTCGGTCTTGCCCGACAGGAACAGCACTCGCTGCCTGGTCTCGACGACGTCTTCCACCGGATCACGCGTTTCGTATTCCTCCAGCACAATGTGCGAGTTCGTGCCCGAAAACCCGAACGAGCTCACCGCCGCGCAACGCCGGCGACCGTTTGACTCCGGCCATTGGGCGCCGCCTGCCGTTACCCGCACCGGAAGCTCGTCCCAATCCAGCAGCGGATTCGGCGTCTCGAAGTGCAAGTGCGAAAACACCTCGCCTCGGCGCATGGCCAGCACCGCCTTAATGAGGCCCGAGACCCCCGCTGCCGCCTCCAGGTGTCCGATGTTGGTCTTCACCGACCCGATCAGAAGCGGGCGATCGTCGCTGCGGCCAACGCCGTACACCGCCGCCGCCGCCCGCACCTCCACCGGATCGCCCAGCGTCGTGCCTGTGCCCTGCGCTTCAAGATAATCCACATCGCACGGGTCGATCCCTCCGCTGGTCAGCGCCTGCCTGATCACTTTCTCCTGCGCGCTGCCGTTCGGCGCCATCAATCCGGCGCTCGTGCCGTTCTGGTTCACGGCACTGCCCCGCACCACCGCCCAGATCGGGTCCCCGTCGGCTTCGGCGTCCGACAGGCGCTTGAGCACCAGCATGCCGCACCCTTCTCCCCGCACGTAGCCGTCCGCCGCTGCGTCGAACGTCCGGCACCGCCCGTCGGGCGCCAGCATTCCCGCATGTGCAAAAGAGCCGGTCAGCAACGGCGAGAGAATCGCGTTCACGCCGCCGGCGAGCACCACGTCGGTCTCCATTCGCCTCAGCGACCACGCCGCCTGATGCAGGGCCACAAGCGAAGAGGAGCAGGCCGTGTCCACGGTCACAGCGGGCCCTTCCAGTCCCAGGGCGTAGGCTACGCGGCCAATCGCCGCGCTGGCCGTGGTGCCGGTGGACATGTAGGCGCTTGCGGCGTCGAGCGTTGCAGCGATGAGTTCGCGGTAGTCGTTCGTGCTGACTCCGGCGAAAACCCCTGCCCTGGCGCCACGCAGCGATTCCGGGTCGATCGCGGCGTTCTCCAGCGCTTCCCAGCTCGTCTCCAGGAGCATGCGCTGCTGCGGATCGAGTAGCCGCGCTTCGGCCGGTGCGATGCCGAAGAAGGCCGCGTCGAACGCCTCGATGTCGCTCACGAGGCCGGCCCACCTGCTTGCCTTGCTCGCCCGTTCGTCCGTCAGGAGCCCTTCGGGTTCGGTCCAGCGGTGGGGTGGGACCCGGCTGATGCCGTTCCCGCCGTCCTTCAGCATGCGTTCGAAAGCGTTCAGGTCGTCGGCGCCGGGGAAGCGGCAGGCCATGCCGACAATGGCGATGGGCTCCTCGGTTGCCACGCTTGTCCGGGGACGATCGTCGCCGACCGGCTCCAGAACGGGACCTCGGCCCGCGGGCCCCAGGGCCGAAACCAGATGCGCGACCAGGCTGTCTACGTTCGGAAAATCGAAAACGACGGTCACCGGCATCTCGTAACTGCCCGCCAACGCGTCATTGAGGCGGCCGCGCAGATCGACGGTCATAAGCGAGTCCATGCCCAAGTCGAAGAAACCGGTGCCCCTGGGCGGCGCTTCGTCGAGGCCCAGCACCTGCTGCAGCTCGCGACGCACGAGATTGCGGAGCATCGCCTCGCGTTCCGTTTCCGCAGCCGCCAGGAGCCGCCGGGCAAAGCGGGCGCCGGACGACTCTTCCTGGCGAGCGGTACTGGTGGAAGCCGGGAGCAGCTCCTTGACCAGGACCGGGGCCACCCTGCCGCGTTCGACCTGGCGTACCCAGTCGGCGGAGACCGCAACCGTCGACGTGGACGCGTCCTGGCCGCGGACCAGCCGGCTCAGCACCTTCGCCCCCTGGACCGGGGACAGCGATCCCATGCCGTCGGATTCGCGCCGCTTCCGATACTGTTCGCCCATGGCCGCCGCCATGCCCACCTGCGCCCACGGCCCCCAACCAATCGACTGGCCCGCCAACCCTTCCTTGCGGCGTTGCGCCGCGAGCTGATCCAATCCGGCGTTGGCGGCAGCGTAATTCGCCTGGCCGGCGCCGCCCAGCACGCCGGTGACGCTCGAAAACATCACAAAACGACCGAGTTCGAGGTGTCGGCTGGCTTCGTGCAAGTTCCACGCGCCGATAAGCTTGGGCGCCAGTGCGCGCTCAATGCGCTCCCTGTTCAGGTTGCTCAACACGCCGTCGGCAAGCGCGCCCGCACAATGCACGATCCCCGACAGACCGGACGTCGTGTCGTCGAGCCGCGCGACGAGCCGTTCCACGTCGGCCGCGTTCGTGACGTCGAGGCGTTCCGCCTGCACGCGGGTGGCGCCCTCGCCAAGTCGGCCGATCTCGTCGGCGGTGCGTTCGTCGGGAGACCGGCGCGAGGCCAGCACGACCGTGTCCGCCCGGTTTTCGACCAGCCATCTCGCAACCTCGAGCCCCAGACCTCCGAGGCCGCCGGTGACGAGCCAGGCGGCGCCCAGATCCGACCCGGTGGTTTCGTCCGGCTGGGATGGCTCGCTCTTGCGGACCATGCGCAGTCCCAGGCGCCGCTCGTCGCGGTGCGCGACGCTGGTTTCGTGGTCCGGGTGGAGGAGCTCCTGACGGAGCCCGTCAATCGCAACCGGACGATCGGGGTCCAGGTCGATCAGGCGGGGCGTCAGCCAGGGCATTTCCAGGGCTGCGGTACGCATCATTCCCCAGAGCGACGCGCCCGCCAGGTCGCACGGGGACTGTTCCGAGCCCAGGACCTGCGCGCCCCGCGTCAGGAGCCACGTTCCGCCGGCCGGTCTGGCATCGACGTCTTCCAGGGCCTGGAGGAGCGAAGTTGCCGCAGTCAAAGCCTCCAACGACCGCGCCGCCGGGCCGCGTTCGGCGTCCGGCGTTGCTGGCTCGGGGGATTCGGCGACCATGACCACGCCGGTCCAGGGCTGGTCGGCCGACTGCGCGGCCAACAGCGCCGCCCACTCCTCGCGCGACTCGACGTCGAGGCTTGCGGTGGTCGCGCCATCCATGTGGGTGGCCGCCTCGTCGCGCGTCGGCGTGGCCAAAACGACGGTGGTCGCGCCATTCGCCAGGGCCTTTGCCGCGGCCGCCGTTGCCGCGCCGCCCATGCCGGCCACGAGCCAACGACCATCGCCGGGCGCATGATCGGCATCTTCAGCAGGCGGCTTCTCCGGCCACGGCACCTCCTTCCAGATGAGGTCGTAGAGCAGATCATCGACGCCCTCAAGCCCACTGAACAACGCTTGACGCGTGGCCTTCTTGAGGGTGAAACCGACCACCTGGCCTAGAGGTTGGCCCTCCTCGTCGTAGATGTCGATGTCGGCCTGGAGCGTCTCTTGCGGCTGTCCGGTCTCTTGCGGCTGCTCCGTCTCTTGCGGGTGCTCGCTGGCCGTGGACGCGGGCCTTGTGGTCAGATGGGCGTACACGCGGCTCGGCAGCTCCCCGGCAAGCCACAGACGATCCCAGCCCAGGGGCAGATAGAACACCTCTCCGAAGGCATCGAACGCAGCGGCCGTGGTTTGAAAGCAGCCGTCGAGCATGCCTGGATGCACCAGCAGCGATTCGTTGCTCATGTGCGCGGGCAGCGTGACTTCGGCAAGCGCGCTCCCCGGTGCTCGCCAATGCGCCGTGCCGGTTCGGAACGCCTCGCCGCATTCGACCCCGCAGGCGCCGAGACTGTCGTCGTACACGTATTCGGGGCTCACGGGCGAAAGCCGAGCGCTGAGACGCTTGGGATCGATCGCCTCGACACCCTCGCCGGCTGTGGCCGGGGCCGTGATCCTGCCAGTGGCGTGCAGCACCCACGACGAGCTCCCGGAGGCGCGACTGTGGATCTCGAGCGATCGGTGGCGGTCCTGGTCGGGGCGGGTGAGAATCACCTGCACGAGTCGCGTGGCGTCGGTCGTATCGCGTCCCTGGGCGTCCGGCTTTTCGAAGACGAGGGGCGCGTGTATCTGGAACCCCTCCAATGCGACCTGTTGGGTTTCGGACACGAGCGAAGCCGCGGTTGCACCCAGGCTGCCCAGCATCGCGGCGGGCGCGACGGGCCTGCCCAGCACGTGATGGTCGCCGATCCAGTTGGGGTTTTCCGCAGACATGGCCGCCTCGAACAACACGTCTCCGCGCGCCGAGTCGGACCTGGAACCCAGTACCGGGTGTGCGTCGCCGTCCTGCCGCCGGGCCGTCTGCCGGAACCAATACCGTTTGCGCTGGAAGGGGTAGGTGGGCACCGAGATGCGCCGCCTGCGCTCGCCGGCGAACAGTCCCTCGAGATTGATCACAGCCCCAGCTCCCACACCGCCGCCACCGCGCTCGTGAAGCCGCCGTCGGCAAGACTCTCCGACGTGTCGCGTAGCTGAGTGGCGACGTACGCCGGCGTCTCGGGCGATTCCTCGCTCCGGGGCCAACACGCTTCGGCCAGCGGTCCAAGCACCGCATGCGGCCCGATCTCGACCAACAGGTCTACGCCAAGGTCGGCGAGACTGGCCACCCCGGCTGCGAAGTTCACCGGCTTCGTGGCGTGGCGCCGCCAGTAGGCCGCGTCGATCGCGCGGGTCGGCTGGCCCGAGACGTTGCTGACGAACGTCGGCTCGGGTGTTGCGAAAGGCATTTGCTGAAGCTGCCGTTCCAGGTCGTCCAGGATGGGATCGATGAGCGGGCTGTGAAACGCGTGACTGGTCTCGAGCGGCGTTGCGCGCACTTCTCGCTCCGCCAATTGCGCCGCCAGCTGCCGCACCGCGTCCTTACGTCCGCTGAACACGCAGTGCGTGCCGTTCAGGGCGGCCATCGACAGCGCGTCCCCCGTCTCGTCCAACCGGGCAGCCACCTCGGCGACCTCTTCGGCGGGCGCGAACGCGGCGATCATGGCCCCGGCCTGCGGACCGTTCGTCGGCAGATCCCCCATGAGGTCGCCCCGAACGATGGCGAGGCGCAGTCCATCTTCCAGACTCACGACCCCGGCCGCGCGGGCCGCCGCGATCTCGCCGACGCTGTGACCAAGGACGGCCGACGGCGTCACGCCGATGCTCTCCCACAACGCCGCCAAGCCGCATTGCAGCGCGTACAGGGCCGGCTGGGTCCAGCGCGTGTCGCCCAGGTCGCCGTCCGCCGACCGCGGCTCGAACATGACGTTGAGCAGGGACTTGTCGCGCGCACTCCGCACGAGCTCGTCGCAGCGATCCAGAATCTTGCGGAACACGGGTTCGGTTCGGTACAGCGCCTGGCCCATGCCGACCCACTGACTTCCTTGGCCGGTGAATAGGAAGGCCGGGCTTTCCACGCGGCGATTGGTTGCGCCGTGGCGACCGTCGGCCACCCGTTCGAGCCTGCGTTCAAGGTCCGCCATCCCTTCGAAGGCAACGCCCGCGCGCCAATCGAACTGGCTGCGACCCGTGCTGGCGGTCCAGGCCATGTCGGCCAGTCGATCGGCTTGCTCGACGTCTGTCAACCGGTCATTCGACAACCACGCAAGATAGTCGATCGCGTTGTTGCGCACCGCCTCCGGCGAGCGTCCCGACAACGGCAGCAGGCGCACGGCGCGCGCCGGCCGAACCGACGACTCGGGAGACGCCGGGCGCGTCGCCGCATCGGCGCCCGAGTCCGCGGCAGGCACGGCGGGCGCCGACTCCAGGACGACGTGCGCGTTGGTGCCCGAAAAGCCGAACGAGCTCACGCCGGCGCGGCGGGGGCGGTCGCGCTCGGCAGGCCACGGCGCGGCGTCACTGGCGACTGTCACGGGCAGCTGGTCCCAGGCGATGCGGGGGTTGGGCTCCTCGAAATTGAGATGCCTCGGGATCACGCCCTTCGACATGGCAAGGATGGTCTTGATCATCCCGGCGACCCCGGCTGCGGCTTCCAGGTGGCCGATGTTCGTCTTGACCGAACCGATCAGCAGCGGCCGGTCCGACCCGCGGTCCCGTCCATATGCTGCGGCCGCCGCGTTGACCTCGATGGGATCGCCCAGCTGGGTTCCGGTGCCGTGCGCCTCCAGATAGTCCACCTGCGACGGCTCCAAGCCGGCTGCGCGAAGGGCCTGCCCGATCACGCGTTGCTGCGACGGTCCGCTGGGCACCGTCAGCCCACTGCTGGCCCCATCCTGGTTGATGGCCGAACCGAGCACGAGGCCCCAGATGCGGTCTCCATCCCTTTGGGCGTCGTCGAGGCGCTTGAGAACCACCATGCCGCAGCCTTCGCCGCGAACGTAGCCGTCGGCGCTGGCGTCAAAAGTCTTGCAGCGGCCGTCGGGCGCCAACATGCCCGCCTCGGTGAACGCCTCCATCTGGTTCGCCGACAGAAGGGCGTTCGCGCCCCCTGCGAGCGCCAAGTCGGCCTCTCCCCGTTCCAGCGCCACCGCCGCCTGGTGCACCGCCACCAGGGATGACGAGCAGGCGGTGTCCACGGCCACTGCCGGGCCTTCCATGCCCAGCGTGAAGGCGATGCGACCGATGGCGGCGCTGACGAAGGTGCCGGTCGACATGTACCTGTGGGCGGCATCGGCGCTTGAGGCGACGAGCTCGCGGTAATCCTGGGTGCTCACGCCCGCGTAGACCCCGGCCTTGGCGCCGCGCAAGCTGCCGGGTTCGATGCCGGCGTCTTCCAGGGCCTGCCAGCTGACCTCGAGCAGAAGACGCTGCTGCGGATCCATGAGGTTGGCCTCGACCGGAGCGATGCGGAAGAACTCGGCGTCGAAGCGGTCGATGTCGTCCAGATAGGCCCCAAAGTGTCCGGCGCGCCCGAAGGTAATCGCGTCGTACCCCGATTCGAGCCGCGTCCAGAAGTCGGAGAGGCCGTTGGCGCCCGGGAATCGACACGACATGCCGACAATGGCGATCGGCTGCTTGTGGGGGGACTTGGCCGTCTGCGCATCCGTCGCGGCTGGGGGCGCTTCGGCCTCGGTTTTCGCAAGCAAGTGTGCGGCAAGGCTTTCGGCGTTTGGATAGTCGAAGACCGCGGTGTTGGAGACGGCCCGGTCCGGGCCGAGGGTGCGGTTCAAGCGGTTCCGCAGCTCGATGGCCATGAGCGAGTCCATGCCCAAGGTGAAGAACCCGGCATCGGCGGCCGGAGTCGTCCGCAAGCGAAGTACGTCCGCCACCTCGCGCTGCAAGAGACGAGTCAAGGCGTCGGCGTCGTCCGTGGGGAGGTCGGTCGCGGTCGGCTCGCGCTCGGACGAGGGCTCCGGGGATGCCACCTCCTCGACGAATGGAGACCGGAACGCAGAGGCCAACCAGTCGAACTGCCCCACCGTCGCGGTCGGAACGTCGCGCGTCGCCAGGTGCGAAAGTGCGGCCAGCCCCTGCGTGGGCGTGATCCAGCGATGGCCCGTGCGAGCCAGCGCGCCGGCGATGCGCTCTCGGTCGCGTTCCGCCTGACCCACGTTCAGCCACGGGCCCCAGGCGATGGCTTGGCCGGCGAGTCCTGCATTGCGGCGATGCCGCGCCAGCTGATCCAGGAAGGCGGAGGCGGCGGCATGGTTTGCCTGACCCGGGTTGCCGAGGACGCCGACGACGCTTGAAAAGAGCATGAAGAAGTCAAGGTCGAGATGGCGCGTCGCCCGGTGCAAGTTCCACGCCCCGACGACCTTGGGGGCAAGGACGGTCTCGAACCCAGCCCAGCTCTGGTTCTCGATGGCGCCGTCCGACAGCACGCCGGCGCTGTGGACGACGCCGCCCAGGGTCGGGTATTTCGCGCCCATCTGCGCGACGAGACGCTGGACGGCCGCTTCATCGGCCACGTCGACAACCTCTACCGCGACTTCGGCGTCGGCGTGCGTCCATTGAGAGAGCGTCTCTTCTTCATCTTGCGTGGGCGGGCGTCGGCTCGCGAGCACGACGGCCCCGGCACCGTGCTCGACCAGCCACCCGGCCACCTCCAGACCGATGCCGCCCAGTCCTCCGGTGACCACGTACGTTCGGTCCGGCCGCAGTGCGCCGGCCGCGACCGGCGGCGGCGTCAGCACGATCTTGCCCACGTGGCGCGCCTGCCTCATGTAATCCAGCGCGTCGGCCGCTTCCGTCAGCGGCCATCGGGAATGTGGCAAGGGGCGCAGTTCGCCGCCGTCGAGCCGCTCCAGCACGCGACGAAGCACGCGGCCGGCCTCACGCGGCTGCTCGCTGACGAGGCGATCGACCGCGACGACCTGGTAGCCGACGTCGGGGCGAGCCGCCCGCATCTCGTCGTCGCTCCATATGCCGCGCTTTGCGAGCTCCACGAAACGTCCGTCCACAGCCAGACACGACAGGCTCGCCTCGATAAAGCCTTCGCCCGTCAGGCTGTTGATCACCAGATCGACGCCCTCGCCATCGGTGGCTGCGAGGATTTCGGAGCCGAAGTCACAGCTCCTGCTGTCGAACGCGTGGGTCACCCCAAGCGAGCGCAAGGTGCCGTGTTTGGGGCGGCTGGCCGTGGCGAACACCTCGAGCCCGGCGGCCCGGGCAAGCTGAATCGCCGCCTGCCCCACACCACCCGTTGCTGCGTGGACGAGGACCCGGTCGCCGGATTGGAGTTGCCCGAACGCAAACGACAGTTCAGCCGTGACGAAGGCAATCGGTACCGTGGCGAGCTCGGCGCTGGTCAGCTCGGGCGGCGCCTTGGCAACGAGGTCCGCCCGCGTCACGACCTCGGTGGCAAAGGCGCCCCAACCGAAGCCGACGACTCGGTCGCCGGGCGCAAATCGGTCCTCGGCGGCGGCCGTCTCCACCACGACGCCGCACATCTCCGCGCCGAAGGTCGGGGCCGCATCGACCAGACCCATGCCCAGCATGACATCGAGAAAGTTCACGCCCGCGGCCTCGATGCGAACGCGGATCTCGCCCGGAGCCAGACCGGTCCGCGGAACCTTCTGGGCGCTCATCGACCGCAGCGTACCGTCAGGCGACGGTTCGACGCGCCAAGGGTGATCCGTGGGAACGCCGAGGTGCTCGGTGAGCGGCGCCAGCCGCGCGGCCAAGCGCTCGGCGCCGCGCCAGGCGATACGGGGATTCGGGTCGCCCGTCAGCAGCTCCCGCGCGAGAGCCGCCGCATCAATCGGCGCTTCGGGATCCAGGTCCAGGAGCCGCACGTTCAAATCGGACATTTCCAGCGCTGCCGTCGCGGCAAATCCCCACAGCGCGGCGCCTGAGAGGGCCGCGGTTCGTTCGCGCCTCACGACCTGCCCGCCTCGCGTCACGAACCACACCCCCAGCGTTGGAGAGACGCCCGCGTCGGCGAGCCCCTGCAACATGGCCAGAGCGCTCCTCTGCGAGTGCTCGACCGCGTTGGCCATGCGTGGGGTGGTCACGCGGGTCTCGTCCTCCCCGGCGGCGACCAGGTGAACGATCCCGTCGAACGGAACGTCGTCGGGAAGCGATTCGAAGAGTCGTCGCCATTGCCGCCTGTCCGTTGTGCGGGTCGGCTGCGCGGCCACGGTCTTGCCGGCCGCTTGCAGCGCTGCCGCCAGCCCGTTCGCTGCGGCTCCGTCGCCGCACAGCACGAACCGGCCGGGTTCGGCGGTCTGCGGCCCCAGCGAGTCGCGCACCCGCGTTGCTTCCGCCGGAGCGGGCCGCCACACCACTTCATGCAGCAGTTGCCCGACATCCGAACCCGCAAAGGCCGACGCCTCGGCCCGTTTGAGTGTGAAGCCCTCTACGGCGGCCAGCACCTCGCCCGCACGCGAGCGCACCTCAAGGTTCGCCCTAAGGGTCGCGGCGCCCTCGCTCTTCTCGTTGTCGGCGTCCTGTCGCGAGGTGAACTGCACATGACAGACCACCTCGCGCGGGAGCGTCCCGGCAACCCAAAGCCTGTCCCAGCCGAAGGGCAGCCAGCTCTTCGCCCGGTCCGAAGCGCCGAGGGCGGCGTAGGCAACTTGAAAGAGGCCGTCCAGCACGACGGGATGCGCGCTCAGGTCCTCTGCATGCACCTGTCCGGGCAACGTCACCTCGCCAACCGCGCAGTCGCCATTGGCGCGAAGGGCCGCGATCGTCCGGAAATTCGCCCCGTAGGCGATCTCATTCGCTGCCATGGTGCGATAGAAGTCGCCGACGTCCAGCGGTTCGACCGCTCCCGCAGGCGAAACCGGGTCCCGCTGTACGGGGGCATCCGATCGCGAACGGGTCCGCCCACTGGCGTGCAGCTCCCACGGCGCATCGGCGTCCACCTCGCGGCTGACCACTTCGAAATCCCCTTCACGCTTGAGCAGCACCTGCACCTTCTTTCCCGTCTCGCGGGTCAGAATCAGGGGGTTGTGCAGCTGAAAGTCGTCAATCGAACAGACGCGCCCCGGCTGAGCGCATCCGGCCGCATCGAGGAGCTGTGACGCAAACAACGCAGCCGGCGCCACCACCCGATCGAAGACGCGGTGGTCGGCCAGCCAAAGGGGGTCGTCCGCGTGGAGCACCGTCTCGAACGAAATGTCTCCGTCGGGAAGATCTCGCCTCGCGCCCAGCAGTGGATGTCCTCCGGGGCCGCGCGTCGCGGCGCCGCGGCTGACCCAGTGTCGCTCGCGCTGGAACGGGTAGCTCGGCACCGAAACCAGCTTTCGCTTCTCTCCGGCGAACAGGCCCCGGAAGTCCAGAGCGAGACCGGCCTGGTAGGCGCCTGCCGCGGCCGGCGCAAAATCGCCCGGAGCATCGCGCTGCAGGGTGGGAATGGAGATGCAATCCGCATGGTCGGGCCAAATCGACAGCGCCATGGGGCCCAGCACGGCTTCCGGACCAACCTCCACGACCGCGTCCACATCCATGTCGGCAAGCGTACGGACGGCTGAAGCGAACGCCACCGGTTCCCTTACGTGGCGGCGCCAGTATGCACCGTCCGGCGGCGTCGACAGCACATTGCCGGTAAGCGTGCTTACAAACGGCAACGACGGCGCGGACAACGACACGTCGTCCAGCAGACGCTCCATGTCTTCCAGGACGGGATCCATCAACTCGCTGTGGCCCGCCATGCCCGTGTTGAGTTCCTGGACGCGCGCACCCGCGTGCCGGAAGCGCTCGACGACGCTAGCCACCTGCGGCTCGCGCCCACTGACGACATAGTGCGTGCCGTTGTCGGCCGCGATGCTCACGCCCGGAACCGTCTCCAAGGCCTCTTCGATGGCGGCTTTGGAGGCAAATACCGCCGCCATCTTTCCGTCGCGCGGCAAACCGCCCGTCAGCTTGCCGCGTTGGACCGCAAACGCCAGGCCGTCCTCGAGCGAATACACGCCGGCCACGTGAGCCGCCGCGATTTCGCCGACACTGTGGCCGATCACGGCGGCAACGCTCAGCCCCATGCTGGACCAGAGCTTCGCCACGGCGCATTCGAGCGCGTAGAGGCACGGCTGCGTCCATGCCGTATCGTCAAGACCGCCACGCGCCCCGGGCCGACCGAACATCACGTCGAGCAGCGATACGTCGGCCAACTCCCTCATGGCGGCGTCGCAGCGATCGAGGGTGGCGCGCACGACGGGCTCGGTCTCATAGAGGCGCTTGCCCATGCCGGACCATTGACTGCCCTGCCCCGTAAACAGCAAGGCGGGCTTGGAACACCGCCCATGCACGACCCGGCCTTCGCCGGACGCGAGCGCCGCGAGGGCGTCGCGCAGCTCGCCGGAGTTCGCGAAGACGGGCGCGGCTCTTTGGTCGAAGTGCGCTCGGCCGACGCCCGCCGTCCACGCGGCATCCGCCAGGAGAGGCGCGTCCCTCGACGCGGCCCCGTCGGACGCGCGCCCATCGACCCATTCCAGATAGCGCGCCGCCAGATCTCTCACGGCCTGCTCCGTCTTGCCCGACAGGGGCAGCATCCGCACGGTGCGGCGGCTTTCCCGCGCCGGGACGGAAGCGCCGGACGACGCCGCTGCGAACGGTTCGTGACTCTGCAGAACGACGTGCGCGTTAGTGCCCGAAAACCCGAACGAGCTGACCGCGGCGAGGCGAGGTTTTCCGTCCAACGCCTCCCATCGTTCCGCCTCGCGGGTCACCTTCACCGGGAGGGCGGCCCAATCGATCCTGGGATTGGGTGCGTTGACATGCAGGTGGGGCGGAATCACGCCGTGCTTCATCGCCAGCAGAACCTTGACGACGCCAGCGATGCCGGCCGCGGCCTCCAGGTGTCCGAAGTTGGTCTTCACCGAGCCCATCCGCAGAGGGGCGGCGAACCTTCGACCCTGACCGTATACCGCAGCCGCGGCTTCCACCTCAACCGGATCGCCCAGCGGGGTTCCCGTCCCGTGCGCTTCGAGGTATTCCACTGCCTTGGGATCGACCCCCGCGACCTCGAGAGCCCGCCGTATGACCCGTTGCTGCGCCAGACCGTTCGGCACCGTGAGCCCGGAGCTGGCCCCGTCCTGGTTGACGGCCGATCCCCGAATCACCCCCCAGATGCGGTCGCCGTCGGCCTCCGCGTCGGCAAGGCGCTTGAGCACGACCATCGCGCAGCCCTCGCCGCGCACGTAGCCGTCGGCCCGTTCGTCGAACGTCTTGCAGAGTCCGTCGGGCGCCAGCATCCTCGCTTCGGCGAACATCTCGGTCTGGCGAAGCGAAAGCAGCGCGTTCACGCCGCCGGTCAAAGCAATGTCGACTTCGCCGTCTCTCAGTGCCGAGGCGGCTTGGTGCATGGCCACCAGGGAGGAGCTGCATGCCGTGTCGGTGGCGATGGCCGGACCCTCGAGACCCAGGGTGTAGGCGATGCGGCCGATCGCCGCGCTGGCAGTGGTTCCGGAAGCCATGTAGAGGCTAGCCCGGCCCCCTTCGCCGAGCACCAAGTCCTTGTAGTCGCTGGTGAAGACGCCCGCGTAAACGCCCGTGCGGCTGCCGGCAAGCGACGTCGGGTCGATGCCGGCGTCTTCCACGGCCTGCCAGCTGGTCTCGAGTAGCATTCTTTGCTGTGGATCCAGCAGGCGAGCTTCCAGCGGCGCAATGCGGAAGAACTCGGCGTCGAAGCGATCTATGTGGTCGATGAAGGCGCCCCAGTAACAAGCCGGGCTTGCGCCGCTGCCGTATTGGCGGTCGGGGGGCGGCTGGGTGACCGCGCACCTGCCTTGCGCGAGGAGGTCCCAGAACTGGTCGAGCCCGTCACCGTCGGGGAATCGGCAGGCCACGCCCACGATCGCAATGCCGCCGTCCGTGCGGGACCGGACGGGCGCAGGAGTCTCTTCCTGCCGGCTTGGCGTCGATTCGGGGTGGAGCCGCTCTGCGATGTGACCCGCCAGCGCGGAAATGTCGGGGTAGTTGAAGAAGGTGCTGCTGGACACTTCCATCGCACCTGCCAGCGCCCGGTTGATTCTCGTCTGTAGCTGGGCCGTGAGCAGCGAGTCCATGCCCAGACTGAAGAACCCCGCCGACCTGGGTGGCGGCTCCGCGCTTTGAAGGACTTGGCGCACTTCCTGTCTTAGCAGCGCGGCCAGTCGCGACGGGTCGCTCTCGAGGTCCCATCGGGGGGACGCCTCTTCCGCGATGGGCGCTTGCGCGATGCCGGCTCCTCCGTCCTGGGGCGCGGAAACGGCACGAAGCTCCGCAGGCTTCGCAGCGAGCGGTTTTGCGTCGAACCAGAATCGCTTCCGCTGGAACGGGTATGGCGGCAGCGAAATCCTGCGACGCCCTTCACCCGCAAAGAGGGCCTCCGCTTTGAGGTCCAATCCGGCTTCCCAAGCCGCCGCGGCGCAAATGGCGAAATCTTCCCGGCCGGGGCCTGCACAGCTCGCAATGACGGTCGGCACCTGCCCGGTCGCGGCCCCGGGCCAGCAGCCCAGCGCCATCGATCCGAGAAATCCGCGCGGGCCGAGCTCGAGCAGCACGTCGGGACCCAAGTCCGCGATTGTCTCCACTCCGCGCGCAAACTCGACCGGCCGCCGGGCGTGTTCGCGCCAGTACGATCCGTTCACGACCGTCGCGGCATCGTGCAGTTGACCGGTGACGTTGCTGACGATGGGCACTTCGGGTTGCTTGCTCCACGTCCTGTCAAGGAGCTCGCCGATCTTCTCCAGCGCCGCATCCATGAGCGGACTGTGGCCCGCAACGCTCGTCTTGAGCGCTTCAACCCTCATCCCCTTGTCGGCGAACGCCACGGCCAACTTGGCAACGGCTCCCTCGGCGCCGCTGACGACCGTATGCGTACCGTTGTGGCCTGCGACGGACAGCGCGCCGTCCGCCCTAAAGCGCGCCACGGCCCGGGCGACGTCGTCTCGTGGTGCAAACACCGCCGCCATCGCACCGCCGTCCGGAAGGTTGCCCATCACCGAACCCCGCAGGGTCGCCAGCTCCATGCCCTCGGCGAGAGAGTAGGCGCCCGCAGCGTACATTGCCGTGATCTCGGCCACGCTATGCCCCAGCACGACCATCGGTCGCACGCCCGCCGCCGCCCACAGGTCCGCCAACGCCGCCCCGAACGCATACAGCGCCGGCTGCGTCCAGGCCGTGTCGGCGAGATCGTGCTCGTCGGTCGACTCGCCGAACATTACCTCCAACAGCGATGCGCCCCTCATCCGTCGCACGATTGCTTCGCAGCCGTCCAGGGTGTCCCGTGCGACCGGCTCTTCCTCGTAGAGCGTCCTGCCCATTCCGACCCACTGGCTCCCCTGCCCCGTAAAGAGGAAGGCCACTCTGGACCCCGCGAGATTGCCGGGTCGACGTTTCCTGCTGGCGACGAGGTCGAGTCCGGCTGCGAGGTCCGACTTGCTCTCGAACGTTACCGCCGAGCGTCTGGGCCCGTGCGTGCGCCCTTTCGTGGCGGTCCACGCCATGTCGGCAAGCCGCGATTGGGCGCGGGGCGGGACGTCCTGGAGCCAGGTTCCGTAACGGCGAGCCAGCTCGAAAACGGCCTCGTCCGACTGGCCCGCGACGGGCAGGAACCGTAGACGGCGCGCCGAATCCGACGCTTCGCCCGAGGGGGCGCGATGACTCTCCAGAATTACGTGCGCGTTGGTCCCGGACAAACCGAACGAGCTCACGGCCGCAATGCGGCGACCTTGGTCGCGGTCGGGCCATTCGGTCGGGCTCCCAACAACCCTGATACCGCTGCTTTGCCAGTCGATCTCCTGATTTGGAGCGTTGAGGTGCGGGTGCCCGGGAATGACCCCCGCGCGCATCGCAAGGGCGGTCTTGATGACCCCTGCGATTCCGGCGGCAGCTTCCAGGTGGCCGATGTTGGGCTTTACCGAACCGATCAGCAGCGGCCCCGCCTCTCGGTGGTTTTGGTAGACGTCCGCGGCGGCTCGCAGCTCGGTGACGTCGCCCAGACTCGTGCCGGTGCCGTGTCCTTCCAGATAGTCCACTTCGGCGGGAGAAACCCGGGCTTGCGCCAGAGCGCGACGGAGGAGCCTGCGCTGCGCCGTAACGCTGGGCGCCAGCAAGTCCGCGCTCGCTCCGTCGTGATTCACGGCGGAGCCCCTGATCACGCACCAAACCCGGTCGCCGTCGGCAAGCGCGCTGTCGAGCCGCTTGAGCACGACGACGCCGCAGCCCTCTCCTCGCACGTAGCCATCGGCCGCGGCGTCGAACGCCTTGCAGCGGCCGTCCGCCGCCAACATGCCGGCGCGCGCGAATATCTCGCTTTGGCGAGGCGAGAGCAAAGCGTTGACGCCCCCGACGAGCGCCAGGTCCACTTCTCCCTTCTGCAGGACCGCAGCCGCTTGGTGCAGTGCGACCAGCGACGAGGACATGGAGGTGTCCACGGCCACTGCGGGGCCTTCAAGGCCGAAGAAATGCGAAATCCGGCCCGCCGCCATGCTCGCGCTGCTGCCCGCAACCGCATACAACTCGCCCGCATCGGTACTTGCGATCAGCTGATCGTAGTCGCGCGTGAAGATCCCGACATGAACCGCTGCTTTCGTGCCGCGGAGACTGCCCGGCGCGATCGACGCATCTTCCAGGGCGTGCCAACTGGTCTCCAGGAGCATCCGCTGCTGCGGGTCCAGCAACCGGGCCTCGACCGCCGCAATCCGGAAGAAGTCCGCGTCGAAATGATCGACGTCCTCAAGGAAACCACCCCAGCGGGCGGCGCGTTGCAGCTTGTTCAGATCCCCGAAGCGCGCCTCGGGAGCGGGGCCAACGGCGCTCCCGCCCTCCGCCAGCAGCTGCCGGAATTCCTCAATGCTCGCGGCACCGGGAAATCGGCATGCCATTCCGACGATCGCAATCTGGGAGTCCATTATCCGTCGCAGAGCTTGGGGGGCCGTGGGTCCACTTCCTCGCACGCCACCAGTTCCCACCCGTGAAAGACGAGGACCAGGCCGACGAAGCGCGCCGAAGGGTGCCTTTCTCGCAATCCCGCGTCCGACAGGTAGCGGCGAAGCTGCGATCGGGCCTCGGTCACGCGCGCATCGAGCTCTTCGTCCGGCAGCGACTCGCCCCTCGCAACGTATTTCATCTCGATAACGTAGCCGAAACCCATGTCGGGATGCAGCGAGGTGGCCGGCTCCAGGACGAGGTCCGGATAGCCCTTGCCCAGCTCGCCCTCTGAACGCATGTGAAACGCATCGGTGATCCCGAAATACGCGGCGAAGAAGCCCTGCAGCACCTTCTCGCCAGCCATGTAGTCGCGAATGCCCGTCTGTTCGGCGATCGCTTTGGTCAGGAAATCCAACACGGGACGCCACTCGCCGTCATACGCCATGTCGGTGACCAGATGGTCGAGGCGGTGCAAGTCCACCGAAAAGAGCTTCACGTCGCGCAAAGCCTCCCGGATATATCCGTAGAGCTGGTGGCGCACCGTCTGGTTGGGGATGCGCAGATGACTGACTTCGCCCTCGCCGCCCCCGATCGCGAGCAACCCGAAGTAGTAGAGCAGCGACAGGAAGTTCTCGGGCTCCGCAAGGCGCTCGAGCGGGAAACTCGTCCGAATGGCGGTCTCGGCGCTGCCTTCGCCAACTAGGTCGCGCAGCAGGTCGAAGTTGCCGTTCAGCCGTTTCGGACCTCGCCGGCTCACCAGCATCAGGTGGCGCAGCTTGCCGTAGTCGATGCGCACATTGTCGTCGATAAGCTCGTGCGGCCCGCGCCGGTTGGGAATCGACTTGTTCAGGTAGTAGAGCACCATGCCGGTGTTGTATACCGAAGTCGCCAGCCCCCTGGCAAAGCAATAGCCGTCGTACCATTCCCGCATCGTGTCCAGCGCCAGGTCCACGTCCTGGGTGAACGCGCCCAGGTCCCGGTAACCCTCCAGCAGCTTCCTGACCTCCGCCTCCGTGAACCCCACCATCTCGGCGAACGCAGGATTAAGGCTGATGTTGTCGGCAATGTTGAAGCCGCTCGTCACGTCGTCCAGCGTGATCGGCGACACCCCCGTCATGAAGAGACGCTCAAGACCGCCCCGGGCGGTGCCCGCCTTCAGCGTCGCGAAGAACGACCTGAAAAACCCGCCGCCGTGCGTGAACTCATGGTCGGCAGCCTCGCCCTCGTGTGCCAGAATCGTGTTGGCGAAGTTGTCGTACTCGTCGATCAACACGCAGATCGGGATTCCTTCCTCGCGCGCATGGCAAAAAAGCCCGTCGAGCTTGCCGTTGATGTCGGGCGGTGACAGGATGGACCTGACCGCGTCTTCCGGGAACAGATCCGGGTTCCTGCGCATCGCGCTCCGCAAATACAGCTCGCAATACTGCTCGAAGCGCTCTTCGAGCGTTTCTGGCTTCTGCCGAAAGGCCGAGAAATCGAACCGCAAGACCACGTAACGGCTGCGACTGGGCGTGGGATTGTCGCCGATGTCGGTTCCGCCGAACAGCTCGTCGAAAGTGCCGGATTCGGCGCGGTCGTAGTAGTATTCCAACACGGACACCCACAGGCTCTTGCCGAACCGGCGGGGACGGATGAAGAACGCGTGGCGACTGTAGCGCGACAATCAGGATGAGACGCTTGCGACAAACAAGGTGAGACGGCCGGAGGTGGCGGCGGGAGGTTTGAGCTTTGGTGTTTCCCTGGGATCAGGAGAGACGCGAAGTGCCGGGCCGACGGATTACGGACCACCAGATGGAGCTGTACATGACCGCTCGACGGAAGGACGGGCCTGCGCTGGCGGCGGCGAAGGCGGGGTTCAGCAGGGCGACGGCGTATCGGATCGAAGGGGATCCGGGGCGTCGGTCGGTGAAGAAGCCTCGGGGGCGGAGACGCCCCGACCCTTTGGCGGGGATATTCGACGAGGAGATCGTGCCGCTGCTGGAGGCGAACCCGGGGTTGCGGGCGGTGGCGCTGTACGAAGAGATGATGCGGCGTCATCCGGGGGTTCGGCGGACGCTGGAGCGACGGGTTCGGAGCTGGAAGGCGAAGCACGGGCCGGCGCGCGAGGTCGTTTTCCGACAGAAGCACGAGCCGGGGCGACGGGGGTTGTCGGACTTCACCGACGCCGGGCGTCTGGGGGTGACGGTTGGGGGAGAGAAGCTGGTGCACAAGCTGTACCATTTTCGGCTGGAGTACTCGGGATTCTGCATGTGGCGGTGGTGTTGGGCGGGGAGAGCTACGTTGCCCTGGCCGAGGGGTTGCAGGACGCGCTGTGGGCGCTGGGCGGCGTTCCGAAGGAGCACCGGACGGACAGTCTGTCGGCGGCGTTTCGGAACCTGAAGCGTCGTGCGCGGGAGGACCGGACCGCACGTTACGAGGCGTTGATGGGAGACTACGGGATGAAGGCGAGCCGGAACAACCGGGGCCGGGCGCACGAGAACGGCTCGATCGAAAGCGCGCACGGGCATTTGAAGCGGGCCATCGAGGATGCGCTGCTGTTGAGGGGATCGAGGGACTTCGAGACGATCGAGGCGTACCGAGAGTTCGTGAGCCGGGTGGCGAGTCGCCGCAACGCTCGCAACCGCAAGAGGATCGACGCCGAGCGAGCCGTGCTGCGGCCGTTGCCGAGGCGTCGCAGCGACGGTTTCGAGGAGACCTTGGTGCGCGTGACGAGCGCGGGTGGGTTCTCGCTGCGGCGGGTGTTCTACACGGTGCCGTCGCGGCTGGTGGGACACCGGCTGCGGGTGAGACTGTACGACGACCGCCTGGTCGTCTTCGTCGGGACCGAGGAGCTCGTGACGTTGCCTCGGGGCCACCCGGGACCGGGAGGGCGACGGGGACGGGTCGTGAACTACCGGCACGTGCTGCCCTCTCTGCGTCGCAAGCCGATGGCGATGATGAACTGGGTCCACCGCGACGGTTTGTTCCCCCGCGACGCCTACCGCCAGGCTTTCGACGCGTTGCGCGAGCGCCTGGACGACCGCGAGGCCTGCCGGCGGATGGTCAAACTCCTTGCGCTGGCCCACGATCACGGATGCGAGGCCCTGCTGGCCGACGAGATCGAAGCGCAGCTCGAGGCCGGGCGGTTGCCCGACGCCGAAGTGCTGCGCGACCGGTTCCCAGCGCCGGACTCCCTTCCCGACCTCGAAACGACCCTCCCGCCACTGTCGCGCTACGACGACGCCTGCCTGAACGGAGCACCGCGATGAAAGACTCCTTCATCGTCGATCCCCCGGCACTCGACCTGTTGCTGAAGCAACTGCGCCTGCCGAGCATGCGGGCGCTGTGGAGAAGCTTCACCGAACGCGCGGACCGGGAAGACTGGTCCTCGGCGCGCCTGCTCGCCGCGCTGGCCAGCCAAGAAGTCGCCGATCGCGAACGGCGGCGCTTCGAGCGGCACCGAGCCGAGGCGAAGCTGCCCCGCGGCAAGACGCTCGACAATTTCGACTTCAACCTCGTGCCCGCCGTGTCGAAGGCGCGCGTGGGCGTGCTGGCGAGCGGCGACATTTGGCTCGAAGAAGCGGCCAACGTGCTGCTCTTCGGCCCGCCGGGAACGGGCAAGAGTCACCTTGCCGCGGGCATCGGACTCAAGCTGGTCGAAAACGGCTACCGCGTGCTGTACCAGCGAACGTCGAGTCTGGTGCAGAGGCTCCAGGCGGCGCGGCGCGACCTCGCCCTCGACGCCGCCATCGCCAAGCTCTACAAATACCACCTCGTCATTCTCGACGATTTCTCCTACGCCACCTGCGAAGGGACCGAAACCAGCGTCCTCTTCGAACTCATCGGCGCACGCTACGAGAATCGCTCGCTCCTCGTCATCGCCAACGAACCTTTCAGCGCCTGGGACAAGATCTTCGGTGGCGAAGCCTTGACCGTCGCCGCCGTCGACCGCCTCGTGCACCGCTCCCACGTCTTCGAACTCAACGTCGAAAGCTACCGCCGTCGCGCCGCCGTGGCCGCCAGGAAAGCCGCCGCTGGGCATGGACAGACCGACGAACCGACTCCGGGACGTGGGGTACGCGCCGGGGCCGACCCCCACTCCCATCCTCGCCACCCGGCAAGTTGGCTATGGCGACGGCCCAACCCGCCACGCTCCATCGCCGGCGGCGGACGGAGGTCACAAGCATGAGGTCGGTACGCGGTCACGATTGGTCCGCGCACCGGCGGAAAGAACCGCGAGGGCTGCCGAGTGAGCGGGCCCGCCGGTCACCCGCCGGTCCATGTCGGAACAAGTTCCAACACGGAACGACGGGTAATGGTTACCCACCCACCCCGCAGCGACGCTCACGCTGGCACGGGGGTGGAGCACGGTACCGTCCAGCCTTGATTCCGTGCTCGGACCGTCCAACGAAGTAGGACCGCCTCACAGGCTCTCCAGGACGCTCAACTTGCTCCACGCATGCCACCTTGTTATCATCCCTTCGTTCACAACGTCGCGATCTCGTATTCTCACCTTGATTGTCGCTGTGCAGTTGGCCAATCCTTCGACGGCGTCCTCGATCGCGTCCGCCTGAAGGGGCCACGGTTCCTGAACCGGGCGCTCGGCGTCGCGCTCCTCGACCTGGACGTGAAGGTATTCGCGAAAGTCGATCTGGGCGACCTGGGGATGGGCGTTGTGGATGGCCCGCTCGGCGATGGGGCCCCAACGGCAGGTGGCCACGATCCAGCGAAGGCGGAAGACTGGCTGCTGGGAGCCCCCGAGGAACGTGTCGATGTGGCGCTTGCCCAGCGTGCGGCGTTCGTCGTAGCACTTGCATTGAATGGCCACCCACTCGCCACTCGTCGTCCGCGCAACGAGGTCTACGCCAATGTCGCGACCGTCGAGCCCGGTCAGCGCCTCGCGCTCCGGCCAGTCGGCCCAGCGCCAAATCCCGTCGATCTCGAATTCGGGCTGTTGCATGGCGACGCGCATGAACAACTGCTCGAACCAGCGGCCCTTTTCGGACTCGTCGCGGCTCGTGGCGCGGATGCGATCCAGGACCTCGCCAGCGGTTGGCTTGCCAACGAGGCCAAGGTCGATCTGCTCATTCATTCAAATACGCGTCCGACAGCAAGGGTTGGGTTGCGGCATGCCGGTCGCAGGTGACCGAATACGCCCTTAACCCTAACCATAGCGCCACGGGCGAAGTAGACGCTCCCTCGCTCGGGGATGATCCTCGGCTATCGCACGGCAGGTGGCGGCCGCCGAGAGCACCACTCCCGGCACCCCCGCACCGGGATGCGTTCCCGCTCCCACCAGGTACAGTCCCCGCGCTTCTTCGCTACGGTTGTGGGGACGGAACCAGGCGACTTGGGTCAGTCTGGGTTCGATCCCGAAGGCGCTTCCCAAGGTCGCGTTGAATTCCGTCGCGAAGTCGTCTGGGGTGAAGGTGTGCCGCACCTCGATGGCGTCGCCCAGTCCATCCAGTCCCCACGCCTCGAGCGCAGCGATCACCCGGCGGGTCACCGGCCCGGTCTCGTAGTTCCAGTCGATTCCCGACGCGGCATTCGGGACCGGCACCAGCGCATAGATGCTCTCGCAGCCTGGGGGTGCCATGGACGGATCGGTCCGGCTCGGGGCGTGCAGATACATGCTGAAGTCCCGGGACAGCTTCTTGCGGTCGAAGATGTCGCGCACCAAACCCTGATAGCGGGGACCCAGGACGATGGTGTGATGGGCCAGCTGCGGATACTTTCGGCGCACACCTAGATAGAGCAGGAAGCAGCTCATCGACTGCGCGACGCGGCCCAGCCGACGGTCAATCCATCGCCGGCGACGCACATGGCCCAGAAGCTTGCCGTAGGTGTGCCCCACATCGGCGTTGCTCACCACGACGTCTGCCGGGAGGCGCCCTTCCCGCCCCTGCAGCCGGACGCCGCGCACCCGACCGTGCTCCACTTCAATGCGCTCCGCCGCCGTCCCCGTGAGCATCGTGCCGCCGATTTCCCGGAACGCGTCGGCAAATCCCTGCACCAGACTGTACATGCCGCCGCGCGCGTACCACACTCCTTCCTCCTTCTCCAGGAAGGGTATCATCAGAAAGATCGACGGCGCACGGAAGGGGCTGCCTCCCAGAAAGAGAGGATGGAAGGAATAGAGAAAACGGTGGCGCCGGTCGCGGAAATGTCGTCCCACGAAACGGGCCACCGGTTCCCAAGCCCTCAGCCTGACCACCCTGGGTGCAAAGGCGGCCATTGCGCGCAGCGAATCGAAGGGTCGCGCTCCAAGGCCTTCCCCGATCACGGCGTCGTAAATGGGACGCACCTTCTCGTAGAATTCGGGAAGGCGGGCCGCGTCGCGGGCGTCGAACTTGGCCATGGAGGCCGTCATGCGTTCCACGTCGGAGGTGTAGTCGATGTGCGTGCCGTCGTGGAAACAGACGCGGTAGAAGGGGTCGAGAGGCACGAGCGAGACGTAGTCGCGAAGCCGCCGGCCAGCGGCCCGAAAGACTTCGTCCAGAATGACGGGCGCCGTGATCAGGCTGGGGCCCGTGTCGAAGGTGTATCCTGCGTCGCGAATCTGCCCGGCGCGTCCGCCCGGTTGGGGACGCCGCTCGACCAAGGTGGTGGCCACGCCGGCGGCCTGCAGCCGGACAGCGGCCGCCAGTCCACCGAAGCCGCTCCCGATGACGACGGCGCGGAGTCCCGCGGCGCCCCTGTCGGCGATCACCGTGACGCTGCGGCGCCCGGGCGAAGGCGCCCGAGCCCCCGGCGCGCCAGGACGAGTTTCTCCCCGAAAGTGGTGTACGCCCGCCGATTGAAATTGTCGTAGCCGTTGGCGCGGATCTTGCTATGGATGCCCCGGTACACCTGGGCCGCCACCGCAACCGGCCTCCTGAAGCGGGCAGGCAGAGAGGGCATGGCCTCGTAGGCGGCGGAATAACTGGAATCGGCGGCGGCCATGATCTCTTCCAGCAACTCGATGTAGCCGGCGTCGACCGAGCCGCCCCGTTCAGTGCGTCGCTTCATGGCCGCGAGCGATTCGCGAGTAACGCCGTGAGCCGCCATGCGGTCGGCTGGAAGGTAAATGCGACCCAGCGACAGGTCTTCGCCGACGTCGCGCACGATGTTGGTCAGCTGCATCGCATGCCCGAGGGCGTGTGCGCGTTCGAGCACCCACGGACTGCGTACGCCAAACGCCTGTGTGAGCCAGGCGCCGACTACCGAAGCCACGTGGTGGGTATAGCGCCCGAGCTCTTCCATCGAGCGGTAGGTGCGCGGTTCCGCATCCATGCGCACCCCTTCGATCAGCGCGGCGGCGAGGTCGAAGGGAATCCGCTGCCGAGCCATCTCCGTCATCACCACGTCGGCAAGCGGAATGCCGGTGCGGCAGCCCCGGTAGGCCAGGGCGCAGACTTCGGACCAGAGATCGAGGATTTCGGCGAGCTCCGCGGCCGTGTCGTCGGATCGGTCGACCAGATCGTCGGTGAAGCGGCAGAAGGCGTAGATGTCCCGCACCCGCTTCCGTTCTCGGGGAGGAAAGAGGAGGGCGGCGAAGGAAAAGGTGCGACTGTTGCGCGAGAAATACCGGCCCCACTCCGCGCGCGACCCGATGGCGAGGGCGCGCGTGGCGAGGCGGGCAGCCGTCGTGGCCTGCGGCGGCGCTTGCGCGGCCGCTGGCACCGGCCGCGCGACCCGGGGCGCCGGCCGCTCGGACGTGCGGGCGCACCCTTCCCGTGCCGCCTTCAAGCAGCGGCGCATCCACCCCTCGACCAGTCCGACGAGCTCGGGAGCCGCGTCCAGTGCACGCAAGCGCGCCACCAGCGCGGATCCGTCGGCCTTCACCCGTGCCGCCGCCCGCCAGGCCATGGATTCCTCGCCGGCGCCGCCCGCCCGAAAGAACGCGGCGATCGCTTCCTCCGGAGTGCGGTCGAACCACTCCCAACGGCATCCATCCAGAACGGACGTCCAGACGCGGTTGCCGAAATCCTGCAGCTTGGGTTTGCCGGTATCGTCGGCGGGGCAATAGTCGAGGAAGTCGTCCACTCGCTGGTAGAAGGCGCCGAACTCGACGCCCAGGTCGCGGAATTCGTGAAGCGTCCAAAGCGTGCCCGACCGCTCCCCCGCACACGCCGCCAGAACCGCCGCCGCTCCGAAGAGGGCGCCGCTCTTGGCCCGCGCCACCTCCTCGCAGCGGGCGCCGGGATTGGACAGGGCGGCCAGTTCGGCCTGCATGGCTTCGCCGCGGACGGTGGTCGCGACCGCCGTCGCGAACTCCCTCGGGAACTCGTCCCATTCCGTCATCAGGGCGACCTGGTAGGCGCCCGTCAGGTAGAGGTCGCCCGTCAGGAGCGCCGCGCCGGGTCCTTCGCGGGCCAACAACGTGGCGGCGCTCCGCCGTCCGAAGCCGCCGTCGAGCACGTCGTCGTGGTGAAGCGACGCCTCGTGCGCCATCTGGACCGCCAGGCAACCGAGCCAGAAGCGCTCGGGCAGCGGGCCGCCCCGGTGCTCGGGGGAGACCAGCGACAGGGCTGCGAAGGGGCGCAGCAGCTTGCCGCGCAGGGACGGGACCGCGACGTCTTCGCTGGCCGCCAGCCGGGCCGCCCGGTTCAACCCTGCTTCCACCGCCGCGAGTGGGACGCCCTGCTCGTTATGCACGCCCTGCCGGTCACGCACGGCCCCACCTCTTCTTCACAAAAACCAGTACACCCAGCGTGAGGATCACCGCCAGCCAGTACCCGGCGACCAGCGTCATTGCGACCGAAAGCACGAGCACCGAAGCGTAGTAAGCTTCCATGAGCCTCGCGGGCACGCGCTCGGCCACGCGCCCCGCCTTCACAGCGTCGAATGCCCCCATAATGAGCACGCCGGTGAGGAACCATCCCGCCAAGTTCACCAGCGGCATGCCGTAATAGGCGCCTGCGGCCTCCCAAATCCAATAGGGCGACAGGTCGCTCATGGCCGGGTCCAAGGTCAGATCCCACGTCGTGAGCAGAAGCGCTCCCAGCGCCCAGCGGGCCATGCGCCCGTCCACCATTTGGCGCGCCAGCACGTAGGAGGGGAAGGCCATCATGAACCAGCTGAAGGGGATCAGCGCCGGCACCAGTCCGGCCACCCGCACCCCCAGCAATTCCGTGTAGCGGTAGCCGCCGAAGGGGAAGCCCGTCGCCGTGCCCAGGAGCTCCATGCCCAGCGACAGCGTGCCCGCCGTGAGCAGCGCCGGGATCCAACGCAGCCCTGCCCGTGCGCTGAGCGAAAGAGCTAGGACGAGGAAGGCGATCACCACATGCCCGCGCGCGAAGACCTCGAAGGCCGTGGCGTAGAAGCCCCTTGAAGAGGGAAACCGAGCCAGCAGCTCGGGATGGCGTCCGAACGAGGCGAACCCCGCCAACGTGACCGCGGTGAACAACCCGAGGGCGACGAGACCCCAGGTGTCGAGGCGGGTGAAGGTGCGGCCCGAGTCACGCATGGGACAGCCACTCGTCGAACTCGGCCAACGTGCCCAGCACCGCCGGGGCGTCGAAAGGCCAGCCGCTCGGGTTGAAATTCACACCTTGCGCGCCACTGCCGCCCACCACCAGCGAACAGGGTCGGGCGGGGTCGGCGAGCCTTCCGGCCAATTCCACGAAGCGTCGCACGTCGGAGGCTCCGAGGGGCGGAGCGCACGAGACGCATACGAGCGAAGCGCGCAGGGCTCGCTGGGTGGCGATGATGTCGGTGACCGGCAGCCCGGTGCCCAGATGCTCCACGCGCCAACCGCGCTGCACCAACATCAGCTGGACCAGCTGGGAACCGAGCACATGCTGACTGGGCTCGACGTTGGCCACCACGGCCGTAGACCGCACGGAACCTGCGCCCGGCGCCCCGTCGTCCGCCATGTCCAGCAGTGCATGGACGGTTTCGGTCAGTTCGCGGCTCGCGGCACGCTCGGCCGGAATCTCCAGGTCACCCTGGGCCCAGGCGTCGCCAACCCGCCGCATGAAGCCGCCGAAGACGCCGTCGAGGATCCGCGGATCGACCATGTCCAGTCGTCGGGTCCGCCCGCGCACCGGGAGTCCGGTCAGGTAGCGGAGCAACCGTCCGATCCGCCGACTCCGGCCCGTCTTCAGCCAGTCGAGCAGCAGTCGTTGCGTTGGTCGCGCATTGCCCGCATCAAGATTCGCGGTGGCCTGCCACGCCCGCGCGGCGTCCAGGCCGAAGCCGTGAAAACAGGTCTCGCGTCCGCGCTCCGCGGCAACGCGAAGCACCAGCTCGAGAGAGATGCGACGGTGTCCTCCGGGGGTGGTGAACACGCCGGGCCTAGCGGTGGCGGCGTCGCTCCCGGGCCCCCTCGCGCCGTCTTCGAACCATCGCTTGACGGTGGAGGGATGGATCTCGAGGAGATCGGCCACCTCGCCGGTGGCGAGGGTGGTGGCGTGCGTGTTGGATTGTGTCGCTGAAACCGACATCCGACCGTTGTGTGAATGATTATGGGGGTGCGTCGGATTTATCTTAACATTGGAAACGCTCAATTGGCAAGAAAGAACGGATTGAGGGTTCTGGAGAATGGATCGCGGCATCCTGGACGCGAGCGTGATTGGGATGCCGACATTGCGATGCAAGTGCCAAGGTACCGGCGCAACTGGACTGGTGAGCAGCCAGTTCAGGAGGGCGGTCGGATTCAGTCGCGCGCGGTGACGAGCACCTCTTCGCACGCCACCAGTTCCCACCCGTGAAAGACGAGGACCAGGCCGACGAAGCGCGCCGAAGGGTGCCTTTCTCGCAATCCCGCGTCCGACAGGTAGCGGCGAAGCTGCGATCGGGCCTCGGTCACGCGCGCATCGAGCTCTTCGTCCGGCAGCGACTCGCCCCTCGCGACGTATTTCATCTCGATAACGTAGCCGAAACCCATGTCGGGATGCAGCGTGGTGGCCGGCTCCAGGACGAGGTCCGGATAGCCCTTGCCCAGCTCGCCCTCTGAACGCATGTGAAACGCATCGGTGATCCCGAAATACGCGGTGAAGAAGCCTTGCAGCACCTTCTCCCCAGCCATGTAGTCGCGAATGCCCGTCCGTTCGGCGATCGCTTTGGTCAGGAAATCCAACACGGGACGCCACTCGCCGTCATACGCCATGTCGGTGACCAGATGGTCGAGGCGGTGCAAGTCCACCGAAAAGAGCTTCACGTCGCGCAAGGCTTCCCGGATGTATCCGTAGAGCAGGTGGCGCACCGTCTCGTTGGGGATGCCCAGTACGACCTTGCCGCGATGCGTTCCGCGCACCGAGAGTAATCCAAAATAGTAGAGCAGCGACAGGAAGTTTTCGGGCTCCGCGAGGCGCTCGAGCGGGAAGCTCCTTCGAATGCTGGCCTCGGCGCTGCCTTCGCCAACCAGGTGGCGCAGCAGGTCGAAGTTGCCGTTCAGCCGTTTCGGACCCCGCCGGCTCACCAGCATCAGGTGGCGCAGCTTGCCGTAGTCGATGCGCACGTTTTCGTCGATAAGCGCTCTCGGTACGGGCATGTTGGGAATCGATTCCTTCAGGTAATGGAGCACCATGTCGGTATTGTATACCGATGCGACCGGAACGTCCGAAAAGCGATAGCCATCGTACCACTCCCGCATCGTGTCCAGCGCCAAGTCCACGTCCTGGGTGAACGCGCCCAGGTCCCGGTAACCCTCCAGCAGCTTCCTGACCTCCGCCTCCGTAAACCCCACCATCTCGGCGAACGCAGGATTAAGGCTGATATTGTCGGCTACGTTGAAGCCGCTCGTTACGTCGTCCAGCGTGATCGGCGACACCCCCGTCATGAAGAAACGCTCGAGGCCGCCGACCGCCGTGCCCCCCTTCAGCGTCGCGAAGAACGACCTGAAGAACCCGCCGCCGTGCGTGAACTCATGGTAGGCAGCCTCGCCCTCGTGTGCCAGAATCGTGTTGGCGAAGTTGTCGTACTCGTCGATCAACACGCAGATCGGGATTCCTTCCTCGCGCGCATGGCAAAAGAGCCCGTCGAGCTTGCCGTTGATGTCGGGCGGCGACAGGATGGACCTGACCGCGTCTTCCGGGAACAGGTCAGGGTTCCTGCGCATCGCGCTCCGAAGGTGCCGCTCGCAGTACTGTTCGAAGCGCTCCCTCAGTGTCTCCGGCGTCTGGTCCAAAACCGAGAAATCGAACCGCAACACCACGTAGTGTAGCGCGACAATCAGGATGAGACGCTTGCGACAAACAAGGTGAGACGGCCGGAGGTGGCGGCGGGAGGTTTGAGCTTTGGTGTTTCCCTGGGATCAGGAGAGACGCGAAGTGCCGGGCCGACGGATTACGGACCACCAGATGGAGCTGTACATGACCGCTCGACGGAAGGACGGGCCTGCGCTGGCGGCGGCGAAGGCGGGGTTCAGCAGGGCGACGGCGCATCGGATCGAAGGGGATCCGGGGCGTCGGTCGGTGAAGAAGCCTCGGGGGCGGAGACGCCCCGACCCTTTGGCGGGGATATTCGACGAGGAGATCGTGCCGCTGCTGGAGGCGAACCCGGGGTTGCGGGCGGTGGCGCTGTACGAAGAGATGATGCGGCGTCATCCGGGGGTTCGGCGGACGCTGGAGCGACGGGTTCGGAGCTGGAAGGCGAAGCACGGGCCGGCGCGCGAGGTCGTTTTCCGACAGAAGCACGAGCCGGGGCGACGGGGGTTGTCGGACTTCACCGACGCCGGGCGTCTGGGGGTGACGGTTGGGGGAGAGAAGCTGGTGCACAAGCTGTACCATTTTCGGCTGGAGTACTCGGGATTCTGCATGTGGCGGTGGTGTTGGGCGGGGAGAGCTACGTTGCCCTGGCCGAGGGGTTGCAGGACGCGCTGTGGGCGCTGGGCGGCGTTCCGAAGGAGCACCGGACGGACAGTCTGTCGGCGGCGTTTCGGAACCTGAAGCGTCGTGCGCGGGAGGACCGGACCGCACGTTACGAGGCGTTGATGGGAGACTACGGGATGAAGGCGAGCCGGAACAACCGGGGCCGGGCGCACGAGAACGGCTCGATCGAAAGCGCGCACGGGCATTTGAAGCGGGCCATCGAGGATGCGCTGCTGTTGAGGGGATCGAGGGACTTCGAGACGATCGAGGCGTACCGAGAGTTCGTGAGCCGGGTGGCGAGTCGCCGCAACGCTCGCAACCGCAAGAGGATCGACGCCGAGCGAGCCGTGCTGCGGCCGTTGCCGAGGCGTCGCAGCGACGGTTTCGAGGAGACCTTGGTGCGCGTGACGAGCGCGGGTGGGTTCTCGCTGCGGCGGGTGTTCTACACGGTGCCGTCGCGGCTGGTGGGACACCGGCTGCGGGTGAGACTGTACGACGACCGCCTGGTCGTCTTCGTCGGGACCGAGGAGCTCGTGACGTTGCCTCGGGGCCACCCGGGACCGGGAGGGCGACGGGGACGGGTCGTGAACTACCGGCACGTGCTGCCCTCTCTGCGTCGCAAGCCGATGGCGATGATGAACTGGGTCCACCGCGACGGTTTGTTCCCCCGCGACGCCTACCGCCAGGCTTTCGACGCGTTGCGCGAGCGCCTGGACGACCGCGAGGCCTGCCGGCGGATGGTCAAACTCCTTGCGCTGGCCCACGATCACGGATGCGAGGCCCTGCTGGCCGACGAGATCGAAGCGCAGCTCGAGGCCGGGCGGTTGCCCGACGCCGAAGTGCTGCGCGACCGGTTCCCAGCGCCGGACTCCCTTCCCGACCTCGAAACGACCCTCCCGCCACTGTCGCGCTACGACGACGCCTGCCTGAACGGAGCACCGCGATGAAAGACTCCTTCATCGTCGATCCCCCGGCACTCGACCTGTTGCTGAAGCAACTGCGCCTGCCGAGCATGCGGGCGCTGTGGAGAAGCTTCACCGAACGCGCGGACCGGGAAGACTGGTCCTCGGCGCGCCTGCTCGCCGCGCTGGCCAGCCAAGAAGTCGCCGATCGCGAACGGCGGCGCTTCGAGCGGCACCGAGCCGAGGCGAAGCTGCCCCGCGGCAAGACGCTCGACAATTTCGACTTCAACCTCGTGCCCGCCGTGTCGAAGGCGCGCGTGGGCGTGCTGGCGAGCGGCGACATTTGGCTCGAAGAAGCGGCCAACGTGCTGCTCTTCGGTCCGCCGGGAACGGGCAAGAGTCACCTTGCCGCGGGCATCGGACTCAAGCTGGTCGAAAACGGCTACCGCGTGCTGTACCAGCGAACGTCGAGTCTGGTGCAGAGGCTCCAGGCGGCGCGGCGCGACCTCGCCCTCGACGCCGCCATCGCCAAGCTCTACAAATACCACCTCGTCATTCTCGACGATTTCTCCTACGCCACCTGCGAAGGGACCGAAACCAGCGTCCTCTTCGAACTCATCGGCGCACGCTACGAGAATCGCTCGCTCCTCGTCATCGCCAACGAACCTTTCAGCGCCTGGGACAAGATCTTCGGTGGCGAAGCCTTGACCGTCGCCGCCGTCGACCGCCTCGTGCACCGCTCCCACGTCTTCGAACTCAACGTCGAAAGCTACCGCCGTCGCGCCGCCGTGGCCGCCAGGAAAGCCGCCGCTGGGCATGGACAGACCGACGAACCGACTCCGGGACGTGGGGTACGCGCCGGGGCCGACCCCCACTCCCATCCTCGCCACCCGGCAAGTTGGCTATGGCGACGGCCCAACCCGCCACGCTCCATCGCCGGCGGCGGACGGAGGTCACAAGCATGAGGTCGGTACGCGGTCACGATTGGTCCGCGCACCGGCGGAAAGAACCGCGAGGGCTGCCGAGTGAGCGGGCCCGCCGGTCACCCGCCGGTCCATGTCGGAACAAGTTCCAACACGGAACGACGGGTAATGGTTACCCACCCACCCCGCAGCGACGCTCACGCTGGCACGGGGGTGGAGCACGGTACCGTCCAGCCTTGATTCCGTGCTCGGACCGTCCAACGAAGTAGGACCGCCTCACAGGCTCTCCAGGACGCTCAACCTGCTCCACCCATGCCACCTTGTTATCATCCCTTCGTTCACAACGTCGCGATCTCGTATTCTCACCTTGATTGTCGCTACGTCTCACCTTGATTGTCGCTGTGCAACGTAGCGACTGCGACTGGGCGTGGGACTGTCGCCGATGTCGGTGCCGCCGAACAGTTCGTCGAAAGTGCCTGTCTCGGCGCGGTCGTAGTAGTATTCCAGCACGGACACCCACAGGCTCTTGCCGAACCGGCGAGGACGGATGAAGAAGGCGTGGCGGCGGTCCTCCAGGAAGCGCACGAATCGCGTCTTGTCCACATACGTCATGTTGCGACGACGCAGACCCCTGAAGTCGGAAACGCCGTAGGGGATGATCGGGTACGAAGTCATGCGCGAAATCTGCGGAGGAGAGCGATTCGGGTCAAACCTCGTATCGCGGCGCCGAGCGACCTACTTGCAAGGTCGGCCCACAGGCAGTATTGTTTCTCTCCGCTTCGGGATGATGGCTCGCCCGAAAACACTCGTATCAACAGCCACTGGGAGCACTCACATGGCATCCACAGCAGATCGGTTCAACGCGCTCGTAGACGCGAACCTGGACAGCGTCGGTGGAAGCATCGACTGGGACAAGGGCGTGGAGGAACAGTGGCTGAACTCCCTGACCGTCGTCGCGTTCATCAAGGCCGTCAACACGGAATTCGGCATCGACGTTCCGCTGGAGGCGGCCTTCGACATGACCAACCTGCGCGACCTGCGCGACTACGTCGTCAAGACGGTCGGGTAGCACGCAAGGAAGGGACATGCCCACCAGGTCGCGCGACCATTCGTTGCGCGGCTTGGTGGGGGTGGTCAACCCGCTGGTCGATCATGGGGCCGCCGGTGCTGGAGCGAGGCCAACTTGTTCGCGAGCGAAGGCCAAGCACGAATCGGCCAAGTCCTGTTCGATGATGTCTTCGGAAGTCAGGAACTCCAGCAGCACCTCGACGCATTCCAGCGGATAATCCAGCTGCAGGAAATGGTTGACGTCTGGAATGAAGTCGTATTGGATGTGCACCAGAGCGTCGATATCGATCGTGGGCAGGAATGAGACGGGCAGCGTCGGGTCCGCTCCGAGAACCTTCACCGGGCATTTCAGGTTCAGGAGGTCCGACAGACCGGACATCGCGTAACCGAATTCCCATATCATCGCCTCGTACTCGGGGGGACAGCGCAGCTCGTAGCCGGTGCCGTCCTCCCTGCGCTTCAGCGTCGTCCGGGCGACCAACTGTTTCGTGGGCGCACTCATGTGCCGGAACCACGGCGAGTAGCTCATGAGTTCCACGAATTCGTCGTGTCCCCGAAAGCTATTGGTTCGATTCCTGGCAAATGCCGCCGCCGCCGTCAGAGCCGCGTCTACCTTCTCCGGACGCACTCCCGGCCAATACAGCGGCGGATCGACAAGAAAGAGCGCGCGGTAACGCTCCGACGGGGTGATCGTCATGGAAGCCAACACCGTCGATACGGAATGGAAAACGCCAATGCAGGACCGGTCGCCGAACCGTTTCGCGATCTCTTCGAGCACCTGGGCGTTGTCTTCGACCATCACCGGCAAATTATGCAGGCGAATGCTGGTGACCTTGTTCCAGCCGTGATTCCGAAGGTCGTAAGCGAAGATGTCGAAGTGCTTTTCGAGCAGGGACCAGAACGGGTAGTACATATCGACCGCTAACCCGTTGCCGTGCGAAATCGCAATGCGCGGCCCATCCGGGTTGCCGTGCCTGCGCACCACGAGCTCCGCGCCTTGCACGCTGACGGGGAACACGGCGGTGGGCTCGGGAAGAATCCAGCGCGAGGAGTCGTTGGTCATCGTCTTACGCCGCCGGGCCAAGTTGTTCGCGGGCAAAGTTCAAGCACGAATCGGCCAGGTTCTGGTCGATGACGTCGCTCGAAGTCAGGAATTCCAACAGCACATCGACGCATTCCAGCGGGAAATCCAGCTGCAAGCAGTGGTTGGCGTCCGGAATGAAGTCGTACTCGATGAGCACCAGGGCCTCCAGATCGGTTGTGGGCAGGAAGGCAGTGGGAAGCGTCGGGTCCGCTCCGAGAACTTTCACCGGGCATTTCAAGTTCTTGAAATCCTCCAAAGCGGTCATTGCGTAACAGTGTTCCACCAACATCGCCTCGTATTCGCGGGGACAACAAAGCTCGTAGCCGGTTCCGTCGGGCTTCCGCCTCAAGGTGGTTTGCGCCAACAGGTGTTGCGTACGTGCACTCGTGGTTGCGAACCACGGCGAATAGACCAGGAGATCCACGAAGTCGCCGAGCGTCAGAAAATCCTCGGTTCGATTCATGGCATATCCCACGGCCGTCTGCAGGGCCGCGTCCACCTTCGCCTGAGGCGCGCCCGGAGGGTAAAGCGGCGGATCGACGAGAAAGAGCGCGCTGTAGAGATCCGACCGGCTGATGGTCATGGAAGCCAGCACTGCCGATACGGAATGAAAGATGCCGATGGGGGGCTTGTCGCCAAACAGTTTCGCGATTCCTTCGAGCACCCGGGTGTTGTCGTCGACCATGACCGGCATGTTGTGGAAGCGAATGCTGGTGACCTCGTTCCAGCCGTGATTTCACAGGTCGTAGACGAAGATGTCGAAGTGCCTTTCGAGCAGGGACCAAAAGGGGTAGTACAGGTCGACCGCCAATCCGTGCCCGTGCGAAATCAACATGCGGGGCCCGGCGGGGTTACCGTGCCTGCGGACCAGGAGCTCCGTGTCGCCTTGCACCCTCACCGCGATCACGGCGGTCGGCTCGGGAACGATCCAGGGCGAGGAATGGTCGATCACGAGTCCACCCAATGGCGGCGAGGTTCGAATGGGTAGTGGGGAATGCTGATTCGGCGGCGCCGTTCACCGACGTGCAGTCCTTCGAGATCCAGGTCCAGCCCCGACTCGTAAGCCTGCGCCACGGTATCGATCCATGACCCCGACGCGGTGGTGTCGACTCGTTGAGGATTGTCCGCCATGTCCGGTTGAATGAAATGGGGCACGGGCAGTTCGCCGTCGCTATCCGGCCAGGACGCAACCAGCCGCCGTGCCAATGTGGTGTGTGGTTGAAGTAAGAGAAACATAGTTGCTCCCGACCTGGAAAGGGACAAGGCGGCATCCGCGAGCCTGGATTCGGCCTTGCCGCCGGCCAATGCGCTCACCAGCAATCCCGCCGCCGTCCGTGCCGAGAAGTCGGCAATGGCCGAGCCGTTCGCGTCGCCACGCCGGTTTCTCCCGAACGCCACCGCCAGCCTGCATCCTTCCTCGAGGGAAAGCGCGCCGAGCGCGCACGCCGCGGCGATTTCGCCCGCACCCTCGCCGAACGCCGCCACCGGCTGGAGGCTCAGGCTCTTCCACAGTTCCGCATGGGCGCATGCGGCGGCATGGTACAGCAGGTGTATCAAAGCCCCGGCGTCTTCAGGTTGTGCCGCGGGGGCGCCGGCAAGCAGGGTCTCCGTCAGGTCCACTCCCAGCTCGTCGTGCGCAACGGCTCCGCAGCGATCCAGCACCGCCTGCACCACCGGCTCGCTGGTTACGAATTCCCGGTCCAGCAACGGCCAGCCCTCGCCGACATCGGGGAATAGCAACGCCGCCGAGGCTCCGCTGTCCGAACGGACCTCCAGACGCCTGTCGGCGACGCTTGCCAGCGCCTGCCTCAGACTGTCGGCGTCCGCAAACGGCAAGGCTGCGCGACAGTCGAAGTGACTGCGTCCGATCGCCGCCGTGAAGGCCATGTCCGCAAGCCGCTCGTGGGCTTCGGCGGCGGCGCTCGGGTCGTTTCGCAACCAAGCGGAGTAGCGGGCCGCCAGCCTGTTGACGGCGGGGTGATCGTTCGCGGAGAGGGCGAGAAGTCTGACCGTTCGAGGCGTTGCCGAGCCATTCTCGTCGGGCGACGGGCCCACCGCGACGGACGGGGGGGAAACCAGGACGGGCCGAGGGGAAACCACGACGGACGGCCGCCACGGCTCGTCCATGGAACGAACCGGTCCGCGGGGACCCTCCAGGATTACGTGCGCGTTGGACCCGGTCATTCCGAACGAGTTGACGCCGGTCAGTCTCGGCCGACCGTTCGTTGCTGGCCACGCCTCGTCCGCCGCGACCACCCTGACGCCGCGGCTTTCCCTGAGCGCGCCGATGGGCGATTGCAGGTTCAGGTGCGCCGGAATCCTGCCCGCGTTCATGGCGAGGACGGACTTGATGACCGCAGCGGTTCCGGCAGCCGCTTCCAGGTGCCCCACGTTGGTCTTGACCGATCCCATCAGCAGCGGACGATCGGCGGGACGCCCGCTGCCGTAAACCGCGCCCGCCGCTCTCAGCTCGGCCTCGTCCCCCATTGGCGTGGAGGATCCGTGCGCCTCCAGATAGTCCACTTCGGCCGGCGTCGCATTCGCCCTGGCGACGGCATCGGCGATAACTCGCTTCTGCGCCGCCAGGTTCGGAGCCACGAAGCCTGCGCCCGCCCCGTTGTGGTTCACCGCCGATCCCCTTACCACCGCCCAGATGCGATCGCCGCTGGAAAGGGCGTCCGATAGCCGCTTGAGCACGAGCATTCCGCACCCCTCGCCCCGCACGAATCCGTCGGACGAGGTGTCGAAGGGGCAGCAGACGCCGCTTTCCGACATAAGTCTCATCTCAGACAGCATTTGGTGGATGGTGGGAGTCAGGATCGCATTTACCCCACCTGCCAGAGCCAGATCGGCCTCGTCCCGCTCCAACGCGGCGACCGCCTGGTGCAACGCTACGAGCGAGGAGCTGCACGCCGCATTGACCGGCACGGCGGGCCCCTCCAGACCCAGCGTGTACGAGACGCGCCCGACGGCCGAGCTACCATCGCCGCTCATGCCGACGTGGAAGGCCGTGAAGGCTCCGCCGGCCCTGTACAACAATTCCCTGTAGTCGCTGGTCACGATTCCGCTAAACACCCCAACCCTGTTTCCCCGCAGACTCTTCGGGTCGATTCCTGCGTCCTCCAGCGCGTGCCAGCTGGTCTGGATGAGCATGCGGCTTTGCGGATCCAGAAGCCGGGCGTCCACGGACGCGATTCGGAACAAGCGGGCGTCGAAGCGATCCACGTCGTCCACGAACGCTCCCCACCGGGCGGCGTTCCGCACGTAATCCGTGCCCACGTCCAGCGCGTCGGGATCCCAGCGATCCGGGGGAACCTCGCCGACTGCGCTGCGGCCCTGTTCGAGCAGGGACCAGAATTCGTCCAGATCGTCGGCGCCCGGGAACTTGCAGGCCATGCCCACGATCGCTACGGCTCCGTCCGGGGCGTCGCTTCCGAACGGGCGCGCGCCCGGGTCCCGCGTAGCGAAGTCGTCGGGAGCGTCCCGGCCGGCTCCTTCCCGGCGCGTCGAACGGGATGTTGTCGCGGGCGGCGGTCGTTCGGCGGCGTCGTCGGGTTCCGCGACCTGAAGCGCAAGGTGCTCGGCGAGCTTTCCGGGGGTCGGGTGCTCGAAGACGATCGTGTTCGAGACGGCGGCTTCGCTTCCCAGAGCCCAATCGAGGCGTCGGCGCAGCTCGATCGCGATGATCGAATCGATGCCGAGATCGAAAAAGCCGGTATCGGCGGGGGGCGGCTCGGAAAGCTCCAGTATCGACGTGATCTCGTCGCGCACGAACTCCAGGGCGAGCTGTTGCTTGCGGATTGCGCTCACGTCCTGGAGGCGCCGGGTCAGGTGGCCGCGGCGGCGTGTGGCGGGACCAGGCCTCGAGCGGTCGGGCGGGAGGGGCGATTCGGGGCGTCCGTGATGATCGGTCGTTGCAGCCAACGCGGCGGACGCCATCAGGGCCGACGCGCTGGATTTCCTGAGCGACAGACCCAGGATCTCGCCGATCACGGATCCTTCGTCGTCGTAGATCCGGACGTCGGCGACGAGCGTGTCGGGGGGCGCGTCGGGGTCGAGCGACTGGTCCCCTTCGCGAAGCGCCGCGTGGCACGCGACTCGGGACCCGAGGGATTCGGCGATCCACAACTTTTGCCACGAGAACGGCATGTATCGGTCGGCGGCGCCGGCCGGGACGTGCGCGGCCAACGCGTGGAGGCAAGCGTCGAGAAGGACGGGGCGAATTGCGTGCGGGGGCAGCGAACGCTCGTCGGAGAGTCCCACCACGGCAACCGCCTCGCCTAGCCTGTTCCAAAGGGACTGGACCCTTCTGAAGGCCGGCCCCAATTCAATTCCGGTCGTTTCCAGGGTCTCGTACAGGGACGATGGACTTGTCTCTGGCAGCCGCGCCTGCAAGTCGTCGAGCAAATGCGAACCTTGATGCGCGCGTTTCGATTCCGGCTCTTTTTGGGGCCATGCGGTTCCGTCCGCGTGCAGCAGCCACTGTGCACCGCCGGGCGCCCGGCTGTGAACCTTGAGCGCGCGCTTGCCGTCCGCATCGGGCGGCCCCACGACGACTTGCAAAGCCCTCTCGGCGCCTTCGGCCAATCCGCCTTCCATGACCAGCGCCGAGTGCAGCTGAACGGTTGAGACCCCGTCGAGTCCTGCAACTTTCCTGATTGCCGCAGCGATCATTGCCCCGAAGGTCGTCGCCGGGACCACGACGCGGCCGAAAATGCGGTGATCGTCGAGCCAGCCGAACCCGTTCCGGTTGATTCGGGCCTCGAAGACGGTCTCGCCGCTCGCCAAATCCACCCGGGTTCCCAGGAGCGGATGTCCCGGCGCGACGCTCTTGCGCCCACCGCCCTCGATCCAGTACCGCTCGCGCTGGAACGGATACGAGGGGATCGAGATGCGGCGGCGCGGCTGGTCGCCGAAAAGGCTGTGGAAGTCGAGGGCGAGGCCCGCCTTATACGCTTCGCCCACCGCGTGCGCAAACCCGGCCTCGCCTTCGCCCGCCAGACTGGCGATCACCGGCGGCGGGTCCTCGGCGGGCCAGATCGCGCTCGCCATGCCCGCCAGCGCCGGGGACGGCCCGATTTCGATCAGGACGTTCGCGCCCGTCGCCGCCAGCGCTTTCAGGCCCGCCGCGAAGGCCACCGGTTCGCGTGCGTGACGCCGCCAGTACGCGCCGTCCGGGCCGCCGCCCTGCGGCCACGGCTGCCCCGTCACGTTGCTCACGAGGTCGATCCTGGGAGGCGAGGCCGAGAGCGTGGACGCCGCCTCTTCGAGCTCGTGCAGAATGGGGTCCATGAGGCTGCTGTGCCCCGCGGCTCCCGTGCTCAGGGGCTCGACGCGCACGTCGGTGCGGCGCAATTGATCCGTCAGGCGCGCGACCTCGTCGGCGAGGCCGCTCACCACTTGGTGCATGCCGTTGTCGGCGGCGAGGTGCACGGCCGGGAAACGTTCCAGCGCCTCGGCCAGCATGTCGGGCGGCGCGAAAACGGCCGCCATGGAACCCGCCTTGTCGGTCGTGCCGATCAGGGCGCCCCGCAGGGCCGCCAGGCGCATGCCGTCTTCCAGCGAGTAGGCGCCGGCTGCGTGGGCCGCGACGATTTCGCCGAAGCTGTGCCCGATTGCCGCCTGCGGCCGCACGCCCACCCCGGCCCACAGCCGCACCAGGGCGCTGTTCAGCGCGTAGAGGACGGGCTGGTTCCAGGCCGGATCCACGAGGTCGCCGGCTGCGCCGAACATTACGTCGAGCAGGGGGATGGCGGCGGGGGGAAGGGGGGCGGTGGCGGGGGGCTCGGTGGCGGCCCGCAAGTCATCCATTACCGCCGTGCAGCGGTCCATCACCTCGCGGGCCGCGGGCTCGCTTTCGTACAGATCTCGTCCCATGCCGGGCCACTGGCCGCCGACCGGGCTGAACATGAAGGCTACCTTCGGGTCCTTGCACGTTTTCGCAATGCCTTCGCCCGCCGCGATCCGGCGCAACCCGCTCACGAGGTCTTCGGGGCCCGCCTGGATGCCTGCGCCCGCCTTGCCGTCCGCGCCCGAGAAGACGACGGCTGCACGGTGATCGAAATGGCTCCGGCCCACCGCAGCGGTGAACGCCATGTCCGCGAGGAGATCCCGACTGCGCTCGCCCGCGTCGTCGAGCCAGGCCAGGTAGCGTCCGGCAAGCTCGCTGACCGCCCGCGGCGACTGGCCCGAGAGCGGTAGCATGCGTTGGGTTCGCGCGGGTCGTCCTTCCGCGGGGGTGTCCCCGGATCCGCCCACCCGAACTTCCGGCCGGAGCCTCGCGCCTCGGGGACCGGCCCGGTCGGGTTCGCCGTCACTCTCCAGAATCACGTGCGCGTTCGTCCCGGAGTAACCGAACGAGCTTACCCCTGCGCGTCGGGGGCGTCCGTTCGAATCCGGCCAGGGAGCGGGCTCGGTGGTCACCTTCACCGGCAATTCGTCCCATTCGATGTGCGGGTTCGGCGTCTCGAAGTTCAAGTGCCGGAACGGGACGGAGTTGCGCACGGTCAGGACGGCCTTGATCAAGCCCGTCACGCCGGCGGCTGCTTCCAGGTGTCCCAGGTTGGTCTTCACCGAACCCAGCAGCAGAGGACGGTCAGGGTCCCTTCCCTCCCCGTAAACGGCGCCTGCGCTGCGGACCTCGATCGGGTCGCCCAGGGGCGTGCCCGTGCCGTGCGCCTCCAGATAGTCCACGTCTGCGGGCTCCACCCTGGCCCGCTCCAGCGCCCGGCGAATCACCCGCTGCTGCGCGGGACCGCTCGGCACGCTGAGACCGGCGCTTGCTCCGTCGTGATTGACCGCCGAACCCTTGATCAGGGCCCAGATTCGGTCGCCGTCCGCCTCGGCGTCGGCCAGACGCTTCAGCACCAGCATTCCGCAACCCTCGCCTCGCACGAACCCGTCGGCAGCGGCGTCGAACGTCTTGCAGCGGCCGTCGGGCGCAAGCGCGTTGGTACCCGCGATGCCCACGGTCACACTCGGCAACAGGGCAAGGTTGACGCCTCCGGCCAGCGTCATGTCGGCTTCGCCCCGCTGCAACGCCACCACCGCCTGGTGTATGGCGACCAGGGAAGAGCTGCAGGCCGTGTCCACCGCCATGGCCGGGCCCTCGAGTCCCAGCGTGAACGCAATGCGACCAATCGCCACGTTCGAGCTCGTCCCCGACGCCGCGAAATGCGTGCTGGCATCGGTGACGAGTTGCCGATAGTCCACCTCGGTCATTCCGGCGAAGACTCCAACGGGCTCGCCGCGCAGGCTACGCGGATCAATTCCGGCGTCCTCGAGCGCCTCCCAGGTCGTCTCCAGCAGCATGCGCTGCTGCGGATCCATCCATTTCGCTTCCAGAGGCGAAATGCGGAAGAACAAAGCGTCGAACCTGTCGATCCCGTCGACGAAGCCCCCGAAACGGGCCTCGGGAGGCAGCGCGTCGGGCACGCGGAATTCGCCCAGGCGTGCGTTGGGAATGCGGTCGACCCCGCTTCCTCCGCGCTCCAGCAACCGTCGGAACGACTGGATGTTTGGCGCCTTCGGGAACCGGCACGCCATGCCTGTGATCGCGATCGGGTCGTCGCCGAGCACCACCCGGGTTCTGGGCGCCAGCTTCGGCGTTGCCGCCTTCAGCTCGCTCAGGTTCAGCTCCCGGGCCAGGTGGGCCGTGAGACTCCCGACGTCGGGATGATCGAACGCCACGGTGCGCCCGACGGAACCGGCGCCTTCCAGGGCGCGATTGAGGCGACTGCTGAGCTCGACGGCCGTGAGCGAGTCCATGCCGAGGTCGAAGAATCCTACCTCCGACGGTGGCGGCTTTGGCAGCTGAAGGACGGCCGCGATCTCCTCCTTGACCAGGACTTCCAGGAGGGCCGGGCGTTCCGCAGGGCGCGCGGAAGCCAGACGCGCGGCGATTTCGCCTGTCGCGCGCGCGGCGCGTTTTTTCCGGCTGCCTGCGCTTGTTGGCAGCACGTTCGCGAAGAAGGGGGCATCCGCGATTCCGGCGCTCAGCGATCCCCAGTCGACCGGGGCGACCACGCTGTTGGCGGTTCCTCGTCGCAGCGCCCGGTCGAACGCTTCGATGCCCTGCCCGGGCGTCATGAAGTCTCCCGGCGTACTCCCCGGTTCGCGGGCGATCACGGCGGCGGCGCCGACCTCGGCCCAGAGCCCCCAGGCGATGGATTGCGCGGAAAGGCCAATCGCCCGCCGGTACCTGGCCAGCTGGTCCAGCCATGCGTTGGCGGCGGCGTGGTTCGTCTGACCGGGGTTGCCGGTCATGCCCGCCATGCTGGAGAAGAGCACGAACAGGTCGAGGTCCAGCTCCAGACTCTCCTGGTGCAGGTGCCAAGCGCCGCGAATCTTGGGCGCGAAGACCCGTTCGAACATCTCGCGGGTCTGGTTGTCCAGGGACGCATCCGCCAGCACGCCGGCGCTGTGAATGATGCCCGCCAGCGGTTCATGCTCGTCGCGGATTCGCGTGATCAGCGCGCGGACCTGCTCGGCGTCGCTCACGTCGGCCCGCTCGACTACGACCTTCGCTCCGACGGCGCCCAGCGATTCGATCGCCGCCGCCGCGTGCTCATCGGGTGCGCTGCGCCCGCACAATACAATCGTCCCCGCGCCCCGTTCGGCCATGTACCTGGCAACTTCCAGCCCGAGGCCTCCCATGCCGCCCGTGACGAGATACGAGCGATCGGCCCGCAACCCGTCTCCGGCAACGCGAGGAACGGTCAACACCAGCTTGCCCACGTGCCGTCCGTCGCGCATGAAGTCCATCACCCTGGGCGCTTCGGACATCGACCACGCGCCGTGGGGAGGCGGCGCGAGCTCCCCGCTCTCCACGCGGCCCATGACCTCTCTCAGGAGCCGGGCGAACCTGTCCGGATCGGCCTGGACCTGCTCGTCCAGCGCATACGTCGAGTAGGCGACGTCCGGGCGGACCCGCGCCATCTTTTCCGCGCTCCATTTGCCGCGCTTGGAGATTTCCACGAAGCGGCCGCCTTCGCGCAGACACGACAGGCTCGCCTCGATGAACCCCTCGCCGGTCAGGCTGTTGAGCACGACGTCCAAGCCTTCGCCGTCCGTCGCTTCGAGGATCCGTACGCCGAAGTCCGTGCTGCGGCTGTCGAACACCCGCGTCGCGCCGAGGCTCAGGACATGCTCGCGTTTGCCGGCGCTGGCCGTCGCCCAGATTTCCGCGCCCGCGTTGCGCGCAATCTGAATGGCCGCGTGACCAATCCCGCCGGCCGCGGCGTGGATGAGCACTCGCTCGCCTGCCGCAATCCCGGCAATATCGAGACAGTCCCAGGCCGTGCAGAAGACAGCCGGCATTCCGGCAAGAGCCGCCGCCGAGCGCCGCTCGGGCGCCTTCACCACGAGTGCGGCGCTGGTCGTCACCTCGCTCGCAAACGCCGGAGCTGCGAAACCCGCCACTCTGTCGCCGGTCGCGAGGCCCTCGACGCCCGGTCCGGTTGCGACGACCCTTCCGCACACCTCGCCGCCCAGAGGCGCGCCGACCTCGATCAGGCGCATGGCCACGAGCACGTCGTGGAAGTTGAGACCCGCAGCCTCGACCTCGATGCGGACCTCTCCTTCCTGCAGCGGGCTTTGCTCCGTCTCGACCACGGCCAGGTTTCCGAGCACGCCGTCTTCGCCCGCGGACAGATGCCAGGGGACGTCGCCCGGCAGGTCGAGCTGCTGAAGGTCCTTGCCCGGCAACAGCCGCGCTACGTACCGGGTGCCTGCCCGCCAGCAAACCTGAGTCTCGTCGTCCGGGGCCAGGAGTTCGGTAATCAGGTCGTGGCCGTCCGCGGGGGACGCGGCCGGTTCAGCGTCGAGGTCGATGAGCCGCACCTTGAGCGCGGGCTCCTCGATCGTGAGACTCCGCCCGAATCCCCACGCGCAACTGGCCTCGATGCGCTCGATCCGTTCGCCCGCAATGCTTTGCCCGTCGGTCGTTACGAGCGTCAATCCGCCCGAAAGCGCGCCCTCGGCGGTGGCCAGCGCCTGACTGAGCGCAAGAAGTCGCTCCGAAAGCTCCAGTGCGGCGTCGGGCGGGAAGGCGGTTGTTGGCGAGGTAGCCAGGAAGACCACGCCGCTCAGCGGAACCTGCTCGGAGAGCTCCTCCAGCAAGGAACGCCACGCTTCCCTGCTCCTCTGGTCGATGGCGATGACCTGACCGACCTCGACGGCGGACGCCTGCTCGGGGCGGGCGGAATCGACCGCCAGCGCGACGGTACGATCGTGGGACGCAAGTGCCGTGGCCAGCGGCATGGCCTCGGAGTGCGTGCTCGCGACCACAAGCCAAGTTCCCTCGTCGGCGTCCGTCGAGCTCGCGTCCGAAATCAACGCCCGCTTCTTCCAGCCCACGTCGTAGAACAGACCGTCCACGTCTCTCGACTGCGACAGCAGGTCCGAGCGCGTGGCCCTCCTGATGGTCAGCCCGGCGATCTCGCCGACGCGGCCGCCCGCTTCGTCGTAGAAAACAAGGTCGGCGACCATCGTGTCGCGGGAGCCGCCACCCTCCGCCCCACCTGCTCCCAGCGCCGCATGGCAGACGATCTCTCCCGTTGGGGCGTCGTCGAGTGCGAAACTCTCCCATCCGATCGGCATGTACGTGGCATCGCCCACGTCTTCGCGAATCGCGGCAACCGTCTGCAGGCAGCCGTCGAGCAGTGCTGGATGAATGGGCCACTGCGAATCCGGAGGACTCTCGGCAGACGACCCTTCAGGAGCCTGAAGCTCCGGCAGAAGGGCAAGTCGGGCCATCGCCGATCCGGAACCTCGCCATAGCTCCAGAATCGGCCGGAACGCAGGACCGTACCCGATCCCGCGACGTTCAAGCGCGTCGTAGAAATCCGCCACCTCCACCAGCCGCATCCCCGCCGCAAGGGCCCGCAAGTCCGCCGAGGGCATGGGCTTGGGCACGTCCCGGCTCGACAACCGGGCCTCCGCCATCAGCTTCCAGGGACCCTCGCCCACGATCCGCCCGTACATCTCGCAACGCTTTCCTGCTTCCGGCTCGGAGAGAACGACCTGCAGCTCGGCCGCAGGATGCGCACCGGGATCGTCCAGCAACGCCGCGTCGGGGATCAGCCAGGGAGCGTGTATGCGCAAGTCGTCCACCCGGGCGGCAACGCCGAACTCCGTCTGCACGGCTGCGGCCAGCGCCCCGTACATGGCGCCGGGAACCAACGCCTGATCGAACACCCTGTGATCGGCTATCCACGAGAATCTGGCGCCGTCCAGCTCCTGTTCGTAGACGACCATCCCGCTTCCCAATTCCGATTTCGTTCCCAGTACCGCGTGACCCGGCGCGACGCTCCTGCTCCCGTCCCCCTCGATCCAGTAACGCTCGCGCTGGAACGGATACGACGGGATCGAGATGCGCCTGCGCGGCTGATCGTCGAAAAGGCTGTGGAAGTCGAGGGCGACGCCGGCCTTGTACGCTTCGCCCACCGCATGCGCAAATCCGGCCTCGCCTTCGCCCGCCAGGCTGGAGATCACCGCCGGCGCGTCCTCGTTGGGCCAGATCACGCTCGCCATGCCCGCCAGCGCCGGGGACGGCCCGATTTCGATCAGGACGTTCGCGCCCGTCGCCGCCAGCGCTTTCAGGCCCGCCGCGAAGGCCACCGGTTCGCGTGCATGGCGCCGCCAGTACGCGCCGTCGGGTCGGGCGTTCCGGGGCCACACGGCGCCCGTAACGTTGCTCACCAGGTCGATCGCGGGAGGCGAGGCCGAGAGCGTGGCCGCGGCCTCTTCCAGCTCGTGCAGAATGGGGTCCATGAGGCTGCTGTGCCCCGCGGCTCCCGTGCTCAGGGGCTCGACGCGCACGTCGGCGCGGCGAAAATGATCCGTCAGGCGCGCGACCTCGTCGGCGAGGCCGCTCACCACTTGGTGCGTGCCGTTGTCGGCGGCGAGATGCACGGCCGGGAAACGTTCCAGCGCCCCGGCCAGCGCGTCGGGCGGCGCGAAAACGGCGGCCATGGAGCCCGCCTTGTCGGTCGTGCCGATCAGGGCGCCGCGCAGGGCCGCGAGGCGCATGCCGTCTTCCAGCGAGTAGGCGCCGGCCGCGTGGGCCGCGACGATTTCGCCGAAGCTGTGCCCGATTGCCGCCTGCGGTCGCACGCCCGCCCTGGCCCACAGCCGCACCAGGGCGCTGTTCAGCGCGTAGAGGACGGGCTGGTTCCAGGCCGGATCCACGAGGTCGCCGGCTGCGCCGAACATTACGTCGAGCAGGGGGATGGCGGCGGGGGGCAGGGGGGAGGTGGCGGGGGGCTCCGGGGCGGCACGCAGGTCATCCATTACCGCCGCGCAGCGGTCCATCACCTCGCGGGCCACTGGCTCGGTTTCGTAGAGGTCGCGTCCCATGCCGGGCCACTGGCCGCCGACCGGGCTGAACAGGAACGCGACTTTGGGGTCCCTGTGCGTCTTCGCGATGCCTTCGCCGGCGGCGATCCGGCGGAGTTCGCTCGCAAGCTCGTCGGCGCCCGCCTTGTCGTCGGCGCCCGGGAAGACGACGGCTGCGCGGTGATCCAGGTGACTCCGGCCGACCGCAGCGGTGAACGCCATGTCGGCCAGCAGGTCCCGACGATGGTCGGCCGCATCGCGTTCCGCCAGGTCGCGTTCCGCATCGCCGAGCCATGCCAGGTAGCGTTCGGCCAGATCGCTTACCGCGCGTTCCGACTGGCCCGAAAGCGTCAGCAGGCGTTGCGTTCGAGCCGGTTGTTCTTCCCCGGTTTGTCCTTCCGCATGGGCGTCCGCGCGCACCCGAACCTGCGGCTGGACCTTCACGCCTCGCGGATCGGCCCTGTCCGGTTCGCCGTGGCTCTCCAGAATCACGTGCGCGTTGGTCCCTGAGTAGCCGAACGAACTTACTCCGACGCGCCGGGGTCGCCCGTTCGCGTCCGGCCAGGGAGCGGCCTCGGTCGTCACCTTCACCGGCAATTCGTCCCACTCGATGTGCGGGTTCGGTTCTTTGAAGTGCAAATGCCTGAACAGGACCGGACTGCGCAGCGCCAGGATGGCCTTGATTGCGCCCGCCACGCCCGACGCCGTTTCCAGGTGTCCCACGTTCGTCTTGACCGAACCCAGCATCAGGGGCCGGTCCGGATCCCGTCCTTCTCCGTAGACTGCCGCTGCGCTGCGCACCTCGATCGGATCGCCCACCGGCGTGCCGGTGCCGTGCGCTTCCAGATAGTCCACGTCCGCCGGCTCCACTCTGGCCCGCGCGAGCGCCTGCCGAATCACCCGCTCCTGCGCCGTCCCGCTCGGAACGCTGAGGCCTGCGCTTATTCCGTCGTGATTGACCGCCGATCCCTTGATCACCGCCCAGATGCGGTCGCCGTCCGCCTCGGCGTCGGCCAGACGCTTCAGCACCAGCATCCCGCAACCCTCGCCCCGCGCGAACCCGTCAGCCGCAGCGTCGAAAGTCTTGCAGCGGCCGTCGGGCGAAACCACGTCCATGCCTACGAAGCCCACGGTCACTTCCGGCAGCAGAACAAGATTGACGCCTCCCGCCAGCGTCATGTCGGCTTCGCCCCGCTGCAACGCCACGACCGCCTGATGCATGGCGACCAGAGACGAGCTGCATGCCGTGTCCACCGACATCGCCGGGCCTTCCAGTCCCAGCGTAAACGCGATGCGACCTACCGCCACGCTCGCAGTCGTCCCTGCCGCAGCAAAGTGATTGGTGACGTAGGGGACGAGATGCCGGTAGTCCACCTCCCCTATTCCGGCGTAGACTCCGACGGGCTCGCCGCGCAGATTGCGGGGATCGATTCCGGCGTCTTCGAGGGCCTCCCAGGTCGTCTCCAGAAGCATCCGCTGCTGCGGATCCATCACGTTCGCTTCCACCGGCGCAATGCGGAAGAATGGGGCGTCGAACCTGTCGATCCCGTCAACGAAGCCCCCGAAACGGGCCTCGGGGGGCAGGGCGTCGACCACGCGGTACTTGCCCAGACGCGCGGTGGGAATGCGGCTGATGCCATGCGCTCCTCGTTCGAGCAGCCGCCGGAACGACGCGACGTTCTCCGCTTTCGGGAAACGGCAGGCCATGCCGACGATGGCGACTGGATCGTCCGCCAGCGCCACCCTGGAGCGCGACGCCGACGGGGGCGCGGCAAGCTCGCCAAGGTCGAGGGACTCGACCAGGTGGACGGTCAGACTCCGGATGTCGGGATGATCGAACGCCACGGTGCGCCCGACGGAACCGGCGCCGGCCAGGGCGCCGTTGAGGCGGTTGCTGAGCTCGACCGCCGTGAGCGAGTCCATTCCCAGGTCGAAGAAGCCCACGTCCGAAGGCGGCGGTTCAGGCAGCTGCAGGACGGCCGCGACTTCCTCCTTCAGCAGGGCTTCCACGAGCTGCGGACGGTCCGCTGGTCTTGCGGAAGCCAGACGCGCCGCGATGCCGCCGACCACGGACGCACCGGTCCCGGAGGGCTCCCCTGCGACTGCCAGCACCTCCTGGAAGTATGGGGACCCCGCGATCCGGGTCCGCAGCGGCCTCCAATCGATGTCGGCGACGCCGCTGGTGGCCGGTCCGTTTCGCAGGAGCCGGTCGAACGCCTCTATTCCCTGTTCGGGCGGGAACGGATCGCTCGGCAGCGTCACGCCCTCGCGCAAGGCCTCGACGGCCATGCCGACCTCCGCCCAGGCGCCCCAGGCGATGGATTGCGCGCAAAGGCCAATCGCCCGCCTGTGGTTTGCCAGCCGGTCCAGCCATGCGTTGGCGGCGGCGTAGCTGGCTTGTCCGGGGTTGCCGGTTACGCCCGCCATGCTCGAAAAGAGCACGAAAAAGTCCAGGTCCAGCTCCAGACTCTCCTGGTGCAGGTGCCAGCCGCCGGCGACCTTCGGCGCGAAGACGCGTTGCAGGATCTCGGCCGTCTGGTTGTCCAGGGACGCGCCCGCCGCCTCGCCTGCGCAGTGGACGATGCCCGCCAGCGGTTCGTGCTGTTCACGGATGCGCGCGAACAGTGCGCGTACCTTGTCGGCGTCGCTCACGTCGACCAGTTCCACGACGATTTCCGCCCCCAATGCGCGCAGCGACTCGACCTCGGCAGTCGCGCTGACGTCGGTAACGCCGCGCCCGCACAATATGACGGTCCCCGCACCCTGCTCGGCCATGTACCTGGCGACTTTCAGCCCGAGGCCTCCCATGCCGCCCGTAACAAGATACGAGCGATCGCCGCACAACCCGTCTCCGGCGACCGGCGGCGCCGTCAACGCGACCTGGCCCGCGTGGAGGCCGTCACGCATGAAATCCATCACCCTGGGCGCTTCGCACATCGACCACGCACCGTGGGGCGGCGGCGCGAGTTCCCCGCTCTCCACCCGGCTCATGACGTCCCTTAGGGCGCTAACGAGTCGCTGCGGCTCGGCTTGCGCCGGATCGTCCAGCGACTGGATGAGGCAGGAGACGAGGGCCGCCGCCGAAAGGCGCTCCGGCGCCTTCGCGACGCGGTCGGCCCGGGTCGCGACCTCGCGCGCAAACGCCGGGGATGCGAAACCCGCCACCCTGTCTCCCGCCGCAAGGTGGTCGACACCCGGTCCGGTTTCGACGACCCTCCCGCACACCTCGACGCCCAGAGGCGATTCGAGGTCGACCAGGCGCGTGGCCGCGGGCACGTCGCAGGAATCGAGGCCCGCCGCCTCGACCTCGATGCGAACTTCTCCTTCCTGGAGGGACCGTTGCTCCGCTTCGACCACGGCCAGGTTGCCAAGGGCGCCTTCGTCGCCCGCGGACAGACGCCAGGGGACGTCGCCCGGCAGGTCGAGCTGTTGAAGGTCCTTACCCGGGAGCAGCCGCGCTACGTACCGGGCGCCGGCTCGCCAGCACACTTGCGTCTCGGCGTCCGGGGTCAGGAGCTCGGCGATTAGGCCGTCGGTTGCGGGGTCGCCGGTTGCGGGGTCGTCCGGGGGGTGGGTGACCGGTTCCGGGTCAAGGTCGATGAGCCGCACTTTGAGAGTGGGCTCCTCGATCTCGAGACTCCGCCCGAACCCCCAGACGCAACTGGCTTCGATGCACTCGATCCGTTCGCCCGCGATGCCCTGACCGCCGGTCGTTACCAGCGTCAACCCGCCCGAAAGCGCGCCCTCGGCGGTCGCCAGCGCCTGACTGATCGCGAGGACTCGCTCCGAAAGCTCCAGCGCGGAGTCGGGCAGAGCGGCGGGGGTTGGGAGGGTGGATGAGGTCGAAGGGGTGGCGAGGAAGACCACTCCGCTCAGGGGCCCCTGCCCGGAGAGATCCTCCAGCAAGGAGCGCCAGGCTTCCCTGCTCCTCTGATCGATGGCGATGACCGGACCGACATCGCTGCCGCCCGCCGCAACGCCGTCAGCCGCGCCGACGTCGCGCGCATCATCGCCGGATTCCTGCTCGGGACGGCCGGCATCGAGCGCCAGCGCGACGGTGCGATCGTGGGACGCAAGCTCCGAGGCCAGCGGCATGGCCTGCGAGTGCGTGCTCGCGACCACCAGCCAGGCGCCCTCGCTCGTCGAACTCGCACCCGGAGTCAACGCGCGCTTCTTCCAACCCACGTCGTAGAACAGACCATCCAGGTCTTTCGACTGCGACGGCAGACCCGAACGCGTGGTCCTCCTGAGCGTCAGCCCGGTTAGCTCCCCGATGCGAGCGCCCGCTTCGTCGTACAGAACGAGATCGGCAACGATGGCGCCGCTGGAACCGCCGGCGTCTTCCCCGCCACCACCCAGCACCGCATGACATACGATCTCGCCGGGCGGAATCTCGTCGAACGCGAAACGCTCCCATCCGATCGGCATGTAGGTGGCGTCGTCCGCTTCGTCCCTGGTCGCGGCCACCATGTGCAGGCAGCCGTCCATCAGCGCCGGATGAATGGGCCACGACGAGTCCGGGCGGGGAATCGCCAGTCGCGCAATCGCCGAGCGCGGTCCTTGCCAGAGCTCCGCAATCGGCCGGAGCCCGGGGGCGTACTGCAAACCCCGACTTGGGAGCGCGCCGTAGAAATCGGCCGCCAACCGCATTCCAGACGTCATGGCCCGCAAGTCAATCGCAGCGCCGTCTCCCTGACCCTTGCCGTTCGACGAGAGGTCGTTGGACAGGAGGGCGTCCGCAATCAGCTTCCAGGGTCCCTCTCCTGCGATCCGCCCGTACATCTCGCAGCGTCGACCCACGTCCGGATCGGAGAGCACGATCTGCATCTCGGGTGCGTGATGCGCGCCGGATTCGTCCAGCGTCGACTCGTCCGAAAACGCCCCGTCCGGCAGCACCCAGGGCGCGTGGATTCGCAAATCGTCCACCCTGACGGCCCCCCCGATTCCGCCTGCACCGCCGCGGCCAGCACCCCGTAGAGAGCGCCGGGGGCCACGGCGCGATCGAACACCCGGTGGCCGGCGATCCACGCGTACCGCTCGCCGTCCAGCTCCTGTTCGTAAACTACCACGCCATTGCCCAGCTCCGACTTCGCGCCCAGAAGGGGGTGTCCCGACGAGGCGCTCCCGCGTCCGCCAATCCTGCGTCCGCCGCTCTTGATCCAGTAGCGCTCGCGCTGGAACGGATACGACGGAATGGCGATCCGGCGGCGCGGCCGGTCGTCGAAGAGGTTGTGGAAGTCGATGGCACAGCCTGCTTTGTACGCCTCGCCGACAGCGTGCGTAAAGCCGGCCTCGCCTTCGCCCGCCAGGCTGGCGATCACCGGCGGCGGGTCTTCCAGGGGCCAGATCGCGTTCGCCATGCCCGACAACGCCGGCGACGGCCCGATTTCGATCAGCACGTTCGCGCCGGTTTCCGCCAACGCTTCCAGGCCAGCCGCGAAGGCCACCGGTTCGCGCACGTGACGCCGCCAGTACGCGCCGTCGGGACCGGCGCCCCGGGGCCACGCCTGCCCCGTCACGTTGCTGACGAGGTCGATCGCGGGAGGCGATGCCGGCAGCGTGGACGCGGCTTCTTCCAACTCGTCCAGAATGGGGTCCATGAGACTGCTGTGCGACGCGCAGCCGGTGCTGAGGTGTTCCACGCGCACGTCGGCCAGGCGCATTTGATCGGACAGGCGCGCCACGGCCTCGGCGGGGCCGCTCACCACCTGATGCGTGCCGTTGTCGGCGGCCAACTGCACGGCCGGGAATTGCTCCAGCGCCTCGGCCAGCATGGCGGGGGGCGCGAAAACGGCCGCCATGGAGCCCGCCTTGTCGGTCGAACCCACAGACCGCCCCGCAGGGCGGCGAGGCGCATGCCGTCTTCCAGCGAATAGGCGCCGGCTGCGTGCGCCGCGACGATCTCGCCGAAACTGTGCCCGATTGCCGCCTGCGGACGAATGCCCGCCCTGTCCCACAGCCGCACCAGGGCGCTGTTCAGCGCGTAGAGGACGGGCTGGTTCCACGCCGGATCCACGAGGTCGCCGGCTGCGCCGAACATTACGTCGAGCAGGGCGGTTGCGGCGGGGGGCTCGGTGGCTCCACGCAGGTCATCCATTACTGCCGCGCAGCGGTCCAGCACGTCGCGCGCCACCGGTTCGCTATCGTAGAGATCTCGTCCCATGCCTGGCCACTGGCCCCCGACCGGGCTGAACATGAACGCAATTCTCGGGTCCCGGAGCGTCTTCGCGATGCCTTCGCCCGCCGCGATTCGGCGCAACCCGCTTACGAGTTCGTCGGCGCCGGTCGGGACGCTTGCGCCCGTCGCGCCGTCCGCGCCCGCCAGGCCGTCCGCGCCCGGGAAGACGACGGCTGCGCGGTGATCGAAGTGACTCCGGCCCACGGCAGCCGTGAACGCCATGTCGGCAAGGAAGTCCCGCCTGCGTTCATCCGCGTCGCCGAGCCCCGTTTCGTCGAGCCAGGCCAGGTAGCGTTCGGCAAGCTGGCCGACGGCCCGTTCCGACCTGCCCGAGAGCACGAGAAGGCGTTGCGGTCGCTCGGGGCGTCCTGACGCCGGGGCGTCCGCGGCGGATCCGCCAACGCGAACATCGGGAGCAGCGCCAGGGCCGGGATCGCACTTCCAGGAATCGGGCAGGTCCGGCTGCACGCCGACGCCTCGGGGTTCGGTCCGGTCCGGCTCGCCGTAGCCTTCCAGGACCATGTGCGCGTTGGTACCCGAGTAGCCGAACGAGCTGACGCCAGCGCGGCGCGGTCGCCCGTTCGCATCCGGCCAGGAAGCGGCTTCGGTCGTCACCTTCACGGGAATGGCGTCCCAATCGATATGCGGATTCGGCGTCTCGAAGTTCAAATGCCTGAACAGGACCGGGGCTCGCAGAGACATGACCGCCTTGATCACGCCCGCCACGCCCGCCGCCGCCTCCAGATGCCCCACGTTCGTCTTGACCGAACCCATCAGAAGGGGCCGATCCCGATCCCTTCCCTCGCCGTAGACTGCGGCTGCGCTGCGCACCTCGATCGGATCGCCCAGCGGCGTGCCCGTGCCGTGCGCTTCCAGATAGTCCACGTCGGCCGGTTCCACCCTGCCCCGCTCCAGCGCCCGGCGAATCACCCTTTCTTGCGCCCTGCCGCTGGGAACGCTGAGGCCGGCGCTCGCTCCGTCGTGATTGACCGCAGAACCCTTGATCAGGGCCCAGATTCGGTCGCCGTCCGCCTCGGCGTCGGCCAGACGCTTCAGCGCCACCATTCCGCAACCCTCGCCCCGCACGAACCCGTCCGCCGACGCGTCGAAGGTCTTGCACCGCCCCCCGGGGGTAAGCATGTCGGCGTCCGCGTAACCTGCTGTCACGTCGGGCAACAGAACCAAGTTGACGCCGCCGGCCAGCGCCACGTCGGCTTCGCCCCGTTGCAACGCGGCTACCGCCTGGTGCATGGCGACCAGCGACGAGCTGCAAGCGGTGTCCACGGCGATAGCAGGACCTTCCAGATCCAGCGTGAACGCGATTCGTCCGATGGCCACGCTCGGGCTCGTGCCAGCGCTCGCAAAGTGCCCGGAGCCGCCTGCGCCGGCCACGATGTCGCGATAGTCCACCGTGCTGATGCCGGCGTAAACCCCAGCGGGCCCGCCACGCAGGGCGCGCGGGTCGATTCCGGCGTCCTCCAGCGCCTCCCAGGTCGTTTCGAGCAGCAGGCGCTGCTGCGGATCCATCACGTTGGCCTCGACCGGAGCGATGCCGAAAAACGGAGCGTCGAACCGGTCGATTCCGTCGATGAAGCCCCCGAAATGAGCCTCCGGGGGAAGCGCGTCCGCCGTCCGGTATTGGCCCAGGCGGGACCTCGGGATGCGGTCGATGCCGCTGTCTCCGCGTTCCAGCAATCGCCTGAACGCCGCGAGGTTGTCGGCCTTCGGGAACCGGCAGGCCATGCCGACGATGGCGATCGGGTCGTCGCCAAGCAGGACCCTGGTTGTGGATGGCGCGCGCGGCGGCGCTGCGAGCTCGCTCAGGTCCAGGATCTCGACCAGATGAGCGGTGAGGCTCCGGACGTCGGGATGATCGAACGCCACCGTGCGGCCAACCGAACCCGCGCCGGCCAGCGCCTTGTTGAGGCGACTGCCCAGCTCGACTGCCGTCAACGAGTCCATGCCGAGGTCGAAGAAGCCAACGTCGGACGGGGGTGGTTCCGGCAGCTCAAGGACGGCCGCGACTTCGTCCTTCAGCAGGGTTTCCAGGAGCTGCGGGCGTTGCGCGGGCCTCGCGGAAGCCAGACGGGCCATGATGTCGCCGCGCGCCCGGGCGTCCGCCTCGTCGAGTTTGCCGCGCGCTGGCAGCACGTCCGCGAAGAACGGGACGTCGGCGACGGCGGCGGCGACCGACTGCCACTCCATGTCGGCTACCACGCTGGCGGCCGGTCCGCTTCGCAGGACGCGGTCGAATGCGTCGATAGCCTCGCCGGGCGTCATCGGGGTGCCCAGCAATTCCACGTCTGCGCCTCCGAGCCGGGCGTCTTCGCTGCTGAGTCGGGCGGCGAGACCAACTTCCCCCCAACGGCCCCAGGCGATGGATTGCGCGGCCAGACCCATGGCGCGCCTGTGCAGGGCCAGCTCGTCCAACCACGCGTTGGCCGCGGCGTAGTTGGTCTGGCCGGGGGTGCCGGTTACGCCGGACATGCTCGAGAAGAGTACGAACAGGTCGAGGTCCAGCTCCAGGCGCAGGGTCTCGCGGTGCAGGTGCCATGCGCCGCCGACCTTGGGGGCGAAGACCTGCCTGAAGGTCTCCGGGGTCTGGTTGTCCAGGGACGCGTCCGCCAGCACGCCCGCGCAATGGACGACGCCCGCCAGCTCACCGCGTTCTTCGCGGATTCGATCGAGCAACGCGCGAACCTGTTCGGCGTCGCTCACGTCGGCCCGTTCGACCGCGACGGTCGCTCCCCGCGCAGCCAGCGATTCGATTTCCGCCAAGGCTTGCTCGCCGGGCTCGCTGCGCCCGCACAGCACGATGGTCCCCGCCCCCCGTTCCGCCAGCCACCCTGCGACCTTCAGTCCGAGTCCCCCCATTCCGCCCGTCACCAGGTACGAGCGATCCTCGCGCAGGCGGCCTCGGTGGAGCGGCGGGGCCGTCAGCGTCAGCTTGCCCACATGACGGCCTTCGCGCATCAGCTCCATCGCCCGGGGCGCTTCGCCCATCGACCAGACGGCGTGCGGCAACGGCGCGAGCTCCCCGGTCGCGACCCGGTCCATCACGTCGCCGAGCACGCGGGCGATTCGTTGCGGGTCGGTCTTCAGGAGCTCGTCCAGCGCGTACGTGTAGTACGAGACGTCCGGGCGCACCCGGGTCATCTTCTCGGCGCTCCAGATGTCGCGCTTCGAGATCTCGACGAACCGGCCGCCTTCGCCCAGACACGAAAGGCTGGCTTCGACGAACCCGTCGCCGGCGAGACTGTTGAGCACGACGTCCACGCCCTCGCCGCCGGTGGCTTCGAGGATCCGTTGGCCGAAGTCGGTGGTGCGACTGTCGAAGACCCGCACCGCGCCGAGGCTCCTCACGTGTTCCCGTTTGCCCGCGCTGGCCGTCGCCCACACCTCGGCGCCCGCGTTGCGCGCCAGCTGGATGGCCGCGTGACCGACCTCGCCGGCCGCTGCGTGAATCAGTACTCGTTCGCCTGCGGCGAGCCCGGCCATCGCAAGACAATCCGCCGCCGTGCAGAATGCGGACGGCAGCGTGGCGAGGGCCGACGCCGCAAAGCCCTCGGGCGCCTTCGCCACATGCTCGGCCCTGGCCACCGCCTCGCGGGCAAAGGCCGGTGCCGCGAAGCCCACCACCCTGTCGCCAACTTCGAGGTCGCTGACGCCGGGGCCGATCTCGACGACCCTGCCGCACGCCTCGTCACCCAGCGGAGCGCCCGCGTCGACGATGCGCATGGCAACGAGAACATCGTGGAAGTTGAGACCGGCGGCCTCGACATGGAGCCGTATCTCGTTTTCTTGCAATGGTTTTGGGTCCGCTGTCTCAACCGTCAGATTAGCAAGCGCGCCGTCTTCGGCGGCTGCGAGGTGCCAGTCGTCGTCGGGCGGTTCGAGTCGCTTGAGCGCGGGGCCCGGGAGCAGTCGCGCCGCGTATCGGGCGCCCGCCCGCCAGCAAACCTGGGTCTCGTCGTCCGGTTCGAGCAGCTCGGCGACGAGGCGTTGGGCGTCGGTGGCGGTGGCGTGGTCGTCATCGGCGGCGTGGTCGGCGCTCGGCAGGGTCGGGCTCGCCGCCGGGTCCATGTCGATCAGGCGCACTCGGAGATCCGGCTCTTCAAGCGCGAGGGATCGGCCGAATCCCCAAACGGCGCTTGCGTCGAGGCGGCCTTCGCGCTCGCCACCCAGGGACTGGCCGCCGCGCGTGACCAGTGTTAAGCCGCGTGCAACGGGTCCGTTGGGGCCGGTCGGCGACTGCCCGTCCGCGCCGCTGAGAGCCCGTCCGCCCATGCCTGCCAACGCCTGGCTGATCGCGAGAACCCGTTCGCAGGTGCCCAGGGCGGCATCGAAGGGGGATGCGGGGCCGTCCGCCGGCGTCAGGAAGACCACGCCGCCGAGCGGGGAGTGGGCGGCCAGCTCATCGAGCAGGGAACGCCAGGCTTCCCTGCTCTTCTGGTCGAGCGCGATGGTGCGGCAGGATTCGATCGCGTCGTGATCGCCTGTCCGATCATCGTCCGGGCTTCGCTCGGGATCGTCCGCATCGACGGCCAGTACGACATTCCGGTTGCGGGCGGCGAGCGCTGCGGCCAGCGCACTCGCCCGTCGTCGCGTGCTCGCGGCGAGAAGCCAAGTTCCTTCGTCGGCGACCTTCTCTGGATTGGGTGCCGAATCGGCAGCATCCGCCGAACCCGACACTCCGTCTACATCGCCTTCCCCGTCTGCGCCCGAAGTCGACATGGGCAAGGCACGCTTCTTCCAGCCGATTTCGTAATACAGCCGGTCGAAATCGCCATCGGCGGACTGCGACACGATCTGAGCACGCGTCGCGCGTCTGAGGACGATGCCCGCCATCTCTCCGACCCGAGCCCCGTTCTCGTCGTACAGCACGAGATCCGCGACAATCGTGGCGTCGGAGCCGTGGCCCGCGCTTCCATCGCCTCCCAGCTTCGCATGACACACGACCTCGCCGAGCGGGACTTCGGCCAGTGCGAAACGCTCCCACCCGACCGGCATGAACATGGCGTCTTCCGAGGCTCCGCTCGCGGCGGCCACCGTTTGCAGACAGCCATCCAGCAGCGCCGGATGAATGGGCCAGGACGAATCGGCGAGAACGGACGGAAGCGTCAGCCGCGCGACCGCGGAGTTCGAACCCCTCCACAGCTCCTCGACCGACCGGAAAGCGGGTCCGTATTGCAGCCCCCGACGGTCGAGCGCCTGGTACAAGTCCGTCGGCTCCACGAGACGCATTCCGGACGTGAGCGAACGCAAATCCACCGTGGGAGCGCGGTCCGGCGTCTTGTCGCGGGCCAGGCGGGCGTCGGCGATCAACCTCCAGGAGTCGTCGGCGGACGCGCGCCCGTAGATCTCGATGCTCGCCCCGGGCTCCCGACCGGACAGCACGATCTGGAACGAAGCCCGGGAGGCCCCGCCGGAGTCGGGCAGCAACCAGGGAGCGTGGATCCGGGAATCGCGCAAGCTGACCGCAATACCCGCCTCGTTTTGCAAGGCCGCGGCCAGCGCGCCGTAAAAGGCGCCGGGAACTACGACCCGGTTGAACGCCCGATGATCCGCAAGCCACGCGAAGCTCGTCTCGTCCATGTCCCGTTCGTAGACGATCGCGCCGTTGCCCAGCTCGGATTTCGTTCCCAGCAATGGATGACCGCGCGCGTGGCCCCTGCGGGCGGTGCCTTCGATCCAGTAGCGTTCGCGCTGGAACGGATACGACGGGATCGAGATGCGGCGCCGCTTTTCGCCCGTAAACAACCCGCCGAAGTCGAGGGGAAGACCCGCTTTCCAGGCCTCGCCAGCGCCGTGAACGAAGCCGTGTTCGTCCTTGCCCCCAAACTGGCGATCAGGGCGGGCGGATCCGCCAGCGGCCAGACCGCGTTCGCAATGCCCGCCAGTGCCGGCTCCGGCCCGATTTCCACCAGCACGTTCGCGCCCGTCGCGGCCAGGGATTTCAGCCCCGACGCGAAAGCCACCGGCTCGCGCACGTGTCGCCGCCAGTACGCGCCGTCGGGACCGCTGCCCTGCGGCCACGGCTTGCCCGTCACGTTGCTCACCAAGTCGATCGCGGGTGGCGAGGCCGAGAGCGTGGACGCGGCCTCTTCCAGCTCGTGCAGAATGGGGTCCATGAGGCTGCTGTGCCCCGCGGCTCCCGTGCTCAGGGGCTCGACGCGCACGTCGGCGCGGCGAAAATGATCCGTCAGGCGCGCGACCTCGTCGGCGAGGCCGCTCACCACCTGGTGCGTGCCGTTGTCGGCGGCGAGATGCACGGCTGGGAAACGTTCCAACGCCCCGGCCAGCACGTCGGGCGGCGCGAAAACGGCCGCCATGGAACCCGCCTTGTCGGTCGTGCCGATCAGGGCGCCCCGCAGGGCCGCCAAGCGCATGCCGTCTTCCAGCGAGTAGGCGCCGGCCGCGTGGGCCGCGACGATTTCGCCGAAACTGTGCCCGATCGCCGCCTGCGGACGAACGCCCACTTGTGCCCACAGCCCGACGATTGCGCTCGCAAGGGCGTAGAGCGTCGGCTGGTTCCAGGCCGGGTCCGTCAGGTCGGGCGCTGCGCCATCCTCATTGGCTTCGCCGAACATCGCGTCGAGGAGGGGGGTGGGACGCAGGTCCTTCATAACGGCGGCGCAACGCTCCAGCACTTCGCGCGCCCGGGGCTCCTCGTCGTAGAGGTCGCGTCCCATACCGGGCCATTGTCCGCCGACGGGACTGAACATGAACGCTACCCTGGGGGCCGGATGCGCCCTTGAGATGCCCTCGCCCGCCGCTATTCGGCGAAGCGCGTCCGCCAGACCGTCCGGTGCCAGTGGAACACCCGCGCTCGCTGGACCGTCCGCGCCTGAAAAAACGACCGTCGCGCGGTGGTCGAAATGGCTGCGGCCGACGGCTGCGGTGAAGGCCATATCGGCGAGCAGGTCGTCGCGCCCGCCCCCGAGGCTCCCCCCGCGATCGTCGTTCTCCGCACGGTCAAGCCAGGCCAGGTATCGTTCGGCAAGCTGCCGTACGGCTGTCTCCGACCTGCCCGAAAGGGGAAGCAGGCGCTGCCGACGCGCGAAGCCTTCCGCGGAGACGCCGTCCGCAGTCTCTCCGGGCGAGGCCACCCGGACCTCGGCTCGCGCGTCGCGGAGGAATACGCCGTCCCGGGAATCGGCCCCGTCCGGCCGAACGCCGGCGCCCACCGGTTCGGCAGAGCCCACCGGTTCAGGGCGCTCCGGCTCGCCGTACCCCTCCAGAATCACATGAGAATTCGTCCCCGAAAAGCCGAACGAGCTCACAGCGGCCCGTCGCGGCCTGCCGTTCGCGTCCGGCCAGGGAAAGGCCTGCGAAACGACCTTCACGGGCAAGTCGTCCCATTCGATGTGCGGGTTCGGTTCCTCGAAGTTGAGATTCCTGAAGACGACCGGACTGCGAATGGCCAGGACCGCCTTGATCAAGCCCGCCACTCCCGCCGCCGCTTCTAGGTGCCCCACGTTGGTCTTCGCCGAGCCCAGCAACAGGGGGCGGTCGGTCGGTCGGCCTTCTCCGTAGACTGCCGCCGCGCTGCGTACCTCGATCGGGTCGCCCAGCGACGTTCCGGTGCCGTGCGCTTCCAGGTCCGCGGGCTCCAGCTGCGCCCGCTCCAGCGCCTGCCGGATGACGCGCTCCTGAGCGGTACCGCTGGGAACGGTGAGTCCGGCGCTCGCTCCGTCCTGGTTGATCGCCGATCCCCTGATGACCGCCCAGATGCGATCGCCGTCGGCTTCGGCATCGGCCAGACGCTTGAGCGCCAGCATTCCGCAACCCTCGCCGCGCACGATACCGTCGGCGGAAGCGTCGAACGTCTTGCACTGCCCGTCGGCGGAGAGCATGTCGGCGCCCGCGACGGCCGCGGTAACGATGGGCAGGAGCACCAGATTGACGCCGCCGGCCAGGGTCATTTCGGCTTCGCCCCGTTGCAGGGCCGCAACCGCCTGGTGGACCGCGACGAGGGAAGAGCTGCACGCCGTATCGACCGCCATTGCGGGTCCTTCGAGACCCAGCGTGAATGCAATGCGTCCAATCGCCACGCTGGGACTGGTGCCGACCGGCGCGTAACGGTTCAGTCCGTCGGGGGTGTCGGCGATCAGCTGCTTGTAGTCCGTAGTGCTGATGCCGGCATACACGCCGACAGGCTCGCCGCGCAAACCGGCAGGGTCGATTCCGGCGTCTTCGAGCGCTTCCCACGTCGTCTCCAGCATGAATCGCTGCTGCGGGTCCATCGCCTTGGCTTCCACGGGCGCAATGCGGAAGAACGGCGCGTCGAAACGGTCGATTCCGTCGATAAAGCCCCCGAAACGGGCCTCGGGCGGGAGGTCCTCCACCGTCTTGTATTCGCCGAGTCGCTCGCTCGGGAATTGGTCGATCCCGCTCCGTCCGCGCGTCAGCAAATGCCGGAAGGCCGCGAGATTTTCGGCCTTCGGGAACCGGCAGGCCATGCCCACGATCGCTACCGGATCGTCGCCGAGCGCCATTCTGCGCACGCCGCGTCTGGGTGCCGGGGGCTTCGCTTCGCCCAGGTCCAGGGCCTCGGCAAGGTGGGCGGTAAGGCTCCGCACGTCGGGGTGGTCGAACGCGACCGTCCGCCCGACCTTGCAGACTCCGAACAGGGCGCGGTTGAGACGGCTGCTGAGCTCGACCGCGGTCAGCGAGTCCATGCCCAGGTCGAAGAATCCCACGTCGGACGGCGGCGGTTCGGGCAGCTGAAGGACGGACGCGACTTCTTCCTTGAGAAGGGATTCCAGAAGCTGCGTTCGTTCTCCGGGTCTTGCGACGGTCAGTCGCGCCACGATCCCGTCGCCGATTGCGGACGTTCGCGCGCCGGGCTGCCTAGCGCCGACTTTCAGGACCTCTTCGAAGAACGGAAGGTCGGGGATTGCCGGGCCGAGCGACCTCCAGTCGACGTCGGCGACCGCGCTGGCGACCGGTTCGTTGCGCAGGAGCTGGTCGAACGCTTCCAGAGCGTGGACGGGCGACAACTTGCCCATCGGCGACGCCGGCGCGCCATCTCGCTCGACCCGCGCTGCGAGTCCGATTTCCGCCCACGGCCCCCAGGCGATGGACTGGGCGGAGAGGCCGATCGCGCGTCTGTGTCTGGCCAGCTGGTCCAGCCAGGCGTTGGCGGCGGCGTAGTTCGCCTGACCGGGGCTTCCCGTGACGCCGGCCATGCTCGAAAAGAGCACGAACATGTCAAGGTCCAGGTCCAGGGTCGTGCGGTGCAGATGCCAGGCGCCGTCGACCTTGGGCTCGAAGACCTGTTCAAGGGTCTCCCGGGTATGGTTGTCCAGGGCGGCGTCCGCCAGCACGCCCGCGCAATGAACGATGCCGGCCAGCTCGCCGTGCTCGTTGCGAATCCGCCCGACGAGCGCCTCGACCTGGGTTGCGTCGCTTACGTCGGCGCGTTCGACGACGACGGTCGCCCCCTGCGCGCCCAGCGATTCGATCTGCGCCGCAGCTTCCGCATCCGGTCCCCCACGCCCGCACAACACCACCGTCCCCGCTCCGCCGGCAACCAGGCGCTCGGCCACCTTCAGCCCCAGCTCCCCCATGCCCCCCGTCACGAGGTAGCATCGATCCTCGCGCAACCGGCCCCCTGCCAGAAGCGGCACGGTCAGCACGAGCTTGCCCCTGTGCCGGGCTTCGCGCATGAACTCCATCGCCTCGGGCGCTTCGCTCATGGACCACGCGGCGTGAGGCGGCGGCGCGATCTCCCCGTTTTCCACGCGGGCTATGACGTCTTGCAGGACCTTGCCGACTTGCGTCGGGTCGGTCGTCAGGAGCTCGTCCAGCGCGTAGGTGAAGTACGAGACGTCCGGTCGCCGCGCGGCGATCTCTTCCGCGCTCCACGCGCCCCGTTTCGAGATTTCGGCGAAACGGCCGCCCTTGCCCAAGCACGACAGGCTCGCTTCCACGAAGCCTTCGCCGGTGAGACTGCACGCGGCTGCAGCCGCGCCACGAAACGCGTGCCCGCTCGCCAGCACGCTTGCGTTTCGCCGTCGGGGGCGAGGAGCTCGGCGGCGACGGGGTTGTGGGCGGGGGCGGCGGCGGTGGGCGCGGGGGCGGTGGCGTGCTGGTCCAGGTCGATGAGGCGGAGTGCGAGGGACGGCTCTTCGAGCGCGAGGCATCGTCCGAGCCCCCAAAGGCTGCTCGCTTCGATACGGTCGCTGCGCTCTCCGCCGAGGACCTGACCGCCGGTCGTGACGAGAGTCAATCCGCCCGCAACTGCCGGCTCGGCGGCCGCTATCGCCTGGGCCAGCGCGAGGACGCGTTCGGAGAGATCGAGTGCAGCGGTGGCGGGGGTTGGGCGCGCGGGGTGGGATGTAGTGGGGGTGGGGGCTCCGTCCGCCGTCGCGAGGAACACGACTCCGCTTAACGGGGAGTCGGCGGAGAGCTCTTCCAGCAGGGATCGCCAAGCCTCCCTGCTCGTTTGGTCGAGCCGAACGACCGGTCCACGCTCGGTGCTCCGCAGGCCCGGTGCGCCTTCGGTCTCCGCGTCGGTCGCCGGGCAATCTTCCTCGATGGCCAGCACGACGTTCCGACCGTGCGCTTCGAGGGCCGCGCCCAGGGATTCCACCTGATGTCGGGTGGCGGCGGCGAGCAACCAGGTTTCCTGTTCGGCGGCCTGCCCGGGATCGTCCGTCGGCGGTGACGCGTCCGTCGGGGGGGAAATGTCCGTTCGCGGCGACCCGTCCCCGGTCTCCGGCGCGCAGCCCGACGGCAATGCGTGCTTCTTCCACAACACGTCGTAGAAGAGCCGCTCCAGGTCCCCCGATTGCGAGAGCAGCTGGGATCGGGTGGCGCGCCGCAGCGTCAGGCCGACTATCTTGCCAATCCGCGCTCCGGCCTCGTCGTATAGGAACAGGTCCGCCGCGATCGCGCCGTCGGAGTCGCTTGCGGCCTTGCCGCCGCCGCTCAGTACCGCACGACAGACGAGTCGTTCGGGTCGGGCATGCGCAAGTTCGAAACGCTCCCAGCCGATGGGGAGGAACGTCGTATCGGTTGTTTCGTCGAGGGCGGCGGCGACCGTCTGCAAGGCCCCGTCAAGCAGCGCCGTGTGGATGGGCCAATCCGACTCGGAGAGCTCCGCCGGAAGCGCCAATCGCGCCAGTGCCGTACCCGAGCCCCTCCACAGCTGGGTGCATGGCCGAAACGCCGGGCCGTACTGCAAGCCGCGCGCCGCGAGCGCGTCGTAGAATCCCGCCACGTCCACCGGACGCATTGAGGCCGTCAGCGCCGGCATATCGATGTCTTCCAGGGCTTCGAGGACTTTGGCTCGGAGCGTCCCGTTGCCAGGCATCGCATCGCCCGGGGGGCGGTCGCCCAAGAGACGGACGCCCGACGGACCGGCTCCTGAAAGACCGGCTCCCGAAGGACGCAAGCCCGAAAGTCGGACTTCGGCCATCAGCTTCCAGGGTTCCTCGCTCGCGCCGCGTCCGTAGATCTCGCAATGCCCGCCTTCTTCCGGCCCCGCCAGCACGACTTGCAGCGAAGCACTGGGGCCGCCGTCCGATTCCTCGTCCAGCGACTCGTCCGGCATCAGCCAGGGAAGGTGAATTCGCAGGTCGTCGAGGCGGATCGCGGCGTCCGTCTCAGCCTGCGCCGTGGCGGCAAGCGCCCCGTACAGCGCTCCGGGAACCACGATGCGATCGAACACCCGATGATCGGCAATCCACGAATACCCCGAACCGCTCATCTCGCGCTCGTAGACCACCACCCCGCTTCCGAGCTCGGACTTCGCGCCCAACAACGCATGTCCCGACGCGGGGTGGCCGCTGGAGAGGCGTCTGCTGGAGATGAGCCCGGCGGAACCGGTCTCGACCCAGTAGCGTTCGCGCTGGAACGGGTACGAAGGGATGGAAATGCGGCGTCTGGATTCGCCTTCGAACAAGGCCTTGAAGTCGATCTCGCAGCCCGCCTTGTACGCTTCCCCCACCGCGTGCGCGAACCCGCTCCCGTCCTCGCCCCCCAGACTGGCGATCACCGCCGGCGCCTCGTCCGACGGCCACACTGCGCTCGCCATGCCCGCCAGCGCGGGGGAAGGTCCGACTTCCACGAGCACGTTCACGCCGGTCCCGGCCAGCGATTCCAGCCCCTGCGCGAAGGCCACAGGTTCTCGCACATGCCGCCGCCAGTACGCGCCGTCCGGCCCGTCGCCCTGCGGCCACGTCCGCCCGGTCACGTTGCTGACCAGGTCGATCGTGGGCGGCGATGCGGAGAGCGTGGACGCGGCTTCCTCCAGCTCGTCCAGGATGGGGTCCATGAGACTGCTGTGCGACGCGCAACCCGTGCTCAGGCGCTCGACCCGAATCCCTTCCCCTTCCATGCGTCCGGCGAGTCGCGCGACGGCCTCGTCCGGACCGCTCACCACCCTGTGCGTGCCGTTGTCCGCCCCGATCTGCACCGAGGGGAAGTCCGTGAGCGCCTTCGCCAGCATATCCGGCTGCGCGAACACCGCCGCCATCGCCCCCCGTTCGTCGGTCGAACCCATGAGGCCGCCTCGTAGCGCCGCCAGTCGCATTCCGTCTTCCAGCGAATACGCGCCGGCGACGCGCGCCGCCACGATTTCGCCGAAACTGTGCCCGAGCGTCGCCTGCGGACGAATGCCCAGCTTCGCCCAGAGCCGCGCGAGCGCGCTGTCGAGTGCATAGAGCGCCGGCTGGTTCCAGGCCGGATCGACAAGGTCGCCGGCCTCGCCGAACATCACGTCCAGAAGGGGAGTGGCGCGAATCTCCTTCATGACCGCAGCGCACCGATCGAGCACCTCGCGCGCCAGAGGTTCGTTTTCGTAGAGATCGCGACCCATGCCGGGCCACTGGCCGCCGACTGGGCTGAACATGAACGCAATCGCGGGATCGCGGCGCGCCTTGGCCAGGCCTTCCCCGGCGGCTATGTCGCGCAGTGCGCCCGCCAGCTCGGCTTCGTCGGCGAAGACCACCGCGGCGCGGTGATCGAAATGACTGCGGCCGACGGCTGCGGTGAAGGCCATGTCCGCAAGCAGGTCCAGTCGGGCGGCTCCCTCGGGGACGCCGTCTCTCGGAGCGTCGGGGCCGATGTCCGGGGCGGCGAGATCGTCGTCCAAATGGTCAAGCCAGGCCAAGTAGCGCTCGGCCAGCTCGCTTACCGCGCTCTCCGACCTGCCCGACAGCACGAGCAGACGCGGCTGAGGCGCATCGCTCTCGGCGGGCGTGACCACCCGGGGCGCCGGCGGGCCGTAACCCTCCAGGATCACGTGCGAGTTCGTGCCCGAAAAGCCGAACGAGCTGACCGCCGCGCGCCGGGGCCGCCCGTTCGCATCGGGCCAGCGAGCCGGCTTCGAGGTAACCTTGACCGGCAGTTCGTCCCAATCGATGTGCGGATTGGGCTCGTCGAAGTTCAGATGCCTGAACGGAGCAGGGCTTCGCAGAGCGAGCACCGTCTTGATGACGCCCGCGACTCCCGCCGCCGCTTCCAGATGCCCCACGTTCGTCTTCACCGAACCCATCAGCAGGGGTCTGTCCGCCTCGCGACCGCTTCCGTAAACCGCCGCGGCGCTGCGCACCTCGATCGGGTCCCCCAGGGGGGTGCCGGTTCCGTGCGCTTCCAGGTAGTCCACCTCCGCCGGATCGACTTGCGCGCGTTCCAGCGCCTGCCGAATGACGCGTTCCTGCGCCGTTCCGCTCGGCACGGTGAGGCCAGCGCTGGCTCCGTCCTGATTGATCGCCGAGCCCTTGACCACGGCCCAGATGCGATCGCCGTCGGCTTCGGCGTCGGCCAGACGCTTCAGCGCCAGCATCCCGCACCCTTCGGAACGCACGAACCCGTTGGCCGCCGCGTCGAAGGTCTTGCATTGCCCGTCGGGCGAGAGCATTTCGGCGCTGGCGAGGGCCGCCGTCACGAACGGAAGCAGGACCAAGTTGACGCCTCCCGCCAGCTCCATGTCGGCCTCTCCCCGCTGGAGCGCGAGAACCGCCTGGTGGATGGCGACCAGCGAAGAGCTGCACGCCGTGTCCACGGCGATTGCAGGTCCTTCCAGTCCAAGCGTGAACGCGATGCGACCGATTGCCACGCTCGGACTCGATCCGACCGGCGCGTAGCGATTCAGCCGCTCGCTCGAATTGCTCACCAAGTCGCGATAGTCGGTCGTTCCGATCCCCGCGTAGACCCCGACGGCCTCCCCGCGCAGGCTGCGCGGATCGATGCCGGCGTCTTCGAGCGCTTCCCAGGTCGTTTCCAGCAGGATGGGGGTCCATGACCTTGGCTTCCACCGGCGCGATGCGGAAGAACGGCGCTTCGAAACGGTCGATTCCGTCGATGAAGCCCCCGAAACGGACTTCGGGAGGCAGGGCGTCCGCCGTTCCGTATTCCCCGATGCGCGCATTCGGGATGCGGTCGATGCCGCTGCGTCCGCCTTCGAGCAAACGTCGGAAGGACGCCAGATTCTCGGCCTTTGGGAACCGGCAGGCCATGCCAACGATCGCGATCGGGCCGTCGGCGAGCGTTACCGCCGTGCGGCGTTGTACGGGCGCGACCATGTCGCCCAGGTCCAGCGCCTGGGCCAGGTGGGCGGTCAGGTTCGCGATGTCGGGGTGGTCGAACGCGACCGTGCGCCCGACCGAGACGGTGCCTTCCAGCTCCTGGTCGAGGCGATTGCCGAGCTCGACGGCGGTCAGCGAGTCCATGCCAAGATCGAAGAAGCCCACGTCGGAAGGCGGCGGTTCGGCCAGCTGGAGGACGGCGGCTACCTCGTCCTTAAGGATGGACTCCAGAAGTTTGGGTCGCTCGCCGGGGCGGGCGGCGACCAGACGCGCCACGATTCCGCCGGCCTCGGCAGCGTCCTGAAGCGCCAGCTTGCCGTCGTCCGGGAGTACCTCTTCGAAGAAAGGAAGAGAGCGGAGGCCGGGTCGCATTGCCGCCCAGTCCACGTCGGCTACGATGGTGGCGGCGGCGGAGGGGCGCAGCCGCCGCTCCAGCGCTTGCAGTGCCCGCGGGGCGGGGATATGGGTGACGGGCGGCGGGGCGCCGGCTTGTGCGGTCAAGGCGGGGGGCGGGGTCGCTCCTTCGAAGTCCGCCATGCCGATTCCCGCCCACGGGCCCCAGGCGATGGCCTGCGCGGGTAAGCCCATGGCCCGCCTGTGCCTAGCCAGCTCGTCCAGCCACGCGTTGGCGGCTGCGTAGTTCGCCTGGCCGGGATTGCCGGTCACGCCCGCCAGGCTCGAAAAGAGCACGAACAGGTCCAGATCGAGGTCGATACTCGCCTGGTGGAGGTTCCAGGAACCGCTGACCTTGGGCGCGAATACCCGTTCGAACCCTTCCGGGGTCTGGTTGTCCAGAGCCGCGTCGGCCAGCACGCCCGCGCAATGAACGATGCCGGCCAGCTCGCCGTGCTCGTCGCGAATGCGCTCGAAAAGCGATCCGACCTGGGAGGCGTCGCTCACGTCGGCGCGTTCGACGACGACCGTGGCCCCATGCCCTTCCAGCGATTCGATTTCCCGGGCCGCATCCTCGCTCGGTCCGCCGCGACCGCACAACACGACGGTCCCCGCTCCGCTTCGCGCCAGATGCCCGGCAACCTTTAGCCCGATGCCGCCCATGCCGCCGGTCACGAGATAGCTGCGATCTTCGCGCAGGCGGCTGTCCGCGGCGATGGGACCGGCAGGATCGAAGCCATCATGTCCGCCGCCAGAGAGCAACCTGCCCGCTTAACGCGTCCCGGCTCGCCAGCAAACCTGGGTTTCCGCGTCCGGGCTCATGAGTTCGGCCGCCAGCTGATCCGCGGCTTCGGCCGCCTGCGCATCGCCTGCCGGGGCCTCGTGATCCCAATCCAGGTCGATCAAGCGCAGATCGAGGGCCGATTCTTCGAGCGCGAGCGTCCGTCCGAGCCCCCAAAGGGAGCTGGCCTCGATACGCTCGTTGCGCTCCTCGCCGATGCTCTGGCCGCCGGTGGTGACGAGGGTCAATCCGCCCGAGCCGCGACGGTCCGCCCCGGCCAGAGCCTGACTGAGCGCGAGGACTCGCGTGGAGAGTTCCAGCGCGACTTCGGGCGCGGATGACGGGTGGGACGGGTTTGGGGGAGAGGACGCGGCGTCGGACGGGCGGTCCGTCCCGGCCAAGAACACCACTCCGCTCACATGGCCATCGGACGAGATCTCCTCGATCAGGGCCTGCCAGGCTTCCCTGCTCGTCTGGTCGAGTGTGACGACACGGCATTGCGCGTCGCTCGATACCTGCTCGGCGCTCGAACCCGGCTCCGCGCCTTCCTGAACGGCCAGCACGACGTTGCGTCCGCGGGCCTCCAGGGCCTCGGCAACCGGCATCGCCTGAAAGCGCGCGTTCGCGACCAGCAGCCAGGTCTTGTGGTCGGCGGGTTCGTCGGGACCGTCGCCCGGCGCCAGCGGCTTCTCCTTCCAAGCCGTGTGGTAGAACAGGCGCTCCAGATCGTCGGACCGCACCGGCAGTCCCGCGCGCCTGGCGGGGTCGGCCGTCCCTTCAATCCAGTAACGCTCGCGCTGGAAGGGATAGGACGGGAGGGAGATGCGCCGCCGCTCCTCGCCAGCGAACAACCCCCTGAAATCGATGTCGAGCCCCGCCTCGTATGCGGCGGCCGCAACCTGCGCAAAGCCCGCCTGCTCGTCCCTGGCCATGCCTGCGACGATGGGCGGCGCGTCGAGGTCCCGGGGCCAGGCGGCCTGCGCCATCGGAGCCAGCACCGCGTGAGGACCGATCTCCACGAGCACGTCCGCGCCCAGCTCGGCCAGCGCCTTGACGCTCTTCGCGAACTCCACGGTGTGGCGCGCGTGGGTCCTCAACCAGGGACCGTCGATGGTCTGCGAAGACGGCATCGCCCGACCGCTCGCGTTGCCGACGAGCGGCAGCCGGGACGGTTTCGCGCCCAGGTCGTCGCCCAGCGCTTCCAGCTCGTCCAGGATGGGGTCCATGAGGCGGCTGTGAAACGCGCAGCTGGTCCGCAGCGACCTGACGCGGACGCCTTCGCCCGAAAGCTCGGTCGCGAAGGCCTCCACCGCATCCGCCGGACCGCTCACCACCTGATGCGTGAAATTGTCGGCCGCCAGCTCCACCCCGTCGAAGCGCTCGAGCGCGTCGGTCACGTCCGCCCGGGTCGCGAAGACGGCCGCCATTACGCCCGGCTCGGCCAGCGATCCCATGAGCGCGCCCCGCTCGACGACCAGGCGCATGCCGTCTTCCAGCGAGAACGCGCCGGCCGCATGCGCCGCAACCAGCTCCCCGACGCTGTGACCCAGCACGGCCGCGGGCGTCATGCTCACGCTCGCGAAGAGCTCGTTCAGGGCGCAGCCGAGCGCGTAGAGGGCGGGTTGCGTCCAGGCGGTGTCGTCGAGGTCCGGGCGGTCGGCGGGAGAATCGGGGTCGCGTGAGGCGGGGTCGCGCCAGCCGGTTCCCCACATGACGTCCAGCAGGGATTTGCCCTTCATCTCGAGCACGACCTGTTCCAGGCGGTCCATCACGTCCCGGAATACGGGTTCCGTCTCGTACAGCGCGACGCCCATTCCCACCCACTGACTGCCCTGACCGGTGAACAGGAACGCCGGACTGGAACCCGTCGCACGAACGCCGGGACGCTTCCCTCCGGCAATCTCTTCCAGTTGCCGAACAAGGTCTTCCCGACTCTCGAAAACGACGCCCGCGCGATGCCGGAAATGGCTGCGGCCCGTCGAAGCCGTCCATGCCATGTCGGCCAGCAGGTCGGGGGGCGGCAGGTCGGGGGCATAGCCGTCGCCGGGTGCGTCGGCGGTCGCGCCCGTCTCGTCGAGCCAGGTCAGGTAGAGTGCGGCCAGCTCCTGCAACGCCTTTTCGGACCTGCCCGAAAGTGGCAGCAGACGCTGGGCGCGGCGGTAAACATCGGGCGTCCCAACCGCCTGCACCGGCACGCCAACCGGCGCGGCGAAATCCTCCCTTGGCTCGGCGGCGGGACCGTATCCCTCCAGGACGACGTGCGAATTCGTTCCCGAAATCCCGAACGAGCTCAGGCCCGCAAGCGGCATGCGGTCGTCGGTCTCCGGCCAGAACGCGGGTTCGGCCGTCACCCGCACGGGCAGGTCGTCCCAGTAAATGTGAGGACTCGGTTTTTCGAAATGCAGATGGCGCGGGATGAAGCGGGACTTCATGGCCAGCACGGCTTTGATCAGCCCCGCCATTCCCGCCGCCGCCTCCAGATGTCCCACGTTCGTCTTGACCGAACCGATCAGGAGCGGACGTTCCTCGTCGCGATCCCGACCGTACACGGCGGCCGCTGCGTGCACCTCGATCGGATCGCCCAGCTCGGTCCCCGTGCCGTGCGCCTCCAGGTAGTCGACTTCGCCCGGCTGCACCCCCGCCCGATCCAGCGCGTCGAGGATCACTCGCTCCTGCGCTGGCCCGTTGGGAACCGACAGAGCCGCGCTGGCGCCGTCCTGGTTCACCGCGCTTCCCCGCACCAACCCCCAGATGCGATCGCCGTCGGCCTCCGCGTCGGCCAGACGCTTCAGCACCACCATCCCGCAACCTTCGCCCCGTACGTAGCCGTTCGCGCGCTCGTCGAAGGTCTTGCACAGCCCGTCCGGGGAGAGCATCTGTCCCTCCGAAAAAGCCGCCATCGTCAGCGGCGACAGCATGGCGTTGACGCCGCCGGCCAGCGCAAGGTCGGTCTCGCCGCGCTGCAATCCGGTCACCGCCTGGTGGAGCGCAACCAGCGACGAGCTGCACGCCGTATCGACCGCTACCGCCGGTCCCTCGAATCCCAGCGTGAACGCCACCCGCCCGATTGACGCGCTGAAACTGCTCCCCGCGGCCGCTCTGAAACGCGCCGCCTCGCCGTGCGCGAACAGGACATCCTGGTAGTCGTTGGTGAAGACGCCCACGTGCACGCCCGAACGACTGCCGCGCAAAGCCGCCGGATCGATGCCCGCGTCTTCCAGCGCCTGCCAGCTGGTCTCCAGCAGCAACCGCTGTTGTGGGTCCATGTATCGGGCGTCCACCGGAGCGATGCGGAAAAACTCCGGATCGAAGCGATCCACCGAATCGAGGAAGGCGCCCCAGCGACACATTTCGCCAAGTTCCGACACGCCGTAAAGGGCGGGGTCGGGATGCTCCGCCCACCGGGATTCCGGCACCGTCGTGATGGCGTGGCGCTGATCGGTCAGCAGCTTCCAGAAGGCGGCGAGGTCGGGCGCGGCGGGGAACTGGCAAGCCATGCCCGTGATCGCGATGGGCTGATCGGTGCTTTGCGCCCGTCGCGTCCGGATGGCCGGGGCGGCGCGAACTTTGCCCGATGTGCCGATGCCGTCCGCAAGGTGCGCGGCCAGGCTGTCGATGTCGGGATGATCGAAGACGGCGGTGTTGGAGACCGAATAGAGACTCTCGAGCGCCCGGTTGATCCGCCCTCGGAGCTCGACGGCCATGAGCGAATCGACGCCCAGCTCGAAGAAGCCGACGTCGGTGGGCGGAATCTCCGACAACCCCAGAATCGCCTGCATTTCGCTTTGCAGGAATGCGGTCAGCACGGACTTCCTGCCCGCTTCGGGAATCGCTGCAAGACGTTCGTGCAAAGCCGACCGGTGGTGCGTTGGCCCATCGGACGTCCGGCGGAGCGGAAGCACGGGCTCCAGCATCGGCGCCAGCAGCTCGTTTTGTTCGGCAACCGACTTCCAGTCCACCCGGGCCGCCAGCCCCGAAACTCCCGGTCGTTCGAGGAAGCTCTCCAGCGCCAGCATGCCGTGGCGGGGCGAAAACCCTTCGACGCCGCTCGCTTCGAGGCGGGCCGCGGCAGGTCGCTGCACTCGCGCCGCCATCCCCACTTCGGACCACGCGCCCCATGCGATGGACTGACCCGCCAGCCCCGTCAGGTTGCGCTGGCGGGCAAGCTGGTCCATGAACGCGTTGGCCGCGGCGTAATTCGCCTGGCCGCGACTTCCGAACACTCCGGCCACGCTCGAAAACAGCACGAACGCGTCCAGATCCATATTCAGGGTCGCCCGATGCAGCAGCCACGAACCCGCGACCTTGGGCACCAGCACGCTCTTCAGGCTGGCCTCGTCCTGGTTCACCAGGGCCGCATCCGCGAGCGTTCCGGCGCAATGAAACACTCCTCGGAGCTGCGGCAGCTCCGCCTCGATGCGCGCAAACAGCGCTTCCACCGCGTCGGCGTCGGTAATGTCGGCTTGCTGAACGACGACTTGCGAGCCGGCTTCCTGCATTTCGGCAATGCGCGACGTCGCCGTCTCGTCGGGTGCGCTGCGTCCGGTCAGAACGACCGCGCCCGCTCCTCGTTCCACCAGCCACTGCGCTAACTCCAGCCCGAGCGCGCCCAGCCCGCCCGTGATCAGGTAGCTGCCGTCGGTCCTGATCCCGACTTCGGGGCGTGGGCTCGTCGGTTCGGGGAGACCGAAGCCCAGACGCGCGATTCGGCGTTTGCTTCCTCGCAGCGCCACGGCAGGTTCGTGAACGCCGGACAGCAGCTCGTCCACAAGGTTCGGCACGCCCGCATCGTTCAGATCCACGACCCTGCAACGCAGGTGCGGCGCCTCCTGCATGACCGTCTGGCCCAATCCCCAGATCGCAGAGCCGGGCAGGTCGCTTGCGCCCGCATCGTCCACGACCTGTGCGTTGCGACTGACCAGCCAGCATCCGGCAAGGGGAGCCAGATTCGCGTCTTCGAGGCCCTGGATCAGCGTCAGGGCGCGGAAGGTTGCGCCTGTGGTTCGATCGAGAACGTCGTTGGCGGATTCGTTGGGATCGTTGGCGGATCGCTCGGTGGACTCGCCCGGGTCGCAGGCCACCTCGTCCCGGTGCGCCGAGACGTGAACCACGCCCAGGAGCGGCTCTCCCGACTCCTTCCGTTCCTCGAACAGATCCCGCCAAGCTTCCCGGCCGAGGGGATCCACCGGGGCCAACTCGTACGTCGCATCCGCAGGCGTCGCTCGTTCACCAATCAGCAAGACTCGCCTGCCCGAATTGGACAGCCGTCTCGCCATTTCTTCGGTCAGCGCGTCTTCGTCGCCCGAGATCAACCAGTAGCCCGACTCGCAATCAACCGGCTCGGCGTCCGCTGCAATGAGGTCCTGTTCCCGCCACTCCAGGTGATGCAGCAGGCCGCGAGCTCCCTCCAGAGCCGAGAACAGCGCCGATCTGGGCGCCCGCTTCAGGCTGAAGCCCACGACTTCGCCGACGAGCGATCCGGCGGCGTCGTACAGGGACAGGTCGCAGGTGACGGTCTCTCTGTCGCCATCCCTGGGCTCCGCCGAATCGGTCGTTCGCAAACGGGCGCTGCACGTCACCCTTGGCGGAAGCGGTCCGTTGACCCGAAAGCTCTCCCATGCGAACGGCGTGAAGAGTCGTTCGGCCATGTCCCGCGCCACCGCTCCGCTGCACTGGAAACAACCGTCCAGGAGCGCCGTGTGAACGCTCATGCCGGTCTCTTCCATTGCCTCCGGCAGCGCGACGTCGGCCACGGATTCGCCGTGGTCTCGCCACAACCGCTCGATCGTCCTGAACGAGGGACCCAGCGCCAGACCCACCGAAGTTGCGGTCCGGTAATGGTCGGACGGCGCGATTTCGGTCAGTCCTTCCACGAGCGCGGGCTTGTCGGTTCGTTCGTCGGAGGAGAACGGGATGCCGTCCGGTTCGAGGGCGAGCGTACCCTCGGCGTGCAGAACCCAGTCCGCTGATTCTTCGGCCCCGCCGCGCGCCCTGCTGTGCACCCGGAACGCGCGCCCGCCACTCGCCTCCGGCACCCCCAGTATGGTCTGCACGGTGCGCTGCCGGGGCTCGTCCGGACGGGCCGGATCGCCAAGAACCATTGGCGAGTGCAGTTGAACGGCGTGCTCGAACGCGGAATAGCCCAGTTGCTCGGCCGCGGCGGCGGCGAGCGTCGCGTGAATGGCTCCGGGCGCAACGACCGTGTCGTAGAGGAGATGGTCGGCCAGCCAGTCCGGATCGTCGGACGAGATTTCCGCCTCGAACACGGTTTCGCCGCTGGCCAGGTCGGTGCGTACGCCCAACAGCGGATGCACGCCGCTCTTGACGGTGCAGGTCGGCGGGTCGATCCAGTAGCGCTCGCGCTGGAACGGATAGGACGGGATCGCGATGCGGCGGCGCTCCTCGGCGGCGAAGAGCCCGTTGTAATTGAGGGCAAGGCCCGCTTCATACGCCGCAGCGGCGGCATGGGCGAAGCCCTCGTCCGCATCCCTGATCATGCCGGGCACGATCGGCGGGCCGTCGCCGTCGTCGGACCAGGCCGCCTGCGTCATGGGAGCCAGTACCGCGTGGGGACCGATCTCGACCAGCACGTCCGCACCCAGGTCGGCCAGCGCCGAGACGCTCTTCGCGAACTCGACCGGGCGGCGCGCGTGAGCGCGCAAGTAAGCGCCGCCGATCGTCTCGGAAGGCCGCAGCACCCGACCGCTGGCGTTGCCGATCAGCGGCAAGTGGGCCGGCTGCGCGTCCATGCGGTCGCCCAGCGCTTCCAGATCGTCCAGGATCGGGTCCATGAGGCGGCTGTGGAACGCGCAGCTCGTCCGCAGCGGCTTGACCCGCACGCCTTCGGCGGCGATCGCGCGCGAGAACGCCTCCACCGCACCCACCGGACCGCTCACCACCTGATGGGTGAAGTTATCCGCCGCCAGCTCCACCCCGTCGAAGCGCGCCAGCATGTCGGTCGCGTCCGCCCTGGTCGCGAAGACGGCCGCCATCGCGCCACGCTCGGCGAGGCTTCCCATCAGCTCGCCGCGCCTGGCCGCAAGGCGCATCCCTTCTTCCAGCGACCACGCGCCCGCCGCGCGCGCCGCCGCCAGCTCGCCGACGCTATGGCCAAGCACGGCCATCGGCACGACGCCCGCACTCGCGAACAGCTCGGTCAGGGCGCACCCGAGCGCGTAGATGGCCGGCTGCGTCCAGGTCGTGTCGTCGAGGGTGGTGTGGGGTGAGGGGGCGGAGGCAGCCGGGCCGGCCCCGGCCGAGCGCGTCCCGAACATGACCTCCAGCAGCGACTCGCCCCTGAGCTCCAGCATGACCGGTTCCAGACGGTCCAGCACGTCCCTGAACACCGGTTCGGTTTCGTAGAGCGCGGCCCCCATGCCGACCCACTGGCTGCCCTGTCCGGTGAACAGGAAGGCCGGCTTCGCGCCCGTCGCCCTGATGCCGGGACGGGTCCCGCGGGCTATCTCTTCGAGCTGTCGCGCAAGGTCGTCCCGATCCTGGAACACCACGCCCGCTCGATACCGGAAGTGACTGCGACCGGCCGATGCCGTCCACGCCATGTCGGCAAGCAGGTCCGCAGCGCCGTCGTCCGCCTCGTTGGACTCGCTCGATTCGTCCCGCCCGCGCGTCTCGCCGAGTCCGTCGGCATCGTCAAGCCAGCTCAGGTAGCGTCCGGCCAGCTCCCGCAACGCGGGCTCGGTCGCGCCCGACAGGGGCAATAGGCGTTGGAGGCGGGGGACTTGGGTACCTCCCGCGCGGGTCGTCTCGGCAACGCTGGCCGCCGAAGCAGGCCTCGCCGCTTGATCCACCTCGGTCACCCGCACCGGCGTGCCCACCGGCACGGCGAAGCTCTCGCGGAGCTCGTCCGCACCGCCATACCCCTCCAGGATCACGTGCGAGTTCGTTCCCGACAGGCCGAACGAGCTCAGACCCGCCAGCGGCATGCGACCGTTGCGATCCGGCCAAGTCCCCGCCTCCGAAGTCACCCGAACCGGCAAAGCCGACCACTCGATGTGCCGACTCGGAGCCTCGAAGTGCAGATGACGCGGGATGAACCGCGACTTCATCGCCAATACCGCCTTGATCAGCCCCGCAACGCCCGCCGCAGCCTCCAGATGCCCGACGTTCGTCTTCACCGATCCCAGCAGCAGCGGACGCTCGGGGTCGCGTCCCACGCCATACGTCGCAGACGCGGCCTCAACCTCGATCGGGTCGCCCAGCGGCGTCCCCGTGCCGTGAGCCTCCAGGTAGTCGACCTCGCCCGGCTTCACGCCCGCACGCTCCAGCGCGTCGGCGATCACGCGCTCCTGGGCAGGTCCGTGCGGCGCCGACAACGCCGCGCTCGCTCCGTCCTGATTCACCGCGCTCCCGCGCACCAGTCCCCAGATGCGGTCCCCGTCGGCCTCCGCATCCGACAGCCGCTTCAGCACCACCATCCCGCAGCCCTCGCCCCGAACGTATCCGTCCGCTCGCTCGTCGAACGTTTTGCACAGTCCGTCCGGGGCCAGCATGTTGCCCTCCGAAAACGCAGCCATCGGCAACGGCGACAGCATCGCGTTCACGCCGCCCGCCAGCGCAAGGTCCGTCTCCCCGCGCTGCAACCCAGTCACCGCTTGGTGAAGCGCCACCAGCGAGGAGCTGCAGGCCGTGTCGACCGCGATCGCAGGACCCTGGAAGCCCAGCGTGAACGCCACCCGGCCAATCGACGCGCTGAACGCGCTGCCCGCAGTGCTGCGGAACTTGCCCGCCTCGCCGTGCGCGAACAGGATGTCCTGGTAGTCGCTGTTGAAGATGCCCGCGTACACGCCCGACCGACTGCCGCGCAGCGTTGCCGGGTCGATGCCCGCGTCTTCAAGGCCCCGCCAGCTCGTCTCGAGCAGCAACCGCTGTTGCGGGTCCATGTAGCGAGCTTCGACCGGGGCTATGCGGAAAAAGCCCGGGTCGAAGCGGTCGATCTCGTCGATGAACGCGCCCCAGCGGCACACGTCCGGGAACTCGGCGCGCCCGAAGCGGGCGGGATCGGGGGGATCGCTCCAGCGCGACTCCGGCACCTTCGTGATCGCGTGCCGCCCTTCGGTCAGCAGGTTCCAGAACGAGCCCAAGTCCGGCGCGCCCGGGAAGCGGCAGGCCATCCCGACGATCGCGATCGGCTCGTCGCCCGCCCGCGCTCGACGCGCGCGGACCGTGGGGCGAGCCCGCACCTTGCCGGTCGCGGCGATGCCAGCCGCCAGATGCTCCGCAAGGCTGGCTACGTCGGGATAGTCGAACACCGCCGTGTTCGAGACGGAATAGAGGCCGGTCAGCGCCCGGTTGATCCGCCCGCGCAGGTCCACGGCCATGAGGGAGTCCACCCCCAGGTCGAAGAACCCGACATCGGTGGGCGGCGGATCCGACAGGCCCAGAATCGCCTGCATCTCGGCTTGCAGAAAGGCCGCAAGGACCGCCTCTCTGCCCCCCTCGGGGACCGCTGCCAGACGCTCCTGCAACACCGAGCCGGGCTGCGCCCGCAAGTCTCGCCGCCGACGGGCCGGCAGCACCTCTTCCAGCATCGGGACCAGCAGCTCGTTGCGCTCGGCCAGCGCGGCCCAGTCCACCCGAGCGGCAAGGGGGGAACTCGCAGCGAGGGGGGAAGCGGCGGCCGCGGGAGCCTTCAGCAGCTCCTCGAGCGCCAGGAGGCCTTCGCGGGGAGTCAGCCAACCCGCACCCCGGCCTTCGAGCCGGCTTTCGAGGCCCGATCCGCGATCGTCCAGATCGGCGGCCATGCCCGCCCCGGCCCACGCGCCCCACGCAATCGACTGCGCGGGGAGGCCAAGCGCCCGACGTTGGCGGGCCAGCTGGTCCATGAACGAGTTGGCGGCTGCGTAATTGGCCTGACCGGGGTTGCCGATCACGCCCGCAGCGCTCGAAAACAGCACGAATGCGTCGAGGTCAAGGTCCAAAGTGGCGCGGTGCAGCGCCCACGAGCCCGCCACCTTCGGAGCCATTGCGACTTCAAGGCTGCGATCGTCCTGGTTGGTCAGCGAGGCATCGGCCAGAACGCCGGCGCAATGGAACACTCCTTTGAGCGGGGGCATGTCGGCGGCAATGCGCGCCAGTAGCGACCGCACAGCCTCGGCGTCCGTAACGTCGGCACTCTCCACGAGGACTTGTGCACCGCTCTCGGTCATCGCGGCAATGCGGTGCGAGGCGGCATCGTGGGGCGCACTGCGGCCCACCAACCACCCCGCCTGCTCCCCGTTCCACCAGCCACTCCGCGACCTCGAGACCCAGCGCGCCGAGCCCGCCGGTGATCAGGTAGCTGGCGCCGGGCGTGATCTGCACCTCGGGCGGGTCCGCCGGCGGCTCGGCCGCGGCCCCTGAAACCGGTCGGTCCGCTCCCGGCTCGCCCGCGCCGAACGCCAGACGCGCCACGTAGCGGTCGCGCCCCCGCAGCGCGACGGCGGGCTCGTATTCGCCGGACAGCATGGCAGACAGCAGCTCGTCGACGAGGCGGGATGCGCCGTCATCGTCGATGTCCACCAACCGGCAGCGAAGGTGCGGCGCTTCCTGGATGACCGTATGGCCGAATCCCCAGAGCGCCGCGCCGATGGGGGGCGGGGCGTCGCGGACGTCAGGGGCGGGTGCGTCGCGAACGTCAGGGGCGGGTGCGTCGGGGGCGTCAGGGGCGGGTGTGGCGGGGGCACGCGTGGCGGGGGTGGGCGGGCCGGGGGCATCCGTGGCGGAGGCAGCGTCCAACAGCTGGGCATCCCAAGTCACCAACCAGCAGCCCGCCGCGGGCGCTACGTTCGCGTCCTCCAGACCCTGGATCAGAGCCAGAGCCCGCGCACTCGCATTGACGGCGCGTCCCAGCACCTCCTTGGCCGAATCCTCGGTGCCAGCCTCCTCCGGGACCGATACATGAACAACGCCGGTCAGCGACTCCCCACCTTCCGCGAAACGCGCGAACAGCTCGCGCCAGGAGTCCCGGCGCGCCGGATCAACCGCAGCGAGATCGTAGTCTGTCGTCTCCACCCCCTCCCCCGCCACCAGCACCCGCCGGCCCCCTTCCGCCAGCGCCCCCGCCACCTCATCCACCACCCCGCCGCCGCCCGCGACCACCCACACCCCCGCACCCGCATCCGCATCCGCATCGACCTCGGCCAGCGCCCGCTGCCGCCACTCCACACGATGCAGCAACCCATCCACCCCCTCCGCCCCCGCCAGTCCCGCAAACAGCGCCGCCCGAGGCGCGCTCTTCAGGCTGAACCCCGCGACCTCCCCGACCACAAAGCCGGCATCGTCGTACAGCGTGAGATCGACCGTGATCGTCTCGCGACCGCCGTCCGCTTCGTCGTCCGAACTATTTTCCCGCAAACGGGCGCGACACGTCACCGAACGAGGAAGCGGGCCGTCCATCCGGAACCGCTCCCACGCAAATGGCGTGTACAGCTTCTCTTCCGTGTCGGGCACCAGCTCCGCGCAACACTGGAAACACCCGTCCAGCAGCGCAGGGTGAACGCCCAAGCCCGCCGTGCCAATCCCCTCGGGCAAGGTCACTTGGGCAACCGACTCGCCAGCCTCGCTCCAGAGCCGCCGAATGGTCCTGAACGAAGGCCCCAGAACCAGACCGACCGCGGCGACCATCGCGTAGAGGCCCGACGGAGCGGTCTCGCGCAATCCCCGGACCAGGGTTGCATCGTCCACCCGTTGGCCTGAACCGCAAAGCGAGCCCGCAGCTCCCGGCGCCAGCGCGCCTTCCGCATGCAGCACCCAGTCGCCTGAATCTTCGGCCCGGCTGTGGATTCGCAGCGCCCGCTCGCCGCCCGCGTCCGGCGGACCCACTATGGTCTGAACCGCGCGGCCCTTCGGCTTTGTCCCTGGCGACGGCGGCTCGAACACCATCGGCGAATGCAGCTGCACGGTCTGCTCGGACGCGCCGTGACCCAGCTGCTCGGCGGCGGCCGCGCCCAGGCTGCCGTAGATCGCGCCCGGAGCCACCACCCGTTCGTAGACCCGATGATCGTCCAGCCATTCCGGATCGAACGGGTCGATCACGTTCTCGAAGACCGTTTCGCCACTGGCAAGGTCGGTCCTCACTCCCAGCAGTTCGTGACCGGCTGCGCGCCCCGTACGGGAAGGCCCGTCCACCCAGTACCGCTCCCGCTGGAACGGATACGACGGCACGGACGCTCGCCGACGGTCTTCGCCCGCGAACGGAGCGCGATGGTCCAGCTCCAGTCCCGCCTCGTACGCGGCGGCGAACGCGCCTGCAAATCCTGCGTCCTCGTCCCGGTGCAGGCTGGGCACGACGGGCGGCGGTTCGACCCCTTCCGGCCAGGCCATCCGCGCGAGCGGGGCCAGCACGGGATGAGGGCCGATTTCGACCAGCACGTCGGCTCCCAGTTTCGCCAGGGCCTCGGCGCCTTTCGCGAACTCCACGGTTCTGCGCGCATGGGCGCGGACGTAGGCTCCGTCGATCGTCTCGGACTGGCGCAGCGCGCGACCGCTTACGTTGCCGACGAGCGGGATGAGCGGCGGTTTCGCGTCGAGCCCCTCGCCGAGAGCTTCCAGGTCGTCCAGAATCGGGTCCATGAGACGACTGTGGAACGCGCAACTGGTCCGCAGCGCCTTGACCCGAACGCCTGCGCCGATCAGTTCGCTGGAGAATGCGGTCACCGCGTCCGCCGGGCCGCTCACTACGCGATGCGTGAGGTTGTCGGCCGCGAGCTCAACGTCGTCGAAGCGGTCGAGCGCCTCGCGCACCTTTTCCGCGCTGGCAAAGACGGCCGCCATCGCACCCGGTTCGACGAGCGATCCCATGAGCTCGCCGCGCCTTGTGGTCAGACGCATTCCGTCTTCGAGCGAATACGCGCCCGCCACGTGCGCCGCCGCCAGCTCGCCGACGCTGTGGCCCAGCACGGCCACGGGCGCGACGCCCATGCTCCCGAAGAGCTCCGAGAGCGCGCAGCCGAGCGCGTACAGGGCCGGCTGCGTCCACGTCGTGTCGTCCAGGTCGCCCTGCGCTCCCGCTCTGCCGAACATGACGTCGAGCAGGCTCGCGCCCCGCATTTCCCTGAACGTTTCTTCGCACCTGTCCAGCACGTCGCGGAAAACGGGTTCGGTCTCGTACAGCCGCTTGCCCATGCCCGTCCACTGGCTTCCCTGACCGGTGAACAGGAACGCCACCCTGGGCTCGGCGGACAACGAACGGCTCACCTTGGCGGCGCCCCGCTCGAGCTCGCTCAAGGCAGTCGCCAAGTCCTCGGCGCCGAGGAACGGCAACGCGCTGCGATACCCGAAATGACTCCGTCCCACGGCGGCGGTCCACGCGGCGTCGGCAAGCAATTCGTCCGGGACGGCCTCCCCCAGCCCCTCGAGCCCCCCCAACCCCTCCAGCCAGCTCCCGTAGCGACCGGCGAGATCGCGCACCGCCTGCTCGGATTTGCCCGACAGCAACAGCACGCGCTCCCGGTCGCGCGCCCCGCCATCCGTCGCAACGGAGTCTTCCTGCGTCTCCCACCCTTCGAGCACCACATGCGAGTTCGTTCCCGAAAACCCGACCGAACGAACTGACCGCCGCGCAACGCCGTCGACCGTTCGACTCCGGCCACTTGGCGCCACCCGCCGTCACGCGCACCGGCAGCGCGTCCCAGTCCAGCAGCGGATTCGGCGTCTCGAAGTGCAGGTGCGAAAACGCCTCGCCACGCGCCATCGCCAGCACCGCCTTGATCACCCCCGCTACCCCCGCAGCCGCCTCCAAATGCCCCACGTTCGTCTTTACTGACCCAATCAGCAGCGGCCGATCCTCCGCCCTCCCCTCCCCATACACCACCGCCGCCGCACGCACCTCCACCGGATCGCCCAACGACGTCCCCGTGCCGTGGGCCTCCAGATAATCGATTTCGCACGGATCCAGGCCGCCCGCATCGAGGGCCTGCCTGATCACGCGTTCCTGGGCACTGCCGTTGGGGACCGTGAGGCCCGCGCTCGCGCCATCCTGATTGACCGCGCTGCCCCGCAACACCGCCCAGATGCGATCGCCGTCCGCCTGGGCGTCCGCAAGTCGCTTCAGGACCAGCATGCCGCAGCCTTCGCCACGCACGTACCCGTCGGCTTTCGCGTCGAACGTCTTGCATTTGCCTTCGGGCGAGATCATTTCCGTGCCCACCAGCGCGTCCGACATGGTAGGGAACAGGATGGCGTTGACGCCGCCGGCCAGAACCAGGTCCGCTTCGCCCCGTTGGAGCGTCGCCGCGGCCTGATGGATCGCCACCAGCGACGAGCTGCAAGCCGTATCGACCGCCATGGCCGGACCTTCCAGGCCCAGTGCGTACGCCACCCGTCCCACCGCCGTGCTCGTCGCCGTGCCCGTCGCCGTGTAGAGGCTCGACGGTTCGTCGGTCGCCGCCAGAAGCTCGCGGTAATCGCTCATGCTGATCCCCGCGATCACGCCCGCGCCGGTTCCCCGCAGCGTTTCGGGGTCGATGCCCGCCTCTTCGAGCGCTTCCCAGGTGGTCTCCAGGAGCATGCGATGTTGCGGATCGAGCAGGCGCGCTTCGGTGGGCGAAATGCGGAAGAAGGCCGCGTCGAAATGGTCGATTTCTTCCACGAACCCACCGCGTCTGGCGGGCGATTCCGGCTCGGGCGCAACGTTCGGCGCAACGTTCGGGTCCAGGCTGGGATCTTCCCAGCGACCGGCGGGGGGACTCGTGACCGCGTCTACGCCGCCGGCGAGGAGTCGTTCGAACGCTGCCAGGTCGGGCGCGCCCGGCATCCGGCAGGCCATGCCCACGATCGCCACAGGCGCCGCCTGCTGAATCTGCGCGGAGGGCGCGCGGGACCGAGCTTTCGCGTCTTGCTCCCTGGCGTGGTGCTCGGGCGCGTCGGGCAACCCCATTTCCGCCGTCAGGTGCGCGGCCAGCTGGGCGACGTTGGGGTGGTCGAATGCGATCGTGGCGGGCGCGACGTACGATCCGGCCAGCGCGCGATTGACGCGGTTGCGCAGGTCGAGCGCCATGAGCGAGTCCATGCCCAGGTCGAAGAACCCGACGTTCGCAGCCGGGGGTTCGGCCAGGCCCATGATCTCCTGCACCTCGCGCGACAACGCTTCCCTGAGCAGAGCCTCGCGCTCGCCGGGCGGGGACCGCAACAGGCGGTTCGGCAGATTCGCACTGGGGGATTGACGGGTGTGGGGCACGCGGTCTTCGCGCGACCATCGCTCGCCGGGCGAGGGCGCTACCTCTTCCAGCAGCGGGGCCTGGGCCGGGCGGCGCGTCGCGAACGCTTCCCAGTCGACGGGCGCCACCAACGAGAACGACCGACCCGAACGCATGACTTCGTTGAGCGCCGCCAGCGCGTCCGACGAGCCCAGCCAACCTATGCCTTCGGCAGCGAGGGCCGGGGCGAGCTGGTCCCGCTTGCTCGCCGCGCGACCAACCGCCGCCCAGGGCCCCCACGCGACCGCGGCGCCGCAAAGCCCGAGACCCCGGCGATAGCGAGCCAGCTGGTCCAGCCACGAGTTGGCGGCAGCGTAGCTGGCCTGTCCCGCGATCCCCAACGCGCCCGCAATGCTGGAAAACAGGACGAATTCGTCCAAGGCCAAGTTTTTGGTGGCAAGGTGCAAGTGCCATGCTCCCAATACCTTGGGCGTCATGGCTTCAGCCAGATTCTCGGGCGTCTGATCGCCGAGTCGCTTCTCCGCCGCGAAGCCCGCCAGGTGGTAGACGCCGGCTAGTTGCGTGGGGCAATCGTCTCCGTCGGCCAAGCGCGCGACCAGGTCGAACACCGCATCGCGGTCCGACACGTCGAGACGCACCGTGCGCACCGTGCAGCCGCTCGCGCGAATCCGCTCGATGCTTTCGGCGGCCGCTTCGGTGGGATCGCTCCGGCCCGCAAGGACGACTTCGCCCGCTCCGCCTTCCGCCAGCCATCCCGCCAGCTCCAGCCCCAAGCCGCCGAGACCGCCCGTGATCAGGTACGTCCCGTTTTCGCGCAGCCGGGGTTCGCGGGATTCGTCCGCAACGCTCGCATCGAAGCGTTCGAGCCGAGCCACGTATCGGACCCCGCCTCGCAGGGCAATCGCGGGTTCGGCGCCGCCTGCCAGAAGAACGTCCGCCACCTCGTTCGGGTCCACGTCGGCAGCGGGATCAAGATCAAGCACCCTCGGTCGGAGCTGCGCTGCCTCCAACGCCGCCGTGCTCGCCAGCCCCCACAGCGACGATCCGGCCAACCGCCCATCTCCACCCATCCCATCCCCGCCAACCTCGTCCCCATCCAGCACCTGCGCACCGCGGGTCACGAACCACAGACCCGACGAGAGCGACGCGCCCGCCGCTTCCAGACCCTGCGTGATTGCGAGCGCGGTCTCCGTCACGCCGAGGGCTTCGTCGGCAACCTCGGGGGCTTGGTCCGCAACGTCCGAGCGTTCCGAATCGCCTCCGCCCTTCCCGGCCGCCACAACGTGCACAACTCCGGCGATCGGCCCGTCCTCGATCAATTCCGCAAACAGCTCCCGCCAACGTTCAGCCGAATCGGCCTCGACCCGCCTCGTCCTCAACCCTTCGGAAGCAGCGCGCGCGAGCAGAGCTTCGTCCAGGTCGAACGCGTCCGCACCGGGCTCGCAGGCGATGACCCAGGTCCCATCCACCACTCCTTTCCCCTCTACAACCCCAGCACCCCCCGCCGCACGCCACGTCAGGTCATAGTGCGCAACGCCCTCGTCAACCCTGTGCCGCTCGTCCACCCAGTGCCGCTCGCGCTGGAACGGATACGAAGGAATCGAGATGCGCCGCCGCGATTCGCCCGCGAACAACCCCCTGAAGTCGAGCGGCAAACCCGCTTCCCACGCGCGCGCCGCCGCTTCCGCCAAGCTGCCCGGACCATCGTCGGTCAGACTCGCGACCACATGCGGGGCCGCCTCTCCCGAAGGCCAGCACGACAGCGCCATCGGGCCAAGGACCACCCTCGGACCAATCTCGACGATCGAATCGATCCCCAGAGCCGCCAGCTCCCCAACCGCGCTCGCAAACGCCACCGGCTCCCGAGCCTGACGCCGCCAGTACGGACCGTCCATCGACTCGTCCGGCCCAAGCACCCGCCCCGTCGCGTTGCCGATCAGCGGAACGTTCGGCGCGTTGACGGTCAGGGAGTCCGCCGCGCGCTCCAGGTCGTCCAGAATCGGGTCCATCAGCACGCTGTGGAACGCATGGCTCGTGCGTAGCGGCCTGACGCGGATACCCAGCCCGGAGATGCGCCCGGTCAGCCGCTCCAAGTCCGCCGCAGGACCGCTGATCACCCGATGCGACCCGTTGTCCCCCGCCAGGCTCACATCCGGGAACGGCTCGATCAGCTCCCGGACCTGTGCGACCGGCGCAAACACCGCCGCCATTCCCCCCGCCCGATCGCCCGAACGCGGCAACGACCCCATGAGATCGCCCCGCCACACCGCCAGCCGCATCCCGTCTTCCAGCGAAAACACGCCAGCCGCCCACGCTGTGACCAAACACCGCCGACGGCCGTACCCCCACCCCCCGCCACGCCTCCGCCAGCGCACACCCCAGCGCGTAAAGGGCCGGCTGCGTCCACGTCGTGTCGTCCAGGTCGTCGTCGGCTCCGGCACTCCCGGCGCTCTCATCGCCCTCGCCGAACATCGCGTCCAACAGCGAGCGGCCCCGCATCTCCCGCACCACCTCGTCGCAGCGATCCAGCACTGCTCGGGCGGCCCCGTCGGTCTCGTAGAGCGCTCGGCCCATCCCCACCCACTGGCTTCCCTGCCCCGTGAACAGAAACGCCGCTTCGCTGGCGGCATTCTCCACGACCGCGCGTTCGCCGTCCGCCACTTCGCCGAGCGACTGCTTCAGGTCCTCCGCGTCCGAAAACGCGATCCCGACCCGGTGGCTCATGTGCGCCCGGCCCACCGCCGCCGTCCACGCCATGTCGGCTAGGCGTTCGGCGTCCACCAAGCGTTCGGCGTCCGCCGAGCTTTCGCGATGCGCGTCGCCCGGCCCCAGCCAGTCCAGGTACCGCCGCGCCAGGTCCCGCACGGCTGCGTCCGACTTGCCCGACAAGGGCAGGAAGCGCGGCGTCGCCGAGGCTATTGGCCCGCCGATCCGCGCCTGCACCTCTACCGACAAAGCCTCGCCCATCGGCGCGCCCCCCACCGACACGCCCTCCAGAATCACATGCGCGTTCGTCCCCGAAAAGCCGAACGAGCTCACGGCGGCCCGCCGCACCCGGCCCTGGGCATCCGGCCAGTCCACGGAAGCATCCGCCACCCTCACCGGCAGCGCCGCCCAGTCCAGCCGCGGGTTCGGGGTCTCGAAGTTGAGGCTCGGCCAGATCGTGCCCTCGTTGAGCGCCAGGACCGCCTTGATCAACCCCGCCACGCCCGCCGCCGCTTCGAGGTGACCGACGTTCGTCTTCACCGATCCGATGAGCAGCGGTTTGTCCGCGCTGCGTCCCACGCCGTACGCTGCCGCCGCCGTCACCTCGATGGGATCGCCGAGTACGGTGCCGGTGCCGTGCGCCTCCAGGTAGTCCACTTCCGCCGGTTCCACGCCCGCGTTCGCGAGCGCCTGCCGGATCACCTGCTCCTGGGCCGGACCGTTGGGCACCGTCAACCCCGCGCTGGCTCCGTCCTGGTTGACGGCCGAGCCTGCGATCACCGCCCAGATGCGGTCGCCGGCGGCCTGGGCGTCGCTGAGCCGTTTCAGCACGACCATCCCGCAGCCCTCGCCCCGCACATACCCGTCGGCCCGCGCGTCGAAGGTCTTGCATTTGCCGTCCGGCGCGAGCATTCCCGCGTCCGCAAACGCGGCGGTCAGGAAGGGCGAAAGAATCGCGTTGACGCCCCCGGCCAGAGCCAGGTCCGCTTCGCGACGTTGCAGATGGGCGACGGCTTGATGAATCGCGACCAGGGAGGCCGAACACGCCGTGTCCACCGCAATCGCCGGGCCTTCCAGACCGAGGGCGAAGGCGATCCGTCCGATCGCGGCGCTCCCCCCCGTCCCCGTCGGCATGTACCGGTTGGACATGGCACCGCTCCGGGCAATCACCTCCCAATAGTCGGATCGTGCTTATGCCCGCATATACCCCCGTGCGGCTCCGCTGAAGACTCGAAGGATCAATCGCCGCGTCTTCAAGCGCGGCCCAGCTCGTTTCGAGCAGCATCCGCTGTTGGGGATCCATCAGCCTTGCTTCGACGGGCGCTATGCGGAAGAACGCCGCATCGAACCGGTCCTTTTCGTCCAGCAGACCCGCGAAACGGTAGGGCTCCGCGCCGGTGGCCGACGAATTCCCGGAATCGGCCGCGTCCCGGGCCGGCTGGCGCAACCAGAGGTCGTCGGGCAGCCTTGCGATCGCGTCGGACCCGGTTCGCAGCAGCTGGCTGAACGACTGCAAATCGGGCGCACCCGGCACCCGACACGCCATGCCGACGACGGCGACGGGTTCGGTGTGCGCGGCGAGCTGGCTCTTCGTCTTGCAAAGATCGACGAGCAGTCGCCTGGTCGCCTCCAGGTAGCGGTTTTTTTCGCTCATGGGGCACCGGGGCGGGGCGGGAGGATGCGCAGGCGGGAATCCCGGGTCGGCTTGGCGGGCGTCGTTGGCCCGAGGCTGGCAACATGCGATCGGCTACTTTGCCGACATACAAAAATGCCACCGGGGCTGGTAGGGTGGCAAGCGGGGCCCGGGGGCGAACGGCCTCGCGGACCGATTCGCCCTGGCAGTCACCAGTCGAGCGGCGCCGCCGGCAGCTTTCGGCCGACCCAGGCGTAGTACACGGCGGGAATCACCAGAAGCGTAAGCAACGTCGTCGAAACCATGCCGCCGAGCATGGGCAGCGCGATGCGCCGCATCACGTCCGAGCCTAGCCCGCTGGTCAGGAAGATTGGCATCAGCCCGACGAGCACCGTGATCACGGTCATCAGGATCGGCCGCAAGCGCAAGGCGGCGCCCACGCTGATGGAACGCGTGATTTCCTCCTTGTTCGCCGGATTGTCTTCACGCACGTGGTTGTCGATGTACATCACCATGACCACGGCGGTTTCGGCTGCGACTCCGCCGAGCGCAATAAACCCCACCGCCACGGCCACGGACAGGTTGTAACCGGCCAGCCATACCGCCCACAGGCCCCCGACCAGGGCGAAAGGCAGCGACAGCATGATCATGGCGGTGCGGTCCAGGCGGCCGAAATGCAGCATCAGCAGCAGGAAGATCAGCGCGATTACCGACGGTATGGCGATCCGGAGGCGTTCCCCGGCCGCTTCGATCTGCTCGTATTGCCCGGACCACGCAATCGCGTAGCCCGGCGGGAGCGCCACGGTGTTTTCAACAACGCGCCGGGCCTCGGCGACGTAACCGCCCAGATCCCGCCCCTCGATGTCCACAAAGACCCAGCCCGTAAGACGAGCGTTCTCGGAGCGGATCATGGGCGGTCCTTCGGTAAAGAACACGGCTGCGAGTTCGCCAAGCGGAATATGCGCCCCGGTGGGCGTCGGGACCAGGATGTTCTCGAGATCGTCGCGGGTCTCCCGAAACGGCCGGTCGTAGCGCAACATGATGTCGTAGCGCTCGCGTCCTTCCACGCTCTCGGCGAGCTTCATGCCGCCCAGCGCGGTCTGGATTACCGATTGGAATACGCCCATGTCGATATTCCGGCGCGCCAGCTCGGCGCGATTCGGCTGGATTTCGAGGTAGTTGCCGCCCAGCACCCGGTCGGCCAGCGCCGCGCGGGTCCCGGGAACCCCGCTGACGGCCGATTCCACCTGGCGGGCGATGCGCTCCAGCTCGCCAAGGTCGTCGCCGGTGATCTTTACGCCCACCGGAGTGCGCACGCCGGTCGAAACCATGTCCATGCGAATATTGATCGGGTAGCCCCAGGAATTGGTCAGCCCCGGCATCCGGAGACGGCCATTCAGGTCGTCGATGAGTTGCTCCGGCGTCATTCCGTCCCGCCATTGCGACTGCGGCTTGAGCCGGATCCAGGTCTCGATCATCGTCAGCGGCGCCGGGTCGGTTGCAGTGTCCGCCCGGCCGGCCTTGCCGAATACGCTCTCGACCTCCGGCACCGCCGCGATCACCCGGTTGGTCTGGCCCAGGATCTCGCGGATCTTCATGGAGGAAACGCCCGGCAGCGTGGTCGGCATGTAGAGCAGTTCGCCTTCGTACAAGGGCGGCATGAATTCCGATCCCAGGCGCGCAAACGGGATCAGGGCGCTGCCGATCAGCACGAGCGCCGCCGTCACCGTCACCCACTTGAACCGCAAGGCGGCACGCAAGCAGGGTGCGTAGAGCCGCGCGGCTACCTCGCTGACCGGGTTGCGCACCCGCAGTCGACCCTTGAGGAGCAGCATGATCAGCACCGGCACGAGCGTCACGGACAACAGGGCCGCGAAACCCATCGCGTAGGTCTTCGTGTACGCAAGCGGGGCGAACAGGCGGTGACTCTCGCCGGTCAGCGCGAATACCGGGAAAAAGGAAACGGTGATGATGAGCAGCGAGAAAAACACGCCGGGGCCGACTTCCCGGACCGCCCGGACGACGACTCGCCGGCGGGTCTCGCGATCGGCCCCGGCGCCCAATTCCGACAGCCTCCGGTTCGCGTTTTCCACCATCACGATCGAGGCGTCCACCATCGTGCCGATGGCGATTGCGATACCGCCGAGCGACATGATGTTGGCGGTAATGCCCTGCGCGGACATGATCACGAATGCCCCGAGCACGCCCAGAGGCAACGTGATCAGGGCCACGAAGGCGGAACGCGCATGCAGCAGGAAAAGGAAGATCACCAGCGCTACCGCGATCCCCTCTTCGATCAGCTTGCGATTCAGGTACGAGACGGCCCCTTCGATGAGTGGGGCGCGGTCGTAGGTCGTGACAATACGGACGCCCTGGGGCAGGCCGCGCTGCAATTCTTCCAGCTTCGCCTTTACGCGGCGGATCACGTCCAGGGCGTTCTCCCCGTCGCGCATTACGACGATGCCGGCCACGGTTTCGCCGGCGCCGTTCAGCTCCACGATGCCGCGCCGCAAGGCCGGGCCTTCCACGATCCGGGACACGTCGGCGAGGGTCACGGGCGTGCCGTCTTCCGCGTACACCACCACCTGTTCCAGGTCGAGCCGGTCCTGGACGTAACCGGATGAGCGGATCACATACTCGCTCTCGCCCTGCTCCAGCACGCGGCCGCCAACCTCGCTGGACGCCGCCCGCACGGCCTCCGATATTCGCCGGATCGACACGTCGTACGCGCGCAGCTTGTTGGGATCGATGAGCACCTGGTATTCGCGCACGAAACCGCCCACGGAGGCCACTTCCGCCACGCCCTCCACTCCGGCCAGCTCGAACTTGAGAAACCAGTCCTGCAGCGAGCGCAACTCGGCCAGGTCGGTGCCGCCGGCGTCGTCCACAAGCGCATACTGGTAAACCCAGCCCACGCCGGTCGCGTCCGGACCGATCTGCGGCGTTGCGCCCTGGGGCAATTGCGCGCTCAGGCGCGAAAGAGCCGCCACGACCCGCGAGCGCGCCCAATACAAATCCACGTCGTCCTCGAAGATCACGTAGACGAAGCTGGTGCCGAACATCGACGAGCCGCGCACGTCCCTGGTCTTCGGCAATCCGAGCAGATTGGCCGACAGCGGATAGGTCACCAGGTCCTCGACAATCTGCGGAGACTGGCCCGGAAACTCGGTGCGGATGATCACCTGCGTATCGGTCAGGTCCGGTATGGCATCCAGCGGCGTCCTTTCCAGCGACAGCCAACCGGCCAGCACGAGCCCGGCGGCCAGCGTCAGAACGATGACCGGATTGTCCGCGGACCAGGCGATCAGCCGGGCAATCGCCGAAGTCGACGGGTCCCGGCCAGCCAGCGGTTCGATTGAATTCTCCGCCATGGCTAGTGCCTGTGCATCGAATGGTCGTCGCGGACGTCATCCGGCGCCGATTCAAGCTTTGACAGCCCTTCGCGAAGGTTGGCTTCCGAGTCGAGCATGAACTGACCGCTCACGACGACTCTTTCCCCTCGTTCCAAACCCTCGAGAATCTCCGTCCGTTGGCCGTCCGAAACGCCAGTCTGCACCGGCCGGCCGGCAAACCTGCCGTCGCCCAGCGCAACGATCACGTGCTGTCCCCGGCTGTCCCGCAGAAGCGCCTCGGACGGTACGGACAGCCGCGCTTCTCCGGAACCCAGGCTGAACTGAATGTCCGCGTAGGCGCCGGGGCGCAGCGCGCCACGGGCGTTGTCCACTTCGATGCGAACGTCGGCGGTACGGGTCCTGGAATCAATTCGGATAGACGTAATCCACCGTTCCCTGTTCCGGCGTGCCGGGTGCGCTCGGGAATTGCAGCGCAACCGTTTGGCCCGCCTCCACCATGGACAGGTCCACTTCGGGAATGGAGGCGATGATCCAGACCGTCGCATACGACTGAAGACGCATGATCGGAGTTCCGGGATTGACGTAATCGCCTTCCCGCACGGAAAGCGCGGCCACCGTCCCGGAGGCCTCCGCGTATACGGGCAATCGCTCGATCACTTCGCGCGTTTCGACGAGCCGATCGATCGCGGCGGTTTGCATGCCTTCGGAAATCAAACGCTGGCGGCCCGAATCAACGCGCGTCCGGCGGCCGGTTTCCAGCGCCGCCAGAAAGTCCTTCTGCGCGGCAATCAGCTCGGGGCTGTATACGCGATACAGCAGCGCTCCGCGCGTCACCTCGTCTCCCTGCGCGCGAACGGCCAGGTCTTCAATCCAGCCCTCCAGGCGGGACACTGCAACGGTCTCAAGCCGTTCGTTGCTCTCGACATTACCGAATGCGCGCACCGTCCGTTCGAAAAAGGCAGCCTCCACGCGGGCCGTGCGAACGCCCATGGTCTGGATCATTTCCGGCGCTACAACCACTTCCAGCGTGCCGGTCCCGTGCTGGTGCTCCCCCTGCGCATCCGTTCGCGACCGTCCGGTCGCCGCATCGGAGCCGGAGCCATTTCCGCCACAGCCTCCAATTGCAAGCACGACCAGCAGTGAAAGGACAAGATTGTTCATGATGTCACCAACAGGGAATTGAGTTGCGCCACGGCGCGATCGCGACGCGCCTGTTCGTCCGCTATCCGGGCAAGAAGGATCAGTTCCGCCAGCTCGCCATCGATGACCGGCGAATAGTCGCCGATGCCCGACTCGTAACGCGTCCGCTGCGCCTGAATCTGCTCGCGGATGGCGGGGATCTTGTTCTGCAGCGCGTCCATGGCGGCCTCGGCAGCGCGGCGTGCGGCGTCGAGCGACGCATAATGCGCAGCAGCGGCGCGCGCGGCAGCCGTGCGCCGGCTTGCGGCGCTTTCACGCTGCGCCCTGGCGGCGCGCAGGGCCGGCGCCTGCGAGCGGTTGCCCCAAAGTGGAACGCTGAAGGTCACGGCCGCCGACACCCAGTCATCGCCCGGAAAGGGCGCATCCGAACGCCCGGCATCGCGCTGCTGCCAGGTAAGCTGCACGCCCCAGTCCGGCTTCCAGGCCGCTTGCGCCGTCGCGACGCCGGCCTCGGCTACGGCAATCTCCGCCTCGGCCACGCGCACCGCGTGAAAAAGGTCGGGGCTGCCCGTCCAGGCCATCGGCTCAAGGATCGGCAGGGATATACTCTCTATGCCGTCGGTAGCGCCGATGCCGCCGACCAGGTCCGATAGACGCGCCTGGACATCCGCGTGCTCCGCCTCCAGGTCGGCCAGCGAACGAACGACTTCCGCCCGCTGCAAGTCGATTTCGGCCAGACGGAAAACAACCGGCCGGCCCGCAGCGATCTCGCCCTCGATGATCTGTTCGAGTTCGGTATAGAGGGAATTCTGGCGCCGCAACAGCGCCGCTTGCTCGGCGATGCGGCGTCCGGAGACCAGCGCGGCGATCAACTCCGAGCGCATGTGCGCGAACTGCATGGCCTCGAGCGCCAGATTGCGCGCAGCGCTTTGCTGCGCCTCCGCCGAGCGGGCGGCGCGCGCGCCCCGGTTGGGTATCTGCTGGCTTAACCCCAGCGCCTTGTTGGTAGGCAGGTAGGTGCGAAACGAGGGATCGAACACGGGAAAGTTATTGATCCCCACCGACACCACCGGGTCGGGCCAGGCCACGGCGGCGGCAGCATCCTCGCGATAGGCGTTGGACCCCAGGCGCAGGGCCTCCAGCGCCGGGTGTCGCCTGAGGCGCTCCTCAAGCTCGGGGAAACTCTGCCCCAGCACAGGCGGGGCGCCGAGCGCAAGGGCGAGCGAACACGCGAGCAACGAAAACGGGTTTTGAATTCTTCCAGCCATCTTGCAGCCATCTTGATCTCCCGCTGAGGGATCCCGCTGAGGGAAACGAGCGAACAGGCGGACGCATCGCCTATGGTGAAGCGAGCGCGGACACGCACGCACAGGGGCAATGGACGCGCGAAGGCGTGGCCCCTGCCGAAACGTGCGGTCTAGATCAGGAGGCGCTGTTTGAGAATTACAGGTGTTCGCGCAACCCGTGGAATTGCGGGTGGTGGCCCAATGCTGCGAACCGTTTGCGGGCGAACAGCGATGGCCCGATGCCCCGCAATCGCCGGCGCCGGATTGAATTCCGGCCGATGAATGGATGCAGCGGCCCGAGGTTGAGAAGCCGGCTCGTAGTGGTCGCAATCGGCATGGTTGCCGCAGCGCGGGGATTCGCCATGCCGCGACTCCGTATGACAAGCCTCATCCGTATGCCGCGCCTCATGCCGCGGCTCGATGGATTCGTGACAGGAAGTATCCTCGGCTACCGTCTCGTGCGCAGTGGCGGGCAAGCCTTCCAGGCAACCGCACGCCACAATCGGCTGCGCCACCAAGACAGCGCTGACCAGAGCAAACCATACGCGCCGAGCAGCCTTCATGTCTGCAGCAGGACCGCCGCGGCTGGCCACAGGCTGCTGGTGGTCGCCCGTTGACTAGCCATGTCTTTCTCCTGCCGAGAGATGCCCGGGGCCACGAAGTTCACCGGCAATAACCATACGGAGTCTTCTCGGGCCCCGCTACTCTGGCGGACCGCGACGTGCACCCACGGCTTTCGGGGCATCGAAAGCCGTGGGTGCCGCTCACCGGCAGCCGGTCATCCGCCTCCGCCCGCGGTCACCACCGTCAGCTGGAAGCCGTCGCTGGCCTCTCCGCCATATTGGTCGGTCGCCGTGATGTCCAGCGTCAAGACATGCTCGCCATTGGCGCCCGCGGTCAGCGTCAGCACGTTGCCGGTCCAGACGCCCGTCACCTTGTTGCGAGCCACCGTCCCCAGCGGCCCCTTCCTGACCTCGCCGGTGCGCTTGTTCGTCGTCGTGACCATCACGCCGTAGCTCAGTCCGTCGCCGCTGAAGTGCGTCGCCATGTCAAGATCGTGCGTGGCGCTGTTTTCCAACGAGAGATCGGAGAACTCCTCGATCAACGTCGCGGGATTACCCTCCGTGTCGACGAAGACCGTGAGCTGGAAGTCGTCGCTGGCTTCGCCGCCGTCGGCATCGGTCGCCGTGATCTCGAGCGTCAACACGTGCTCGCCTTCGGCGCCGGCGGTCAGGGTCAGCACGTCGCCGGACCAGACGCCCGTCACCTTGTTGCGAGCGACCGTGCCCAGTGGTCCCTTCTTGACTTCGCCCGTGCCCTTGTGAGTGGTCGTCACCATCACGCCGTAGCTCAAGCCCTCGCCGCTGAAGTGGGCGGTCATGTCGAGGTCGTGCGTGGCGCTGTTGGCGAGCGAGAGGTCGGGGAACTCCTGGATCAGCGTCGCCGGGTCCAGCCCTTGCGGCGTGGCGTTCGCGCTTTGCGACCACTCGCCAGCGCCAACGTCGTTTACCGCGCGAATGCGGACGGCGTACTCGGTGCCGTTGGTCAGGTTCGCGATCTCCGTAGAGGTCGCGGTCAGGCCGGTCAGCAGCGGCTCGTCGTTCCAGTCCGTGCCCTTGACCACGGCGTCCAGATCGTAGCTCGTGATCGCCGAGCCGCCGTCGTCTTCCGGCGCAGTCCAGGATGCCGTCACCACGCCGTCGCCCGCAGTCAGGGTCGGGGCAGCCGGTGCACCAGGGGCCGAGGTCGCGGCCACCACGATCAGCTGGAAGTCGTCGCTGGCCGTGCCGTCGGCGGAATCGGTCGCCGTGATCTCCAGCGTCAACACGTGCTCGCCCGAGGGGCCGGCCGTCAGCGTCAACACGTCGCCCGTCCAGACGCCCGTAACCTTGTTGCGAGCCACCGTGCCCAGTGGTCCCTTCCTGACTTCGCCCGTTCGCTGGTTCGTCGTCGTCACCATCACGCCGTAACTCAGCCCGTCGCCGCTGAAGTGCTCGGTCATGTCGAGATCGTGCGTGGCGCCGTGGGCGAGCGAGAGGTCGGGGAACTCCTCGATCAACGTCGCGGGTTCGTCTTCCATATCCAGCCCCGGCGTGGCGTGCGCGGTTTCCGACCAATCGCCCGTGGTCTCTCCCTGCACGCCGCGCACCCGGAACGCGTAGCTCTGTCCGTTCGTCAGCCCCTCGATGGTAGCGGTTGTGTCGGCGACTTGCCGACTGTCGCCTTCGCTCCAGTCGGTCCCCTGTTGCGTCCAGGCCACCTCGTAGGTGAGGTCCACAACGTCGGTCGAGTCGTTGGCAGCGGCCTGCCCGGACGCCTGCTGCGCCGAAGCGGCCGAAGCAGCAACCTGGTCACCCCCAACGCCGGCCGGCGGCTCCCAGGACACCCGCACCGCGCCGCTGCCCTGCGCCTGCGCATGGACTTTCTCCGGCGGACCGCCCCACCACAGATACTCGTCGCCCGACGGCGACGTCAGCCCCCACACCTCCGCGTAGGGGCCGCAGTAGGTGGCGTTCGCAGTGAAGTCGGGCGAGCAGGCGCGCACCAGGAAGTCGTACCTCGTGTTCTTCTCCAGCGGCGCATTCGCGCCGTCCACCCCGAGGAACAAGCCGCCCGAGTGCTTCGTCCAGGAGCCCCAGCCACTGTCGGAACTCTTCTTGAGCCGGTAATAGTAGTCGTACGACATCCGATACTTGTAGAGATCGCAGTTGTCCCACTGACCATCGTCACCAGGCCCATCCCAGCACTGCCCGTGGCCACTGAGGTACTCGCCGTCGCTCAAGTTCGCATCCGGCGGCAGCCAGGTGTAAAGCAGCCCGATCGCGCCTTCGTCTCCGATGGGCCTATCGGGGTCCCACGCCTTGCGGCCCCAGGGCATTTCCTTTTCGCCGATGTTGGGAAGGCGGCGCGTGCCGCCGTTACCGTCCGACACTTCCTTGTAGTCGCCCGCCTGGTAACCCAATCTCGCGGGGCCGCCATTGCCCGCCGGCTTGTTCGGCTTGAGGTAGCGGCTCTTCGAGGCCGACGCGGTGCCCGGCACCGTCGAGTAAGCCCGGACCTGAAAGGTGTATTGCCGGCCGCCCACCAGCGGATCGTTGGCGACGGTCACGTCCCTGCCAGTGTATCGCCCGTTGATTATCTCCGCAGCCCGCTCGGGAAGGGTCTCGACGGTGTAGCTGGTGGCGTTCGCCCCGCCGCTGCCGCTGTCGGGGATGTCGAGCCAGGACTCCCAGGTGCCGTGCAGGGGCCGGATGAAGCGCCACTGGTACTTCGTGATGGCGTCGCCGGAGTGCGAGGGCTCCGTCCAGGACAGCGTCACGCCGGGTGCTGTCGAGGCGTTGTCGTCGACCGCGGTGGCGGAGAAGCTCCCCGGCGCCGGCGGCAGCGTCTTTTCGAACTCGGCCGAATCCCTGTCATCCGCGTCCGGCTCCGTGGCAACGACCTCGCTGTTTCGCCGGCCCTGCACCGAGAAGCAGTACGTCTCGCCGTCGACCATCTGGTCGTTCTGCTCGTCCGTGATGACCATCTCGTATTCGGTCCCTTTGTACGTGGTGCTCACGGTGACGAGACCGCCGCCCCAGAACCCGCTCATCGCGACATCCTTGCATGCTTTTGTCCCCTTGGAGCCCCAGCGGTAGTACCATGTGATGTCGGAGTAAGCGCTGTTGTACCGCCAGGTGAGCTTCACCCCGCCGTCGTGCTTGTCGGCGTCGAAGTCGGCGATCTGTAACCCCGCCCGCGCTGCAGCGGGAGTGATGAGTATTCCTGAGTCGTCGCCGGTGCCAAGGGCGTTCGTCGCGCGGACCGCGAAGAAGTACTGTGTGCCGTTCTCCAGCGACCGGACCGTGTAGCTGAGCTTCGTGCCGTGGTCAACTATGTCGGCCATCGTCATCTCAGCCCAGGTGGCATTCAGGCCAGTAGCACGCTGGCCGTACTCCCACTTGGTGATGCTGGAATCATCCGGATCGTCCCAGCTCAGCACTACACGCTCATTGCCCCGCCATGCTTGCACTCCCGTCGGCTTTGCTGGCGGCGCCTCGATCTTCACGGTGACGCTCTCGCCATCGGTCAGGCTGAGGTCGGTGGCACGGATGTAGTAATAGGTGTTGGTCTTGGCCCAGCCATCCTCGCCCCTGGTGGAATCCGTGTTGTCCTCGCCCGTATAAGTCTTGTCGTTGATGGTGACCTTCAGGGTCGTGAAGGTCTCAAACGGCGGTAACTCGTTGGCGCTCGTACTGGTATGGGTCTGGAAATAGACACGGTTATCATAGCTGTACCTGGCAAGCCAGCGCAGGGTGTAGGTTTTCCCGTCGAGGCTGAAGTCGCTCTCCCCCACGCTGCCGTAGGGCGAGCCGGTGTTGGCATGCTGGAAACCGAGGTACGGGTTAGTACCGCCAGAACTCCCCACGGTCATGGTGGTGTTGAGCAGAACGCCGCGATCCCCCTGCGCCGTCGCCGTGCCGGCGAGCGTCTGCGCCTGGGCCGTTGCGGCCGCGATCACCGCCGAGGTGGAGGAAAGCGGTTGCTCCTTAGGCGCGACCAAGTCGCAACCGGCCAGAAGCAGGACCGCCGCGGCTGCCCACAGGCTGCTGGCAGTTGCCAAAAGATGGGGAGTCCCCCCCCCCCTTGACGGACGACTACGGAGTTATTATCTGGGGGGAAGGGATTAGTCATTTCTTTCTCCTGTCGAGAGATGCCCTGGGCCGCGAAGCTCGCGACAATGACAATACGGAGTCTGCTCGCGCCCCGCAACTCCTTCTCCCTCATGGGCCCACCCAATGCCGAGCACGCTCAAACGGATAGCCGGGAATGCGGATGCGACGGCGACGCTCCCCCTGGTAGAGACCCTTCAAGTCCAGGTCCATTCCCGCTTCGTAGGCTCGCGCCACGGTCTCGACGAAGGACCTCGAGGAAAGCACCTCGGTCCGCTGGCCACGAGCGTCCACTCCCGGTGCAATCCACCGGGGTGCGGACGACCCGCCGTCGCTCACCGGCCAGACGGACGCCAACCGACGCGCCAGACCAGTCGGTGGCTGGAGCGCAAGCAATAGGTCGGCTCCCGATTCCGCAAGCAACGAAGCCGTCTCGGGCAGCCGGATTTCGGCCATCATCCGCTCGACCCACGGCACCGGCGACGAAAGGTCCTCCGCATCGAGCCTGCGGCCGGCCGATGCGCTGATCAGCAAGCCCGCCGGCGGTCCGGCCGCGATGCCGGGCAGTCCGGCCCCAGCCCCTGCCTTCGGTGTGCTGCCGCCAGGGTTTGCGGCGGCATGCCGGCGCCGGCCCAAAGCCACCGCCATTCGGCACCCGTCTTCGAGCGACACGGCACCCAGGGCATATGCCGCGGCCACTTCGCCAGCGCCCGCGCCGAGGGCCGCCACCGGTTGGAAGCGTAGGCCCTTCCACAATTCCGCTTGCGCGCATGCCGCCGCATAGTGCAGCAAATGTCTCAATGCCTCCGACGGCCACGCGCCCCGCAGGCTCACGCCCAGTTGCTCCATGGCCACTTCGCCGCAGCGCTCCAGTACCGACCGCACCTTCGGCTCGCTGGCCGCCAGTTCTTCGTCCAACCGGGGCCAGCTCTCCGACACGTCGGGAAACAGCAGCGCCGCCGAGGCGCTGGCGGCGCTGGCGGACGGTAGGGCCCGACCATCGGCCAAGGCATGCAGACCGGCCGCGAGATCCGTCGCGCCGGTAAACGGCAAGCCCGCGCGACACTCGAGGTGACCGCGACCCACGGCCGCCGTGAAGGCCATGTCCGCAAGCCGCTGCGCCTGGACCGCGTCGCCCCCGCTCTCCTCTTCACTTATCCATCCGGCGTAGCGTTCAGCCAGCCTGGCAACAGCCGCCGCATCCTTCCCCGACAGGGTCAGCAGCCTCACGGGCCGGGCTGCCGCCGCACCCTCTTCCAACGAATGGCGAGCCTCGCCCGGACCTTCCAGAATGACGTGGGCGTTGGAGCCGGTGATCGCAAACGAGCTCACGCCGGCCAGTGGCGGCCTGCCGTGCGTCGACGGCCAAGCCTGGCCATCCGTCACGTCGAGGCGACGTCCATCCAGGTGCAGGTGCGCCGATATCTTCCCCGCGTGCATGGCGAGCACGGACTTGATGATTGCGGCCGCCCCGGCCGCCGCTTCCAGGTGGCCGATTTGCGTCTTGACCGACCCGATCAGCAGGGGACGGTCGCTCGGACGCTCGCTTCCGTAGACGGCGCTCGCCGCCGCGAGCTCCACCTGGTCGCCCATCGGCGTACACGAACCGTGCGCCTCCAGGTAGTCCACGTCCGCGGCCGCGATCCGCGCTCGCGCCACGGCTTCCTCGATGACGCGCTTCTGCGCCGCGACGTTCGGCACGACGAAACCCGCACCCGCCCCGTTCTGGTTCACGGCGGATCCCCTCACCACCGCCCAGATGCGGTCGCCGTCGGCTTCGGCATCGGACAGTCGCTTCAACACCAGCATCCCACACCCTTCGCCCCTCACGAACCCGTCGGCGGCGTCGTCGAACGGACGACACGCGCCCGTTGGCGACAGCATTCGCATCTCGGTGTACGCCCGGTGGACGGACGGCGTCAATATGGCGTTCACCCCACCCGCCAGGGCCAGGTCGGCCTCGCCCCGCTGCAACGTCGCCGCCGCCTGGTGCACCGCCACCAGCGAGGAGCTGCACGCCGTGTTGACCGGCACGGCCGGACCTTCCACCCCCAGCGTGTAGGCCACGCGCCCGATCGCGGAGCTGGCGTCTCCGCTCATGGCGACGTGGAAGAACGGCACGCGCTCGCCGGCGGACTGCAAGACCTCGCGGTAGTCGCTCGTCATGATCCCGCCGTACACCGCGACCTTGCGTCCGCGCAGGCTCGTCGGATCGACGCCAGCGTCCTCCAGGGCATGCCAACTCGTTTGAATGAGCATGCGGTGCTGCGGATCGATGAGACGGGCCTCGATCGGCACGATCCGGAACAGGCCGGCGTCGAAACGATCGATGTCCTCGACGAACGCCCCCCAGCGGCCGGCATTCCGCGCGTAGTCGGTGCGCGCGTTCAGCGACGCGGGGTCCCAGCGATCCTCCGGAACCTCGGCAATGGCGCTGCGTCCGTGCTCCAGCAACGACCGGAACTCGTCCAGATCGTTTGCTCCGGGGAACTTGCAGGCCATGCCCACGATGGCGACCGCTCCATCCGGCGCGGGCGCAAGCGCAGCCGCGCGAGAAGCCACGGCCGGCGCTGCCGGCTCGGCGGCGCTCTCGAGTCCTCCCAGCTGGAGCGCCAGGTGCGCGGCCAGCTTGCCGGGGGTTGGATGCTCGAAAACGACCGTGCCCGAGACGGCGTACTCGCTTCCCAGAGCTCGGTTCAGGCGGCGACGCAGCTCGACCGCCATGAGCGAATCAATGCCCAGATCGAAGAAGCCCACGTCCGGCGCCGGCGGCTCGTCGCGCTGCAGAATCGACCTGAGCTGCTCCTGTACGAACTCGAGCACGAGCTGCCGCCTGCGCGCTGCGCTCGCCCGCCGCAGACGCCCGAGAAGGTCCGGGCGGGGGGCGGGCGCGGCCGCGGGATCGACGCGCGCGGCGGGCAGCAACGACTTCAGGAACCTCGGAGGTTCGCCGGTCGAGGGTTCCGCGAAACGATCCGCGAGAGCCTGCCAGTCGATCGCCGCGACGACGCTGGCGCTCGCTTCTTCCCGCATCAGGACTTGCAGCGCCGACAGCGCCTGGTTGGAATCGATCCAGTCGACGCCCTGCGCCCTGAGCTGCTCCTCGATGTCGCGGCGTTTTTCGGCGGCCACGCCCACGGCCGAGATTGGACCCCAGGCCACGGACTGACCCGCCAGGCCCCGCTGGCGACGATGCAGCGCCAGCTGGTCGAGAAACGCATTCGCCGCGGCGTAGTTCGACTGACCCGGATTTCCGAGCGTGGCGCTCGCGCTGGAAAACATCACGAAGCGCTTCGGATCGAGGTCGCGACACGCCCGGTGCAAGTTCCACGCTCCGAGCAACTTCGGACGCAGCACCCGCTCGAACTTGTCCCAGTTCTGGTTGTCGAGCGCACCGTCGTCAACGACCGCGGCGGCGTGGACCACCCCCTCCAGCGCGGGAAGCTCGCGCCGGATCCTCGACACCATCGCTTCGACCGAATCCGCACGGGCAACGTCCGCAATCTCCACGCGCACGGTCGCCCCGGTCGCCCTGAGCGCCTCAATCGCTTCGCTGGCCCGAGCGTCCGGCTCGCGCCGGCCGTTGAGAACGACGGCGGCGGCCCCCTGCTCGACCAGCCAGCCGGCCATTTCGAGCCCGAGCCCCCCAAGACCACCGGTGATCAGCCAGCTTCCGCGTCCCGGCACCGCAGAACCGGTCTCCCGGCCGGGGAGCGCGGGGCGGCGCCGGAGCCTGGCCGCGTAGCGCCGGCCGCGCCGTAGGGCCACCTGGCCCTCGCCGTCCGGTTGCAGGAGCTCCCGCAGGAGCCCTTCGTCGGAGCCGTCCGGGTCCAGGTCCACCAGGCGAAGCGAAAGGTGGCCCGCTTCCAGCGCCGCCGTGCGACCGAATCCCCACAGCAAGCCGCCCAGCGGCGCCAACGTCTCCCGCCCCTCTACCCGCTGCGCCCCTCTGGTCGCAAACCACAGCCCGCTTTGGGGTTGCGCACCCGCATCGTCCATGCCCTGCACCAGCGCGAGAGCGCTCCCCAGAACGCGTCTGGCGGCGGCGAGATCGTCTGCCGGCGCGGCGTCCGGCCCACCCGCGGCGGCCATGTGCACGACACCCTTGAGCGGAACGTTCTCCGGCAGGTCCTCGAACAGTGAGCGCCAGGCGTCTCGGCTATGGACGTCCAGCGAGTCCCCCGCCAGCACCACGCGATGCCCCCGTTCGACGAGAGCTTCGGCAAGCGCCCGTTGGCCCGCCGCATCGAGCACCCATACGCCCGGGCCGTCCAGGTCCACGTCGCTTTCCCGCAGGTCCGCGGGGCGATTGCGCACCCACTCGATCCCATAGAGCAAGTCTCGGGTTTGGCTGGAGGATGCCAGCAGGGCCGGCGCACTGGACCTCTTGACCGTAAAGCCCAGCACCTGCCCGATCGCGCGTCCGGCCTCGTCGTAGATGACGACGTCGGCGGTGAGCGTCTCGAGTACCGCGCCTGGCTCGGTCCCCGCGTCCTGGTCCCGGAGCACGGCGTGGCAAGTCACGCGGTCTGCGAGGCTGCCGCCGCCGATCCACAGCCGCTGCCACGAAAACGGCAAGTAATGATCGCCGCCGTCGCTCGGCGCGATTCCCACCACCGCGTGCAGACAAGCGTCCAGCAACACCGGATGCGTCGCGTCGGGCGCCAGCGAGAGCTCCTCGGGAAGGCTCACCTCGGTGACCGCCTCGCCCGGTCCGCGCCACAAGGCATCGACCCGCTTGAACGCCGGCCCCAGCTTGATTCCGGCCACGTCCAGCGCGTCGTACAAGGACGCGGGATCGGCCCGGTGCAGTCCGGCGGTCAAGTCGCCCGTCGACGCGGGACTCGGGCGCATTCGCTCGGACGCCGCTTCGTCTTCGGCGGCAACCGTCCCGTCCGCGTGCAGGAGCCACTGCGAGCTGCGCGGCAACCTGCTGTGCACCTTGACCTTGCGCTGGCCGTCCGCGCCCGCGGCGGCAAGAACGATCTGCAGCACCCGCTCGGTTCCGTCGGCCTCGAAGTCGTCAATGATCAGCGCCGAGTGCAGCTGCAGGGCGGAGACCGCATCCAGTCCCTCGATCCGCCGGATGGCCGCGGCGATCATGACCCCGAAAGTCGCCGCCGGCACTACGACCCGGCCGTAAACCCTGTGGTCGTCGAGCCAGGCGAACCCATCGCGGTCGATCCGGGTCTCGAAGACCGTTTCGCCGCTCGCGAGGTCGACGCGGGTTCCCGGCAATGGGTGTTCGCGGCCCGGCTCCCCGCGTCGCGGCGGACCGACCCAGTGACGCTTCCGTTGCAGGGGGTATCCGGGAATCGCGATGCGGCTGCGGCGCTCGCCGCCGAACAATCCCTCGAAATCAAGTCGCGCTCCGGCCTCGTATGCCGTTGCGGCGGCCTCGGCAAAGCCGGCGTCCGGTCTGCCGGAGAGACTCGGGACGAGGGCGGGCGCCCCGACGCCGTCAGGCCAGATCGCCTCCGCCATGGGTCCGAGGACGGGCCTTGGCCCGATCTCCACGAGCACGTCGACGTCGAGCTTCGCAAGCGCCTTCACGCCCTGCGCAAACGCCACGCCTCGACGCGCCTGGTTGCGCCAATACGCGCCGTCCAGCGCCGCGGCGGACTCGATCACGCTCCCCGTCAGGTTGGCGACGAAGGGCACCGCCGGATCACGGGTCGGCACCTGCGACGCAATCTCCTGCAGCTCGTCCAGAATGTCGTCCATGGCCGCGCTGTGGAAGGCGTGGCGCGTCTTGAGCGGCTTGACCCGCACGCCGCCGGCTTCGAGCTCCTCGGCAAACGCGCCGACTTCGGAGTCCGGCCCGCTCACCACCTGGTGCGTACCGTTGTCCGCGGCCATGCTCAGCCCGCCGAACCCCTTCAGGGCCGCCGCGACCCTTTCCGGCCCGGCGAACACCGCCGCCATGGATCCACCCGGGAGCGAACCCATGAGCTCCCCGCGCAGCGCGGCGAATCGCATCCCGTCTTCGAGAGAAAACAGGCCTGCGGCATGGGCGGCGGCCATTTCCCCCACGCTGTGCCCCAACACCGCAGCCGGTTTGACCCCGAGCTCCCGCCAAAGCGCACACAGCGCACACTGCAACGCATATACCGCCGGTTGCGTCCACGCGGTGTCGCCGAGATCGCCGTGCTCGCAGGCTTCGTCGAACATCACCGCCAGCAGCGACGTCCCGCGCAGCTGGCGAACGACCTCGTCGCACCGATCCATGACGTTGCGGAACGGGGGTTCGGTTTCGTAGAGGGCGCGACCCATGCCCACCCACTGACTGCCCTGCCCGGTGAACAGGAACGCCGGTTCGGACCACTTGCTGACCGCCGCGACGCGCGCGCCCGCCTCCACTTCGGCAAGACCCCGGCGGAGGTCCGGCAGGTCCTCGAATCGCACGGCGACCCGGTGGTCGAAATGGCTGCGCCCCGTGCCGGCCACGTGCGCCATGTCGGCGAGCCGCTCGGAAGACGGCGCTTCGTTGGGTTCGTCGAGCCAGTCGCGGTAGGCCGCCGCAAGTTCACGCACGACCCTCGGCGATTTGCCCGAGAGGGGGAGCAGGCGCTCGCTGCGCGGCTCCGGGGCGCTGCCAGGCCGATCAACCTGGTCGGCCGGCTCGGTTGGTTCGTATCCCCGCAGAATCACGTGCGCGTTGGTGCCGGAGAAGCCGAAGCTGCTCACGGCGGCCACCGGCGTCGCGCCGTTTCCTTGCGGCCACGGCGCCCGCGCGGCAGCCACCTCGACCGGCAGCGCATCCCAGTCCACGTGCGGGTTCGGCGTCTCGAAGTTGAGATGCCGAAATACCGTGCGGCTGCGCATGGCCAGCACCGTCTTGATCACGCCGGCGATCCCCGCCGCGGATTCCAGATGTCCGACGTTCGTCTTGACGGAACCGATCAGCAATGGCCGCTCCTCCGACCGGCGTTCACCGTACACCCTGGCAGCCGCCCGCACCTCGATGGGGTCGCCCAGCGGCGTTCCCGTGCCGTGGGCCTCCAGGTAGTCCACCTCTGCCGGAGCAACGCCCGAGCGCGCCAGGGCTTCGCGGATCACTCGCTCCTGCGCCGGTCCGTTGGGTACGGTCAGTCCCGACGTCGCGCCGTCCTGATTCACGGCCGAGCCCGCGACGACGGCCCAGATGCGATCGCCCGCCGCTTCCGCATCGGCGAGCCGCTTGAGCACGAGCATGCCGCATCCTTCGCCCCGCGCGTAACCGTTGGCGCGCGCGTCGAACGTCCTGCAGATCCCCTCGGGGGAAATCATGTCGGTGCCGGCGAGCGTGTCGGAGAACACCGGTAAGAGGATCGCGTTGACCCCTCCGCAAAGCGCCAGGTCGGCTTCGCCCTGCTTGAGCGCGGCGACCCCCTGGTGCAGGGCCACCAGCGACGACGAACACGCGGTGTCGACGGCCACGGCCGGGCCTTGCAGCCCCAGGGTGAAGGCGATCCGGCCGACGGCGGTACTGGCGCTCGTGCCCGTGGCCGTGTAGAGACTCGACGGCTCCCCGCTGGCCGCCATCAGCTCCCGATAGTCCCCTGCGGCGACGCCTGCGAAGACGCCCGTACGGCTCTCCTTGAGCGACGTTGGGTCGATGCCGGCGTCTTCGAGCGCCTGCCAGGAGGTCTCGAGCAGCATGCGCTGCTGCGGATCCATGAGCCGCGCCTCGACCGGGGCGATGCGGAAGAGCTCGGCGTCGAACTGGTCGATGTTCTCGACGAACCCGCCCCGGCGGCTCGGGTGATCGTTGCTCTTCAAACCGTCCTGCTCATTCGTCCAGCGCGCCGGCGGCGGCCTGCCCACCGCGCTGCGGCCGCTGGCGAGCAGCGCCTCGAACGTCCGCAAATCCCCGGCGCCCGGCACGCGGCACGCCATGCCGACGATCGCGATCGGCGACGCCTGATCAACCGGACTGGCGTGGACCTCGCGCTGCCCTTCGTCTTCCGCATAGCCGAGCTCGGCGAGCAAATAATCGGCCATGCGGTCAATGGTCGGGTAGTCGAAGGCAATGGTACCCGGCACGACCAGAAGGCCCGTGAGCGCGCGGTTGATCCGGTTGCGCAGATCGACCGCCATGAGCGAGTCCAGCCCCAGGTCGAAGAAGCCGATCGTGGGAGACGGGGGTTCCCGCAGGCGCATGACGCCCTGAAGCTCTTCCTGCAGGGCCGCCACGAGAATCTTCCGCCTTCTGGACGCCGCTGCGTCCCTGAGCCGGCGGGCAATGCCGCTGGCACCCGCCGGGGCGACCGGCTGAACGACCTCCGCGGCACCCGGCACGACGCGCGTGAGCAGCGGGGCCAGCTCGGGTCGTCGAGCCGCGAACGTGGCCCAGTCGATCCTTGCAGCCACGTGTACGCTCGCGGGGGACCGGATGACCCTGTCCACCGTCTCCAGCCCCTCGGCGGGGGACATCCAGGCGACGCCTTCGGCAGCCGGATGCGCCTGCATTCGCTCGCTTCCCTCGGCTGCCGCACCGGTCTCGGCCCACGGCCCCCAGGCGATGGACTGGCCGGGCAAGCCCGCACGGCGACGGTGGCGAACCAGCTGGTCCATGAACGCGTTGGCCGAGGCGTGGTTGACGTTGCCCGCGACCCCGAACGTGCCGGCAATGCTGGAAAACAGCATGAAGTGGTCGAGATCCAGATCGCGGGTTGCGCGATGCAGGTGCCACGCCCCGTCCACCTTGGCTGCGAAGGTCGCCTTGAACGTTGCGGCGGTCTGTTCGGCCAGTCGGGCCAGCGAGAGCGTGCCGGCGAGGTGGAACACGCCGCGCAGGGGGGCCAGTTCCGCGTCAATGTGGCGGATCGTCTGGTCCACCCGTTCCTGGTCGGCCACGTCGAGCTGCCGCGTGTGCACCGTCGCGCCGCCCTTTTGCAGTTCGGCGACCGCCTCGAGCGCGGCCGGGTCCGGCTCGCTGCGTCCGGCCAGCACGATGCAGCCCGCACCGTTGTCGGCGAGCCAGCGCGCCAGCGCGAGACCCAAACCGCCGAGTCCGCCGGTCACAAGGTACGATCCCTCGTTCGACAGCCCGGTCCGGGGCCCGGATACGCCGCCGTCCCGGGCCGGAACCAGGCGGGGTACGAGACGCTGACTTGCGCGCACGGCCACCACCATGTCGGCGCTCTTGCGAAGCAGGTCGGCAGCCACGGCGTCCCATTGCGGACGTTCCGCCGGGTCGAGATCCAGGAGCCTGGGCCTGAGCTGCGCCGCTTCCATGGCCAACGTATGGGCAAACCCCCACAGCGCCGACCCGGCCATATTGCCGCCAGCGTCGCCGGGCAGCACCAGCGCACCGTTCGTCAACAGCCACAACCCGGACGCGGGCGCAACGTCGGCCTCCTCCATTCCCTGCACCAACCGCAGCACGCGCTCGCAAACGCCCAGCACTTCGACGGGTAGGTCGCCGGCGCCTTTCGATGGGTCCGCCGCTTCCGTCGCGGCGAGGTGAACGACCCCCCCCAAGGCCGTGCCGTCGGGCAAATCACGCAACACCTCGCGCCATTCCCGGGCGTTCGCAGGTTCCGCACGCACGACCGAGAGGCCGCGTTCCGAGAGCTCGGCCGCGAGCCGACGGCCGGCCTCGGCGTCGCCCCCCACAACGAGCCAGGTCGCGGGCGGGCCAACGTCGTCGCTCGTCGGCTCCCCACGCACAATCTCCTCTTCCCACTGGATTTCGAAGAGCACCTCGTCGGCTTCCGAAAGGGATCGAGGGCGTTGCGCGCGTTCGCGTGGGCCGCCCAGGTCGGTTACCCAGTAGCGCTCGCGCTGGAATGGGTACGACGGAATCGAGATGCGGCGTCCGGGACGGCCTTCGAACAGCCGCTTGAAATCAATCGGGCAGCCCGCCCGGTAGGCCGCGGCCACGGCATCCATGAACCCCGTCCCATCCTCGCCCCCAAGGCTGGCGATCACCGCCGGCGGATCGGCCAGCGGCCAGATGGCACTCGCCATGCCCGCCAGCGCCGGCGAGGGTCCAACTTCGACGAGCACGTTGGCGCCCGTCTCGGCCAGCGACTCGAGGCCCGCCGCAAACGCCACCGGCTCCCGCACGTGACGCCGCCAGTAGGCGCCGTCCGGACCCGCGTCGCGCGGCCACAACCGACCCGTCACGTTGCTCACCAGATCAATCGACGGCGCCGACGCGGCCAGGATCGAGGCCGCCTCTTCCAACTCGTCCAGGATCGGGTCCATGAGACTGCTGTGGGACGCACAGCCCGTGCTCAGGTGCTCCACCCGGACGTCCGCGCGTCGCAGATGGTCGGTCAGGCGGGCCACGGCCGCCGCCGGACCGCTCACCACCCGGTGCGTGCCGTTGTCCGCGGCAAGCTGCACCGTGGGGAACTCGTCCAGCGTCTTCGCCAACGCGTCCGGTTGCGCGAACACCGCCGCCATGGATCCGGCCTGGTCGGTCGAGCCCATGAGACCACCGCGCCGGGCAGCCAGGCGCATGCCGTCTTCCAGCGAGTACACGCCGGCGACCTGGGCCGCGACGATCTCGCCGAAGCTGTGCCCAAGCGTCGCCTGCGGATGGACGCCGACCTTCGCCCAGAGCCGTACCAGAGCGCTCGCAAGGGCGTACAGCACCGGCTGGTTCCAGGCCGGATCGACCAAGTCTCCGGCTTCGCCGAACATGACGTCCAGCAGGGGCGTGGCGCGCAGCTCCTTCATCACCGCCGCGCAGCGATCGAGCGCCTCGCGCGCCAGGGGCTCGCGCTCGTAGAGATCGCGGCCCATGCCGCCCCACTGCCCGCCGACGGGGCTGAACATGAACGCGACTCTCGGATCTTCCAGCGCCCTTGCGATGCCTTCGCCAGCCGCAATCTCGCGCAGCGCGCTCGCCAGATCGTTCGCACCCCGGAAAACGACCGCTGCGCGGTGACCGAAGTGCCCCCGGCCCACGGCGGCGGTGAAGGCCATGTCCGCGAGCATTGCGTCGCGCTCGGCGTCTTCTCGACCGTCCCGCTCCTGGTCGCCGAGCCAGGCCAGGTAGCGCCCGGCCAGGTCCCTTACCGCTCTCTCCGACCTGCCTGAGAGCGTGAGCAGGTGCTGGCGGTACACCTCGTCGTCGTCGGATCCGGTCATCCGGACATCGGGACGCGCCCCTCGAGGATCCGCCCGTTCCAACTCGCCGTAACCCTCGAGAATCACGTGCGCGTTCGTGCCCGAGAACCCGAACGAGCTCACGCCCGCCCGTCGTGGTCGTCCGTTCGCGTCCGGCCAGGGATCGGGATCGGACGTGACCTTCACCGGCAAGTCGTCCCATTCGATGTGCGGGTTAGGGTCCTCGAAGTTCAAGTGCCGGAACGGCATCGGGCTCCGCAGCTCGAGGACGGCCTTGATCACGCCCGCCACGCCCGCAGCCGCTTCCAGATGCCCCACGTTCGTCTTCACGGAGCCCATCAGGAGGGGCCGATCCTCGTCGCGACCCCGTCCGTACACGGCCGCGGCGCTGTTCACCTCGATCGGGTCGCCGAGAGGCGTCCCGGTGCCGTGCGCCTCCAGGTAGTCGACCTCCGCCGGTTCCACTCTCGCCCGCGCCAGCGCCTGCCGAATGACCCGCTCCTGCGCCGTGCCGCTGGGGACCGTCAGACCGGCGCTCGCCCCGTCCTGGTTGATCGCCGACCCCTTGATCACCGCCCAGATCCGGTCGCCGTCGGCTTCGGCGTCCGCCAGGCGCTTGAGCACCAACACGCCGCAACCCTCGGCGCGCACGAAACCGTTGGCCGCGGCGTCGAACGTCTTGCACCGACCGTCCGGCGAAAGCATGTCGGCACTTGCGAAGGCCGCGGTCACGAACGGCGACAACATCGCGTTGACGCCGCCCGCCAGCGTCATGTCGGCCTCCCCGCGCTGGAGCGCCACGACCGCCTGATGCATCGCGACCAGCGAGGAGCTGCAGGCCGTATCCACGGCGATGGCCGGCCCCTCCAGGCCCAGCGTGAACGCGATGCGACCGATCGCGACGCTCGGACTCGTCCCCACCGGGGCATAGCGGTTGGCGCGTTCGCTGGTGTCCGCAATCAGATCCCGGTAGTCCGTCGTGCTGATGCCTGCGTACACCCCGACCGGTCCACCGCGAAGCGTGGCCGGGTCGATCCCGGCATCCTCCAGCGCCTCCCAGGTCGTCTCCAACAGCAGCCGCTGCTGGGGATCCATCACCTCGGCTTCCACCGGCGCGATGCGGAAGAACGACGCGTCGAATCGGTCGATTTCGCCGATGAAGGCCCCGAAACGGGCTTCGGGCGGCAACGCGTCTACGGCCTCGTACCCGGCAAGACGCGAGTGCGGCATGCGCCCGACCGCGTTCTCACCGCGTTCGAGCAACCGTCGGAAGGCGGCGAGATTCTCTCCCTTCGGGAACCGACAGGCCATGCCCACGATGGCCACCGGCGCATCGCCCAACGCGACTTCGGGTCGCGACGACGTGGCGGGCACCGTCACCTCGCTCAAATCCAACGCCTCGATCAGGTGGGCGGCGAGACGCCGGACGTCGGGGTAGTCGAATGCGACCGTGCGCCCAACCGAACATGCGCCGCCCAAGGCGCGGTCGAGGCGGCTGCCCAGTTCAACGGCGGTCAGCGAGTCCATGCCCAAATCGAAGAAGCCCACCTCCGACGGCGGCGGCGTCGGCAGCTGGAGCACCTCCGCAACTTCACGCTTCAGGAAGGACTCAAGGAGTCGCGGACGTTCCCTGGACCGCGCAGCCGCGAGACGCGCCACGATTCCGCCAACCGCAGGCGCGCCGACCGCGGGTTGCTGGCCGCCCTCCGTCGGCATGACCTCGAAGAACGGAAGCGCCCGAACCCCGGCGTCGAGCGCTGCCCAGTCGACGTCGGCGACCACGCTGGTGACCGGTCCATTGCGCAGCAGCCGGTCGAACGCCGCGATCGCCCGAGTGGGACTGATTTGACCCACGGGGGCTCCCCCGACCAGCGGCCCTGCACTCTCCCGAGCGACCCGGGCGGCCAATCCGACCTCGGCCCAAGGCCCCCAGGCAATGGATTGGGCGGACAACCCGATCCCTCGTCTGTGCCTCGCCAGCTGGTCCAGCCACGCGTTGGCGGCGGCATAATTCGCCTGACCAGGACTGCCGGTCACGCCCGCCATGCTGGAAAAGAGCACGAACAGGTCCAGATCCAGGTCCAGCGTCGCCTCGTGAAGGTGCCACGCGCCGCCGACCTTGGGCGCAAAGACCCGCTCGAGCGTCTCCCGGGTCTGGTTGTCCAACGCCGCATCCGCAAGCACGCCGGCACAATGAACAACGCCCGCCAGCTCGCCATGCTCCTCGCGAATGCGCCCGAGCAGCGCCCGAACCTCGCCGGCATCGCTCACGTCGGCCCGCTCCACAACAACCGTTGCCCCCGCCGCTTCCAGCGACTCGATTTCCGCCGCCGCCTCCGCATCCGGTTCACTACGCCCACAAAGCACGATCGTCCCCGCGTCGCGCGCCGCCAGCCACTCGGCCACCTTCAGCCCCAACCCTCCCATGCCGCCCGTCACGAGGTACGAGCGATCCTCGCGCAGTCGGCCTCGCGTCAACGCAGGCAAGGTCAATACGAGTTTGCCCGTATGGCGACCCTCTCGCATGAAGTCCATCGCCTCGGGTGCTTCGCACATCGACCAGGTGCCGTGCGGCAGCGGAGTGAGCTCCCCGTTGGCCACGCGGCCCATGACGTCCGCGAGTAGGCGTCCCACGCGCTCCGGCTCCGTGACCAGCAACTCGTCCAGCGCATAGGTGAAATAGGCGACGTCGGGGCGTAGCCGGGCCATCTTCGCGGCACTCCATATGTCCCGCTTCGAGATCTCCACGAAGCGCCCGCCCTCGCGCAGACACGACAGGGTCGCCTCTATGAAGCCCTCGCCCGTCAGCGTGTTGAGCACCACGTCCACGCCCTCGCCGCCGGTCGCCTCCAGGATCTGCGCGCCGAAGTCCGTGCTGCGACTGTCGAACACCCGAGTCGCGCCGAGGCTCAGGACGTGTTCCCGCTTGGTCGCGCTGGCCGTCGCCCACACCTCGGCGCCGACGTTTCGCGCCATCTGAATCGCCGCGTGGCCGACGCCGCCGGCCGCCGCGTGAATCAGTACGCGCTCGCCGGGGGCGAGCCGGGCCAGACCGAAGCTGTCCCAGGCCGTGCAGAAGACCACCGGCATCGTGGCCAGGGCCGCCGCCGAATGGCCCTTCGGCGCCTTCACCACATGGTCGGCCCGCGTCACCGCCTCGCGGGCGAACGCCGGAGCCGCGAAGCCCACCACCCGGTCGCCCACCTCGACGTGATCGACGCCCGCGCCGATTTCGGTGACCCTGCCGCACGCCTCGCCGCCCAGCGGCGCACCCACGTCGACCAGCCGCATGGCCACGAGCACGTCGTGGAAGTTCAGACCCGCCGCCTCGACCTCGAGCCGGACTTCGCCCTGCTGCAACGGTCTGCGCTCCGTCGTCGTGACGGCCAGGTTGGCGAGGATGCCGTCGTCGCCGGCCGACAAGTGCCCGGGATCGTCGGCGGGAAGGTCCAGCTGCCGCAGTGCGTCGCCGGGCGCCAACCGAGCCACGTAACGGGTGCCGGCCCGCCAGCAAATCTGCGTCTCGCCGTCCGGCGCTAGGAGCTCGTCAACCAGCTCGGCGACGGGCCGGTCAACGAGCCCGTCAACCAGCTCGCCACCGCCGTCTTCCACAAGCGCGGGCGGCTCCCAATCGAGATCGATCAGCCGCACCTTGAGCGCGGGCTCCTCCAGCGCCAACGATCGCCCCAGTCCCCAAACCCCGCTGGCCTCGATGCGCTCGCAGCGCTCGCCCCCTAGGCGCTGGCCGCCGTGCGTGACCAGGGTCAAGCGGCCTGTGTGCGCATCCTTTGGTCCGCCCGTGTGCGCGCCCTCCAACCCGGCCAGCGCCTGACTGAGCGCCAGGATCCTTGCCGAGAGTTCCAGGGCGGCGGCGGGCGGGGAGGGGGTGGCGGGCTGCGTGGCGGCGGGCAGCGCGGCGGCAGATGGAGATGCCGAGTTGGGCAGCGTGCCAGTGTCGGGTCGGGTGGCGGGCAGCGCGGCAGTGCCGGGCCCAGTAGCGGACGCAGGCCAATCCGCCGCCGTCAACGCGACCACCCCGTTCAATCGGGTGCCCGCCGCAAGTTCATGCAGCAGGGACCGCCAAGCTCCTCTGCTCCGCTGGTCGAGCACGACGACCCGCCCGGCTTCGAGCTCTACGCCGGAGCCATTCTCAGCGCCAGAGCCTTTCTCAGCGCCGGAGCCTCGCTCAACGCCGGAGCCTTGCTCAACGTTGGAGCCTCGGTCAACGTCGGAGCCTCGCTCAGCGCCGGAGCCTTGGGCCACGCCGTCCGCATCAACGGCCAGCACGACGTTCTGATCGCGGGACCCAAGCGCCTCGGCAAGCGCACGTCCCTGACGACGCGTGCTCGCCGCCACCAGCCACACGCTGTCATCGGCGGCGCCATCCGCAGCAGCGACTCGATCTGAACCATCGGCTCGATCCGAACCGTCGGCTCGCTCCAAACCAGCCACCCCATTCGATCCAGCGCCCCCCGTCAACGCGCGCTTCTTCCACGTCACGTCGTAGAACAGGCGCTCCAGATCTCCAAACTGCGACAGCACTTGCGCCCGAGTGGCGCGTCTCAGCACAAGGCCAGCGATCTCGCCCACCCGCACTCCGGAATCGTCGTAGAGAACGAGATCCGCAACGATCGTACGGTCCGAACCGCCGGCCGCCGCCCCGTCCCCCCGCAACACCGCATGACAGTCGAGCGCCCCACCGTTCACCTCGGATAGCGCAAAACGCTCCCACCCGATCGGAAGGTACGTGACCCCGTCCGGCGCCTCACTGGCCACAGCCACCGTTTGCAAGGCACCGTCCAGAAGCGCCGCATGGATGGGCCACGCCGAATGCGCAAGCTCCGCCGGCGGCACGAGTCGCGCCAGCGCCGAACCCGGACCGCGCCACAGCGCCACCGCCGGTCGAAACGCGGGGCCGTAGCGCAGCCCCCGACGCGCCATCGTCTCGTAGAACTCCGCCACGTCCACCGGCTGCATGCCGGCCGACAGGACACCCACGTCCCGCACCTCGACTTCCGAACCATCTTGCCATGCGGCGTCGCTAGACAGCCGCAGATCGGCCACCAACTTCCACGGCCCCTCGTCAACGATGCGCCCGTACACCTCGCACCCCGCCACCCCCCCGTCGAGCTCGGATAGCACCACCTGCAACGCAGCGGCTCGGGACGCGCCGGACCCCTCCTCCACCACCGCATCCGGCAGCAGCCACGGCGCGTGGATCCGAAGATCGTCCACCCGAATCGAACGTCCCGCTTCCGTCTGCACGGCGGCCGCAAGCGCCCCGTACAAGGCGCCGGGCACCACGACGCGATCGAACACCCGATGATCCCCCAGCCACGAGAACCGCGAACCGGAAACCTCCTGCTCGTAAACGACCCGACCGCCGCCCAGCTCGGATCTCGTGCCCAGCACCGGATGCCCCGGCGCCAGACCCCTGCCGGCGCTCCCCTCGATCCAGTATCGCTCGCGCTGGAACGGATACGACGGCAACGAAATGCGGTGCCTTGGCCGACCTTCGAACAAGCCCTCGAAGTCGATCGCGCAGCCCGCCTTGTACGCCTCGCCCACCGCATGCACGAACCCGCCGCCGTCCTCGCCTCCCAAGCTGGCGATCACCGCCGGCGCTTCCTTCAGCGGCCAGATTGCACTCGCCATCCCCGCCAGCGCCGGCGAGGGTCCAACTTCGACGAGCACGTTTGCGCCCGTTCCGGCCAGTGACTCGAGCCCCGCCGCAAACGCCACCGGCTCCCGCACGTGACGCCGCCAGTAGGCCCCGTCGGGTCCCGTGCCTCGCGGCCATACCCGCCCCGTCACGTTGCTCACCAGATCGATCGACGGCGTCGACGCGGCAAGGGTCGACGCCGCTTGCTCCAGCTCGTCCAGAATCGGGTCCATGAGCGTGCTGTGCGACGCGCAGCCCGTGCTCAGGTGCTCGACCCGAACGTCCGCTCGCTGCAATCGCTCGGCCAGACGCGCAACGGACTCCGCCGGACCGCTCACAACCCGGTGCGTCCCGTTGTCCGCCGCGAGCTGCACCGACGGGAACTCGTCGAGCGCGGCCGCCAACGCTTCCGGCTCGGCGAACACGGCCGCCATCGAACCCGCCTGGTCCGTCGCACCCATCAGGCCGCCTCGCAGCGCGGCCAGCCGCATCCCGTCTTCCAGCGAGTACACGCCGGCTACCCGAGCCGCCACGATCTCCCCGAAACTGTGCCCGAGCGTGGCCTGGGGACGCACGCCCACTTGCGCCCACAGCTTCGCCAACGCACTCGCAAGCGCGTAGAGCACCGGCTGGTTCCACGCCGGATCCACCAGATCCCCCGCCTCGCCGAACATCACGTCCAGAAGCGGCGTGGCGCGCAGCTCCTTCATCACCGCCGCACAGCGATTCAGCACTTCGCGCGCCACCGGCTCGCTCTCGTAGAGATCCCGTCCCATGCCGGGCCACTGCCCGCCCACCGGGCTGAACATGAACGCGACCTTCGGGTCCCGACGCGTACTCGCGATGCCCTCGCCGGCGGCGATCCGACGCAGCGCGCGCGCAAGATCGTCCGCACCGCCCACCTCGTCGGCCCCCGAGAACACCACCGCCGCGCGGTGATCGAAGTGACTCCGGCCCACCGCGGCGGTGTACGCCATGTCCGCCAACAGCGCCAAGCGACCCGCCTCCGTCTCGCCCTCCCGCTCCGCATGGGCCAGCCAAGCCAGGTAGCGTTCAGCGAGCTCCTGCACCGCTCTCTCCGACCGTCCCGAGAGCGCGAGCAGGTGCTGGCGGTATACGTCGTCGTCGGATCCGGTCATCCGGACATCGGGACGCGCCCCTCGAGGATCCGCCCGTTCCCACTCGCCGTAACCCTCGAGAATCACATGCGCGTTCGTGCCCGAGAACCCGAACGAGCTGACGCCCGCCCGCCGGGGCCGCCCGTTCGCGTCCGGCCAGGGCCCGGCCTCGGACGCAACCTTGACCGGCAGCCCCTCCCATTCAATGTGCGGATTGGGCTCCTCGAAGTTCAGGTGTCTGAACAGCACCGCGCTGCGCATCGCGAGGACGGCCTTGATCACTCCCGCCACGCCCGCCGCCGCCTCCAGATGCCCCACGTTCGTCTTCACCGACCCCAGTAGCAACGGACGATCCGGCTCGCGTCCCGGCCCGTACACGGCCGCCGCGCTCCGCACCTCGATCGGGTCGCCCAAAGGCGTCCCCGTGCCGTGCGCCTCCAGGTAGTCCACCTCGCCCGGCTCCACCCCCGCCCGCTCCAGCGCCTGGCGAATGACCCGCTCCTGCGCCGTGCCGCTGGGGACCGTCAGACCGGCGCTCGCCCCGTCCTGGTTGATCGCCGATCCCCTGATCACGGCCCAGATCCGGTCGCCGTCGGCCTCGGCGTCAGCCACGCGCTTGAGCACCAGTATGCCACAACCATCGCCCCGCACATACCCGTTGGCCGACGCGTCGAAGGTCTTGCACCTACCGTCCGGCGAAAGCATGTCGGCGCCCGCAAACGCCACCATCATGAACGGCGAGAGAATCAGGTTGACGCCCCCGGCCAGCGCCATGTCGGCTTCCCCGCGCTGCAGCGCCACAGCCGCCTGGTGTATGGCAACCAGCGAAGAGCTGCACGCCGTATCCACCGCTATGGCCGGTCCTTCCAGACCCAGCGTGAACGCAATGCGACCGATCGCCACGCTCGGGCTCGTCCCCACCGGCGCATATCTGTTGGAGCGATCGCTGGTCCCGACCATCAGCTCCCGATAGTCCATCGTGCTGACGCCGGCATACACCCCGACCGGCTCCCCGCGCAAAGTCGCCGGGTCGATCCCGGCATCCTCCAGCGCCTCCCAGGTCGTCTCCAACAGCAGCCGCTGCTGGGGATCCATGACGTTGGCTTCCACCGGCGCGATACGGAAGAACGAGGCGTCGAACCGATCGATTCCGTCGACAAACCCCCCAAAACGGGCCTCCGGCGGCAAGCTTTCGGCACCGTATCCGGCCAGACGCGACCTCGGCGTACGACCGATCGCGCTCTCCCCGCGTTCCAGCAATTGCCGGAAGGACGCGAGGTTCTCTCCCTTCGGGAACCGGCAGGCCATCCCCACGATGGCCACGGGCTCGTCGCCGAGCACCGCCCTGGGTGCGGACGGCACGGCGGGCGCCTTCCCCTCGCCGAGATCCAGGGCCTCGACCAGGTGCTCGGCAAGGCTGCGAATGTCCGGGTGGTCGAAGGCCACGGTGCGCCCAACCGAATGGGCGCCGGCCAGGGCACGGTTGAGGCGGCTGCTGAGCTCAATGGCCGTGAGCGAGTCCATGCCCAGGTCGAAGAAACCCACATCCGACGGCGGCGGCTTCGGCAGCTGGAGCACCGCCGCGACTTCACCCTGCAACAAGGATTCCAGAAGCCGCAGCCGTTCTCTGGGCCTCTCGGCAGCCAGGCGCGGCAGGATTCCGCCGTCCGCGACCGGAGCGTCTCCAACCTGTTCACCGCCAACGTTTTCACCGTCAACCGGCAAGACCGCTTCGAAGAAGGGAATCTCGGCAATCCGGGTGCGCAACGACTTCCAGTCGACGTCGGCAACCACGCTGGTGGCGGGGCCGTCATGCAACAGCCGGTCGAACGCCTCGATCGCGCGCGCGGTCGCAATGGGATCTCCCGGCGGCCCCGCGCCCCGCGATGCGGCACGCGCCGCCATGCCAACGTCCGCCCAGGCGCCCCACGCAATCGATTGGGCGGACAACCCGATCCCTCGTCTGTGCCTCGCCAGCTGGTCCAGCCACGCGTTGGCGGTGGCATAATTCGCCTGACCAGGACTGCCGGTCACGCCCGCCAAGCTCGAAAAGAGCACAAACAGGTCCAGATCCAGGTCCAGGTCCAGCGTCGCCTCGTGAAGGTGCCACGCGCCGCCGACCTTGGGCGCGAAAACCCGCTCAAACGTCTCCCGGGTCTGGTTGTCCAACGCCGCGTCCGCAAGCACGCCGGCACAATGAACCACGCCCGCCAGCTCGCCATGCTCCTCGCGAATGCGCCCGAGCAGCGCCCGAACCTCGCCGGCATCGCTCACGTCGGCCCGTTCCACGACAACCGTCGCCCCCGCCGCTTCCAGCGACTCGATCTCCGCAGCCGTTTCCGCATCCGGTTCACTACGCCCACAAAGCACGATCGTCCCCGCGCCGTGCGCCGCAAGCCACTCGGCCACCTTCAGCCCCAACCCTCCCATGCCGCCCGTCACCAGGTACGAGCGATCCTCGCGCAGTCGGCCTCGCACCAGCGCAGGCAAGGTCAATACGAGTTTGCCCGTATGGCGACCCTCTCGCATGAAGTCCATCGCCTCGGGTGCTTCGCACATCGACCAGGTGCCGTGCGGCACCGGAGTGAGCTCCCCGCTCGCCACGCGGCCCACGACATCCGCGAGTAGGCGTCCCACGCGCTCCGGCTCCGTGACCAGCAACTCGTCCAGCGCATAGGTGAAATAGGCGACGTCCGGGCGCAGCCGGGCCATCTTCGCGGCACTCCATATGTCCCGCTTCGAGATTTCCACGAAGCGCCCGCCCTCGCGCAGACACGACAGGGTCGCCTCTATGAAGCCCTCGCCCGTCAACGTGTTGAGCACCACGTCCACGCCCTCGCCGCCGGTCGCCTCCAGGATCTGCGCGCCGAAGTCCGTGCTGCGACTGTCGAACACCCGGGTCGCGCCGAGGCTCAGGACGTGCTCCCGCTTGGCCGCGCTGGCCGTCGCCCACACCTCGGCCCCGACGTTTCGCGCCATCTGAATCGCTGCGTGGCCGACGCCGCCGGCCGCCGCGTGAATCAGTACCCGTTCGCCGGGTGCGAGCCGGGCCAGACCGAAGCTGTCCCAGGCCGTGCAGAAGACGACCGGCATCGTGGCAAGGGCCGCCGCCGAATGGCCCTTCGGCGCCTTCACCACGTGGTCGGCCCGCGTCACCGCCTCGCGGGCGAACGCCGGAGCCGCGAAGCCCACCACCCGGTCGCCGACCGCGACGTGATCAACGCCCGCGCCGATCTCGGTGACCCTGCCGCACGCCTCGCCGCCCAGCGGCGCACCCACGTCGACCAGCCGCATGGCCACGAGCACGTCGTGGAAGTTCAGACCCGCCGCCTCGACCTCGAGCCGGACTTCGCCCCGCTGCAATGCGCTACGCTCCGTCGTCGTGACGGCCAGGTTGGCGAGGATGCCGTCGTCGCCGGCCGACAAATGCCACGGGTCCTCGGCGGGAAGGTCCAGCCGTCGCAGTGCGTCGCCGGGCGCCAACCGCGCCACGTAACGGGTGCCGGCCCGCCAGCAAACCTGGGTCTCGCCGTCCGGCGCCAGGAGCTCGTCAACGAGCTCGCCACCGCCGTCTTCCTCAATCGCGTGCGGCTCCCAGTCGAGATCGATCAGCCGCAGCTTGAGCGCGGGCTCCTCCAGCGCCAACGATCGCCCCAGTCCCCAAACCCCGCTGGCCTCGATGCGCTCGCTGCGCTCACCCCCGAGGCGCTGGCCGCCTCGCGTGATCAAGGTCAAGCCGGCTGTGTGCGCATCCTTTGGTCCCCCCGTGTGCGCGCCCTCCAACCCGGCTGCACGGGCACCTTCCAACCCGGCCAGCGCCTGACTGAGCGCCAGAATCCTTGCCGAGAGTTCCAGGGCGGCGGCAGGCGGGGAGGGGGCGTCGGGCAGCGCGGCGGCAGATGGAGAGGCCGAGTTGGGCAGCGCGGCAGCGCCGGGTCGGGTGGCGGGCAGCGCGGCAGTGCCGGGCCCAATGGCGGACGCAGGCCAATCCGTTGCCGTCAATGCGACCACCCCGCTCAATCGGGCACCCACCGCGAGTTCTTCCAGCAGGGACCGCCAGGCTCCTTCGCTCCGCTGGTCGAGCGCGACGACCCGCCCGGCTTCGAGCTCTACGCCGGAGCCTTGCTCAACGCCGGAGCCTTGCTCAACGCCGGAGCCTCGCTCAACGCCGGAGCCTCGCTCAACGCCGGAGCCTTGGGCCACGCCGTCCACATCAACGGCCAGCACGACGTTCTGATCGCGGGACCCGAGCGCCGCAGCAATCGCGCGCCCCTGAGCGCGCGTGCTCGCCGCCACCAGCCACACGCCGTCGGCGGCGGCGCCATCCGCAGCAGCGACTCGATCCGAACCAGCCGCTCCATCCGATCCAGCGCCCCCCGCCAACGCGCGCTTCTTCCACGTCACGTCGTAGAACAGGCGCTCCAGATCTCCAAACTGCGACAGCACCTGCGCCCGAGTCGCGCGTCTCAGCACAAGGCCGGCGATCTCACCCACCCGCACTCCGGAATCGTCGTAGAGAACGAGATCCGCAACGATCGTACGGTCGGAACCACCGGCCGCCGCCCCGTCGCCCCGCAACACCGCATGACAGTCGAGCGCCCCACCGTTCACCTCGGATAGCGCAAAACGCTCCCACCCGATCGGAAGGTACGTGACCCCGTCCGGCGCCTCACTGGCCACAGCCACCGTTTGCAAGGCACCGTCCAGAAGCGCCGCATGGATGGGCCACGCCGAATGCGCAAGCTCCGCCGGCGGCACGAGTCGCGCCAGCGCCGAACCCGGACCGCGCCACAGCTCCGCCGCCGGTCGAAACGCGGGGCCGTAGCGCAGTCCCCGACGCGCCATCGCCTCGTAGAAGTCCGCCACGTCCACCGGACGCATGCCGGCCGACAGGGCACCCACGTCCCGCACCTCGACCTCGGAACCGTCCTGCCATGCGCCGTCGCTCGACAGCCGCAGGTCGGCCACCAGCTTCCACGGCCCCTCGTCGACGATGCGCCCGTACACCTCGCACCCCGCCACCCCCCCGTCGAGCTCGGACAGCACCACCTGCAACGCAGCGGCTCGGCCCGCGCCGGACCCCTCCTCCACCACCGCATCCGGCAGCAGCCACGGTGCGTGGATCCGAAAATCGTCCACCCGAATCGAACGTCCCGCTTCCGTCTGCACGGCGGCCGCAAGCGCCCCGTACAAGGCGCCGGGCACCACGACGCGATCGAACACCCGATGATCCCCAAGCCACGAAAACCGCGAACCGGAAACCTCCTGCTCGTAAACGACCCGACCGCCGCCCAGCTCGGATCTCGTGCCCAACACCGGATGCCCCGGCGCCAGACCCCTGCCGGCGCTCCCCTCGATCCAGTATCGCTCGCGCTGGAACGGATACGACGGCAGCGATATGCGACGGCGGCGCTCGCCTGCAAACAGTCCCCGGTAGTCGAGATTCAACCCGGCCTCGTAGGCCGCCGCGGCGGCCTGCGCCAACCCAGCGTCGGCATCCTTGCGCATGCCGGGCACGACGGGCGGCGCGTCGTCGTCTCGCGGCCACGCAGCCTGCGCCATCGGAGCGAGCACGGCGTGCGGCCCGACCTCGACCAGCACGTCGGCTCCCAGCTCGGCCAACGCCGAGACGCCCGTCGCAAACTCGACGGTTCGGCGCGCATGGGCGCGCAGATAGGCACCGTCCACCGTTTCCGACGGTTGCAGCATGCGCCCGCTCGCGTTGCCCACGAAGGGCAGCAGCGGCGGCTGCGCGGCGAGCTCGTCTCCCAGCACCTCGAGCTCGTCCAGGATGGGGTCCATGAGACGGCTGTGGAACGCGCAGCTGGTCCTGAGTCGCTTGGTGCGCACGCCTTGGCCCGCAAGCTCGGTGAGGAACGCGGTCACCGCGTCCGCCGGGCCGCTCACGACCTGGTGCGTGAAGTTGTCCGCCGCGAGCTCCACGTCGTCGAAGCGGTCCAGCGCCGCACTCACGTCTTCCCTGGTCGCGAACGCGGCGGCCATCGCGCCCGGTTCGGCAAGCGAACCCATCAGCGCGCCGCGCTTCGTCGCCAGGCGCATCCCGTCTTCCAGCGAAAACGCGCCCGCCACATGGGCCGCCGCGATTTCTCCCACGCTGTGGCCGAGCACCGCCATGGGCGTGACGCCGACGCTCCTGAAGAGCTCCGTGAGCGCGCAGCTGATGGCGTAGACGGCGGGCTGCGTCCAGATCGTGTCGTCCAGGTCGCCGTCGCCGCCGGCGCCGTCGCGGTCGGCGGCAGACCGGAACATGACTTCGAGCAGCGACTCGCCCCGCAGTTCCAGCATCTGCTGCTCGAGACGGTCGAGCACGTTTCGGAATACGGGTTCCGTGTCGTAGAGCGCCGCGCCCATGCCCGCCCACTGGCTGCCCTGGCCCGTGAACAGGAACGCGGGCTTCGAACCCGTCGCGCGAACGGCCGGCCGCGTGCCTTCCACGATCTCGCCCAGCTGCCGCGCAAGATCCTCCCCACTCTCGAAGACCACGCCCGCGCGATAGCGGAAGTGGCTGCGACCGGCCGAAGCCGTCCACGCCATGTCGGCCAACAGGTCGTGGTCCGCATCGGCGGGATCGCCGGCCGCCTCGCCGAGCCAGCTCAGATAGCCCGCCGCAAGTTCCCGCAACGCCCGCTCCGACCCGCCCGAAAGCGGCAGCAGGCGGGGCCCGCGGCCGCGCACCGGATGCCGCGTTGCGTCGCCACCGGCCGCCAGCGCCGGTTGCCCCGCCGGAACAACCGGCGCCTCCGCGTCGTCAACGCCGCCCACCAGAACCGGCAGCCCCACGGGAGCCGTGAAGCTCTCGCGGGGTTCGTCGCCACCACCGTAACCCTCGAGGATCACGTGCGAATTCGTCCCCGACAGACCGAACGAGCTCAGGCCCGCCAGCGGCATCCTGCCATTCGACTCCGGCCACCTCGTCGGCTCCGCCGTCACCCGCACCGGCAGCGCGTCCCAGTCGATGTGAGGACTCGGCTCCTCGAAATGCAGATGACGGGGGATCAACCGCGACTTCATCGCCAGCACCGCCTTGACCAACCCCGCCACACCCGCCGCCGCCTCGAGATGCCCCACGTTCGTCTTCACCGAACCCATGAGCAGCGGAAGATCCCCAGCGCGATCCCGGCCATACACGGCGGCGGCGGCCTGAACCTCGATCGGATCGCCCAGCGGCGTCCCCGTGCCGTGCGCCTCCAGATAGTCCACCTCGCCCGGCTCCACCCCCGCACGATCAAGCGCGTCCGCGATCACCCGCTCCTGCGCCGGCCCGTTCGGAGCCGACAGCGCCGCGCTCGCCCCGTCCTGGTTCACCGCGCTGCCGCGCACCACGCCCCAGATGCGATCGCCGGCCGCCTCCGCGTCCGCCAATCGCTTCAGCACCAGAATTCCGCAGCCCTCGCCCCGAACGTAGCCGTCGGCCGCCGCGTCGAACGTCTTGCAACGCCCGTCCGGAGCCAGCATGTTGCCCTCCGAAAACGCCGCCATCGGCAAGGGCGACACCATCGCGTTGACGCCGCCGGCCAGCGCCAAGTCCGTCTCGCCACGCTGCAACCCCGTCACCGCCTGGTGAAGCGCCACCAGCGACGAGCTGCACGCCGTGTCTACCGCAATCGCAGGGCCCTGGAACCCCAGCGTGAACGCCACCCGCCCGATCGACGCGCTGAACGCGCTGCCCGCCGTGCTGCGGAACTTGCCCGCCTCGCCGTGCGCAAACAGAATGTCCTGGTAGTCGGCGTTGAAAATGCCCACGTACACGCCCGAACGACTGCCCCGCAGCGCCGACGGGTCGATCCCCGCGTCTTCCAGCCCGCGCCAGCTCGTCTCAAGCAGCAGACGCTGCTGCGGATCCATGTACCGAGCCTCGACCGGCGCAATGCGGAAAAACCCCGGATCGAAACGGTCGATCTCGTCGATGAACGCCCCCCAGCGGCACACTTCCGGAAACTCCGAGCGCCCGAACCGCGCGGGATCGGGAGGATCGCCCCAGCGCGACGCCGGCACCGTGGTCACGGCGTGGCGCCCTTCGCTCAGCAGGTTCCAGAACGAACCCAGATCGGAGCCGCCGGGGAACCGGCACGCCATGCCCACGATCGCAATCGCCTGATCGGTGGTCCGAGTCCGCCGTACCCGAACCCGCGGCAGAGCCTTCACCTTGCCGGTAGCCGAGATGCCGGATGCCAGATGCGCGGCCAAGCCGTCGATGTCCGGATAGTCGAACACCGCCGTGTTCGACACCGAATAGAGACCGGTCAGCGCACGGTTGATCCGGCCACGCAGGTCCACCGCCATGAGCGAGTCGACGCCCAGCTCGAAGAACCCCACGTCGGTTGGCGGCGGATCGGAAAGACCCAGAATGGCCCGCATCTCGCTCTGCAGGAACGCCGCCAGCACCCCCTCCCGGCCGGCTTCCGGCACCGCCGCAAGACGCTCCTGAAGCGCCGATCCGGGTTGCGCCTGCAGGTCGGTCGCGCGTCGCAGCGGAAGCACGCGCTCGAGCATCGGCGCCAGCAGCTCCGTGCGCTCGGCAACGGCCGTCCAGTGCACGGGCGCCGCCAATCCCGACGCCCCGGGAGCCTTCAGGAATTCCTCCAGCGCCAGCAAACCCTGCCGCGGCGTCAACCATCCCACGCCGCGGTCTTCCAGCCGAGACGCGTCTTCGTCCAGGTTGGCGGCCATGCCTGCGCCGGCCCACGCGCCCCACGCGATCGACTGGCCGGGCAGACCCGCCGCGTGACGGCCGCGGGCAAGCTGATCCATAAACGCGTTGGCCGCGGCGTAGTTCGCCTGGCCGGGATTGCCGACCACGCCCACCGCGCTCGAAAACAGCACGAATGCGTCCAGGTCGAGGTCCATCGTCGCGCGGTGCAGCAACCAGGATCCCGCAACCTTCGGAGCCATCACGCGCCGCAGACCACCTTCGTCCTGGTTGACCAAGGCGGCGTCTCCCAGCACTCCGGCGCAGTGGCACACGCCCTTCAGCGGCGGCAGCTCCGCCTCGATCCGCGCAAACAGCGCCTCGACGGCCGCGGCGTCCGTTATGTCGGATTGCTGCACGAGCACCCGGGTGCCGGCTCGCGTCATCTCGGCAATGCGCCGCGACGCCGCCTCGCCGGGAGCGCTGCGCCCGCTCAGCACGACCGCGCCGGCTCCCCGCTCGACCAGCCACTGGGCGACCTCCAGCCCCAACGCGCCCAACCCGCCCGTGACCAGGTAGCTGCCTTCCCGCCGCACGGGAACTTCGGCCAGGCGATAACCCGGCTCGCCGGAGCCGAGGGTCAGACGCGCCACATAGCGCTTGGACCCCCGCAGCGCGACGGCAGGCTCGTATGCGCCGGCAAGCAATTCGTCCGCCAGCCCCGCCGTGCCGCGGCCGTCAACATCCACTACCCGGCAGCGAAGGTGCGGGACCTCGTGCATGGCCGTCACAGCCAGGCCCCACAGCGTCGCACCTGCGGGAGCTTCAACCCCCAAGCCGTCCGCCCGCGCTTCGTCGGCCCCATCCACGACCTGTCCATCCCGACTCACAAGCCAGCAGCCCGACGACGGCGCCACGTTGGCGTCTTCCAGTCCCTGGATCAACGCCAGCGCCGGTGCACTCGCGTCGACCGCCTGCCCCAGCACGTCCTCGGCGGAACCCTCGTCGCCAGCCCCTTGCGGGTTGTCCACGTGCACTACGCCGGCCAGCGGCTCCCCGGCTTCCTCGAACGTCGCAAACAGCTCGTGCCAGGCGTCCCGGCTCGTCGGATCAACGGCAGCGAGCGCCCAGCCAGCATCCTTCCCTGCCGCGTCCATACATACCACTGGCCCATCTGTATTTACCACCGGCTCGCGCGCCAACACCACCCGTCGCCCTGCGTCGGTCAGCGCACGCGCCAGCTCCTCCACCGCATCGCCATGACCCGCAACCACCCAGGATCCCGCCGCGACTTCAGTGGGATCCTCGCTCCGGCCCCCGGACAGCGCCTGTTCCCGCCATTCCACGTGATGCAGCAGGCCAGCGATTTCCTCGTCCAACCCCGCGAACAACGCCGCTCGCGGCGCGCTCTTCAAGCTGAAGCCCACGACCTCTCCAACCACTACGCCGGCGCCGTCGTACAGGGTCAGGTCGCAGCTGACGGTCTCCCGTCCGGCGGCTCCGGCGTCTTCGGAACCCCGTTGCGTCAGGCGGGCGTGACACGTGACCCTGGGCGGCAACGGCCCGTCAACGCGGAAACTTTCCCACGCGAACGGCGTGAACAGCTTCTCGTCCGTGTCCGGCACGAGGGCTGCGCTGCACTGGAAACAGCCGTCCAGGAGCGCGGGGTGAACGCCCGGACCCACCGTCGCGATTCCCTCCGGCAGGACCACCTCGGCAACCGACTCGCCGTGGTCGCTCCACAACCGCCGAATCGTCCTGAACGACGGCCCCAGCACCAAACCGACGGCAGCGACCGACGCGTAAAGCCCGGACGGCGAAGCTTCGGGGACTTGCGCCACGAGCGCCGCTTCGTCGACCCTCTCTGCGCCGCTCGCAAGCGTCCCCTCGGCGTCAAAGTGAAGCGTACCTTCGGCGTGGAGGATCCAGTCGGCGGACTCTTCAGTACGACTGTGCACCCGGAATGTGCGGGCGGCGTCCGCCCCCGGGGGTCCCACGATCGTCTGTACGGTGCGTTGGGAGGGCCGGCCATCGGGCGCGGGGCCGTCGAACACCATCGGCGAATGCAGCTGGACGCTCTGTGCGAAGGCGTCCCGACCCAGTTCGCTCGCGGCAGCGGCGCCCAGACCGCCGTATATCGCTCCCGGCGCGACCACCTTTTCGTACACCCGGTGATCGTCGAGCCATCCCGGATCGAGTGGCGTAATCGCCCGTTCAAAGACGGTTTCGCCGCTGGCCAGATCGGTGCGGGCGCCGAGGAGCGGGTGACCGCGGGCGCCTCGCGCGCGGGCTGTCTCGTCGACCCAGTGGCGCTCGCGCTGAAACGGATAGGACGGCACCGAGATGCGGCGGCGAGCCTCGTCCGCGAACAGCCCGCCGTAGTCAAGGTCCAGGCCTGCCTCGTAGGCCCTGGCGGCGGCCTGGGCAAAGCCGTCGTTCCCGTCCCGCTCGGCGCTGAACGTCGCCACCGGCGCATCGTCGAGCGGCCATGCCGCCTGCGCCATCGCCGTCAGTATCGGGGCCGGACCCACCTCGACCAGCGTATCGACGCCAAGCTGCGCAAGGGTCTCGATCGACGCCGCGAACGCCACCGGCTGTTTGGCGTGTCGCCGCCAGTAGGCACCATCCAGGGCCTCGTCGCTTCCCACCGGCTTGCCGCCGACATTGCTGACGAGCGCGATCTCGGGCGCTGCGACCGCCATTTCGCCGGCCGCAGCCGCCAGCTCGTCCAGGATCGGATCCATGAGGCGGCTGTGAAACGCATGACTCGTGCGCAGCGTCTGTAGACGCACGCCCTGGTCCGCCAACCGCGCTCTCAACGCTCCCAACTGCTCCGAATCGCCGCTCACCACGACGTGGGCGCCGTTGTCCGCCGCCAGCGCCAACTCGGGAGAGGCCGCCAGGTGCGGCTTCAGCCCGTCCAGCCCCATGAACACCGCGGCCATCGCTCCGCCTGCGGGCAGCGAACCCATCAGCGCGCCTCTCGCCAGCGCAAAACGCATGCTGTCTTCGAGCGAAAAGGCGCCTGCCTCGTGCGCGGCCGCCAGCTCGCCCACGCTGTGACCAACCACCGCCGTAGGCTTAACGCCGACGCCGCGCCACAGCGCGCTCATGGCGCAGCTGAACGCATACAGCGCAGGCTGCGTCCAGGTGGTGTCGTCCAGGTCTCCCTGCACGCTGGAAGCGCTGGAAGCACCGGAAGCGTCAGCGCCGTCGTCACCGGCACCCTCGCCGAACATCACTGCGAGCAGGCTCTGCCCCCGTACCTCCCGGCAAACCGCTTCGCACTTGTCCAACACGTCGCGGAACACCGGCTCGGTCTCGTAGAGCCGTCGCCCCATGCCCGCCCACTGGCTGCCCTGACCCGTGAACAGGAACGCCACCTTGCGTTCGGACGCGCTCCCCGACGCCGCCGGCCGGCTCACTTGGCCGCGCCCCCGCGCCAGATCCATCAGGCTCGCGGCGAGATCGTCGGCGCCCTCGAACGCCACCGCCCGGCGATGACTGAAATGGCTGCGCCCCACCGCCGCCGTGTAGGCCGCGTCGGCAAGCAGCCTCGCCGACGCGCGCCCGTCCCGCCGCCCCAACCAGCCCCGGTACCGGCCCGCCAGCTCGCGCACCGCCGCCTCCGACTTGCCCGACAACAGCAGCACCCGCTGCTTGCGCTGGGCCGCGTCTTCGCGGGCCGCGACCCCATCGCCCCACCCCTCGAGCACCACATGTGCGTTCGTGCCCGAGAACCCGAACGAACTCACCGCCGCGCAACGCCGACGACCGTTCGACTCCGGCCACGGCGCGCCACCCGCCGTTACGCGCACCGGCAGCGCGTCCCAGTCCACCAGCGGATTCGGCGTCTCGAAGTGCAGGTGCGAAAACGCCTCGCCACGCGCCATCGCCAGCACCGCCTTGATCACCCCCGCCACCCCCGCAGCCGCCTCCAAATGCCCCACGTTCGTCTTCACCGACCCAATCAGCAGCGGCCGATCCTCCGCCCTCCCCTCCCCATACACTGCCGCCGCCGCACGCACCTCCACCGGATCGCCCAACGACGTCCCCGTGCCGTGCGCCTCCAGATAGTCCACGTCGCCCGGCGCAACGCCCCCGACACGCAACGCCTCCCGAATTACACGCTCCTGCGCGCTCCCGTTCGGCACCGTCAAACCTGCGCTCGCACCGTCCTGGTTCACCGCGCTGCCCCGCACCACCCCCCAAATCCGGTCGCCCGCCGCCTCCGCTTCCGACAACCGCTTCAGCACCAGCATCCCGCAGCCCTCGCCGCGCACGTACCCGTCCGCCCCAGCGTCGAACGTCTTGCACCTGCCCTCCGGCGAGATCATCTCCGTGCCCACCAGCGCGTCCGACATCGTCGGGAACAAGATCGCGTTCACGCCCCCCGCCAACACCACGTCCGCCTCGCCACGTTGCAGCGCCCCCACCGCCTGATGAAGCGCCACCAGCGACGAGCTGCACGCCGTGTCCACCGCCATCGTCGGACCTTCGAGACCCAGCGCGTAGGCCACCCGACCCACCGCCGTCGCCGTCGCCGTCCCCGTCGCCGTGTACAGACTCGACGGCTCGCCCGTCGCCACCAGCAGCTCGCGGTAGTCGCTCATGCTGATGCCTACGATCACCCCCGCGCGCGTGCCCCGCAGCGCTTCGGGGTCGATGCCCGCCTCCTCCAGCGCCTCCCAGGTCGTTTCCAACAGCATCCGCTGCTGAGGATCGAGCAGCCGCGCCTCCGTCGGCGATATGCGGAAAAACGCAGCGTCGAATCGGTCGATACCGTCAACGAAACCGCCCCGCCTCGCAGACGATTCCGGCTCGTCCGTCCCGTCGTCGAGCGTTCCCGGAGCGGGCTCCCGCCAGCGCCCCTCCGGAGGACTCGTCACCGCCTCCACGCCGCCCGCCAGAAGCTCCTCGAACGCCCCAAGATCCGCCGCACCCGGCATCCGGCACGCCATCCCCACAATCGCCACCGGCTCCGCGCCGCGAACCTCCACCGCCGACCACTCGGCCTCGCCGGCACCCCCGTCCAGCAGACCCAGCTCCCGCGCCAAGTGCCCCGCCAGCTGTCCCACGTTGGGATGGTCGAACGCCATCGTCGCGGGAGCCACGTACGACCCGGCCAGTACCCGGTTGACCCGGTTGCGCAGATCCAGCGCCATCAACGAGTCCATGCCCAGATCGAAGAACCCCACGTCGGGGGCGGGCGGCTCCGCCAAACCCATCACCGCCCGCAGCTCGTCCGACAGCGCACCGCGCAGCAGCCCTTCGCGCTCCGACGACGGAGCCCGCAGCAGACGACCCAGCAAACCCTCTCGTCCCTCGGCCCGTTCGACGTCGACCCGTTCGGCCTCGCCCGCCGCCTCCCCCAACACCTCCTCGATCAGCCCAGCCTGACCCGGGCGACGCGTTGCAAACGCCGCCCAGTTCATCGGAACCGCCAGCGCAAAGGACCGCCCGGACGCCGCGACCCGGTTCAAGGCGCCGCGCGCCGCCGCGCCGCTCAACCACCCAATCCCCTCCGCCGCCAGCGCCGGAGCCAGTCGCTCCCGCTTCCGCGCCGCCTGCCCCGCCGCAGCCCACGGCCCCCACGCAATCGCCTGACCGCACAGCCCGAGTCGCCGCCGGTACCGCGCCAGCTGATCCAGCCACCCGTTCGCAGCCCCGTAGCTCGCCTGACCCGCAATCCCCAACACACCGGCAATGCTGGAAAACAGCACGAACTCGTCCAGATCCAGCTTCCGCGTGGCCAAGTGCAGGTTCCACGCGCCCGCGACCTTCGGCGTCATCGCAGCGGCAAGGTCGTCAGCCGTCTGATCCCGCAGCCGCTTCTCCCGCGCCACGCCCGCCAGATGGTACATCCCGGCAAGCTTCGCGGACTCCGCGTCCAGCTCCCCGGAACCACGGGCAAGCTCCCCGATCAAATCGGAGACCGCCCCACGGTCCCCCACGTCGAGGCTCACCGCGCGAACCGCGCAGCCCCCCTCGCGCAGCCGCTCCATCGCCTCGTCGGCGCTCTCGCTCGGACCCCTGCGCCCAGCCAACACCACTTCGCAGGCCCCGCGCTCGGCCAGCCACCCCGCCACCTCCAGCCCCAGCCCCCCCAGACCCCCCGTCACCAGGTAGATCCCGTCGCCCTTCAACGGCAGCTCTTCAGGCAGCGGCTCTGCCTGCACCACCTCAGCCGACGAGATCCGCGCCACACGTCGCACCCCGCCACGCCACGCCACCGCCCGCTCGGCGCCGCCACCCAGCAGTTCCTCCACCACCGCGTCCAGACCCGCGTCGCCGCGCCCCGACCAGCCCTTCGGATCCAGATCCAGCAAACGCGGCCCAAGCTGCGCCGCCTCCAGCCCAACCGTACTGACCAACCCCCACAGCGCCGACCCTGAGAGCCGCCAGCCCTCCCCCACCTCGTCTCCGTCCAGCACCTGCGCCCCCCGCGTCGCGAACCACACACCCGCGGACGGAGCCGCGCCCACCGCCTCCAGACCCTGCACCAATGCCAACGCGCGCCTCGCAACCCCAAACGCCCGCTCCGCGACGTCCGATCGTTCGCCCATCTGGGCCGCCGCGGTCAGGTCCACGACCCCGGCCAGACCATCGCCCCCGACAAGCTCCTCGAACAATCCGCGCCACCCTTCGGCCCCATCAAGGTCGGCACGCCCACCACCAACCAACGCCACCGTCCGCCCACGCGCCCGCAGCGCCTCCGCCAGTTCGTCGGCTTCAGCCCCTTCCTCGCACGCAATCACCCAGACGCCCTCCTCCGCCTCGCGCCCGCCCCCCGCCTCGCGCTCTCCAGACCGCTCCCGCCAGATCAGGTCGTACAGCACCCCCTCTTCGGCGCGCTGCGGAACCGCACGCGCCGACGCAGGCTCGTCCACCCAGTGCCGCTCCCGCTGAAACGGATAGGAAGGCACGGAAATCCGCCGCCGCGATTCACCCGCAAACAGCCCCCTGAAGTCCAGCGCCAAGCCCGCTTCGTACGCCCCCGAGACCGCACCCGCAAGACCTTGCGGCCCATCCTCGGCCATGCTCGACACCATCCTCGGCGGATCGCGTCCCTCCGGCCAGCACGCCAGCGCCATCGGGCCCAAGACCGCCCTCGGCCCAACCTCGACCAACACGTCCACCCCCAGCCCCGCCAGCTCCCGCACCCCGTCCGCAAACGCCACCGGCTCCCGGGCCTGCCTCCGCCAGTAGGCGCCGTCCATCGGCTCGTCCCAACCCAGCTCCCGCCCCGTCACGTTGCTGACGAACGGAACCCTGGGGCCGCGAACGGCCACCGCCCCCGCCGCTTCTTCCAAATCGCCCAGAATCGGATCCATCAGCACGCTGTGGAACGCGTGACTCGTGCGCAGCCGCCGGACCCGAACGCCCAACTTGGCCAGGCGCTCCATCACCCCGGCCACATCGTCCGCCGGGCCGCTGATCACCCGATGGGACCCGTTGTCCCCAGCCAGGCTCACCCGCGGGAACGCCGCGATCAGCTCCCCGACCCGCTCGGCCGGCGCAAACACCGCCGCCATGGCTCCCGCGCCGTCGCCCGTGGCCGGCAACGACCCCATGAGCGCGCCCCGCCGGGTCGCCAGCCGTATGCCGTCATCGAGCGAAAAAACGCCCGCTGCGTGCGCCGCCGCCAGCTCGCCCACGCTGTGCCCAAGCACCGCCGCCGGCCGTACGCCCACCCCCCGCCACACCTCGACCAGCGCACACGCCAACGCATAGAGTGCCGGCTGCGTCCAGGTCGTGTCGCCAAGCTCGCCAGCCGCGGCCCCGTCGTCGCCACGGAACATCACCTCCAGCAGCGAACGTCCGCGAACCTCGCGCACCACCTCGTCGCAGCGCTCCAGCACCGCTCGGGCGGCAGGCTCGGTGTCGTACAGCGCCCGACCCATCCCCACCCACTGACTGCCCTGACCCGTGAACAGGAAGGCCGCCCGTCCACCGGCAGGCGCAACCTCGCCGCGCCCGCCCACCACGCCGCGCTCGCCGTTCACCACGCTTGCGAGCGCCTGCGCGAGGTCCGCACGACTCGCGAAGGATATCCCGACCCGGTGGCTCAAATGCGCACGACCCACCGAAGCCGTCCACGCCATGTCGGCCAACGCCGCGGCGGACGCGCCGTCGTCCCCCAACCAGTCGAGATACCGCTGCGCCAAGTCCCGCACCGCGCCCGCCGACTTGCCGGACAAGGGCAACAAACGCGACTTCGAGCCGTCCGTCGCGGCCGCCGCCTCCGTACGAGAAACCCCGCGAACCACAACCGGCATCGCCGCGCCCGCCGCCACCCCCATCGCCGCATCGTGAACCAAGCCCTCCACAACCACATGCGCGTTCGTGCCGGAAAAACTGAACGCGCTCACCGCAGCCCGTCGCACCCGATCCCCGACCTCGGGCCAGGCCGTAGTCTCAGCCACCACGCGCACCGGCAGCGACGACCAGTCCAGACGCGGATTCGGCGTCTCGAAATGAAGACTCGGCCAGATCGTCCCCTGGTTCAGCGCCAGCACCGCCTTGATCAACCCGGCTACGCCCGCACCCGCCTCCAGGTGCCCGATGTTCGTCTTCACCGACCCCATCAGCAGCGGCATCGTCGCGCTTCGGCCCACCCCATACACCGCAGCCGCCGCGCCAACCTCCACCGGATCGCCCAGCTCGGTCCCCGTACCGTGCGCCTCCAGGTAGTCGACGTTCGCCGGCTCGACTCCGGCCCGCGCCAGCGCGTCCCGAATCACCCGCTGCTGTGCGGGACCGTTCGGCGCCGTCAGCCCCGCGCTCGCACCGTCCTGGTTGACCGCCGAACCCCGAATCACCGCCCAAATGCGATCGCCCGCCGCCTCCGCATCGCTCAATCGCTTGAGGACCACGATCCCGCAGCCCTCGCCGCGCACGTACCCGTTGGCCCGCGCGTCGAACGTCTTGCACCTGCCGTCCGGAGCCAGCATGCCCGCATTGGCAAACGACGCCGTCACAAACGGCGCAAGCATCGCATTGACGCCGCCGGCCAGCGCCAGATCGGCTTCCCGACGCTGCAAATGCGAAATCGCCTGATGAATGGCGACCAGAGACGCCGAGCACGCCGTGTCCACCGCGATCGCCGGACCCTCCAGTCCCAGCGCAAACGCCACCCGTCCGATGGCCGTGCTGCCGCACGTACCCGTCATCATGTAGCGATCCGACAGCGCGCCGCGCTCGCCGAGCACCTCGCGGTAGTCGAACGTGCTTATGCCCGCATAGACGCCCGTGCGACTCCGTTGCAGGCTCGAAGGGTCAATCGCCGCATCTTCCAGGGCGGCCCAACTCGTCTCCAGCAGAAAGCGCTGCTGCGGATCCACGAGCTTCGCCTCGATGGGCGCAATCCGAAAAAACGCCGCATCGAACAGATCCTTGTCTTCCAGCAGGCCGCCGAAGCGGTACGGCTCGTCGCCCCCTCCGCCTTGCGACAGCTCAGGCAGCCACAGATCGTCCGGCAGCCGACGGATCGCGTCGCCCCCGCTCTCGAGCATACGCTGGAACGACTGCAAATCGGGCGCGCCCGGCAGCCGACACGCCATGCCCACGATTGCCACGGGCTCGGAATGCTTGCGCAGCTCGCCCCTCGTCCTGCGAAGGTCTACGAGCAGCCGCCGCGTCGCTTCCACATAACGGTTCCTGTCTTTCATCGGTTATTATTAACCCAACCGAACGCAGTTGCAAGCCGTCATGGAGGACCGCTTTCTTGAGACTGTGGGCCATCGCCGACCTGCACCTTTCCCACCCGACAAATCGCCAGCACCTGCCGTCGCTTTCCCCCAGACCGGGCGACTGGCTGCTTCTCGCCGGCGACGTGGGCAACGGCATCACGCACGCCGAGTGGTGCTTCGATTTGCTCAAGGAACGATTCCGAGAAGTGGTGTGGGTTCCCGGCAATCACGACCTCTGGACCTCGCCCGGCAAACCGGACGGTCTTCGCGGCCAGGACCTGTACGCCGAGCTCGTCTCCATCGCGCGCAGCTACGGCGTCATCACCCCCGAAGACCCGTTCCCGGTCGTCCCGCATCCCACCGGGCAGCTTATGATCGTCCCGCTCTTTCTGCTCTACGACTACAGCTTTCGTTCGGCCAACGTCACCTACGACGAGGTGCTCGCATGGGCCGCCGAGGACCGCATCGTGTGCGCCGACGAGTATTACCTGCATCCCGACCCGTTTCCCAACCGAACCGCCTGGTGTCACAACCTCGTGGAGCGCGCCGCAACCCGACTCGAAACCGTGCCGCGCGACGTGGCCAAGGTACTCCTGAGCCACTACCCGCTCGAAGAAGAGCTTGCGGTTCTGCCGCGGGTTCCCCGCTTTACGCCATGGTGCGGCACCCGCCGGACCAGAAACTGGCACGTGCGATTCAACGCGCGCGCCGCCGTCTACGGACACCTCCACATCCGCAAGACTTCGTGGATCAACGGCGTACCGTTCCAGGAAGTCTCGCTTGGCTATCCCGCTCAATGGCGTCGGGAGCTCGGAATCGATCATTATTTGAAGGAAATAGAGCTCGCACCTTCGCCGCCAGTGCGCAGCCCTCGCGCCAACCCCCCCGCGTAGCGTGCAGCCACGGAGTCAACGGTGGGCGCCCTGGCGCTGCGTCGCAGGCATGCAAATCCTGCACGTCGACCTGTCGGCCGACCTGCCCGCCGAGCAGGCGCTGGCCCGCCAGTGGCTCAGCGACGAAGAAGTCGCGCGCTGGCGCCGCTTTCGCCATGAGCGCCCCAGCCGTCACTTCGCCTTCAGCCGCGCCGCTCTGCGGGCCACCCTCTGCGAGGAGCTCGGCTGCCGCAACGGCGATCTCGAGTTTCGCTTTCACGGCTACTGCAAACCTTTCGCCCTCGTGCGCGGCCGCGTAGCCCCCACCAGCTTCAACCTGAGCCACAGCGGCAACCACGGGCTTCTCGCCGTGGGTCCCCGGGGGCAACTTGGCGTCGACGTCGAAGTGCGCGCGCCAGGCCGAGACTTCGTCGGCATCGGCGAGTCGGTGTTCGGACCCAACGAGCTGCGCAATCTGCGGCGGGCGCGAGACGCCGAACGCGATCGCGTCTTCTACCGACTCTGGACCTACAAGGAGGCCCTGATCAAGGCCCTGGGCAGCGGCTTCTCGATCGGCGCGCAAACCTTCGAGGTGCCCCCATCCATGCTTCGGGGCGCGACGGAAGCGATCTTTCGCTTTCCGCACGAGACCGCGGCTCGCTGGCACGTCGTCAACCTCGAAGAAGAGCGGTTTGCGGCCGCCTTGGCCTACGACCTGACGGCGTAACTCAGCTGGGCGGCCAACGCCTCGCAATTTCGAATGCCGTTACCCTGCCTGAAAAGCCGTTACCCTGCCTGGAAATGCACGTCGATGCGGTGCAGGAACGATTCGGCAGAATCCGACTGCAAGGCCCAATTCATCGCCTCTTCGGCGAGCCCCGCTTCCAGGTCGGATCCCAGCCGCGCCTCGGCCACAACCCAAACCTCAATTCCAAATTTCCAGGCGACCACTTGGCGTAGGCCTCGCTCTAGACCCAACTTCCGGAAGCGTCCCGCACATAAGTATATGGCGTGCTGACGGATAGGGTGATTTCGGGGGTGTACGCTACTGGGTACGCTTCAGGGACGGGTCCGTAACAGGCGGAAGGCTTCGGCCTGGAGGGGGGTTGGGCTGGCGAGGACGTCGGCGGCGACGGCTCCCGGCGCGGCGGGCTGAACGCGATTGAGAGTCAACGTGGCCAGGTCGGCCAGCAAGGTCTGGAAGCTGTGTACGGGCAGGCCATCGTGGGTGCGTTTCGTGGCGGCCTTCGCGCGAGCGGCCCGAGAAGGGCGTGCCGGTTGTACCGGCGAGGAGCGGGTCGAGCCGTCGGGGTCGTGGTCGTCGAAGAGCAAGGGCGCAAGAGCGCGCCGCATGTGCCACTCGACGTAGTAGGCGAGCATGCAGAGGAAGACGTGGGAGCGGACGCGATTTTCGAGCCTGTGATGCACTGGACGCACCTTCAGGTCCACGGTCTTGTAGCTGCGAAAGGCCTTTTCCACTTTGCTGAGGTTCTTGTAGGAACGGACGGCCTGGTCGGCGGACAGTTCGTCGGCGGGCACGTTGGTGCGGATGATGTAGATGCCGTCGAGCGCTTCCTCGTGAGCGATCCGCTCCTGGTTGCGAGCGAAGGAGAAGGCGTCGTCCGTTACAACCACGTCGACGTGCTTGCCCACCTTGTGGGCGCGCAACGCCCTGTCGGCCCTCACGGCGATGTCGGCGGCGCCCCGCAGCGGGCGGTTGGGGCGCGTCGTGGCGCGCACGACCTTCTCGAGCTTCTCTTCGGTGGCCGCCAGCAGGGACTCGCGCTTTCGCGCCCGTCTTGCCGCCAGCAGCGGATTGCGGCACACGACGAGTCGTTCGCCGGGATACAGTTGCGGGGCGGTGATCTCGGCCAAGTCCCGCTCGTCGAAGAGCGAGAGTTCGACGTCGCCTTGCTCGACCAGCTCGCTGATCTGGGGAGCCCGCAGCGCCGTGATCCATGCAAGCGACGCAGGTTCAAGCTCTTGGCGAATGCGAGCGTTGGTTAGAAGTCCCCGATCGCCCACCACCACGATGCGCGACAGCGAGAAACGCTCGCGCAACTTCTCGATCTGGAGACCGACGGTGCTGGGATCGGCCGTGTTGCCGGCGAAGACCTCGACCGCCACCGGACGGCCCTCGGCGTCGCAGAGCAGGCCGAAGACGATCTGGGGCTTGCCTCGCTTGCCGTCGCGAGAATAGCCGAGCTTAGCCAACGGACACTTCGAGCCTTCGAAGTAGACGGAGGTGACGTCGCACAGGACCAGCGCGCCGTCCTCCAAGTGCTTTTCGGCCAACTGGCGCTCGATGCGATCCTGGCGTCTGAGGATCCAGTCCATGGCGTCGTAGAGTTCGTACTCGGTGGCGTCTTCGACGCCCATCTCCTGCCCGAGGGAGTGGGCGAGCGTCTCGTTCCTCAAGGTGCGGGCGGTGGCCAGCTTGGATCGGGGATCGAGGACTCGGGCGACGATCATGGCCATGGCGAGCGCCCGCTGGCGGGAGGGACGAGGCGCGAGCAGCTTCTCGATGCCGAGCCTGCGGGCGGTTCCGAGGACGGCGGCCACGTGACCGTGGGGCCGGGAGCGTTCGATGGAGAAGGCGTCGCCGAGGGAAGGGAGCGCGACGCCGCCCTTGAGGAGGATGCGGAGTCCGTCGACGATGTCGTCGGGCCACTTCGAGAGGTTGGCGAGGGTGCGTTTCTTGACCTTTCCGTCCTCGCGGTAGGACTCGCGGAGGAGGACGGCTGGGGGCGACTTTCTGTTGGGCACGCGTTCGATGTACATGGATACGAAGTTAATGGATAACGGGTGCGTTGTCAACATTTTGACCGTACCATTACATGGGTACGCATTTTGGCCCATGAATCTCTCTAAATGCTTGTCGGCCTTATGCTTGCGGTCTCATAATACCCGATTTTCTCCGGAACTTCGCCCTAGACCGCGCGCAACTCCCTGCTCAATCCCCCGCTCAATCCCCTGTTCGCGCCCCTGTTCAATCCCCTGTTCGCGCCCCTCGTCCCGAACGGCATCGATCGCCCGCTGCATTGATTTCCAGCTCATTGTCATCTCCTCTCGATTGGCTACCGCCGTCTGATCTCGCGGGTCCACCCACTCGCCCGCCGCCGCTTCCAGCTCCGGCGTCCGCTCCCAGTCCGGCCACCGCTTCCGAGCAACCACCGCCAGCCAACGCTTCAGAACCACGGCCACCTGCATCCCCAGTTCCCCTTGCAGCCCCAACCTGCGCGTCACCCGCAGACAAGTCTCAACCGCAATCTCGCGAGGCGCATGCCGGATGATCGCCACCGCGCGAAACACCCCCGGCACCTCTTCATCGTAAGCGCTGTGCAGCCGCGTTTCAATCAGAAGATAGCGGAACCACAGCGCCAAAGACGCCAGCTCCGGAGCCGGCGAGTAGGACTCGTCCCGCGTCGACACCGGCCCGCTCCACTTCGCGGAACCCGTGTAGAACACCACGGCGACGATCGGCGGCGTCCGCCCGTCGGCAGCGTGATAGCGAGACTGTGCGGCGAGCGTACTCTGCACACCCCGGTTGTAGTCGATCAGTCGACCGAGCATGCGGGGGTCCTGCGTGGACTGGTTCTCGACAAAGAGAACGAGCCACCGATCGGGCGCGTCGCCTCGCACGCGAAACGCGCCCGCGTAGTCGCATCGTCGCTCCCGTCCGTCAGCAGCGACGGTCACGGTGGGGAGCGGCTCGATTCGCTCCGAACCAACCACCGACGTGACTTGCGGCAGGAACTCCCGCACGAAATCGGTCACGAGATGGGGAAAGGCTTGAAGGGCCTTGAGCGTCTTGTCCTCGTTCCAAGGAAAAGGTTGTTCTTCGGGCGTCATTCACGGGCCTCCTGGATGGGGTCTCAATGGGTGGGAAGCGGCTGCTTCCCGTCTCCGCCCATACAATTGGCACAATCCAGGGGCGTTGGAATAGCTGAATGGGACTAATTTCGGATGCGACCTCGAATTCGCGGCTTATCGTCGCCAAACCGCTGCCCAGCGGTCCAATTACCGCGACCTGAAGCCGTCCGTTTAGCCTCCGTGGGAGCCGCCCCCACGCCCCCGACCACCACGCCGCGACGTCCGCGAGCGCCCATCCGGCGGCGACTCGCCTCGCGAAACCTCCCTCACCAGCGACACCAGCGTATCCTCGTCCACGTCGTGGAGGCTTCGCGCCAAAACATAGCGCGTGGAGGCGGAATCCTCCGGCTCGCCCGAGTCCTGCAAGTCCACGCTGAGGATTCGCGCGGCGGACCTGCCCCCATAGCCTATCCTGCCCGAACCCTTCTCCCGCAGGATCCACTTGCGATTGTCCACGTTGAGCTCCCGGGTAGGCAACGGAACCTCCACCGGCCTCGCCGCGCCCGACAACAGAGCGGGCGCGGCCGCCGCCAAGGGCGCGGAGGCAGCGGGCATCCCCTGCCGCGCGGGCGCGGGAACCGCCGGTTTGCTCGGCCGCAGCGCCTCCAACGAGTCCCGCACGGACGCGGGCGCCGGGGGTCGCTTCGGCTTAGCCGGGCCGCGCCTACTGCGTTGCGCGCTCAAACCGACCCCTGGACCAGGAGCGGGACCACGTCGTTACCGAAAAACATGCGAATGTACTTCGCCTGAATCGGGGTAACGCGGCGCACGGCCCAAACCAGCTCGACGTGGTTCGGTTCGTGAGGCGTGATGGCCAGGCGCATGCCGGCCTCGTGCGGAAGCCTGTTGCCCTTGCGGTGATTGCAGGTGGAACAGGCCGTGACGACGTTCTTCCACAGATTGCCTCCACCGCGCGAAATCGGCAGCACGTGGTCGCGCGTGAGGAATTCGCGGGTGCGCAGCACGCGCTTGTGACGCCCGCAATACTGACAGGCGTAGCCGTCGCGAGCGAAGAGAAACGTATTGGTCACCTGCCGTCGGAAGCGTCTCGGCACATGCACGTAGCGCACCAGGCGGATCACCAAAGGGCAGGGATGCGCAGCGCGCACCGTGCGGAAGGCGCGCTGCTCATCACGCTCGAGGATCTCGGCCTTGTCGTCCAGCACCAGGCGAATGGCCCTCCTGGCTGGAACGATCATCAGCGGCTCGTACGATGCGTTCAGGGCCAGGCAACTCACAGGCGCCATCTTCTTGATCGGTCCGGTCGCGCGCTCGCCGGCGACACTTGGGCTTTCCGGTGCCTTCAAGTTGACGATAACGAGTCCGTTAGGCAACGGTAAACGGGCGGCGGCGCGAAAGTGCGGTCCCGTGCACGAGCGGCCCGTCCGTTACATCAGATTGAAGGGATCCCGGTCAAGCGAGACGCGGACGTCGCCGCCGGGCGCCTCGAAGCCGTCGGCAACCTCGACGAGCGCGCGCCCTACCGCCTCGGCTCCTCCCCGCAACAGCGCGTGCCAGCGATAGCGCCCGTGCAACTTCCCGAACGGCGCGGGAGCCGGTCCCAGCATCTCGGGGCCGGCGTCCTCGCGCGCCGCGAACCACGCCGCCAGGGCGTCGGCCGCCGCCAGGGCGTTCAGTTCAACGGGACTGCTGAGGAGGATCCGCGCCATGCGCAAGCTGGGCGGATACGGGGGGTCGCGTCGGGTAGCCAGCTCGCGCTTCGCGAAGCCACGATAGTCGTGGTCAACCGCCGCCCGCACGACATAATGATCCGGCACATAGGTCTGAATGACCACTTCGCCGGGCAGATGCCCTCGCCCTGCTCGACCCGCCACTTGAGATAGAAGCTGGAACGTCCGCTCCGCACTGCGAAAGTCGGGTAGATGCAAGCCAATGTCGGCGTTGACGATGCCAACAAGCGTGACCTGCGGGAAGTCCAATCCCTTGGCGATCATTTGGGTGCCCAGCAGGATGTCCACATCGCCGGATCCGAAGCGCGCGAGGATGTCGTGGTGCGACCATTTTCCGCCGGTGGTGTCCAGGTCCATGCGCGCAACGCGAACGCCCGGGAGACTTTGGAGCAGAATCCGTTCAAGCCGTTCGGTGCCGAGACCCCGAAACGAGAGGTCGGATGCGCCGCAATTTGCGCACCTCGTGGGGGGCGGCTGCACGTGAGCGCAGTGATGACAGACCATCTGCTGGCGCGACCGGTGGAGCGTCATCGCTACGGAACAGTGACGGCATTCGAGCACGTCGCCGCAGCTGCGACATAACGCCAGGTTCGCGTATCCCCGTCGGTTCAGAAGGAGCAGGGCCTGTTCCTGGCGGGCGAGACGACCCCGCAGAAGGCGCAGGAGCGGCGCGGAAACGACGTGTCGAGGGGGCGACGGCGGCGAGTCCTGTGCGACCTCGGGGTCGCTGGGGCTTGCGGGCGCGGGCGGGTTTGCGGGCGCGGGAGTAGCCGCCTTCTGGGCGTCGGCCGGCGTTCGCAGGTCCACCACGCGCACTTTCGGGAGCTTCCCCCCACCCACGCGGTCGGGCAGCTCCAGCAGCTTGTATTTCCCCGACTCGGCGTTGGCCCAGCTCTCCAGCGAAGGGGTCGCCGACCCCAATACGCAGACCGCACCCGCCCTGCTCGCGCGCATGACCGCAACGTCGCGTGCGTGGTACCGGGGAGTATCGGACTGCTTGTAGCTGGGTTCGTGCTCTTCGTCCACGACGATCGCGCCGACACGGGGGAGCGGCGCAAAAACCGCCGACCGAGCGCCGATGGCAACCTGCTTGCGGCCGGACCGCAGCTCGGTCCACGCGTCGAACCGCTCGCCGTCGGACAATCGCGAGTGAAGCACGGCCACGAGGTCGCCGAAGGCGGCGCGCAACCGCGAGACCGTCTGCGGCGTCAGCGCGATTTCGGGCACCAGCATTACCGCGCCCTGCCCCTTCGCCAGCACGCGCTTGATGATCTCTATGTACACCAGCGTCTTGCCGGAGCTCGTAACCCCATGCACGAGGAACGTGCCGCCCCCCCTCCGCATGCCCTTCGCGACCTGCGCCAATATCGCCCGTTGCGCGCGGGTCGGCGTCAAGGGCCGCGCGTTGATCGGCCGGTCGTCCTGGAACGGATCCCTGAGCACGGCCTCCTTGGCGACCGTCACCAGTCCCTTCTCCTCGAGTCCCTTGACGATGGTCCGGCTGAACCCGCTCTCCTTCAACGCCACGAGGCTCTGCCGCCCCCCCACGACCTGCAGTCGTTCAAACGCCGCGCGCTGCACCGTGGCTCGCCCGAACACGTCCTCGATTTCGCGGAGCGTGCCAATTTCGCGGGTAATCCGTGCGACGAGTCGCTCCTTCGCCTTGGCTCTGCCAGCTTTGGGAAGCATGGTTCTGAGGACGACGCCGATCGGCGCCACGTAGTATTCGGCTATCCACTGGGCGAGCTCGAGCAACTCGTCGGTGACGGAGTGTTCGTTCGGCAGCACGGCCTTGACGTCGCGCAGGCCCGGCACCTCGCGCCCCGGGCCCATGACCCAGCCGGTTAGCACGCGGGTCTTGAACGGGACCCGAACCGGCGTGCCGGGGGGCGGTACCGAGCCCCTGATCCGATAGTTGAACAGCTGGCGCAGCGGCACCGGAACGGCTACCCGTACGAGCGCCTTACCTCGTTTCGGCACCGGGACTTCCAGCCATTGGCGCGGGCGCTTCGGATCTGCGCCGGCAGACCGTTCGGCGCCTACGGACCCCTAGCCCGGCAACAGAAGGAATACGTCCGTCTGGGGCTGGGCGACCGTGACCTCGGGACCGTCCGGGCCCATGTACACGTTGATTTCGGTACGCAACCCGACGTCGCCGGCAATGTAAATGCCCGGCTCGATCGAGAACCCCACCCCTGGCACGAGCACGCGGTTGTCGCGCGTTTCCAGATTGTCCAGGTTGGGACCGCGACCGTGAATGTCGCGATCAATCGAGTGGCCCGTGCGGTGAATGAAGTAGTCGCCGTATCCGGCGTCGGCGATGATCCCGCGCGCCACGTCGTCGGCTTCGAAGCCCCGCGTGACTTCGCCCCGAGCGTGTCGCTCTTCGAGGAATGCCACGACCCCCTCGCGGGCCGCTTTCACCGTCCCCCACAGCTCGGCGATCCGGGGCGGCAAGGCGTCGCCGAAATAGCCCATCCAGGTCTGGTCGGCGGGAACGGAGTCGTCGTGGCAGGCGCCCCAGAGATCGATCAGCAGGAGATCGCCCGCGCGAATGGTCTCGCCGACGTCGCCTGGATCGTAGTGGGGGTCGGCCGCCGTCGGGCCGATCGCGACGATGCAGTCGGCTTGGGTGGGCGCGCCCCGCGCCGCCAGCTCGGCGCGGATCCACGCGGCGAGCGCGCCCTCGGTGACGGTCTCGCCACGCGCGATGCAATCGGCGGCGCGCGCAAACGCGTCCCGAGCCAGCGTCTTGACCAGCTGCGACGCGCGGCCGTGTTCCTCGCGCTGCGCCGCGCTCCACACCGCGTAGAACGTCGAGACCAGGTCGCCGGAGCTTCCAAGCTCGACGCCCGTTTCGAGGATCACGTCGCGCATGCCCGCGGGAATGAGGTCGAGATAGGGCACGTCGCCACGCGCCGAAGTCTCGGCCGCGACCCGCCGGCAGCCCGCCAGCAGCGTGCGCAATCCGTGCGCCATCTGCTGGCGACTCGAGTAGGTGGCCTTGGGCCAGTCGAGGTGCCGCCACGAAGACTGCTCGATCGCGTGGATCAGCAGGCGGGGGGGACCGTTCGCCGGAACCAGCGCGAAGCCGCGCCGGGTGGTCCATTCGAGGCCCAGCAACGATCGCCCGATGGGATTGCGATCCTTGAAGTCGTAGATCAACCAACCGTCGAATCCGTATTGGCGCAGGGCGGCCTGGACCCGCGCGACCCCCTCGTCGCTGGCGAGCAGAACCTGGGAAGTGTCGGTCTGCAACCTCGTCATCGCGGATCCTCCATACGTTCTAGTTCGGCCAACGCCTCGGCCAGTCGCGCCTCTTCGCTCTCCGTGAGGGCCTCGTCGGCGCCGCCAGGCTTCTCGCGCGACATCAACCGGCGAAGCGCGACTACGACGACGCCGAGCCCAAGCAACAGCATGGCGGGCGGCGCCGCCCAGGCCAGCAAGCCGGTACCGCTACGCTTGGGCAGCGCGCGGTACTCCTCTCCGTGGCGGGCAATCATCCACTCCACCAGGCTATCGGCATTAAGTCCTTCTCCTGCAAGCGCTTGAATGCTGTCGCGCAATATCTCCGCCTCGCGCGACGTGCACACCTCGAGCATGAATCCGGGGCAATACGGCGACCGCAGCTGCGAGATCGCCGCGTTCGCCTCGGGGTGTTGCGCTTCGGGACTCGACGAAGCGTCGCCGGACGGGAGCTGCGGTTGGCCCTGCGGGGCGTCCGGGCCGCACCCCATCGCCAACGCCAGGGACGCGGCCAACGCCAGCGTCGTCGGCCGGCGACGGGCCCGCGTTCCGGCGAGCGCCACGCGGCGGTGTTCGTTCCGTTTCATTGGGTCATGCATCCATGGTAACCCCGGCCAGCGCGCGCACGACCGCTACGCAACCGTCGCCGAGGCGGGCCGGGTCGTAGCCTCCTTCCAAGAATACCACAACGCGGCCCTCGCTGTGGCGTTCGGCGGCGTCCATGACCATGAGCGTGGCGCGGTGCAGGTCGCCGGGTTCCAGCAGCTGGCCGCCCAACGGGTCGCCCGCGAGCACGTCGAACCCCGACGAGATCAGGATGAAATCGGGCGCCGAGCGCGACACCGCAGTGGCCAATGCGGCCTCGAACACCTTCAGGTACTGGTCGCGCGGCGTGGCGACGCGCAGCGGCACGTTCAGCGTATGCCCCTCGCCCCGCCCCCGCCCCGTCTCGTTCGCGGCCCCCGTGCCGGGGTAGTGCGGGTACTGGTGCAGCGACAGGAAGAACACGGCGTCGTCCTCGTAAAACACGTCCTGCGTGCCATTGCCGTGATGCACGTCCCAGTCCACGATCAGCACGCGATCGGCGACGCCGCGAGCGCGGAGACGCGCCGCCGCCAGGGCCACGTTGTTGAACAGGCAGAACCCCATGGGGCGGCCCGGCGTCGCATGGTGGCCCGGCGGTCGCGCGGCCACGAATGCGTTGCGGAAGCGCCCTTCCGCAACGCCGTCCACGGCCTCCAGGCCGGCTCCCACCGTGCCCAGCGCGGCGTCCCACGACGACGTCGAAACCATGGTGTCGGCGTCGAGCGGCGCGACCCTGCTGCGCTCCCGGGCCACGTCCACCGCCTCGCGCACTCGCGCGATCATCGCCTCATCGTGGACGAGCGCGAGGTCGCTTTCGCCGGCAGCGCCTGGAGCCACCTGCGCGACGCGCCCGTGCAGCGCGATCAGGTCGTTCTTGAGCGCGGAGGCCACGGCGCGCAACCTCCCCTGGTGCTCGGGATGACCCCATCCGGTGTCGTGCAGCACCGCATCGGGATGCATCAGGAAGGCGGTCGGCGGTGCGGCCTGCTCGGCTGGCACGGCGCCGCTACGTCCTGCCCGCCGGCACCGGGCGGCGAGCCGCCGGTTCCGCCACGTAGCGCTGGCCGTCCCGCGCCGAGGTCGCATGTGTTGGCGCCTGCGCCGAAGCCGCGAAGGTTCGCGCCCGCGCGATGCGCTCCTGGATGCTGAGAATCTCGGGCCGGCGCGTGCGCATCGCGGTCACGGCGTCGACGGCGGCGCTCGTGGCCGACATGGTGGTCAGGTAGGGTACCCCGTAGGCGATGGCCGCGCGTCGCATGGCATAGTCGTCGTACTGCGACTTCTTGCCCAGCGGCGTGTTGACGAGAAGCGCGACTTGGCCGCTCACGATCCGGTCCACGATGTGAGGACGCCCCTCGCCGACCTTGTAGATGCGCTCGCAGGGAATGCCGAGCTGATTGAGGTGGTGGCGCGTGCCGGCCGTGGCCAATACGCGGAAGCCCAGGTCGGCCAGACGTCGCACCAGGGGCGTCACGGTGGGCTTGTCGGAGTCGTTCACCGTGACGATCACGGACAGATTGTCCTCGCCCTCGGGCAGGCGGTTGCCGGCCGAAACCTGCGCCTTGGCGAAGGCCATGCCGAAGGAATCGTCCACGCCCATGGCCTCGCCGGTGGAACGCATTTCGGGACCCAGCAGCGTGTCGACTTCGAAGCGGTTGAAGGGGAAGACGGCCTCCTTGACCGCCACGCCCGCCACTTCCGGCTCCGACGGGACATCCAGGTCGGCCAGCATTTCGCCCGCCATGAGCCGCGCCGCCAGGCGAGCCAACGGCACGCCCGTCGCCTTGCCCACGAACGGCACCGTGCGCGACGCTCTGGGGTTGACTTCCAACACATAGACCCGCCCGTCCTTTACCGCGTACTGGACGTTGAGCAGGCCCACCACGCCCAGCTCCAGGGCGAAGGACCGCGTCAGCCGCCGCATTTCGTCGAGCTCGGCCCGTCCCAGCAGATACGGGGGCAACACGCACGCCGAATCCCCCGAATGCACCCCCGCATCTTCGATGTGCTGCATGATCCCCCCGATGACCACGTCGACGCCGTCGGACAGGGCGTCCACGTCGGCCTCGAAGGCGTCCTCCAGGAAGCGGTCCACCAACACCGGGTGGTCCGGCGAAGCCTTGACCGCCCGCGCGAAATAGTCCTTCAGCGACGGCTCGTCGTAGACGATCTCCATGGCGCGCCCCCCCAGCACGTACGACGGTCGCACCAGCACCGGAAAGCCGATCGTGCGCGCGATCCGCACCGCTTCGTCCACGCTGCGCGCGGTCCCGTTGGCCGGCACCCTGGCCCCGATTCGTCGGCAGACTTCTTCGAAGCGGCGCCGATCTTCGGCCCGATCAATGGCGTCTACCGAGGTGCCCAGAATGGGCACGCCCAGCTCCCCCAGCGGTCGCGCCAGGTTAAGGGGCGTCTGGCCCCCCAGCTGCACGATCACGCCCACCGGACGCTCCCGCTCGACGATCTCCACGACGTCTTCCAGGGTCAGCGGTTCGAAGTAGAGCTTGTCGCTCACGTCGAAGTCCGTGGACACCGTTTCGGGATTCGAGTTGACCATTACGGTCTCGAAGCCCGCCTCCCTGAGCGCCAGCACCGCCTGCACGCAACAGTAGTCGAACTCTATCCCCTGCCCGATCCGATTGGGTCCACTGCCCAGTATGACGATCTTGCGGCGATCGGAAGGGTCGGACTCATCCTCCGACTCATACGACGAGTAATAGTAGGGCGTAGCCGCGGGAAACTCGCCCGCGCAGGTATCGACCACATTGTAGGTTGGGCGGATTCCCCATTGCCAGCGGTGCGACCGGATTTGCGCCTCGTCGACGCCGCGCAACGCCGCCAGCTGGGCGTCGGCAAAGCCCTCGCGCTTCATCCAGTGCAGGGACGCCGCGTCAATCTCGGGAAGTTCGGCGAACCAGCGCTCGGTTGCGATGATCTGGTCCAGCTGGTCCAGGAACCAGGGGTCGATCCCGGTGGCTCGGTGGAGACGCTCGATGGAGACGCCCGCCTCCAGGGCGCGCTTGAGCTGGTACTTGCGCCAGGTCGTGGGGCGGCGCACGGCGGCCAGCAGCGCTGCGGGGTCATCCGATGCGATCCCGTCGTCGGATTCGAGTCCGTCGTCGGACGGCGTCTTGCCGGTCACCCAGCCGGTGCGCCCCACCTCCATGCCGCGCAACCCCTTTTGCCACGCCGAGCGGAACGTGCGCCCGATGGCCATGGTCTCGCCCACGGCCTTCATCTGCACGCCCAGCGTGTCGTCCACGTCGGGGAACTTCTCGAACGCGAAGCGGGGAAACTTCACCACCACGTAGTCGAGCGCGGGCTCGAAGGAAGCAGGCGTCGTGCGGGTGATGTCGTTGGGGAGCTCGTAGAGGTGGTAGCCGACCGCCAGCTTGGCGCCCACCCGCGCGATGGGAAACCCGGTCGCCTTGGACGCCAGCGCCGAGGAACGCGACACGCGCGGGTTCATTTCCACCACCAACATGTCGCCGTTGGCGGGGTTCACGGCGAACTGGATGTTGCAGCCGCCAGCCTCGACGCCGATCTCGCGAATGATGGCGATGGCCGCGTTGCGCATGCGCTGGTATTCCACGTCGGACAGCGTCTGGGCGGGCGCCACCGTGATCGAGTCGCCGGTGTGCACGCCCATCGGGTCGAAGTTCTCGATGGAACAGACGACGATCACGTTGTCCAACCCGTCGCGCACCACCTCCAGCTCGTATTCCTTCCACCCGATTACGGAACGGTCGATCAGCACCTCGCCGATGGGACTGGCGTCGATGCCCTTGCGCACCTGGGCCTCGAACTCGGCCAAGTTGTACGCGGTCCCGCCTCCGGTGCCGCCCAGGGTGAACGACGGACGGACAATCGCCGGATAGCCGGTGTCTTCGATGATCGCGAGCGCTTCGTCGAGGTTGCGCGCGAAACCGCCGTGGGGCACCGCCAGCCCGATCCTGTTCATCGCGGCCGTGAACTCCTCGCGGTCCTCGGCCATCCTGATCGACCGCTCGTCGGCCCCGATCAGCTCGACGTCGTGGGCGGCCAGCACGCCTTCCCGATGCAAGTCCATGGCGATGTTGAGCGCGGTCTGCCCCCCCATGGTGGGCAGCAGGGCGTCGGGCTTCTCGCGCACGATCACCCGCTCGACCCACTCCGGCGTGAGCGGCTCGATATAGGTCCGATCGGCCAAGTCCGGGTCGGTCATGATCGTGGCCGGGTTGGAGTTGACCAGGACGACCCGGTACCCCTCTTCCTTGAGCGCGCGCACGGCCTGGGTGCCGGAATAGTCGAACTCGCAGGCCTGACCGATGACGATGGGACCCGATCCCAGAATCAGGATCGAGTCGATGTCCGTGCGTTTAGGCAAGATGGCTCACGTTCAGCCGTCGCCGCCTTTCGCGGATTCCTTGCGAATGGCGGTGCGGAGGGCCGTCGCGAGGCCTCCCCACACGAACGCCATGATTACGATCATGGTGATCCAGGTTGCGGTCGTCATGGCGCGGTTCCTTCCCAAGGCGCTCGTGGGGGGCCAGTTCTCGTCGGGGGCGGCGGAAATTGGGGGATTGGGGGCGGCATGGCAAGGATCAGCCGCGTCGCGCGGCCTGGTCCTCGGCCCGCACTTCGAGCACGTCGCCCACCGTGCGCATGCCGTCGATCACGTTCTGAATGTGGGTCGCGCGCGGCAGCCCGATCAGCTCGATCCCGCGCTTCACGGCGTCGCGGTGCACGCCCCGCGCGAACGCCTTGTCCTTGATCTTCTTGGCGACCGATTTGGGCTTGAGGTCGTCGATCCCGTTGGGTCGCACCAGGCAGCAGGCATAGACGAGGCCACTCAGCTCGTCGCAGGCGTAGAGGACCCGGTCCAACTGCGATTCCGGCACGACGTCGGTGCGATCGGGGTAGGCGTGGGCCTCGATGGCGTGCACGACCTCGGGGGGATAACCGGCCGCACGCAGATGAGCGACGCCGACGTGCGGGTGCTCGTCGGGGTGCTTCTCCCAGTCGAGGTCGTGAAGAAGCCCGGCCAGTCCCCACAAGTCGGGGTCCGCCCCCATAAGGCCGGCGTAGTGCCGCACGGCGGCTTCAACCGCGTACATATGTTTCCGCAACGCCTTGCTCGACACCCACTCTTCGAGGAGCGCCACGGCTTCGGATCGGGTTTGCATGTGTTGAGCCTGTCTGGATCAGTTAGGGTCTACCGACGAGCCGCGGCGGGCCGCTACACCGCACTCGCCGGGCAAAGATGCGATATGGCGCACTCGTTGCACCGGGGCCGTCGCGCATTGCAGACCTGGCGGCCATGGAAGATGAGCACATGCGCCAGCATGGTCCATCGCCGCCGCGGGAACAGCGCCATCAGGTCGCGTTCAATCTTGACCGGACTCTCTTCCCGCGTGAACCCCATGCGTCGCGACAGCCGCTTCACGTGCGTGTCGACCACGACCCCTTCGTCGATCCCGAACGCGTTGCCGAGTATGACGTTGGCCGTCTTGCGACCGATCCCGGGCAGCTTCGTGAGCTCCTTGATCGTGCGAGGCAGCGTCCCACCATGGTCCTCGATCAGAGCCGTCGCCATGCCGATCAGATTGCGGGTCTTGTTGCGGAAGAAACCGGTCGAACGAATGATCTCCTGCAGCTCTTCGGGTACCGCGTCGGCCAGCGATTCGGGGTCGGGATAGCGCCGAAAGAGCCCGGGCGTGACCATGTTCACGCGCACGTCCGTGCATTGCGCCGAGAGAATCGTCGCCACCGCAAGCTCATAGGGCGATCCGTGATTGAGCGCGCAGTGCGCATCGGGGTATTCGCCCAGCAGGATCCGGTAGATCTCGTCGGCGCGGGCCTTGCGCGCCTTCTTGCTTTCGCGGGGACTCATGCCGGCGTCAACAGGCGCTCACAGCGCAGCGAACGGCAACGCCGAGGGACGGGGTGGCGGGGCGGGAGCGGCGGGATGTGGCGGGCAGGGCTGGGGCCGAACCCGCGCGGCGCGCGCGAGCAAAAGCGCCACCAGCTTGAAGACTTCGGCCGGGGTGCGTATGCCCACGAGGCCGTCGAGTTCAGCGCCGGGTAATGAGGTGGAGAAGTCGGCGTCCCCTTCCCGTGCAGGACCCGTGGCCCACTCGGGCAGAGACTGGACCGGCTGCGGGGGGACGGCCACCGCGACGTATCCAGGGCGGTCCTCGCGCATCCCCGCGATCATCGTCAGGTGCAGCACCCCGCCGCCGTCGGCGAACCAGAACACGCCGTCCACGGACTCGGGCGGGGGGGCGGAGCCGTCCGCGTCGCCCTCTTCCAGCCACACCAGGTGTTGCGGCAGCTGGAAATAGCCGGCCCGGCCGCGAAGGTCGGCCAGCCACCGATGGTCGGCCCGGGCGTCCCCGCCGTCGCCACGCCGGCCCGGCGCGGCCTGCGGCGTGTGCAACAGCGACCGGAGCGTGCCGACCCGCACCAGAACCACCGTTCCCTGCGTGCGCCACATCTGGTACGCGAAGTACAGCACGCCGGCGTGGTCGTGCGCCGACGCCGGATCGGCCTCTTCTTCTCGCAGATCGGCCAGCACGCCCTGCACCGCCCCGAGCATGACGAAGGCGGCGGGGTTGCCCGCATCCACGCCGAGCTGATCGGCTTCCGCGCCGATCGCCGGGAAGCGGTCATCGGCGAATCCAGGATCCGGTAGCAGCAGCTCGTACGGGGTCAAGCGCGCGTAGGCATCGTGAATCGGCATCCCTACTCGCCGGGGCGGGCGGGTTTGTCGGCGCCGGCCGCCCGGATTCGCTTCACCAGCCATCCGTTCAGCGCCAGCAGCACCAGAATGACCACGGCGAACTGGATCAGCACGGATCCCACGTTGTACGGCGAGAAGAGCGTCCACGTCGCCGCGGAACCCCAGGCGCCACCCCCCGCCTGGTACAGCCACCAGACCATCAGCACCACCGCCTCGACCAGCACCAGCCGAATCGCCCAATCCCACCATTTCCCGATCCGCACGTCGGAATCGCTGGTGTTGATGAACTTCTCGCGCCACTTCGTCACCCCGTAGCGGATCACGGCGAAGGCGAAGAAGAAGCCCGACAGCATGAGGCCGACGCCCCACACCCAGTCCTGATTCTGGAAAATCCCGATGCGCAGCGCCGACGGGATGCCGAACAGGAACCCCGCCGAGCCCACCGCCAGGATCGCGCGCTGCCGCGTCAACCCCAGGTCGATCAGAATGCGGGACGCGAGCTCGATCATGGCCACCAGACTCGACCAAGCGGCAAAAACGAGCGCAAGGAAGAACAGCCCCATGAAGAACTGGCCACCCGGAATCTGCCCGAACAGCTGCGGGACCCAGATGAAGGTCAGCCCTTCGTTGCCCGCCCCCACGATCTCGCCCGCCGCGTCGGGCATCACGGAGAAGATCGTACACAGCACCATGATGCCCGCCAACAGAGACATGGAGTTGTTGCCGAACCCGATGACGAACGCGTTCAGGGCCGTGTCCTCGCGCGCTCGCATGTACACCGCATAGGAAAGCACGAGACCCCATCCGGCGCCGGTGTCCCACGCATTCTGGGTCAGCGCCTCCAGCCAGATCTTCCCGTCGGCGAGCTGGCTGAAGTCCGGCGTGAAGAGAAAGGCCAGCCCCGCGGAAGCCCCCGGCAGCGTCAGCGCCTTGACCGCCAGCACCAGCACCAGAATCACGAGCGACGGGATCAGGAAGCGTGCGGCCGTCTCGATCCCGCGCACCCCCCGCGACACCACGAACACGCCCAGCCCCACGGCCAGCGCGTGGAACAGCACGGCCTGCGGCGTCGAGTTGAAGGCATCCCAGAACTGACCCGGCACGGCCGCCGGCACGTCTCCGGTCAACGTCGCGATGAAGAAGCGGATGGTCCACCCCATCACGACCGAGTAGTAGAACATGATCGCCACCGCGACCCACGCGATCCACCCCCCCATCCAGGCGAACTTGGGCCCGATCGTCTTGATGAACGACCCAATCGTGCCCCGTCGGGTCCCCTTCCCCATGCCGAATTCGAGAATCAGCAGCGGCACCGACCACAGCAGCAGGAACGCCACCCAGGCGACCAGAAAAGAGCCGCCCCCGTTCGACGCCGCGATGCGGGGGAAACGCCAGATGTTCCCGGTTCCCACCGCCATTCCGAGCATGGCGAGAAGCATTCCCCAGCGAGACGTGAAGACCTGCGACTTGGACATGGCGGGGTTCCTGAGTTGAGGGGATTGTGACTTGGGGTGACTGATACGGTATCGCCTCGCGACGGCGGATGCCATAGCCAGGAGGCTAACGAGACATCGGTTCTCGCGTCAGTTGGCCACGAGTTCGCGCCCCTGCACTTGTCCCGACCCACGCCCGTCCACGCGTCGGCCCCATACGTGTGTCCGAGTCGCGTCGCCGAGCCGAAAAGCGTCGGGCAGCAACACGCGACGAGGTGGCGCTTCCGGGTCTACTCGATCGACTACGAGCCAGACGACAAGCGAATCCACCTTCTCGCTGCTCCGCAACCAGATTTCGTCCGACCCGGTGGTGACGATCGACGTCGTGAGTGGCAAATGATCGGGAATATGGAGTGCCTCTTCCACGATCCTGCGCATGGCGGACTCCGACAAGGCGTTGCCGGAACGGGACGCCATTGTACGCACGTCGCGTAGTCGCGCGTCGATCGCTGCCTCGGCAACTTCAGGGAGCAAAGACACCGGCGACACAGGGACCTGCACATCCAGCACCGTGTCTCTGCCTGGCGCGATCTCCGTGACTCTGACCGCACCGACATTCTCATTGCGTTTGACCAATCCCACCGTGCTGACCCGCTGGTTGAAGTACAGGATGTCGTGGTCGGCGAATGGCTGACCCGAAAAGGCCCGGTGACCGCTCATCGAAACGCAAGATTCCCGTCGCGGGCGTACCGCCCCCAACCACCCTCGTGTCTAACCCAGGGCCCCAGTCGTCCCGGATTCGCCACCGATGACAACATCGGGCCTGGTGGACCAGATCTCACGCTGCGCTTCACCGAACGGAGTCGCCGGAGCCGGCGTGCCGAAAACGGCTGCGAAGCCGAGGGCGCTAGTCCACCAACGTGGGATCAACCTCAATGGTCCGCCTCGCGAAGCAGCCGCCTACCGACGGCATATCGTACGTCGAAGGCATCGAGTCGAACGCCCCACACATGCGTGTCGGTCGCGTCATGGGGCGTGAAGGTGGTGGGCAACAGTATGCGCCGGTCCTCGGAATCGCTCGCCGAAGCGCCCAAGCGAACCGCACGCCACACAGTCAGGGTATCGACTCCGGCGTCTTCAAAGGTCTTCATCCAGAGCTCGCCATTTGACAACACGACCGCATCTTGAACCGGCGGATGGTATTCGGGCGCGTGGAGGGCATCGCGAACCGCTTTCCTGACTGCTCCCGGAGAGTAACTGGATTCACTGTTGAACGCCACCAGCCCGTCCGCCAATTTCGAGACGATATCGTCTGCGTCAGTCGCGGGTAGGGGGATCGGCGTGAATCTCATTCGCCGGAACCAAGTCGTATCCCCCTTGGGCGACAACTCCGTCAGTTCCACCGCCCCCGGCTCCAATCCCACGCTGCGCACCACTATCACCGAATTCGATCCCGCGTAATAGATCGCTTGGTCCGTGTTTGCATAAGGTTGCCTCATCAGCATCCTGGGGGCAGTATTGGGTCCCCCGACAGCGAGCACCTCACTCTTGATATCAAGTACGACCAACGTATCGACGACCCAATGTTCGTTTCGCTCCACGAGCCGCACAATGGGCAGTTCCTCCACCGGATCGTCACCCCACCATCCAGACTTGTAGCTCCAATCGATATCGGGATATGCCACGAAGCCCCCGCTAGGTAACGGTGCAAGTGGTCGATATCTGAACCCCTGATGGCTGATTGATGAAGGAATTAAAGCCGTCCGCAAATACTCGCCGTCGCGAGAGAACACTACAAAACGATCCCTATCGCGCACGCGAAACCCATCCGGCACCACTTGCAAGACATCGGGACCGTTGCGGAATTCCCCCGGCCCTTGGCCAAGGCCACCAACCGAGAAGGGGCTCGATCCATCAAGCCTCCACGCAGTCACTTGCGATTCCATCGGATCGACCACATAGACCACGTTGCCCGCACCCTCCAGCTGCACATCAGCGATGCGTTGAAAACCAGCGTGTAAACCGCCGATCTCAAAAGCAGGAACCGTTAGCCAAGTATCTTCTTCTTGAACCAAGAGCGCCGAAGGTGGACCGTCGCCGCAACCTGTCACGGCGATGGTGGCTGCAGCGACGATCCACTTCGGCAACCCTGCCCTCATGACAACCGCTCCCGCAACCACCCCGCCACCGCGTCCACCCCCACGCGCACCTGCGCCAAGGTGTCACGGTCCCGTATCGTAACCGTGCGGTCCTCGCCGGTCTGCCGGTCAATCGTCACGCACCAGGGCGTCCCGGCTTCGTCCTGCCGGCGGTAACGGCGCCCGATCGAACCGGCCTGATCGTACGCGGCGGGAATCCGGGCGCGGCGCAGCTCGGCCACCAGCCCGTTCGCGATCTCCGGCTGGCCGAACTTCTTCATCAGCGGGAACACCGCGACCTTGACCGGAGCCAGGCGCGGGTGCAGTCCCAGCACCACACGCGGTGAACCTTCCACCACCTCTTCGCGATACGCGTCCACCAGCGCGACCAGGGCCGCCCTTCCGACTCCCATCGCCGTCTCCACTACAAACGGCAGGTAACGCTCGTTCGCGGTCGGGTCGATATAGATCAAGCGCTTGCCGGAAAACTCCTGGTGGCGCGAGAGGTCGAAGTCGGTGCGATTGTGCACGCCTTCCAGCTCCTGCCAACCGAACGGGAAGCGGTACTCGATGTCGATGGCGGTCTTGGCGTAGTGCGCCAGCTCGTTGGGGCCGTGCGCGTGGAACCGCAGCTTGTCGGGGCGAATGCCGAGGTCGTGGTGCCAGGCCAGCCGCTGGTCGCGCCAGTACTCGAACCACTGGTCGTCGGTGCCGGGCTTGACGAAGAACTGCATTTCCGCCTGTTCGAACTCGCGAGTGCGGAAGATGAAGTTGCCCGGCGTGATTTCGTTGCGGAACGCCTTGCCCACCTGCGCGATCCCGAAGGGCACCCGCTGGCGCGAGGTCTGCTGGACGTTGAGAAAGTTGACGTACGAACCCTGGGCGGTCTCGGGTCGCAGGTAGACCACCGCGGCGTCCTCCTCGACCGGCCCCATGAAGGTCTTGAACATGAGGTTGAAGAGGCGGGGCTCGCCGAGCTCGCAATGATCTCGCCCGCCCGGGGCGACCGACGGCTTGCGCGGACAGGCCGCATCGTCCATCTGGTCGGCCCGCCAGCGCTTCTTGCAGGTCTTGCACTCGACGAGCGGATCGGTGAACCCTGACACGTGTCCCGACGCCTCCCACACGCGCGGGTGCATGAGAATGCCGGCGTCCAGCCCCTCCACGTCGTCGCGGGCGTGGACCATGGACGACCACCACGCGTCGGCCACGTTTTTTCGCAGCTCGACGCCGAGCGGGCCATAGTCCCACACCGACGCGGCGCCCCCGTAGATCTCCGAAGACTGAAACACGTACCCTCGCCGTTTGCACAGCGAGACGATCTTGTCCATCAAGTCGGTCATTGGACTGCCTCTTTGCGGACTGCCGCTTCGCTCCATGCCCACAGGCGCTCCTGTGCGTCCACGTCGCGCGCGGCCCGCGACGGCGCTTCGACGACGCTCTTGTCAAGATAGGCGCCCGCCAGATTCTCGTCTCGACGCCCCGCTGCGATCTCCGCCAGAATCGGTGCCGCGACCTCTGGATCGCTACCGAACACCTTGGCCACCACGCCGCCGCCCGGAACCACCCCCATGTAGTCGCGCAGCAGGCCGGTCTCGTAAACGCCCGGGTGCAGCGCCATCGCCTCGACGTTCGTGCCTTCCAATCGGCGCGCCAAGGCCAGGGTGAACAGCACGTTGGCCAGCTTGACCTGCTGGTACACCCCCGTGTGTCGATAGCGGCGACGCTCGCAATTCGGATCGGAGAAGTCGAACGCGCGGCCCCGATGCGCGGTCGACGACACCGTAACCACGCGGCTGACGCCTCGGTACCGCTTCAGAAGGGGCAGAATCTCGTTGGTCAGCAGGAAATGGCCCAGGTGCGTCACCGCGAGCTGAAGCTCATATCCGTCGGCGCTCACCTTGCGCTTGCGCGGCAGCACGGCCGCGTTGTTGACTAGCACCGCCAGAGGCAGACCGAGGTGACGCAGGGTTAGAGCCGCCTGGCGAACCGAGTCCAGCGAGGCCAGATCGGCAAGGACGAGTTGGTGATGAGAGCGCCCGCCCTGGTACGGCAGCGACGACATCGCCGCGCGACCGCGATCCCGGTCGCGGCAAAGGAGGATGATCCGGTGTCCCTGCTCGGCGAGAAGCCGCGCGGTGGCCAGCCCGATCCCGCGGTTGGCTCCGGTAATGGCGATGGTTTCCATGCAAGTCGTCGCGTTCAAGTTTTCGGCGTCCGTGGATGCGCGGCGCGCGGGTCTGCGCCCGATGCGCCACCGTACATGCTAGCTTAATCGGACCTCGCAATGAAGTTCCGACCCGTGGAGACTGCCCGTGACGGCTTGCCCCGCGCAACGACTGCCATGAACGACCGCGCAGGTCGTCCGTTCGTCGGCGTCGAGCCCTTCGACGTTTCTCACGGCGCCGGTTTTCGCCCATCCGAAGAAGACGCGCACGTCGTGGAATGTCGCATCGTGGAAGACGGCGGCGCCTTTCGCGCGCACCGGCCCGGCCATGCCGGGGTTCCCGCGCGTCTCTGTTTCGTGGACGGCGTGCGGCGCACGGAAGCCCACCTCACGCGCACCGACGCCGACGGTCACACGATCGGCGGCATCGCGGGGGCGTGGGGTACGGGGGCGGTGGTGATCGGCTCGGACGGCCCCGCCGAGATTTGCCACGCCGAGACGCGCCGCGTCGTGATTTTTTCCGGCGGGCGCCAGGTGCGGCTGCCTCCGCAATCCGGTGGTTGGCGGTGGACGCCGCTTTCGGTCGACAGCGAGGAGCCGCACGCACCGTCCGAGCACCTGCAACGCCTCATGCGCGACGCCGAGGGAGAGGTCGCCGACCGGCTCGCCGACGACGATTGGCTGGTGGTGTTCGACGGGCCCCTGCACGGCCTGCGCCGCAGTCGCGCCACCCCGGTGGTCGGGTACGTCAAGACGCATCATCGCCGCACGCTGGCGGTCGAGCATTGGCAGCGGGTGCCGGGCCTCGCCGTCGGGGAGCGTTCCAGCATGTTCGTCATGAAGGGCGAGCGCTACGCGTGCTACGTCCGCATGGGCGACCCGGGGCCGTGGGCGGGACCGTGGGCGGGGATCGCGCGCCTCGAGATCCCCGCGAGCGCGGGCGCCGATCACGCGATCGCCACCGTGGACCGCGCGGCGAGCTGGCTTCCGGCCTTCGCCTCGGCGGCCCACCGCGACCCCCGCGCGCCGGTGAACCTTACGCCGGTGGCAAGTCTGGAGCGCCACCTGCACCACCTGCTGGGCGATCCCGCGCTGGCGGCCCGGTCCGTTCGCGAAGCCGTCATGGCCCTCAACCAGGAGGAGGAAGCCGCATGATCGACCGCGACCCCGCGTCGATCGGCCTCGTGGACGGCTCGCAAGGCAGCAACTCGCGCGCCTTCGAGATCGTGCTCGACCCGGACGCCAGCGTCCAGCTGGACGAGCTCGTGGCCGTGCGCATGCAGATGCCCGACGGAACCCGCGTGGTTCACTACGGGATCGTCACCGAACTTTGGAGCCGCTTCGAAGGCGCCGACCGGCCCTCGGACACGGCGCGGATCGTCGGTCGCACCATGCCCGCCGAGCACGTGCGGATGGCCGAGGTGCGGGTGCTGCGGGTCGTGCCCGAGCGCTTCGTTGCGCCGAACGCGGGCGCGGCGGCGGTGAGGGCGGTGGGCAAGGACCGCACGGTGGCCTTGTTCGAAGACGAAATGAAGCGCGGCAAGCTCCCCGCCGGCCTGGACATGGCGGGCGAGCCCGTCTACGCCGACATGCGCTTCGTGGACGGGCGCTCGGGGGGCCATTTTTCCATTTCGGGCATCTCGGGCGTCGCCACCAAGACCTCCTACGCCCTGTACGTTCTGTATCAGCTGCTCGAGACCGAGCGCGGCATGGCCCTGCTCGGCGGTCGCGCCCAACGCGAACACGTACGCGCCCTCGTCTTCAACACCAAGGGCGAGGACCTGCTGCACCTGGATCGCCCCAACTCGGAGTTCGCCGCGCGACCCGACGCGCGCACGCAGTGGCGCGCACTGGGCGTGCGCGATCCCGGGCCGTTCAAGTCGGTGCGACTGTACGCGCCTCGCCGGCCCGGCGTGTCGGGATCGGTGCCCGGCGTCAAATCCCGCGACACCGGCGACGTGCACGCCTACGGATGGACGCCCGAGCGGTTCATTCGCGACCAGCTGCTGCAATTCTGCTTCACGTCCGAAGACGACCGCTCAACCCAGGTGGGCTTCATCGAACAACAGTTCCGCATCCAGCTGCTGCGGCACCTTCGCCGCCTGGAAGGCGAACGGACCGGCGCGGTCGTGATCCTGCCCACCGTGCCCGAGGACACGAGCTTCGATCCGGAGCGGCTGACCGCGAGGGAGCCGAAGTTGGCGTCGGCCGGCCAGGGCCACCTGATCCGCGATTTCGGCGACTTCGTCGACTTCACCGAAAAGATGGCCGCGCGCGACGACGACGAGGCCACGAAGACGTGGTTCGGGCGCACGCAGTCGGGCACGCGTCAGGCCTTCCTGCGCCGCTTGCTGCGTCTGCGCAAGCACATCGGACCGCTCATCGGATGCGGGCTCAATCCCGTGTCGGCGGAAAACGCGCGCATGCACGTGGTCGACATCTCCACGCTGCACGACGACGCCCAACGCTTCGTGGTCGGGTCCCTGCTCGACGAGATCTGGCGCGAGAAGCAGGGCACCGGTCGCGAGCCGCTCCGCTTCGTGGTCCTGGACGAGCTCAACAAGTACGCCCCGTCCAAGGGATTTTCGCCGCTCAAGGAGCTGCTCGTGGACATCGCCGAGCGCGGCCGTTCGCTGGGCGTGCTTTTGGTGGGCGCGCAGCAAGCCGCTTCGGCCGTCGCGCCCGCGCTTCCCCGCAACGCCTCGCTCAAGGTCACCGGTCGCCTGGACGCCAACGAGGCCGACGCCTACCGCTTCCTCTCTAGCGCCCTGCGCGAGCGCGCGTCGCGTTTCATGCCGGGCACCATGGTACTGTCGCAACCCATTGTGCCAGAACCGATTCCGCTGCGTTTCCCCTTCCCTCCGTTCGCCACCAATCCGGACGAGGCGATGGCCAACCGCGTGGAAGACCAGCGCAAGACCGCGTCCATCGTCAGCAATCTGAACGCCATGTCCGGCCCGCAGCTGGAGTTGTAGGGGAGGAAGGGTTGAAGCTTCTGCACACCGCCGATTGGCATCTTGGCGCCAAGTTGGGGCGACACGAACGGATGGAGGACCACCAAGTCGCACTGCGGGCCCTTCTGCGCGTGGCCAAGTCCGAACGCCCCGACCTGATTGTGCACGCGGGCGACCTCTTCGACGCCTACCGGCCTCCCTACGCGGCGTTGCAGCTCGGCGTCAGGGCCCTGCAGCAGCTTGCGGAGATGGCGCCCACGGTCGTGATTTCCGGCAACCACGACTCGACCGCCCTGTTCAACGTGCTGCACGAGATGGCCGGCGCGGCTGCGCCCAGGCGGCTCTGGTTCGTGACCCAGCCGGACGTTGTGGAGCTCCTCGGCATCGCGGCGGTGCCCGTGGCGGTCGCGTGCGTGCCTTTCATCCCCCCCGGCGCGATCACGGACTACGCCACCGCGGACGCCTCGCGCTTCGAGGGGAACTACGCAGACGGCATTCGCAAAGTGAACGACACCGTGGTCGGCCAGGCGTGCGAAATCGCCGGCCCGACCGGGATCGTGCTGTACGCCGCGCATCTGCACGTAGACGGCGCCCGCCCCGGCAACTCGGAGCGACGCTTCACCGTTGGCGAGGACCACGCCACGCACACGAAGGGGCTCCACCGCGCGCTATACTGCGCCTTCGGTCACATCCACGAACCGCAGCGGCTTCCCGGCAACGCGCCGGGTCGCTATGCGGGATCGCTGATTCCGCTCGATTACGGCGAGAGCGACCAGAGCAAGCACGCGGTCGTGGTCACGATCGGCGACGACGTGCGCACGTGTATGCGCGACCTGCCTCCGGGCCGGCCCCTGGCAAGCTTCTCGGGCACGCTCGCCGAGCTGGAGGCGCGCGCGGCCCAGGGAGCGTTCGACGGTTGCTTTCTCAAGGCGGTGGTGACCTCGGACGACGCCATTCCCGATCTGGCGGACCGCGTGGCGGAGTGGTCGCCCGAGTGCGTGATCTTCAACCTGGTCAACGAGGTGGCCAATCGGCGCGTAAAGCCGATCGCCAAGTCGGGCGACCGCCAGGCGGCCGAACCTGCGCTCGACGAGCTGTTCGCCGAGTGGCGGACGACGGCGGCCACCGCGCGAGCGACGAAGGCGCCGCTGGCGTCAGTGCAGCGGCTGTTCCGCGAGGCGGTGGGCGCGGGCCTGGAAGACCACGGCGGCGGTTCGATCGGAAGCGGCGGCGGACCGGATTTCGGCGCAACGGAGCTCTCGATACGGGCCGACGCCATTTTCCGCGCGCTCCGCGCCGGGCAAGGCTGACGCATGCATGCGCATCGCGGGTCGCCCGCGCCTATCGGAACGCCCATGTCCCTGCGCCAAGGCTGACCCGTGCGCCCCCTGCGCATCGCGATCGAGGGCCTGCGGTCCTTTCGGAGCGAGGTGGTCATTGACTTCGACGACCGCGCGCTGATCGCGATCATCGGCGACACCGGCGCGGGCAAGTCCTCGATTCTGGAGGCGATGACCTACGCGCTGTACGGCCAATCCACGCGCGGCAGCCGGGCCAAGCAGGAGCTCATGCACGACACCTCGGAGATCATGCGGGTGGTACTGCGCTTCCGCGTGGCCAACGAGGAATGGGAGGTCGCGCGCGTGGACCGGCGGGCTGCGGGCGGCAAGTTGCGGCCCCCTGCGGCGCGCCTGGTTCGCTACGGTCCCGACGGCGCGACGCTCGAAATGGTGGAGCAGGCTAGGAAGGTGAATGGCCGCATCCAGGGGCTGGTCGGGCTCGACAGCGAGGCGTTCTTGCGCACGGTTGTGCTACCCCAGGGGCAGTTTGCGCGCCTCCTGGTCGAAGACAAACCGAGCGCCCGCACCGAGATCCTGCGGCAGGTGTGGCGTACGGGGGAGCTCGAAGCGGCCGCCGAAGCGGTCGGGCTCAAGCTCGATGAAGTCAGGATCTTGCGCGCCCGGGTGGAGCAAGCCGCGTGGCAATACCCCGAGGACCCCAAGGCGCGCCTCGACGAACTTTCGACCGCGGCTCAAGCGGCGGCGAGCGTTGCGGAAGCCGCTGCGCAGCTTCGCGATCGGGCGACTCGCGCCAACGACGCGCTGCTCCGATCCGAGACGGAGATCAAGGCGGCAGCAAGGGCCATGGCGGGCATTGAGCGCGATGCGCTAGGCGCGCTGGAAACCCGGCTGCGGCCCGTGCGAGCGGCGCAGCGTCGAATCGACGCCGAGCAAGAGAAGCTGGAGGGCGAGGAAGCGGGGTTGCGGCGCAAGCTGGAAGGCATCCCCGACGACGACGGGCCGGACCACCACGCCGTGGCCCAGGCCCTGGCGACCTTGGCGGGGATTCCGGGGCGGCTGGAAAGCCTCGGCCAGGCTTGGGAGCGAGTTCGGCGAGGGCGGGGCGGAATCAAGCATACGTTGAAGCTAGTGGAAGACCTTGGCGGCACCGCAGAGGAAGCGGCGGAACGGCTGACCGGGCACGACGCGCTGGCACCGCCTCTGGTCGAGGCCGTACGCGTTGCCAGCGACCGGTTGACGCGCGCCCAGCGTTGGCTGGAGAAGTGCCGGGACGCCCACGCGCGGGTACAGTCGAGCCAGGAGGTCTTGAACCGGCGTCAGGGCGAGATCGGGCCCATTATCTCTCAGGTCGCGACCGCACAGGGCGTTTGTCGCAAGGCGGACCGGAAGGCCGCTCGGGCGGACGCAGCGTTTGCCGCGGCGCAACGGGAGGACGCGGCCGCCACCGCGTCGCACGGCTTGTGTGCAGGCGACGAGTGTCCCGTGTGCCGCAGCGATCTCCCCGCAGAGTGGACCGCACTCCCCAATCGCGATCTCGACGATGCGCGCGATTTGCTGGAGCAGGCCAAGTCGCGAGCCGCGAACGCCCATGGCGATCTGACAAGACTGCGTGCGCGGCAGGAAACCGTGGTACAACGCGTTGTGGACGCAACCGCTGCGGTGGAGGCGCACAGCTCGGACCTGGAAGCTGCGACGGACCAGCTCGTCCAAGTGGCCGGGCCCAACGCCCTGACGATAGACGAGGACGAGCCCTTCCCCGATCGGTCGCGGCTCCTGGCCTCGTTGGAGCGCGACCTGGAGGACGCTCAGGAGCAGCGCGAAAGGCATCGCCAACGAGCGGCGGAGCTTGAGCGAGCGCGACAAGCGGTGGCGCTGCGCCTGCGAGAGCGTCAGGTGGAACTAACCGCGGCGCGAGCCGAAGCTGCCAGGGCCACCGAGGCTGCCGCATCGGCGCTGGAAGACGTCCGTGACGGCGTCGGGGCCGTCCCCCACGCATTTCGGCCGAGAATGCCCCTGCCGGGCGACGCAGACGGCTCGCATCGCGCAGACGTCTCAACGTTCCTGGACGCCGCACCCGTGGACCGTGCGGTGAACCTCGCTCGCGAGCGGCAGGAAGTGCTCAGGGCGCGCGAGGCAAAGCGTCGCCTGTTGCTCTCGGACCTTGAGGGCGTGCGTAACGGATTGCGTCTGCTGGATGAGCAGCGCCAAGTCGAAGTGGCAAAGCCGCTTCAGGATGCTGCGCGCGCGCTGGAACGTTGTCGCACAGCTGCGCTGGAGGCGGTCCGTCGCCTTGCCGATGTCTCGCAACTCGCTGCTGGCGGTTTCGAGATGCCAGGCGCGTACCTTTACCCCATCGGCATCGCCGAGCTGGAAGCCGGGATCCGCACGGTCAGCGCAATGCGCACCGAGGTGTTGGCTCAGGCGGAACTGGTGCGCGCCGAGGCGCGCACCGTCGCAAATGCCGCCCGGCAGGAGCTTGGAAGGGTTGCCGAGCGGCTCGACCAAGACCCTGACGCTACGTTAGGGGAAGCGGTCGTGGCGCTCGCGCGGTCAGTTGCCGAGGAAGCGCGCTACCGCGCCCGGGTCCGCGAACGGGAACGCGACGGATTCGCCGCGATTCTGGACGATGTGCTGGACCTGCGCAGCGTCGCGTCCAAGGTCGAAGCCCTGGAGCTGGCCTTGGGCGACCTCAACGCGGCCCTCAAACCGGGCGCCTTTCTCAAGTGGCTCACCCTGCGACGGTCTCGCAACCTGTTGGTCTACGCGTCCAGGATGCTTGACGAGATGACTGGCGGCCGCTATGCCTTCGCCGATCCGGGCGACCTGGACCACCAGCAGTGGCAGGTCGTTGACAACGACTCGGGTCAGGCCCGCTCGCCGGCAAGTCTGTCCGGCGGGGAGCAGTTCATCGGGTCGCTGGCGCTGGCGCTGGGCATGGTGGAGATGATGGCGCGAAGCGGTGGCCGTCTGGAATCGCTGTTTCTGGACGAGGGCTTCGGCTCGCTGGATCGCGGCAACCTGGACGCCGCCATCGAGGCGCTCACGGCCGTCGCGGGCCGCGGAAGGATGGTAGGCGTGATCTCGCACGTGAGCGCCGTCGCGGAACAGATCGACGACGTGCTGGCGGTGACGCGGCCTTCGACCGGTAGCCAGGCGACGTGGTTGTCCCGCGCTGAACGACAGGAACTTGCGCGCGCGGACATTGGAAGCGAGGGCGCGGCAGCACTGGCAGGGTTGCTGGATTAGCCAACTTCGCGCTTATTTCACTCAAGCAAACGGTTTTTAATGGCGAGGAGACGATGAAACTGACGTTTACGGACCGGGCGCGCGACATGATCACGTCGTTCATGGACGAGGAGGACGAGGGCTTGCAGGCGTTGCGGATCGCCGTCGAGGGCAGCCCGTTCGCGCCCAACTACGAGCTTACCCTGGTCGAAGCGGATTTGCGATCGGCGGCGGACGTCGAGGTCGATGCTGGGGCCTTCACGGTGTTGGTCGACGAAGAGAGCGTGAAGCGGCTCGACGGGGCCAGGGTCGATTTTGTGGAGACGATCCAGGAAAGCGGCTTCCAGATTACGCCGGATCCCGATGCGGTCAAGCTGGCGATGGACGAGGCCGGGCCGGACGGCGCGCTCGCGGAGCGGGTGACGCAGGTGCTCGATGCCGAGATCAATCCCGCGATCGCGTCTCACGGCGGCGTGATCAACCTGGTCGACGTGCAGGGGACCGAGATTTTCATCGAGATGGCCGGGGGGTGCCAGGGTTGCGCCATGTCGCGCATGACGTTGCGGCAGGGAGTCGAGCGCATGGTGTCGCAGTCGGTACCCGAAGTGACCGCCATCCACGACGTGACCGATCACGCGAGCGGCGACAACCCCTACTTCACGTAGCGGGGGGTGCCTCGCACCCTGATCCGGGACGCCGTCGCGGTCCTTCCAGGGGAGACGGCGCGTACGTCGGTGCTGGTTGAAGGCAGCCGCATCGTGGCGGTGGACGCGGCCCGGCACAGCCGCGCGGACGAGGTGGTGGACGCGGCGGGGCTGCACCTGCTGCCCGGCGTGATCGACGATCAAGTGCACTTTCGCGATCCCGGTCTCACGCACAAGGAAGATCTGCGCACCGGGAGCCGCGCGTGTGCGGCGGGGGGGATCACCTCGTTCCTGGAAATGCCCAACACGGTGCCGCAAACCGTTACCGTCGAAGCGCTTGCGGCGAAGCTGGCCCTGGCGAAGCGTCGCTGCGCGGTGAACTACGGTTTCTACATGGGTGCCACGACGGACAATCTCGGGGAACTGCGCCGGGCCGAGCGGACGGTGGGCAGCGCCACTCCCGGGATCAAGATCTTCGTCGGGTCGAGTACGGGAAACATGCTGGTCGACGAGCAGGCGTGCCTCGAGGCCATCTTCGCCGAGACTTCTCTGCCCATCGCGGTGCACAGCGAAGACGAGGCCACAGTGAGGGCGAACCGGGCGCGGATCGAGAAACCGCTGACCGTGCACGATCATTCCCGCATTCGCGATCGTCGGGCCGCCGTGGCGGCGACGTTGCGTCTTATCGACCTTTCGGAGCGACATCGTCACCGGCTCCATGTGCTCCACGTGTCCACGGCCGACGAAGTGGCGATTCTGTCGCAACGGCGTGAGTTGGTCACCGCCGAGGCCTGTCCGCACCATCTGTTTCTCGACGCCTCCGACTATGACCCCCTGGGGACGCTCGCCCAGATGAACCCCGCGCTAAAGGACCCCCGCGACCGCGCCGAGCTCTGGCGGGGGCTGCATTCCGGCGCCATCCAGATTCTCGCTACGGACCACGCCCCGCACACCCTTCGCGAGAAGGCCCGTCCCTACCCCGATTCGCCGTCGGGCGTTCCAGCCGTAGACGTTTTTCTCCCGCTCATGCTGAACGAAGTGAACCGTGGCCGCTGTACGCTCCAGGACCTCGCGCAGTGGATGTGCGAAGGCCCCGCACGCATCTGGAACATCGTGGGCAAGGGTCGAATCGCACCGGGTTGGGACGCGGATCTGGTGCTCGTGAACATGGCCGAGGAGCGAGAGGTGAGGAACGAGGATCAGCGAACCAAGTGCGGCTGGAGCCCTTGGCACGGAACGAGACTCCAAGGCTGGCCCGCGAGGACGTGGGTGGGAGGCCGCACCGTCTTCGCCAACGGCCGCGTGGCCGCCGAACCGCTAGGCCGCGAACTTGTGTTCGATCACTAAGCTGCCGGGTTAGCCCGCTTGAAGGTGCGCGTCAATGCGGCCCAGAAATGACTCAGCCGACTCGCATTGAGAAGCCCACTTCATTACGTCTCCCGTGAGACCCACCTCCACGTCGGATCCCAGCCGCGCGCCTCAGCCACAACCCAAACCTCCATCCCGAATCTCCAGACCACCACCTCCCTGAGAGCCTCGAACTTCGCCTCGCGGCGCCCCATCTCCAACCCTCGCGCAACGCCCTGCTCAATCCCCTGCTCGCGCCCCTCGTCCCGAACGGCGTCGATCGCCCGCTGCATTGATTTCCAGCTCATTGTCATCTCCTCTCGATTGGCTACCGCCGTCTGATCTCGCGGGTCCACCCATGCGCCCGCCGCCGCCTCCAGCTCCGGCGTCCGCTCCCAGTCCGGCCACCGCTTCCGAGCAACCACCGCCAGCCAACGCTTCAGGACCACGGCCACCTGCATCCCAAGTTCCCCTTGCAGCCCCAACTTGCGCGTCACCCGCAGACAAGTCTCAACCGCAATCTCGCGCGGCGCATGCCGGATGATCGCCACCGCGCGAAACACCCCCGGCACCTCTTCATCGTAAGCGCTGTGCAGCCGCGTTTCAATCAGAAGATAGCGGAACCACAGCGCCAAAGACGCCAGCTCCGGAGCCGGCGAGTAGGACTCGTCCCGCGTCGACACCGCCCCGCTCCACTTCGCGGAACCCGTGTAGAACACCACGGCGACGATCGGCGGCGTCCGCCCGTCGGCAGCGTGATAGCGAGACTGTGCGGCAAGCGTACTCTGCACACCCCGGTTGTAGTCGATCAGCCGACCGAGCATGCGGGGGTCCTGCGTGGACTGGTTCTCGACAAAGAGAACGAGCCACCGATCGGGCGCGTCGCCTCGCACGCGAAACGCGCCCGCGTAGTCGCATCGTCGCTCCCGTCCGTCAGCGGCGACGGTCACGGTGGGGAGCGGCTCGATTCGCTCCGAACCAACCACCGACGTGACTTGCGGCAGGAACTCCCGCACGAAATCGGTCACGAGATGGGGAAAGGCTTGAAGGGCCTTGAGCGTCTTGTCCTCGTTCCAAGGAAAAAATTGTTCTTCGGGCGTCATTCACGGGCCTCCTGGATGGGGTCTCAATGGGTGGGAAGCGGCTGCTTCCCGTCTCCGCCCATACAATTGGCACAATCCAGGGGCGTTGGAATAGCTGAATGGGACTAATTTCGGATACGACCTCGAATTCGCGGCTTATCGTCGCCAAACTGCCGCCCCGCGGTCCGATCTCACGGCCCGCAGCTGTCGGGTTAGTCATTGACGGGTGATCAGGCGGACGGCCCCACCGTACCCACCAACGGGTAATGATCCGACCCAAACGTGTCGTCCAGGCGACGGTACTCGCCCGTCCAGCCGGGCGGAAGCCGGAACCGAAGGTGGTCGGACAGCCTGGGCCAACCCACGATCTCCAAGTGGTGGGTCGGTCTGGGATCCGGCTGCTCCGGCAGAGGGAAACGCTCCCTGGCGAGCCGGTAGGAACTCTCGCGCCGGCCCGCAACCCAGGTGTTGAAATCGCCGCCGAGCACATGGAGGCCGCCTTCTGCGCCACCTTCCGCGTCGCCCTCCTCACGGCTGCCCAGCACTTCGAGCAGCCCCGCCATCTGCCGCCGACGCCCGCGTCCCAGCGTACGCCACGCCTTGTGCCACGGCGCCCGGTTTTCCAAGTGGACCGAGCAGAGCCGGATGGTCTTGCCGCCAACCGCGACATCCACCGCAATCGCGACGCGGCGCTGGCGCTCGAAGGGCAGTTCAATGGCTTGCGGCGACCACAGGGGCACGTTGGCCAGGATCGCGTTGCCGCGATCTTCGGGAGGATCGGCGACGGGGTCGCCGTTTCGCATGGACGGAACGTAGCAGAGCGACAGACCCGTCTCGCGGGCGAACGAGACCACGTCCGTGCGCGGTCCGCGCGTCGCCGGGGGCGCGATCCGGCTAGCCCATGCAGCGCTGCTCGCGGTCGCGGGCACGTTAGACGGAATCTCCTGATCCGCGGCGTGGACCTCTTGCAACAGCAAGGCCACGGGGCCCGCCGCAAGGCCCCTGTTCCCCGCAAGCTCATGCCAAAGCGCCCCAAGGGCACCGCCCCCGACATTGGCGTTCCACGCAATGACCTTGAGCGGCCAAGACGCCATTTCACCGGCGGGCCAACGGTCTGCGGCAAGCTCGCCGATTCTGACCGGTCCGACCCCGGACCGCCAGCGTCCCAGGGTCGGGAGGTCCGCCGACGGCACAGCCCGCGTCCAAGCCACCGGCCCCGCGGAGCGACCCCGAAGATCCACGCTCCTGCGCCACACGCTCTGGCGTGTCGCTTCGGCTGGAAGAATGGCGTGCGGCAAGATGCGTTAACCTTCCGTGAGCGGTTTGGGTGAGAAGCCGTGCGGGCGGGAACCTAAGAAGGGCAAAACCAGTGAAACCGACAAGTGGAATGCAACACGGGCGCCAACCCGTCGTCCTGATCATCTGCGACGGCTGGGGCGTGGCCGCCTCGGATCCGACCGAGATCGCGCGACGGGGCGACGCCGTGGCCATGGCCCGCACCCCGGTGCGCGACCGCTTGCTCGCTTCGTACCCTAACGGTTTGCTCGCGACCTCGGGCGAAGCGGTAGGGCTGCCGTCGGGACAGATGGGCAACTCCGAAGTCGGGCACCTCAACCTTGGCGCCGGCAGGATCGTGCATCAGGACGTCACGCGCATTTCGATGGCGATTCGGGACGGCTCCTTCTTCCAGATTCCCGCTCTGCGCGACCTCGCCGCTGCGTTGAAAGCCCGCAACGGCACGCTGCATCTGCTGGGACTTTGCTCCGACGGCGGCGTGCACAGCGACATCGCGCACCTTCACGCCCTGCTCGACTGGGCGGAACGCGCGCGCCTCCCGACCCGGATCCATGCGATCACCGACGGCCGCGACACCTCGCCCACCTCGGGCTTGGCATGGATCCGAGAGCTGGAGGCTCGCGCGCACGACCATCGCGCCGACCTCCAGATCGCCACCGTGTCGGGACGCTACTACGCCATGGACCGCGACCGACGCTGGGCGCGCACCGAGCTCGCCTACCGCGCGATCGTCGAAGGCGACGGACCGCGAGCGCCAAGCGCATCGGCTTACGTGGCACGCTGCTACGCCCAAGGAACAACCGACGAGTTCCTGGCCCCGGCCGTGGTGGGAACCGGAACGAGGCACACACCGGGCCCGACACCCGACGCCCACACCGGGATTTACCCCAACGACGGCATCCTGTTCTTCAACTTTCGCGCGGATCGCGCCCGCCAGATCACCGCGGCGCTGATGGACGGTCCGTGCCGCAGACTGGTCGCCATGACGCGCTACGAAGACGACTTCGCGCACCCCGTCCTGTTTCCTCCGCGCACGCTCGACAACGTCCTGGGCGCAGTGCTGGCCGACGCCGGACGCACGCAGCTTCGCATGGCCGAGACGGAGAAGTACCCGCACGTCACCTATTTCTTCAATGGCGGTGTCGAGGAGCCGTTCGGCGGCGAGGACCGCCATCTCGTGGCGTCGCCCAATGTCGCCACCTATGACCTGCAACCCCGCATGAGCGCGCGCGAGGTGACCGAGGCGCTGGTGCGCCACATTGGCGATGGACGCCACGACTTTGTCCTGGTCAACTACGCGAACGCGGACATGGTGGGCCACACGGGCAGCCTGCCGGCGGCGATCGAGGCGGTGGAAACGGTGGACGCGTGCGTCGGGCGCGCGCTGGAAGCCGTCGCCGAGGCGGGGGGGGTCGCGCTGGTAACCGCCGATCACGGCAATGCCGAGACCATGCTGTGCGACGACGGCAGCCCCTTCACGGCCCACACCACCGGGCCGGTCGAGCTGATCATCGTCTCTCCGCCGGACTCCGAACCCCTCGCCGTGCGCGACGGAATCCTTGCCGACGTGGCCCCCACGATCCTTCATCTCATGGGCATTCCTCAACCGCCGGAAATGACCGGCCGAAGCTTGGCGACCAACTCGGAAGCGCGCTAACCAAAGCAGCGGCTTGCCCCAAGGGGCCGTTGGTGATAGCGTCATGGTTGCATGTACGATCCCCGCCGCAACCCGTGACCCGCCCTTGAGCCACAACCCATTCACCCGCTTCGTCGACCGCGTGACCGGTGGCTTGGGACGCTTCATCGCGTGGATGACGCTGGCCATGGTTCTGATCGGCGCGTACAACGCCGTCGCCCGTTATCTGGGGCGCTTCATCGGGGTCAACCTCAGCTCCAATCTCTACCTGGAGCTGCAGTGGTATCTTTTCTCGCTGATCTTTCTGCTCGGAGCGGGCTTCGCGCTCAAGGAAAACGCGCACGTGCGGGTGGACGTGCTCTACGGGCGGCTGCGGTCGCGAGCCAAGGCCGCAATCAACGTGGTCGGCGCGGTGTTGATGCTGCTGCCCTTCTCCGCTTTCGTGCTGTGGGTGTCGTGGCCGTCGATCCGCAACTCGTGGGCGGTGCGCGAGGCGTCGCCGGACCCGGGCGGACTGCCGCGCTACCCGCTCAAAGCCGTGATCCTGGTCGCGTTCGTCCTGTTGATGGCCCAGGGCGTGTCGGAGCTGCTGAAGGACTTGGCCGTGCTGCGCGGGGGCGACGAACCTGAAGGGGACGATGCCGGCGCCTCCGAGGAACCGGCCGGAGGGTTGGCAGTCTGATGGAAGCGAACGTCCTTGCGCCGTTGATGTTCGTGGTGGTCTTCCTGATCATCTTCAGCGGCTACCCGGTGGCGTTCGCTCTGGGGGGCGCCTCGCTGATCTTCGCGTTCATCGGCGTGCAGCTCGGGTTCTTCGATTGGAATCTGCTGTTCGCCATGCCGGAACGCATTTTCGGTGTGATGTCGAATTACGTTCTGCTGGCCGTGCCGTTCTTCATCTTCATGGGATTGGTGTTGGAGAAGGCGAAGTTGGCCGAAGACCTGCTGACCACGATCGGCACGCTCTTCGGGAGGCTACGCGGGGGGCTTGCGCTAGGGGTCGTGGTCGTGGGCGCGATGCTGGCCGCCGCAACTGGCGTGGTTGGCGCCTCGGTGGTGGCCATGGGCAGCATCTCGTTGCCAGTCATGTTGCGCTACAAGTACTCGGCGCGGCTGTCGTCGGGCGTAATCCTGGCGTCGGGGACGCTGGGGCAGATCATCCCGCCCAGCATCGTGCTCGTGGTCCTTGCCGATCAGCTGGGCATTTCCGTGGGCGACCTCTTCATCGGCGGCCTGGTGCCCGGCCTCATGTTGGCGGCGATGTACGCGCTCTACGTCGCCGGCGTCGCGCAGGTCAAGCCCGAGGCGGCGCCCGCGCTGCCCGCCGAAATGATCGACGTGGAATTCGGGGTGCTCATGCGCCGGGTCGCGGTGGTCATGCTGCCGCCGCTGCTGCTCATCCTCATCGTGCTGGGGTCGATCTTCGCGGGGATTGCAACGCCCACCGAGGCCGGGGCGATCGGCGCGGTGGGGGCCATCCTGCTCGCCGCGGCGCGGGGGCGCATGTCGCTGACCGTGCTGCGCGATTCGTGCGTGGGCGCGACCAAGCTCACCACGATGGTGATGTTCCTGCTCATCGGGTCGACCGCGTTCGCCCTGGTGTTCCGGGGTCTGTACGGCGACATCTGGATCGAAGACTTGCTGACCAACCTGCCGGGCGGCACGATCGGCCTGCTTCTCGTCGCCAACCTGGTCATCTTCACGCTGGGATTCTTCCTGGATTTCTTCGAGATCGCCTTCATCATCATCCCGCTGCTGGCTCCCGCCGCCGCGGTGCTGGGCATCGACCTCGTGTGGTTCGGCGTGATGATCGGCATGAACCTGCAAACGTCGTTCCTGACGCCGCCCTTCGGGTTCGCCCTGTTCTACTTGAGGGGCGTGGCTCCGCCCGAGGTGAAGACGACGGAGCTTTACCGCGCCGTAATTCCGTTCATCGTGATCCAGCTGATCGGCCTGCTGGCGATCATCCAGTGGCCGGGGCTGGTGACGGGGTTGTTGGAGTAGCCGGAACCGCTACGCCGACCCCGATTTACGGACCCTGACCTACGCCGACTCCGACCCCGATTCCGATTGCGGGAAGGCGAAGCTGGCGAAGCGCAGCTCGGCGGTGCCGAACCAGCGGAACGACGCGTCTCTGAAGTTGCGCCAGTGATCGTAGACCGCGCGGTATTGCTGGTCGGCTGCGGCGTACTCCTCCAGGATTTCGCCAATCGTGGTGCGCGCGAGCGTCATGATGTCGTCGGAGAACGAGCGCATCTGGGTACCGCCGTCGATCAGGCGTTGTAGCGCGCCCGGGTTCTTGGCGTCGTAGTAGTACAGCATCCGGCGCGCCGAGGCCTGGGCGGCCACCTCGAAGACGGCCTGATACTCCGACGGCAACGCGTCCCACGCCTGCCGGTTCACTTCGTACGAGACCGACGCCGACGGCTCCCACCACCCCGGATAGTAGTAGTAGGGCGCAGCCTGGTGGAGGCCCAGCTTCTCGTCGTCGTAGGGCCCCACCCATTCCGTGGCGTCAATGGCGCCCCGCTCAAGGGCCGGGTAGATGTCCCCTCCCGCCAGCACCTGCACGGTCACGCCCATGCGATCCATCACGTCGCCGCCGAGGCCGGGGATGCGCATCTTCAACCCTTGCAAGTCCTCCGCGGAATTCACTTCTCTGCGGAACCAGCCGCCCATCTGCCCGCCCGTATTGCCGCCCGGGAACGAAATGATGCCGAAGTCGGCGAAGACGCCGCGAATCACGTCCAACCCGCCGCCCTCGTTCAACCACGCGTCCTGCTGGCGCGCCGTCATGCCGAAGGGCACGCCCGCGTCGAAGGCGAGCGCCTGGTTCTTGCCGGTGTAGTAGTAGCTGGTGCTTTGCCCCACCTGCACCGTTCCCTGCTGGACGCCGTCCATGACCTGGAGACCCGGCACCAGCTCGCCGGCCGGGTAGGCGCGAATCTGGAACCTTCCCCCGGTAAGCGCCGCGGTGATCTCGCCGAGCATTTCGGCGGACCCGTAGATCGCGTCCAGCCCGCGCGGGAAGCTCGACGCCAGGCGCCAGTTGATGCGTGGCTGCGTGATTACGGACGGGGCGCCGCCGGCCTCGCTCGCGGCACCTCCGTCGCTGGCAGGGGCCGCGTCGTTGGCAGGGGCTCCGTCGCTGGCGGATTCGGCGCTGCAGGCAGCCGCGAATCCGGCCCCAACAACGCCGCCTGCGGCTCGTCCGAGGAAACGACGGCGGTCCAACGTCTCTTCGTGGGCGGGTGAGGGTGCAGGCGTCGGGGAGCCTTCGGTCGTCTTCGTGCTCATGGAGGCGTCTTTCGGTTTGCGCGAGAATCCGTGGTCCGGGCTGCGCGGCAGCGCCGGGCGCGACCGCTAAAGGTTAGCACAATTGCGGGTTCCTTTGCCAGCGGGGCGGGCGGGCGGTAGTCTGTGCGTGCTTGAGCGATTGAGCGGCAAACCGTGCCGCCGAGGCGAACAACTGGGAGCAAGTCCATGAACGCGATGGCAAGTTTTTTTCGGCTGGATGAGAACGGCACGACCGTCCGTCGAGAGGTAACGGCCGGTCTGACCACATTCCTCACGATGGCGTACATCGCATTCGTGAATCCGTCCATCCTCTCCGAAGCGGGCATGGACGCCCGGGGGCGTGTTCGCGGCCACGTGCCTCGCGACCGCCTTCGGAACCGCCGTCATGGGTCTGTGGGCCAACTACCCACTCGCGATGGCGCCCGGCATGGGGCTCAACGCCTTCTTCACCTACGGCGTAGTGCTCGGCATGGGGCACCCGTGGCAGGTGGCTCTGGGCGCGGTCTTCGTGTCGGGACTGATCTTCGTCACGATCTCGGTGTTACCGATCCGGGAATGGATCATCAACGCCATTCCTCGCTCGCTCAAGATGGGCACCGTTGCGGGCATCGGCATGTTCTTCGGCCTCATCGGGATGCAGAACGCGGGTCTGGTGGTTGACGACCCCGCCACGCTGGTGAGCGTGGGCGACGTCGGTCAAACCAGCGTCATGATGGCCGCGCTCGGCTTCGTAGGAATCGTCGCCCTTGAAAAACGGGGCGTGCCGGGTGCGATCGTGATCGGCATCCTGGGGGTTACCGCAATCGGCATCATGTTGGGAATCAACGAGTTGCGCGGCATCGCCGCCCTTCCTCCCGACCCGACCACGGTGATGTTTCAGCTGGACATCGGCGCGGCGCTCGACGTAGCCATGATCACGGTCGTCCTCGCTTTCCTGTTCACCGACATGTTCGACACCTCGGGCACGCTCATCGCCGTGGCGCACCGAGCCGGCCTGCTGGACGAACACGGTCGCCTGCCCCGCCTTCGCAGAGCGCTGCTTGCCGACTCGGCGGCGACCGTCGTGGGTGCGGCGGCCGGTACGTCGTCGGTCACTTCCTATATCGAGAGCACCGCGGGGATCCGCGCCGGTGGTCGTACGGGCCTGACGGCCGTCGTCGTTGCCGTTCTCTTTCTTGCCACGCTGTTTCTGGAGCCGCTGGCGACGTCGATCCCGGCCTACGCAACCGCGCCCGCGCTTGTGTTCGTCGCTTGCATCATGGCGCGGAGCCTTACCGAGATCGACTGGGACGACGTGACGGAATACGTCCCCGCGCTGGCGCTGGCCATGACCATGGCGTTCACCTTCTCGGTCTCGGAAGGCTTGGCCGTGGGTTGCGTCAGCTATGTGGTCATGAAGGCGCTCGGCGGGGCCCGCCGGACCATGAGCCCGGCGATCGTGGTGCTGGCGGCCATCTTCCTGGCCAAGTACGTGTGGTTGTAGGGGCCAACCGGCCGTCGCACGGGCTTACTTGTCGATCCCCCCCTTGATGTACAGTTCCCGTTTCGGATAGGGAATCTCGATCCCGGCATCCGCGAACGCCAACATCGCCCTTTCCGTGATCTCGTCTGCAATCCGGCGTCGCTGGCGCGCCTCGCGAATCCACACCCGCAGCTGCAGTTTCACCTCCGACGGGCCGAATCCCCGCACGATTGAGATTGGGGCCGGATTCGTCTTGACGCCATCGACCTGGGGCGCCACCTCGACAAGCAGGGCCTTGGCGCGGTCGATATCGGACTCGTAGGCGCAGGAAAACGGAATGCGCAGCCGGATGTCCTCGCCGGACATAGTGTAGTTAATGATGTCGCGCTGCATGATCTCGTTGTTCGGCACGACCACCACCAAGTTGTCGGGATTGCGGATCTTCGTCGCTCGCAGCCCGATCTCGATCACGTCGCCCCAGGTGCCCGTATCGCGGGGAGCGCTCCACAGCTCTATCCGGTCCCCCACTTCGAAAGGCCGGTCCATGATGAGAAGCACGCCCGCGATCAGATTCGACAACGTGTCCTTGGCGCCCAGGGAGAGCGCCACTCCCGCAACGCCAGCACCCGCCAGCAACGGCGCGATCTGCAGGCCGAGGTGAGTCATGGCCAACAGGACGCCAATCGCGATCACGCCGAAACGCACGAAGCGGTTGATCATCGGCAGGGCCGTCTCGTCGAGCGCCATGCCCGAGCTGCGGGACAGCACCCGGGACTCGAAGGTTCGCATCAGGTAACCCACGAACCAGCTCAGCGGGAAGAACACGAGCGCAATCCAGACGCCCCACACCCAGTCGCGCGGCTGATTCTCGTACGCCACCCAGTCGCCCTCCGGCGTCTCGGCGCCAAGGACCGGCACCCAGATGCCCAGGATGCGCCACACCGCCCAGGCGATGACCGTGAGCTTGAACGCGTGACGAATGGTCAGCAGGAGCTCGTCGTCAAGATCCGTCTTGGTCTTTGCCGCGAACCGGTTCTGCAGTCGCTTCAGAATCCAGCTGCTCACCAGGTAGATAATCGCGGCAGTCACCACCGTGCCGAACGAGGGCAGCCAGCGCGTTGCCATGTAGGCCACCACCGCATCCCACCGCCTGATCACATCGGCCCAGCCAAAGTCAATCCCGAGAAACTCCAACGTCTATCGCCTCCGTATGACGGGCAGCACGACTCTCGACGGATTCGCCGGCCCGTGGTGAATGGTCTGAGTGGCCACAACCATTTCGTCTGCCGTGGCCAGCCCCGCGTTGTCCCGACCCGAGTTGAGGTTGCGCAGGTAGAACGGATAATAGCTGCTCGAAATCTCGATCCGAATCCGGTGGCCCGGTCCGAACACTTTGCCGGTCACGCGCCAGAACTCCAGGTGGTACCTGTATGTACGGCCGGGTTCGATCTCGCTGAGGCGGTCGGGATTGAACCGCCCGTCGTTGTCCGGATCGCGGTGACGCGCGCGCATGACTCCCTCGCCCAGGAGCATCGCCGAGCCGTCGGGGCCCACGTCCACGAGGCGCACCATCCAGTCGGTGTCGCGTGCCGACGTGGACGCATACAGGATCGCTTCGATTGGTCCCGTAACTTCCATGGGGTCTTGGAAGATCGACGTCTGGTATACGAGAACGTCGTCGCGCCGAGCGGGCTCGCCGGCCTCCACTGCACCGGGGATATGACCGTGATCGCCGTACGGTGACGGCGTGGGGTCGGTGGGATCGTAGACGTAGCTGTCGGATTCGTCCGCCGCCGGCACGGTCCATTCAAGACGGCCGTCGCCCAGGCTCGTGTTTGCGCGACCGCCCGAAGTCAGGTAGAGATCGGTCCATTCCGTCTCGGGCAGCGGCCAATCGTCTGCCGCGTACCAGCGGTTCGGCCCCATGACGAAGACGTACACGGACGGATCGTCGTCAACGCCGTTGTCGATGCCCTTGAGGTAGTGGTCGTACCAGCGCGCAATGTACCCGTCGAGATCGATTTGCGCTTCGGGACCGTAGTCGATGCCGGCGACGACCCGGTCGTTCAACCCGTGGAACCAGGGACCTACGATCAACCTGGGACGCCGGGCCTCGGGGGTGGCTCCGTGGGCTTTCATGCCCAGATAATTGATCGGCGAGCCGGGAAAGTCGGCGTCGAACCAGCCCGTCAGGTTCAGCGACGGCACGGTAATGCGCGAGAAGCTCTCCGGCGACTGGTACGCCATTCCGTCCCAGTATGGATCGGTGGCCAGGTAACCGTTGATCCATGACCGCCACCAATCGCCGTCCTTCATCCCCCGAGCCTCGTCGAGCGTCAGGTAGGGCGCGTGCAGGAGATCTTCCCAGCGCGAATTGGTAAACCCTCCATAGGGCCCCTCCTCCTTAACCTGTGCGGTGCGACCCGACATCCATGCGGCCCAATCCACGAAGGGACCGAGCATGATCCCCTGCTGGTAGGGAATGTTGTGAAACGCGTCGGGGGGCGCGACTTCGGGTGCAATCGCCTTCAGCGAGGGGGGCGCCTGGCTGGCCGTCCACCACTGGGTCCAGCCCAGATACGACCCGCCAATCATGCCTACTGCGCCGTTCGACCAGGGCTGCGATCCGATCCATTCGACCAGATCGTACCCGTCGGTCTTGTGGGCGACAATGAAGGGATCCCATTCGCCTTCGGAGTCGTAGCGACCGCGCGAATCGGCCAGCACCACGACGTATCCGCGCCTGGCGAACCAACGCGCCCGGTCGCGCGGACCATTGTTGTCGTACGGCGTGATGGTCAGGATCGCGGCGAAGGGACCGTCTCCGTCCGGGAAGTAGATGTCGGTGGAGAGGCGCACGCCGTCGCGCATGGCGACGAGGCGACCGCGCTCCTCAATTACGTCGTGCACCGCGGGCGAATAGCTTCCCGGGTCGGGGGCCTGGGCGGCCGCTGCGGCGACCGGCGGAGATGCAAGAAGCGCGAAAGCTGCGAAGGCCGAGATCGCCGTCGTCGCCAACGGCAAGATCGCCAACGACCGAATAGTGCAACGCTTGTACACGATAGGACCCTCCTGAAACGGGTTCGCTCAGCACTCCACGGTACCGGACTCCATAGTGCCGACCACCCCCGATCTCAGCAACTCCGCTATCTCGCGGTCGCCAAACCCGTATTCGCGCAGGATCTCCGCAGTGTGTTCGCCCCGTCGCGGCGCGCCCCGGGCCACCGATGCCGGCGCCTGAGAAAACTTAATCGGCATCCCGAGCGACCGCGCGGTCCCGTCCGCCTGCGGCGTTTCCACCACCATGTCGCGCGCGGTGGTCTGGGGATGCCGCAGCATGTCGCCAATGCTCGACACGGGTCCGGCGGGCACGTTGGCTTGCTCCAGCCGGTCCAGCCAAGCCGCCGTGGGTTCGGTCTTCAGCCGTTGGGCCAGTACGTCGCGGAGGCCCGGCAAGTTGGCCATTCGGTCGGCATTCGCAAGAAAGCGCGCGTCCGTTGCCAGCTCCGGCAAACCAATCGCGTCCACGAACCGAATCCAGTTCACCTGATTCCAGCCTCCGACCGTGATCCACCCATCCGCCGTGGGAAGCGCCTCGTAGGGTGCCGCCAACGGATGTGCGGACCCGAGAGGACCCGGCGATTCGCCCGTGGCCAGCGCCACCGCCGACTGCCAGAACGTCTGTATGATCCCCGCCTCGTAAAGAGACGTGTCCACGCGCTGCCCCACGCCCGTCCGGTCCCGCGCGTACAACGCAGCCACGACCCCCATCGCGCCCAGAATGCCCGCGGTGATGTCGGTCAACGGCGGCCCGCACTTGACCGGCGGCCGCCCGGCGCCCTCGCCGGTGATGCTCATTAGCCCGGTCATCCCCTGCGCAATCAGGTCAAAGCCGCGATGGCTGGCCAACGGTCCCGTCCGTCCATACCCCGTTATTTGGCAGTAGACGAGGCCGGCGTTCTCGACCCGGAGCGTTTCGTAGCCCAACCCCATCTGGTCCATCACGCCGTCGCGAAAGTTCTCGACCACCACGTCGCAGCGTGCCAGCATGCGCCTGGCCGCGTCCCTGCCCAATCGGCGTTTTAGGTCGATCACGATGCCGCGCTTGTTGCGATTCATCATCACGAACGCAGCGCCGGCTCCTCCCATGCGCGGCGGCGCGAACGCGCGGGTCGGGTCCCCGGTCCCCGGCGGCTCGACCTTGACGACGTCGGCTCCCATGTCGGCCAGCATCCTTCCGCACACGGGCCCCGCCATGACGTGCGCGAGCTCGACCACGCGGACGCCGGCCAGGGGTTGATCGGCATGGGGCCGATGTGGGACGCCACGCTGGTGCGCGGCGCCGCGCCGGTCTGGCTCGGTCCTTGCCACAAAGCCGCCTACTCGCCCGTGAAGCGGGGCGCGCGCTTCTCGAGAAAGGCCGCCGTGCCTTCGCGGTAGTCTCGCGTGCCGCACGCCTGGTAGGCCTCGTTCCGTTCCTGGTTGGTCAACGGGCGCGGATCGGCCATGCGGCGCACGAACTTCTTGTGCCACCGGTTCACGAGTGGCGCGCCGTTCGCGACGTTGCGCGCAATCGTCGCTCCCGCCGCGGCAACGTCCGCGTCCGGGACGACACGGTTGACGAGACCGATTTCGCGGGCGCGCCGCGCGCCGATCAGCTCGCCCGTGAGCAGGATTTCGAGGATCGGCCGCGGCCCCACGGCGGCGAGCAGCGGCGCCATCTCTTCGTAGGCCATGGTGAGCCCCAGACGATTGATCGGTGCGCCGAACCGGCTGGACTCGCCGCACACGACAATGTCGCAGCACGAAGCGATGATCAACCCGCCGCCCACGCACACCCCTTCCACCACCGCCACGGTGGGGTGCGGGCAATCGTACACGCCGCGCACCCCGCGCTCAACCGCCGCCGCATAGCGCGTCACCTGCTGGGGCGTGTTGCGTTGCGCGCCAAAGCGGCCGATGTCGGAGCCCGCCGAGAACGCCCGGCCCCCCGCGCCACGCAGCACGACGCAGCGCACCGTGTCGTCGCGGGAGAGATCCTCGAACAGCGCGCCCAAGGCTTCCCAACCGGCGAGATCCAGCACGTTGAGCTTTTCGGGATTATCCAGCGTCACCGTGGCCACGGCCCCGTCGTGACGGGTGGCGAGGTGAGCATGCGCGCGGGGCGTTGGCTCCTGCGAGCCGACGCGTGACGCGCTGGCAGGGGCCGATTCGTTGCTCGTCATCGATAGAACCACTCCACCAGGGTCATGGAAACTGCCGGCGCGTAGGTCACGGTCAGCAGCACGGCGGCCAGCACTCCGATAAACCCCAGATTGGCCTTGGTGACCGCCCAGATGTCGGCCTTGGCAACCGAACAGGCCGTGACCAGCACGGAAGCCACCGGGGGCGTCTGCTGCCCGATTCCGAGGTTAAGCGTAACGATCAGGCCAAAGTGAACCGGATCAATCCCCATGGCCTGCACGAGCGGCATGACAATCGGCACCACCAGAATGATCGCGGCGGCGGAGTGAAGAAACAGCCCCACCGCCAGCAGGAACGCATTGAGCAGCGCCAGAACGGCGAGCTTGGAGTCCGTGAACCCGATGATCGCCTCGGCGATCCGTTGCGGCAGGCGCGCCTGGGTCAGGAAATCGCCCAACAGCGCCGAAGCCGCCACCAGCAGCATGACCACGGCGGTCTGATGCCCGCAATCGAGCATCGCGCGCTTCAGGCGCGCCAGGTCGAGCTCCCGGTACACGAGCCCGCCGATGACCAGCGCGGCCACGACCGCGATTCCCGCGCCCTCGGTGGCGGTCACCCAGCCGCTGAAGATTCCGCCCAGGATGATCACGGGCAGCAGCAGCGACCACCCCGCGTCGCGAAACGTCTCCGCCACGCGGCGGATCCGGAACGCCTCCTCGACGGGAAGGTTGGCGCGCCGGGCCCACAGGTAGGCGACGAACATCATCAGGAGGCCGCCGAGCACGCCGGGGACGATGCCCGCCACGAAGAGCTCCACCACGGACGCGCCAGACATGACGCCGTACAGGATCATGGGGATGGACGGCGGAATGATCACGGCCAGGGTGGCCGAGGACGATGTGACGGCCGCCGCGAAGTTGCGGGAATAGCCGCGCTTCTTCATCGCCGGTACGAGAATGGAGCCCATCGCCGCCACGTCGGCCACCGCGCTTCCGGAGATCTCGGCGAAGAACATCGACGCCGAGATGCTCACCATGGCCAACCCGCCGCGCACGAACCCGAAGACGGCCGATGCGAAGGCCACCAGGCGGCGCGAAATGCCGGACGAGTTCATGATGGCGCCGGCCAGAATGAACAGCGGGATTGCGATGAGGGGGAACTTGGTGGCGCCGGAAAACATGACCAGGGCCGCGTTGGGAATCGATTCCACGCCGCCCGCGAGGATCATCGCCACCAGCGTCACGAGCGCCAGCGCCACCGCGATGGGCACGTTGACAAGAATGAGCGCAAGCAGCGCGACGAGAACGACGCTCACCGGTCGTCGCCCCCGACCCCCGGCCGCAGCGCGTCGGGAAGGCTGAGCAATTGCGCCGCAACGAACAGGACGGCCCCGATCGGGATCACCGACTGGGCCACCGCCGACGGCACGGCAGGCAGGCTGACCATGGGGATCCCGCCCACCGCGGCTTGCACCTGCATGCCCGCCCAGGCCAGGGCGACGAAGAACCCGATTACGGCGACTTCGCCGATCAGCACGGCGACGATGCGGACGCCTCCGCGCAGCCGCTCGACCAGCATGGGCACGCCGATGTGACCTCGTCGCAGCGCCACCAACGCGGCCCCGTAATACGTCAACCAGGCCAGGAGAACCGCGGCGACCTCGTCATACCACACTAATGCGGCACCCGCCTTCCTGTACGCGACGCCCACGACGACCGACAGCGCCAGGGCAGCGACAATCGCCACCACGACAATTTCGAGGGTTTTCTCGAAGACGACCCGGACCTTGGCCACGCGGCTTGCGAGCTCGCTACGGCAGCGCCAGTCGCAACGCCTGGTCGATCAGCTCGCGCCCACCCGGCACGGTTGCGCTGAACTCGGCGTACACTTCTTCGCTTACGCGCTCGAAGGCCGCCCGATCGGCCCGGTTGACGGCAATGTCGGTGTTGGCGAGCTCGGCCAGCAATTCGCGATCCAGACGTTCGGCTGCTGCGTATACGAACGTTTGCAGCGCGCGCGCCTCTTCCTCGACCACCGTGCGCACCGCTTCGGGCACGTCGGGCCAGTGCCTGGCGGACACGGTCACGTAGGCTGGCGTGTAGACGTGCTCCGTCAACGACAGGTACCGCTGCACCTCGTGCAGCTTCGACGCGTGGATCTGCGCCAGCGGGTTTTCCTGTCCGTCCACGACGCCCGTGCGCAGCGCCAGCAATACCTCGGACAACGCCATCGGAACCGGGTTGGCGCCGAAATGCTGGAAGAGCCGGACGCGCCAAACGCCCCGCGGGGTGCGCAGCTTTACGCCGTCCAGGTCTTCGGGCGAGTGAATGGGACCGAGATTATTGGTGACGTGGCGGAACCCATTCTCCCAGAGGGCGAGGATGCGATAGCCCTGGGCATCCGCAAGCGGAGCTAGCTCGGGCCAGACCAGCGCGTCTTCGATTCTGGACATGTGGACGCGGTCGCGTACCAGGTAGGGCATCTCGAACAGGCCGAACTCCGGGATACGCGAGGACATGATCGTCGAAGGCAGCGCCAGATCCACGGTGCCAAGCGCGAGCTTCTGCAACAGCACGTCGTCGCCGCCCAGCTGGCTGGAGCCGAACACGACGACCTCCGCAGCGCCGGCGAGACGCTCGTTGACGCGCCGCGCAAATTCGTCCGCCGACAACGCGAAGAGAGAGCCCGGCGCTCCCACGTGTCCGAAGGTGAGCTCGAGCGGTTCGTCGCCCCTTTCCGGGCGAGCGTCGGACGGCGCGCAACCCCACGCGAACAACGCCAGTGCGGACCAGATTCCCGCTTGCAGTCGGCAGGCCGACTGGGCCAACGACTTGTTGTGCATCACGCCCCCTTGGCAAGGATGGTCGTTATCAACATAGCACGGGGGGGCGTTGTGACCGGGCCGCCGCGGCGGCACCTTTCGGAATGCGCCCAGTCTCGACCAAGCACTCTCGGCTGGCGCGTCGCCTCCGCGCCGAAGTCGAAGGCCCGGTGCGGTTCGACGCGCTCACCCGCGGCCTGTACGCGACCGACGCTTCCATCTACCAGATCTACCCGTTGGGCGTTGTCCTCCCGCGCACGCTCGACGACGTGGAAGCGACGATGGCGGTCGCGCGCGAAGAGGGGGTGCCCGTCCTGCCGCGCGGCGCGGGCACCTCGCAATGCGGCCAGACGGTGGGACGCGCCGTGGTGGTCGATACGTCGCGCTACCTGAACCGGGTACTCGACATCGATCGCGAGAACCGCACCGCGACGGTCGAGCCGGGCATCGTCCTCGATCAGCTCAACCGACGTCTTCGCCCCACCGGCCTCTTCTTCCCGGTCGACGTCGCCACCGCAAGCCGCGCCACCATCGGGGGCATGGCGGGCAACAACAGCGGCGGCGCGCGTTCGATCCGGTACGGAATCATGGCCGACAACGTGCTGGAAGTGGAAGCGCTGCTGGCCGACGGCCGCATCGCCGTCTTCGGCTCTCGCAAAGACCCCCGCACCGCGCCCGAGCTCGCCCATTTCTTGCGCGAGATCGCCGTGCGCGAAGCCGACGAATTGAACGCGCGCGTGCCCGCCGTGTTGCGCCACGTCGCGGGCTACATGCTGCACCGCCTGCTGCGTCCGGGCGCGTCCCTGGCCGAAGCGCTGGTGGGATCCGAGGGCACGCTCGCCTTCTTCCGTACGGTCAAGCTGAAGTTGTCGCCGCGGCCCGCCCGGCGCGTGCTCGGCGTCTGCGGCTTCCCGTCCCTTGCCGAGGCTCTCGATGCGGTGCAGTACGTCGTGGACCTCGCGCCTCACGCGGTCGAGCTCGTAGACCATACCGTCATCGCACTCGCCCGCGAGAATCCGGCCTTTCGCCCCGCCGTCGAGTCGCTGCTGCCCGCGTCGGCCCACACGGTCCTGCTGGTCGAGTTCGCGGGCGACGATGCCGACAGGTTGTCGCGGCGCCTGACCCGCCTGGAAGACCTGGTGCGGGGTACGGGGCCGGGTCGGGAGGTCGTGCGCGCCGTCGCCCCCGCCGACCAGGCGGCCATCTGGCGCGTGCGCAAGGCCGGCCTCAACATCGTCATGTCCATGACGGGCGAGCGGAAGCCGGTGTCGATCGTGGAGGACTGCGCGATCCCCCTTCCCGCGCTGGCCAATTTCGCCGCCTTCGTCGAGGACTGTTTCGCGCGCCACGGCACCAGCAGCACCTGGTACGCCCACGCCTCGGTGGGCTGCCTCCACGTGCGTCCGTCGCTCAACATGAAGGAGCCGCGCGACATCGCCGCCTTCCGCTCGATCGCCGACGAGGTGCTGCGCGAGGCGGTGCGACTGGGAGGATCCTATTCGGGAGAACACGGCGACGGCATTCTCCGCTCCGAGTTCGTCGAGCCGCTCCTGGGCGGCCGCCTGACCCGCGCCTTCGAGGAAGTGAAGCGCGCGTTCGACCCCGCCGGAATGATGAACCCGGGCAAGATCGTGGCGCCGCCGCCAATGGACGACCGCAGCCTGTTTCGCTACGGTCCGGAATACCGCGTGAGGTTGGCGCCCGCGCCGAAGAAGCTCCCCGTGGCGGCATCGGGGCCCGCGGCATCGGGGCCGAGCGACCCCTTCGTCGCAACCATCGAGGCGTGCAACAACAACGGAGCCTGCCGCAAGATGCACGGCGGCGTCATGTGCCCCTCGTACCGCGTCACTCGGGAGGAAAGCGACACCACGCGAGGCCGGGCCAACGCGCTGCGCCTGGCGATGACCGGGCAGCTGGGTCCCAAGGGATTGGGGGGAGAAGAGGTCGCCGACGTCCTCGAACTCTGCATTTCCTGCAAGGCCTGCAAGCGCGAGTGCCCGGCAGGGGTGGACATGGCCAGGCTCAAGGCCGAAGTCCTGCACCGCACACGCAGGCAGCGCGGTATCCCGCTGCGCGAACGGCTCTTCGCGTCCCTGCCGCGGGCGGCCCCCGTGGCGTCGCGGCTGCACCGGTTGCTGAACGTTCATGGTCGCAGTCGGGTCGCTCGCTGGTTCGGCGAGCGCACGCTCGGCATCGCGGCCACGGTCGCGCTTCCCGAATGGCACCCCAAGCCGTTCCAGGACGCGGAGATCGGCGCGGCGACGGGCGACGCCCCGAGGACGACCCCGACGGTCGCGCTCTTCGTCGACACGTTCACGCGCTACTTCGACCCGGGCGTTGCGCGCGCCGCCGTCTCGGTCCTGCACCGATTGGGCGCCGTGCCGCGCGTTCCGCGCCCCTCGGGTGCGGGGCGACCGTTGTGCTGTGGCCGCACCTACATCTCCGCCGGCATGCTCGACCACGCCCGCGCCGAGCTCGAGCGCACCGTCACGGCCCTCGCCCCGCTCGCGCGGCAAGGGTTGCCGATCGTGGGACTCGAACCTTCGTGCCTGCTCACGCTGCGCGACGAGGCGCTGTACCTGTGTCCGGGCAACGATGCGGAAACGGTCGCCGCGCACGCCAAGTTGGTGGACGAGTTCCTGATCGACCCCGAGAATCGCCCCGCGCTCGGGCGCTTTGAACGCCCCGGCCTCGCCGACGCGGCCTCCAGCCCGGCAATACATGGCCACTGCCACCAGAAGGCCACCGGTACCGCCACGGCCACCGCCGCAGCGCTCGAGCGGGTCGCGGGCGTGCGCGGCACCCTGATCGAGTCCACGTGCTGCGGCATGGCGGGATCGTTCGGCTACGCGGCCAAGCACCGGCGCACGTCGCGTGCGATCGGCGAGCTGAGCCTGTTCCCCGCCCTGCGAGCCACCGACCCGAACGCCGTGGCCATCGCCAACGGCTTCAGCTGCCGTGCCCAGATCCGCCTGGGCACGGGACGACGCGCGCAACACCTCGTGGAGGTGCTCGCCGCGCTGCCGTGACGGCATACGCCGGTCCGGCCACGGCCAGCCCGGCCGCTCAGGGCCCCCGACGGCGCTCCCTTCGATCCGCCGCGATTTCCACCAGGCGGCGCAACTCGGCGATGGGCTCCTCGTGGTCGTCGACCTGCAGACGGAGCACCACGTCGTTGTTGAGCCACACGCCGCCGTCCTCCGCCACGATCAGCATCGCCGCCGACTGCATGCCGCGCGTGTCGCCCCCGGCCGCCTGTCCGGCTTCCAGCGCCGCCTGCAACCGCAGCGAGAGGTGCCCCTCGGTCGACTCGAAGGCCCGCACCATGTCGTCCACGACGGCGGGACCAGCCAGGATGTTGCCCTGCGCCGAACAGTGCTCGCCGATGCGATGGCCCGCCCAGTCGCTGGCGCGCGGTCCCGTATGGGTCGCCACTTCGCCGCTGGCGTCCATGATCGAGAACTGGCGGCCCTCTTTGGTCCACCGTTCCGGGTCGGGATCGGGGTCGTTGGCGAGGATCTCCCGCACCGCTTCGGCGGGGGAGCGTCCCTCTCGCAGCAGCGCCAACGCCTGCGGGCCGTAGCTCACGTCCACGATGGCCTGCGTGGCCACCACGCCGACGCCGGCCTCGCCCCAGATCACGCCGTTCCCGACCGAGAAGACGCGCGACTGCACCGCGACGCCGACTTCGCCAGTGTCGGGGTCGTAGCCTACGATCGAGAATGTTCCCACGGGCTGCCAACCGGACCCTTCCTGAGCCAGGACGGGACCGGACCCCCAAGCGACGACGATCAACGCGGCGGCGAACATGCGGTCGAGCTTCCTCATCTCCTCTACCCTCCTCGGTGGCGAGCGAAACCGTGGTGCGAAAGCGTGTGAATGTGGCACGACGCTTCGGGAGTTGGCCAGACTGGCCCATGGGATGCTAGTTTGCGAGCATGTCCCTGCTACCCATGCGACCCCTCGGTTTCGGCGAAATCATCGACGGCGCTCTGCAGCTCTACCGGCGCAATTTCGGCCTGTTTTATTTGATTGCCCTGGCGGCGGCGTTTCCGGGGTATGTGCTGATGCAGGTGCTCGGGGTGAATTTCGCGGCGCTGGGGTTTCAAGCCGGAGACGACCCGTTCCAGGGGCTGGACGAAATGGGGCGCGCATTGGCGGTTGTCGCGGCGTCGCTCGCGTTCTACTGGGTCGGGTCTGTCGCCCAGGCGGTTGCGATGCGCGAGCGGATCGAGGAACGGAGCGCCTCGCTGGGACGAGCCTATCGAGAGGCGCTGATGCATGTGCCGAGTACCTTGGGAGCCACGGTCCTGGGAATGCTCATATTGTTCGGCATCGTCATTGTCGCAGGCGTGATTATGGTGCCCGCGTTGGCTTTCTTTGTGACGCGCGGCGGCGGGGCGGGAGCCGTCGGATCGGCTGTCATCGGCGGGTTGACAGCCTTCGCGGCAATGGCGATCTGGATAGGGGCAACGTTCGCGATCATCCCCGCGGTCGTCGTCGAGAACCGGGGTGCGGCTGGAGCGTTGGCGCGTTCCGTGCGCCTTTGCCGGGGCGCGTGGCTCCGCGTACTTGGCATCGTGGTTGTGGCGTTTACCATCACTTTGACGCCGAGGGTGGGCATCTACACCCTGTTCGGCATGGGAGATGTTTTCGTGTCTCCCGCGGCGCAGCGCGCAATTGGGTCTACGGAGCAGTGGCTCATTAATACGATCGACTTGGTGATAGTACCCCTGACCGCCCCGGTAATGATGGGCAGCATCATGGTCCTCTTCCACGACCGCAGGTTACGCACGGAAGCGCTTGATCTCGAGACGCGGGCGGCGGCGTTGGACGAGTCCCAGTAACGGGTTGGTCGGTGGTCCATGAACCTTTAGGCAGCTAGTTTGCGAACATGTCCCTGCTGCCCATGCGACCCCTCGGTTTCGGCGAAATCATCGACGGCGCCCTGCAGCTCTATCGGCACAATTTCGGCCTGTTCTATTTGATTGCCCTGGCGGCGGCGTTTCCGGGGTATGTGTACATGCAGCTGGTCGGCGATCTCGTGGCGGTTGCGTCTGAACCCGCGGACGACCCGCTCCTAGCGCTGGGTCAGATGGGGCGAGAGGTGGGTGGGACGTTGGCGGTTCGCGCAGTGCCCGGCATGTTTTCCTTGTTGGGATGGCTCGCCATGGCGGTTGCGATGTTCAAGCGGATCGAGGAACGGAGGACCACGCTGGGTTATGCCTATCGCAGAGCGCTGAGGCATATGCCGAGTGCCTTGGGAGCTACGATCCTGGCGATCCTGGCATTGCTCGTCGTCGTCATTGTCGCAGTTATGATTGTGGTCCCCGTCGTCGTTTTCCTGGTGGCGCGCGGCGACACGGCGGGGGTCGCCACATCGATTGGACTCGGCATTGTGACGGTTGTGGCGGTAATCGCGATCTGGTTGGGAGGCACGTTTGCGATCATCCCCTCGGTCGTAGCCGAGCAGCAGGGTGCGTTTGGGCGCTGGCGCGTTCCGTACGTCTGTGCCGAGGCGCGTGGCTGCGCGTCGCGGGCATCGTGATCGTGGCGTTTGTGATTACCTTGACGCCGACGCTGGGCGTCACTGGTCTGTTCGACATCGGCGATTTTTTCGCCTCCCCCGAGGCGCGCGACGCGATCGGATCCCAGGAGCGGTGGATAAGGAAAGCGGTCATCGACTTGGTGCTACAGCCCCTGACCGCCCCGGTCATGATGGGCAGCATCATAGTGTTGTTCCACGACCGCAGAGTGCGCACGGAAGCGCTTGATCTCGAGACGCGCGCGGCATCGTTGGACGCTTCCCGATGACGGGGTGGTCGGTGGTCCAGGATCAGATCCCTGCCGGACAGCAACTTCCATCGCCAGACGAAGTGTCGCAGGTCTTGCACGAGATCCTTGCGGGTCCGGAGTTCGCCACCTTTGCGCCCTCGCTTTGGCAGCAGTTCTGGTCGTGGGTCCAGCGCGTGGTAAGCGCGGTCTGGGACTGGCTACGGTTTTTCGTGGATCAGGACAATTCAATCTGGGAGGTGGTAGTGCTCGTCGTAGTGCTGCTCGCCGTCGTCCTGATCGCGGTCAAGGTAGCCGCGACGCAAGCGCCGAGATTCCGGACGCCTTGGCTTGCCGAAGACGACTTGTCCGTCGCCAAAGCACCCGTGACGGCACGCGAATGGTTCGGCATGGCCAGCACGCAAGCCTCGCACGGCAGGTTCCGCCCTGCGGCGACCGCATTGTACCAGGGGTTCCTGCTCACCCTGGAGCAACGCGACATGCTTTCGTTTCACGGCGCAAAGACTCCTGGCGACTATGCCGCCGAAATCGCCCGTCACCGCGACCAAGCGGACCAGCCGAACGCGAGCCGCTTGGCGCAAGCGGGCAACAACTTCCTTAGCGCCTTTGAGGATTTCTCTTTCGGCCACCTGGAACCCACGGCTTCGGGCTACGCGCAGCTGGCAAAGATGGTCAAGGAGGCCGGGTGCGCCTCGGAGAAATCGGAGGCGACGTCGCGGTGATCGACGCGAGCGCCGCGCGCGCCAACGAACCCAAGCTGTATCAGCGCCCGCTCGTTGCCGCGGGTGCGATCCTGGCGGTGGCGCTGACGTTGGGCTATCTGACCCGGCCCGGCGGCCAGGGGACGGCAACCGCCCTGCGCAGCTCTCTTCGCACGGCCCCGGACGGCGTGGCGGCCCTGGCCATGGCAATTGAGCGCCTCGGACGGTACGCTGAGCCCCGCACGACGCCTTTCGTCGAGGCCGATCCGGTGCGCGGCACGGTTGTGCTGCTGCAACCGCCGGTCCGTCCAACGCCTCGCGAGATTCACGCCCTTCTGAATCGGGTAAGGACCGGCGGCACGCTCGTCTACGCACCCCCCGAAATGGAGGCGCGTCGCCGATCCCCCATTACGGTGCACACCGCCTTGATGGATTCGCTCGGCATTTCTTCCCGCGCGTACACGCCGTTGGAGATGATCGCCGGCCAAACTCTGCAAGAGCCCCGTTGGCACGCCCACCCACTTACCGAAGGGATGCCGGCACCCCTGGAACCTGCATTTGGCATTCGATTGAAGGATGAGAGCGACACGGTTACCACGGCGGTCCAACCCTTGCTGACGGCGCGCGACGAAGACGGCGCAGTGTGGATGGCCGCGGCCGAGCTGCGGCTCGGACATGGGCGCGTAGTGGCGTTCGCGCACGCGGCGCCCCTATCCAACGGCGCCGCCCTGGACGACCCCTTGGCGATTCTCGCGACCCGCGCGGCCCTGGCCTACACCGCCGACTCGGACACGGTGTTCTTTGCCGAGTATCATCAGGGAATTCGCGGCCATCGGACCCAGGCCGAGGTGCTGGCGCAGTTCTTCGTCGGCAGCCCCGGCGGCCGCGTCCTGTTGCACCTCGTGGCACTTTCGTTCGTGGCGATCGCATGCGCCGGGCTGCGGTTCGGGTCGCCGGCTCCAGCCGTCGCGCCCCCCGACCTGGAGCGCCGATCCCCCCTTGAACACGTATCGGCGCTCGCCGACTTGTACCGCAAGGCGGGTGCGACCGAAACGGCCGCCCTTCTCCTGGTGGCGCGGCTGGCGCGCGTCGCCCGCCATCCCCCACCCCGCACCATCGCCCAAGCCGATACGCTGCTGCGCCAACTTGATGTCGGAGGCGGCCCGGACGCCGCGCTGGCGCGCGTGCGCGTCGCGCTGCGCACTCATCCCATGGATCTCCAGGCGATCGCTGCGGGAATCGACGAGCATCTTGCAAGGACTTGACGATGACGACCCCGAAATCGGCCCGCGACGCGGCCCTCCGCCTACTCCAGGACCTGGAGCGCGTGGTGCTCGGCCAGGAAACCGTTCTCCGCCACCTCATGGTCACGCTCCTCGCCCGGGGCCACGCCTTGCTTGAAGGCGTCCCGGGCACGGCCAAGACGCTGGCGGTGCGTTCGCTGGCCAAGGGGCTGGGACTCGATTTCGGCAGGGTGCAGTTTACCCCAGACCTGATGCCCACCGATCTGGTCGGCGTGAACATCCTGGGCGATTCGGGCTTCACCTACCGCCCGGGCCCCATCTTCGCCGACCTCCTGCTCGCCGACGAGATCAACCGAGCGCCGCCGAAGAGCCAGGCGGCCCTGCTCGAGTCCATGGAGGAACGGCAGGTTACCGTGGACGGCCGCACGCGTCCCCTGCCCACGCCGTTTACCGTGTTCGCCACCCAGAATCCCGTCGAGTACGACGGCACCTATCCCCTGCCCGAAGCGCAGGTGGATCGCTTTCTCATGAAGATCGTCGTGGACTACCCGCCCGAGCAGGCCGAGCGCGAGATCCTCGATCGCCACCAGGCCGGGTTCAGGGCAGACGACGACCGCACCTATCCCATGAGCGACCCGATGACCCGCCAGGAGCTGTTGGCCATGCGACAGACGGTCAACGAGATTCACATGGACGAGCGGGTGCGTCGTTACGTCACCGACATCGTGCGGGCGACGAGAGCGGACGCCGCCTTTTCGCTCGGCGCGAGCCCGCGGGCGGGCGTCGCGCTCTTTCAGGCGGCACGCGCCGAGGCCTTCTTGCGGGGTCGCGATTTCGCCACGCCCGACGACGTGAAGTCGCTTTCGTTCCCCGTGCTTCGGCACCGCGTCGTGCTGACGGCGGAGGCCGAGGTGGAAGGACGTTCTTCCGACGACGAGCTGGCGTCGCTGCTGGAGACGCTCGAGGCGCCCCGGTAGTGGTCGTCAGGCATATCCCGAGCGGGCGGACCCTCGCCATGCTCGGGGTGACGTCGGCGGCGTTCCTGGTGAGCACGCCGCTTGCGCTTGCGCTGGATGCGGTCGTGCTGCTGCTGTTTTGGTTTGACGCTAGGCGGACCGAGAAACCCTCCGCACGGCGCGACGCACCCAGAATATCGGCGTTGGCCGCACCGACGGACGTCGTGGTCACGGTGACGAACCCAGCGCCGCGAGAGGTCGTGGTCAAGGTGACGGACGATCTCGACCCGTGCTTGCGGCGGGTACCCGAGACCGACGCGGCCGCGTGGGATCGCGGCGTTCGGGTTGCGATCCCGGGGCAATCGTCCGTCCGGCGCATCTACCGCGTAACCCCTCGCACGCGCGGATTCCTCGATTTGGGTGCGATTCACATGCGCACCCTGTCGCGGTGGGGGTTGGCCTGGCGCCGCTCGCACGTCGACGCGTTGGACACGCTGCAGGTGCAGCCGGGCGTGCGAGACCCCTTGCGGGAGCGAAGCGGGCACGCCATTCGCCGCCCGCTCCGTACGCCCGGCCCCCGCCGCACCCGCCAATGGGGCGAAGGCCGCGAGTTCGAGAGCCTGCGCGACTACATGCAAGGAGACGACCTGCGAGCGATTGACTGGAAGGCCTCGGCACGACGACGCAAGTACCTGGTGCGCAACTACGAGGCCGAGCGCAACCAGGACATCGTGCTGGCCATCGACGCGGGACGGCACATGCGCGAGCGGTTGTCGCCCGATCGCGAAAGGATGGACTACGCGCTCGGCGCTTGCATGACGCTGGCAAGTCGCGCGCAGAACTTCGGAGACCGCATCGGCGCGGTCGTCTTCGACGATCGCATCCGTCATCTGGCGCCGCCGCGGCGCACGGAACCCGCGGCGCTGGCCAGAGTGTTGACCGGCGTCAGGACGCGGCTCGTCGAGCCGAACTACCCCCTGGCCTTTGCGACGCTGGCGCGAACCTTTCGGAAGCGCGCGCTCGTGATCCTTTTCTGCGACGTGATCGACATGGAGGTTTCGAGTGCGCTCGTCGGTGCGCTCACGCGGATTGGGCGCGCTCATCTCCCCCTGGCCATCGCGATCCGGAACCCTTCGCTGCAGGCGGCTGCAACCGAACCCGTGGCCGACGTCGCCGAAGCGTTTCGCCGCGCGGCCGCCGAAGAACTCGTGCAGGCGCGCAGGGCTACGCTGCACGTCATGCGACGATCGGGAATTATGGTGGTCGATACGCCGCCCGGCGACACACTGGTGCGCACACTGGAAAAATACGTCGAGATCAAGGAGCGCGGCTTGCTGTAGGGCGGTCTACGTACCGGTGACGATGTCCCGCCGTCGACCGACCAAGCCGAAGTACAGCACCAGCAAGACCGCGGTGGCACTGCCAAAGGCGAACTTGGCCGTCGCGGGCAATTCGGACGGCGAGTAGAAGCCCTCGATGATGCCCGCGATCACGAGCATGACCGACGTGCCCGCGATCAAGGATAGGAGCGCGCTCCCGCGCTCCCTAAGCGCTTCCACGCGGGTGCGCCGGCCCGGCATGAGCAACGCGGCACCCAGGCCGAATCCCGCGCCCCCGGCAATACAGATCGCGGTAAGCTCAATGAATCCGTGCGAGAACACGAACGCCAGGATGACGCCCAGCACTCCTTCGTTGCCGTAGGCGCCAAGCACCGCACCGAGGCTGATGCCGTTGAGCAACAGTACATAGAGCGTTCCGGCGCCAGCGAGCAGCCCGCCCGCCACGGTCGTGAACGTGACCCGCACGTTGTTGGTCATGAAGTACGAGGACATCACGGGCCTATCCTCTGCATCGCTGTCGACGTACGGCGTGTTGATGTTGCCCTTCTCGGTGTTCTCCGCGCGCGTCAGCATGCCCGACCCCGCCATCGTGCGACCCAGCAACGGATCGTTGCGAACAGCAATGTACGTAGCGACCCCGGAGCCATAGAAGAGAATCGACGCCAGCAGGATCTGTCGCGCATAGTGTCGCACCGCACGCGGGAACCCCGCGATCATCCAGTGCCCCAGCGTCACCACCACCTGGCCGCGAGCGCGGTACAGCAGATTGTGTCCCGCTCCGACCCATTGCTGCACTTTGCCGAGCAACCCCGGCGACGCGCCGTAGGTTTGCGCTCGGGCCAGATCCGCCGCAATCCCGCGGTACAGTTGGCCGAACGCTCGGACTTCGTCTTCGGACAGGTGCTTCAGCCCTCGCTTGCGTGCCCTTTCGACCAGTGCCACGTAGCGTGTCCACGCATCGCGCCGGTCGCGCGCCATCAATGCCGCCTGCAAGTTCGCGCCACCGCGTCGGGCAGCGTGTCGCGGCGCCTCCGTCAGGTGCAAGCGGACCAGCTGCTCGTCGGCGGTCGCCTCGCCTGCGTCTCCTTCCACTTTCGCGGCAGAGCCCAGGGCGGCCAGAACGGACTGCGCCACCCGACGCTGAACCTGCGGTTCCAGTCCCGTTCGCCGCGCCATGTAGCCTGCGAGCAACTCGAAATGCTCGACGCTCAGCACCGGACGTCCCACGCGGGCGGGTGGCGGTTCGCGAGTTTCCAACAGCTCGCCGCTGCCCGTGTCGCGAACCACGATCGTGCCGGCGACCAAGTCCCCCAGACGCTGGGCCCGTCGGTTCGCCAGAATGCACACCGCTCCGACCAACCCGCCGACTGGCAGGAAATCGACGATCCTGATCAGGTTGCGGAGCACCGCGCCTTGGAAGGACACGGGTTCGCCCCCGGCGTGAATGACGCGCAGTCCGATGGCGCGCTTGCCCGGCGTTCTCCCCCCGCCGATTCCCTCGAACAGCATGAAGTATCCCGACTGCGCAAAAAACACGGCGAGAATGAGAATCGCCCTGCTGGCGGAAGCTGCGACGTCGCCCAGAATGGGCGCTAGGCTCAGCGCATAGCGCAATGCGAACAACCCCGCTGCAATGACCAGTACGTCGATCAGCAGCGCGGCTGCGCGCGATCCCAGGTCGGCGAGCACATAATCGAGGCGCACGTGCTCGGGCGTCTCCACCGCGACGCGGCGGTGGAGTGTGGTCTTGGCGCTCAAGCCGCTACCCAGGGATCCACGATCTCGGGACGGCAGCCCGCACTCGCAGTCGGGTGATACTTGCCATGGCTAGACCTCCTTGCGGTATAAAGTTGGCCAGATGCCGGCATTGCAAGCAAGACTCCGGCAAGCGCCGAGCGCGGTTGGACCTTGCGAATGACCACCGGAACGTCAACTGTAAGTAAGAGTACGATACCTCCACTCTCCAACCGGACCAGAACATGACCTTGCTGGATCGCCGCCATTTCCTGAAGACCAGCGCTACCGCCGCGGGCGCACTCGCCCTGGGAGGAGCTTGCGCGCAACCCGATGCGGACGAAGCGTCGACCGCCGCGGGCGCAACCGGGGCCGCGCCTGCGCCCCTGTCCATCCTGATTCTGGGCGGAACGGGCTTTATCGGGCCTCACATGGTTCGCTACGCCCAGTCCAGAGGCCACGAGATCACGCTCTTCAACCGAGGCCGGACCAATACCCACCTTTTCCCCGACGTGGAAAAGCTCGTGGGCGACCGCGCCAGCGACCTGACCGCGCTGGAAGACCGGACCTGGGACGCCGTGATCGACAACTCCGGGTTCATTCCGCGGCATGTGCGTGAATCGGCGGCCATGCTGTCGGAATCCGGGCGCTATGCCTTCGTGTCCACGCTTTCGGCCTACAAGGACTTGGCGGCCGGCAACATTACCGAAAACTACGAGCTGGCCTCCTGGGACGAACCCGAGACGGAAGACTGGGACGGTCGTTCGTACGGGCCCTACAAGGCGCTTTGCGAGCAGGCCGTGCAGGAGGTGTTCGGCGAGCGGGCCACCATAGTGCGACCGGGCTACATAGTCGGCCCTGGCGATTCCACCGATCGCTGGACCTACTGGCCGGTGCGAACCGCCGCGGGCGGCGACATGATGGTGCCGGGCGCGCCCGACTACCCCATCCAGTTCATCGACGCTCGCGACCTGGGAGCCTGGGTGGTGCGGATGCTGGAATCCGACACGTCCGGCGTGTACAACGCGGTGGGTCCGTCGGAGAGAATCGAGATGGGCGCGTTCATGGACGCGTGCCGCGACGCGAGCGGCAGCGACGCGACGTTCCACTGGGTGGACGAATCGTTCGTGCTGGAACAGAACGTCTTCTTCCCGATCTGGGCGCCGAGAAGCGAAGGACCGTACGCCCGCATCCACGAAGTGAGCAACGCGGCGGCAATTCAAGCGGGATACGAGAGCCGACCCGTGAGCGAGACGATTGCCGACACGCTGGAATGGTGGAACGGCTTGACCGAAGAGGACCGGGAGGACGGCGCGTTGCGCGCGGGGCTGCGCAAGCAACCCGAGCTCGCCGGCGGACCGCACGACCTCGCCGCAATGATGCAGGTCGAGGCGAGCCTGCTGGAAGCATGGGGAGCGCGGGATATGTGAGGTTGGCGGGGGTGCCACGCCATCTTCGTCGTTCAGCTTGGGCCGAACGCGCGACGACCAGCCACACCGCGCATCTCGGCGCCAGTGCCGGAGGAGGGACTTGAACCCCCGACACGCGGATTATGATTCCGCTGCTCTAACCAGCTGAGCTACTCCGGCAGGGGACAAGAAAGGTCCAAATTCGGCGGGCCCTTGTCAAGCGGCACCCCATGGCCACCTATTCGAAGAGACCCCGGCAGCATCCATCCCTCGGCATTCATCCATATGGAGCACCGCACATGGATTTCGGCTTCTTCGTGATCCCCGGCCTCACTGCCTTCGGCGTCCTGGGACTGCTCAGCTCGCTGCGCATCCTATGGGAGTACGAACGCGGCGTCGTCTTCCGACTCGGCAAGCTCACGCGAGCCAAGGGACCCGGGCTGGTCTTCCTCGTTCCCTTCGGCGTCGAGCGCATGCGCAAGATGGACCTCCGCATCATCGCACTCGACATCGCTCCACAAGACACCATCACCAAGGACAACGTCAGCTGCACCGTCAACGCGGTCGTCTACTTCCGCGTCGTTGACCCGTCGAAGGCCGTGGTCGAGGTCGAGGACTACTACTTCGCCACCAGCCAGATCGCGCAGACCACGTTGCGCAGCGTCGTGGGCCAATCCGAGCTCGACGATCTGCTCGCCCAACGCGAACGCATCAACGAGATCGTCCGTCGCATCATCGACCTCGAGACCGATCCCTGGGGCATCGAGGTAACCTCGGTCGAGATCAAGGACATCGACCTTCCCAAGGAAATGAAGCGCGCCATGGCCAAGCAGGCCGAAGCCGAGCGCGAGCGGCGCGGCAAGATCATCGCGGCCGAAGGCGAGTTTCAGGCCTCGCAGAAGTTGTCGGCAGCCGCCGAGATCATCTCGAAGCATCCCGTGGCGCTACAACTGCGCTTCCTGCAGAGCGTCGTGGAAGTCGCCGCGGAGAACAACTCCACCACCGTGTTCCCGATCCCCGTGGACCTCTTCACGCCCTTCATGGAAAAAGCCACCGGCGTACAGGACGGCGGATTCCCCAAGGCGCTGACCAAAGACAATGCCGCTGCCCTCGCGACGGCGGCCATCGAGGCGCTTGGCGCAGGTTCGGGCGAAGTCATGGAGGCTTTGGAGGCGGGAGATGCGGAGCGGGTTCTCGCGGGTGCGAAACGCGCGCTGGGTCTGGCAAAAGCGGCCCCGGAGGGAAGCGACGACTGACATCTCGGCGCGGGCCGACGCCTCGGCGCATGGCCTCGCTGGCCGCACTAGCCCTCGTTGCGGCGCAGCCACCTCAATAGAGATCGCCGGTCGGGCTCTTCGGCTTCCGACGGCGATTCCGGCGCTTCCAGATCGGACACGAAGTAGAGGTATTCGCCGTCGCGGATAAACCCGTAGCGCTCTCGCGCGTACCGTTCCAGCGCCTCGTCGTCGTTGCGAAGGTCGGAGACGACGGTACGGATCGAGTCGATCTGTCGGCGCACGTCTCCGATTTCTGCGCGGCGCGCCTCCAGATCGGCCTCCGCTCGGCGAGCGTCCAGATAGGAGTACTCTCCGCCCGCCCAACCAAAATGCAACGCCAACCCGAGGACGCCCGGAAACACCAGACGCGCAAACCCTTTGCGTTTCTTCACGGCAATACGTCCTTTCCCGCGTATTGAGCGCGCGCGCCCTCCGCCTCCTCAATGCGCAGCAGCTGGTTGTACTTGGCCACCCGGTCGGTGCGACTGGGGGCTCCGGCCTTGATCAGCCCGGCTCCGGTCGCGACGGCCAGGTCGGCAATGAACGTGTCCTCGGTCTCGCCGGAGCGGTGCGAGATGATCGTCCCGAATCCGGCTTCCCGCGCCATCGCGACGGCGTCCAGGGTTTCGCTGAGCGTGCCGATCTGGTTGACCTTCACCAGAATCGCGTTGGCCGCGGCCATGTCGATACCTTTGGCAAGCCTGCCCGGGTTGGTCACGAACAGGTCGTCGCCCACGACGTGGCAGCGTCCGCCCACGCGGTGCGTCAGCTCCACCCAACCATCCCAATCGTCCTCGTCAAGCGGATCTTCCAGGCTTGCGAGACCGAGCCGCTCGACCATGACTTCCCAGAACCCGATCATGTCGTCGGTGGCAAGCGACTCCCGCCGCGACGACGGCTCGCTGCCTGACCAGCGCAGGGAATAGCGCCCGTCTGCGAACAGCTCCGTGGCGGCGGCGTCCACCGCCAGCACCAGGTCCTCGCCAGGACGGTACCCCGCCGCTTCAATCGCTTGCAGCACGAGCTCCCCGGCTTCCAGGTCGGAGCCGAGATCCGGGGCAAACCCGCCTTCGTCGCCGACGGTGGTATTCTTCCCCGTCGCGCTCAGCACGCCCCGCAGCGCGTGAAAGACCTCCGTGCCCATCCGCATTCCCTCCGAGAACGAGGGGGCGCCCACGGGCAGGACCATGAACTCCTGGATGTCGACGTTGTTCGAAGCGTGGGCGCCGCCGTTGACGATGTTCATCATCGGAACCGGCAGGGTGCAGGCCTCGTCGCCGGCCAGGTAGCGGTACAGGGCAAGACCGTTCTCGGCGGCAGCGGCGCGGGCCGCGGCGAGGGATACGGCCAGAATCGCGTTGGCGCCGAGGCGTGCCTTGTTCGGCGTGCCATCCAGCTCGGTCATCGCACGGTCGAGAGCGCGTTGCTCCTGCGCCTCGCAACCAAGCAGCGCGTCTCGGATCTCTCCGCGGATGTTTGCGACGGCGTTCAGCACGCCGCGCCCCAGGTAGCGCGCCCGATCGCCGTCGCGCAGCTCCACGGCCTCGTAGCGCCCCGTGGAAGCGCCGCTGGGCACGGCCGCGCGCCCGCGGCGGCCCGATGCCAGCACGACTTCGGCTTCCACGGTCGGATTGCCTCGCGAGTCCAGAATCTCGCGGCTGCCAATGTCCAAGATTGCCGACATGTCGCCCTACCCCTCGTCGCGCAGCAGGTTCAACACGGCCTCGCGACACCGGCGCGACAGGTCATTGCGGTCCTTGAGCGTCATGCCCCTGGTGCAAATCGGGTGCCCTACCACAACGGTGGCGGTGCCTCGCGATATCCTCCAGCTGCCCTTCTTCATGATGTCTCGCGTACCCTGCACGGCAACCGGAAGCAGGGGCACCTGCGACTTGATCGCCATCACGAACGCGCCCTTCTTGAACCTGCCCAGCTCGCCGGTGGCAGAACGGGTACCTTCAGGGAACATGACGATCGTGCGCCCTTCGCGCACCAGCGCATCCACCTTGGCCAGCGATGCCATCGCCGCCTGCCGGTCCGATCGATCGATGGCGATGTTCCCTACGCGTTCCCACGCGCCGCCCAATATCGGAATTCGCGACAGCTCCCGCTTGCCGACGAACGCGAAGTTGTCTCGGAGCGCGGCCCCAATAGCGAAAATGTCGAACCAGCTCTGATGGTTCGCGACCAGAATCTGGCCGCGCTTCCGCCCGATCCTCTCGCGGTTTCGGACCACCAGCTTCGTCCCGGCTCCCCACAGCACGATCGTGCCCCACTCCCCGGTCAGACCGTGGGCCAAACGATCGAACCGGCTCCGCCACGCCACGGAATAGAGAATCGCGCGACCACCGGTAAATACCGTGGCCGCGATCATCACCGCGTAGGTCCACGCGATCCGGATCACGGAGCGTCACCGTTGTCGCCAACGGCGAAGTGATCGTATCCGCCTCGGTCGAGCGAGAGGCGCCGTCCGCGTTCATCTTCAACCACGACCCCTGCTCCGCTCTCGACCCGTCCGATCCGTGTGAGCTGCACCGACAACTCCCGTCCCAAGTCCGAAACTGGGGTTCGCATGTCCACCGGAGCGGTAAACATTAGTTCATAATCTTCGCCTCCCCCTAGGGCAAGCTTCAAGTCCCCCCCAGTGTCGGGGTCGCGCGGCACGCGTTCCGGTACGACCCGCAACCGCGCGCCCGAAGCGCTCGCGATCCGTCCGGCGTCGACGACGAGGCCGTCGGAAACGTCGATCGCCGCGCTGGCCAATCGACCGGCTGCAAGCCTCATCCCCAACGGCACCCGGTTCGGCGGACGCGCAAATCGTCGCCGCGCAGAGCGTCCCGGGCGTCCGGCTCCCTTCCACGCCGCCACGGCCGCCGCCGCACCCCCCAAACTTCCCGACACCCACAGGTCGTCCCCTGGCGCTGCCCCGCGACGCAGTAGCGGCCGTCGCGCCCTGCCCACGGCGACCACGTCGACCACGGCAGGGCCGGGCGAGCGGCTCAGGTCGCCTCCCACCACCGGCGCCGACACGCGATCGCCGGCCCGACGAATGCCGCGCTGCAGCGCCTCGCACAACGACGGGTCCCGCGCCGACACGGCCATCGATGCGAGCAAGGCCGTCGGCTGCGCCCCCATGGCAGCCATGTCGCTCAACGCCGCGGCTCCGGCGCGGAACCCCACCTCCGTCGGCGCGATCCAGTCGAAGTCGAAGTGCACGCCCTCGACCATCAAGTCGGTGGACGCGACCAACCCCCCTCGCAACACGGCCGCGTCGTCCCCCGGCCCCACCAGCACCGCGCGGCTGCCCTTCCAGCCAATGGCCACCAGCCTCTCGACCAACCGAGTCTCGTCGGAATTGTCCACGCGCGGCTAGCGCGGCCGCGCTTGGTCGAACGTCACGAACGGGAAGGGCAGGTCGGTGGCGGGCACGTGTTTCTCCGCCAATGCCGCCGGGATGCCGTCCACCACGTCGGACGGCATCAGCGACGCTCCCAGCCCGCTGGAGGACGCCGCACGCCCGGTGACGTGCAGGGCCAGGCCGCACGCCGTCACAGCGTCAACCCCCTGCGCCAGAAAACACCCGACTGCGCCGGTCAGTACGTCGCCCATGCCCGCCACCGCCAACGCCGACGCGTTCTCGGTCGCGCTGACCAGCAGCCCGCCCTGCGGATCGGCCACCAGCGACGGCGTCCCCTTGAGCAGCGTGACCACGCCGTGCGCCCTCGCGAATCCCGAAGCCGCGCCGATGCGGTCGCCCTGCACTGCGGCCACCGACGTAGACGCGAGACGGGCCATCTCGCCCGGGTGAGGCGTCACTACGGTATGCTCATTCGCCTCTAGGCCTCCAATCGCTCCCGCCGCCACCAACGTCAGCGCGTCCGCATCCAAAACGGCCGGACGGCCCCCGTGGGCTGCCAGGGCCACCTCGAGCTGGCGCGCCGCGGCGCGATCGGTACCTAGTCCGGGGCCGGCGGCCAGGGCGTCGCTTGCCTGTACGGCGGCGCGCACCGCGCCCTTGTCGTCGGCGTCCACGAAGAGCGTTTCCGGCACTTGCACGAGCAGCTCTCGAGCCGCGCGCGAGGCGCACACGCGGACCAGCCCGGCGCCACAACGAAAAGCCGATTTCGCCGCCAGCATCGCCGCGCCGGGCATCGTCGACCCGGCAAGTATGGTCACGGTTCCGACGGCGTTCTTGTGGGTCGCGGCCGCGCGTCGCGGCAAGCGACCCGAGGCCCAATCGGCGGTTGCCAAACGGGCCCAGCGCGAATCGGCGGCGGGAGGAAAACCGATTTCCACCGCGACGATCCGCCCGCAACGAGCCCGCCCCGGGTACATCAACGTCCCCAGTTTCGGCCACCCAAAGGCCACGGTCACGTCGGCCGTCACGGCCGTCCCGGGAACCGCTCCAGTCGCGCCGTCAACCCCCGAGGGCGCATCGAGAGCCACAATTGGGCGTCCGGCTGCGTTGGCCAGCTCGATTGCCTCTGCGTACCGAGAACGCGGCGCTCCCCTGATTCCCGTTCCCAGCAGCCCGTCAACCACGACGGCGGCGTGCCGAATCGCGCTGACCGCGTCTTCGCTGCCGACCTCGCCGACCCCGGCAAAGGCCACCGCGGGCAAGCGCCACCCGTGTAGCACGGCGTCGTTGCTTGAGCGCTTCCCCACGATCACCGACGTGACGGCTCTCCCCCACGCGGCAAGCGCCCTGAGGCAAACGAGGGCATCGCCCCCGTTGTTGCCCGAACCCACCAGAGCCGCCACCGGCCCTTCGGGGAAGAGATGCTGAACGATCAGCGCACTCTGTCGTCCCGCGTTCTCCATGAGGGCAGGCTCGGGAACGCCCTGCCCGTCAATCGCGAGTCGGTCGAACCGGGCAGCCTCGTGCGACGTAGGCGCGCGAACTGCGGTGCGAACGCCCGGTTGGCCCGGCGGCCGTTCCGGGATGCTCGCGGTCATGACCTACTTGTAGCTCTGTCCGATCGACCGGCCGAACGAAATCTCGCCGTTGTCAATGCGAATGTTGAAGCCGCAATCGGGATTGGAGCACACCCACGCCTTGTATCGAATGGGGGCTCCGTCGCGCCCGTAGTCCGACATGGGCAGCAGTACTCCTTGTTCGCACTTCAGGCACCCGGTAAATCCGTTCTCCAGCATTCCTATCAGCCTTGTTTTGGTTGGCCCTCAGGGTCTCAAGGATATTCGCAAGTCCACGCATCGTTTCGCAAGGTCTCGTCGTCGGGAACCTGCCACGGATACTGGTGGTCAAAGGCGTCTTCGAAATCGAGGAGGTCGCGAAAGTCCTCGCGGCAATCTTCGTCCTGCTTCACCAGCATACCCACTTCGATGAGCGCGAACACGATCTCGCCCAGGTCGTCGGTAGTGCGGATCCCCCAATGCCCCAGAACCGTGCGAGCAAGCGGACCGAAGCGTTGGATCGCGACCATGCACACGCCAATGACCAGCTCCGGCCCGCACACGTGCCGCTTCTCCTCCATCCCCGAAATCACGGCCTTGAGGCAGTCAAAGACAAAGAAGTACGCCGGCGCACGGTAACGGGGGTATTTCTTCCGCAGCGGTGGCAGCACATGGGCAAAGTCGCGCGCGTTCATGAGTCTTCAAAACTAACCGCTCGGATTGAACAGCGCGAAGCCCGCGCACAGCTCCCGGACCCGATTCGCCGTCCTCAAGATCACGCCCTCGTCGCGGGGGCGGTCGAGCACGTCGGCCATCCAACCCCCGATCAGGGTCATCTCGTCCGCACCCATGCCGCGCGTAGTGAGCGCCGGGGTGCCGATGCGGAGGCCCGAAGTGACGAAGGGCGACCGCGTTTCGCCCGGCACCGTGTTCTTGTTCACCGTAATCCCCGCACGTTCCAGAGCCTGCTCCGCGTCCTTGCCGGTAAGGTCCCGATCCCGCAGATCCACCAGCATGAGGTGCGTGTCGGTTCCTCCCGAAACCAATTGCACGCCCCGTCCCGTCAGCGTACGCGCCAGGACGCGCGCGTTCTCGACCACGCGACGACCGTACGGGGGAAACGCGGGAGACTGGGCTTCGCCCAGCGCCACGGCCTTGGCCGCGATCACGTGCATCAGGGGTCCACCTTGCAGGAACGGGAACACCATCCTGTCGATCGTCCGCGCGTGGCGTTCCTCGCACATCACCAGCCCGCCGCGGGGACCTCGCAGAGTCTTGTGAGTGGTGGTCGTTACGACGTCGGCATGTTCGACCGGGCTGGGGTGACACCCAGCCGCAACCAGTCCCGCCACATGGGCCAGATCCACCAGGTGAACGGCCCCCGCCTCGCGCGCGATCTCCCCGAACGTCTTGAAATCGATTGTCCGGGGGTAGGCCGACGCTCCGGTGACGATGAGCCTGGGCCGCGCCCTGCGCACCGTATCGCGCACCCGATCAAAGTCAATCCGACCGTCCGATTCCCGCACGCCATAGGCCGCCACCTTGAACAGGCGCCCGCTGAAATTCACGGGGGAACCATGCGTGAGATGACCGCCGTGACTCAGGTTCATGCCCACGACCGTGTCGCCGGGTTCCAGAAACGCGAAATAGGCCGCCATGTTGGCCTGCGTGCCCGAATGGGGCTGCACGTTCGCGTGGTCCGCCCCGAAGAGCGCAAGCACGCGTCGCCGAGCCAGATCCTCCACCCGATCGGCATATTCGCAACCGCCGTAGTAGCGTCGCCCGGGCACGCCCTCGGCGTATTTGTGCGTGAAAACCGTGCCCAGGGCTTCCCGAACCGCCGGCGAGGTAAAGTTTTCGCTCGCAATCATTTCCAGCTGACCCACCTGCCGCGATCGCTCGTCCGACACGATCCTGTGGACCAGTGGATCGGCTTGCCTCAGTCGTTCCATGGTCTTCTTCCGTTCCATGGTCTTCGTCAACACCTGGTGAGCGAGCGGCCAATCACGAGTCGCTGGATCTCGCTGGTGCCTTCGTAAATCTCGGTCGCCTTCGCATCCCGCATGAGCTTTTCGACCGGATACTCCCGCATGAAGCCGTAGCCCCCGAAAATGCGAACTGCTTCTTCGGTGACCCAGCCCGCCGTTTCGCTGGCCATCAGCTTGGCCATGGAAGATCGAGCAGTCATCGACGGTGCGCCTGCCTGAAGGTCGTGACGGGCCTCCCAGGCCTGGGCCCCATCCATCGTCAGCGCTCGCGACGCGGCAATTCGGGTGGCCATCGCGGCGAGTTTGCTGCGTATGGCGCCGAATTCGGCGATGGGACGATCGAACTGTCGCCGTTCCCGTGCATAGGCGACCGCGTGATCCAGCGCCGCCTGGGCAATCCCCACCGCCTGCGTCGCGATCCCCAATCTGCCGAGATCAAGCGCTTGCAGCGCGTAGGCCAAGCCGCGGGCCGGGTCGCCCACCAGGCGGTCGCGCGCCACGCGCACGTCGTCGAGCGTCACCGCAACCGTTTCCGACGCGCGCAGGCCCATCGTCCTTTCGCGCTTGCCCACCTGGTACCCCGGCGCGGCGGTATCGACCAGAAACGCTCCGATGCGGTTCCTCCCCGATCCAGGCTTCCCCGGCTTCCCCGATCCAGGAGCGTCGGTTCGCGCGAAGACGACCACGACATCCGCGCGCCCACCGTTGGTCACCCACTTCTTGCGGCCCGAAATCGCCCATCCGTCCACCGTCTCCCGCGCCACCGTCGTCATTGATGCGGGGTCGCTCCCGGCATCCTCCTCGGACAGCGCGAACCCGGCAATCGCGTCGCCCGCCGCGAGGGCCGGCAGCCATTTCGCCCTCTGTGCCTCGGCGCCGTGGCTCAAAAGCAAGTATGGAATCGGCCCGTTCTGTATGTGCAGAGTCAGCGACAGCGCGGCGTCGGCTCGCGCCAGTTCCTCGAATGCCACGAGATAGGTGGGCAAATCGAGTCCGAGACCCCCGTACGCTTCCGGCGTGAACATACCCAGGAATCCCAGCTCGGCGAGCGTCTTCAGCACGGCGGGGTCGAACGCTCCGGCGCGATCCCAGTCCGCCGCTCGCGACGCGATTTCGGCCTCGGCGACCTCGCGGGCCAGCTCCTGGATTGCGCACTGTTCGGCGGTCAGCATCGGGTCGCGTAAGCGTGGAAACCGCGCCCGGTCTTGCGCCCCAGCCAGCCCGCGGCGACATACTGCCGCAGAAGCGGACAGGGGCGGTAGCGATCGTCGCCCAGTTCGCGGTGCAGCACCTGCAGAATGTAGAGACACGTGTCCAGGCCGATCAGGTCGGCCAACTCGAGCGGGCCCATAGGGTGGTTCATGCCGAGCTTCATGACGACGTCGATCGCACGCGCATCGGCAACGCCCTCCATCAGCGCGAAGATCGCTTCGTTGATCATCGGCATGAGCACGCGATTCGATACGAAACCGGGAAAGTCCCTCACTTCGACGGGAGTCTTCCCCAGTTCGCGCGCCAGCTTTATGACCGCCTTCGTCGTGGCCGCATCGGTTCCAAGTCCGCAAACGACCTCGACAAGGCGCATGACCGGAACCGGGTTCATGAAATGCATGCCGACCACGCGCTCGGGACGCGAGGTTCTGGCACCCAGCTCCGTGATCGAAATCGAAGACGTGTTCGACGCCAGAATCGCGTGCTCCGGCGCCATGGCGTCGAGCTCGGCGAAAAGGTCCCCCTTCAGCTGCGCAATCTCCGGAACCGCTTCGATGACGATATCGGCGCTCGCGACGCCGGTGAGCGAGTCCGCGACCTTGACCCGGCGCAGCGCAGCGTCTCGCTCGGACCCGGCAATCGCCTTCTTGCTTACCTGGCGACTTAGGCTCCGTTCGATCGCGCGGACGCTGCGAGTCAGTGCGGCAGGGTCAACGTCGCTCAAGGTCACTTGTCTGCCGGCGACGGCGCACACCTGGGCGATTCCGGCGCCCATGGTGCCCGCGCCGACGACTACGACGCGCTGCATCGACTAGCGGCCCCGCCCTCGCAACGTTGGCGCGATTCCGCGCGCAGCGACGAAGGCGATCGCGGCCTTGATCGCGGCGCCGATCAGGAACGGTTGCACCGCAGCGGCGAACAACCCCCGCGACGACAGATCGCTGAACACCATGAGCCCAGCGGCACCCATGACGAAAATGATCCCGGATCCGACAACCAACGCGACGACCATTCGCCATGGTCGCCCCTGCGACCCCGAGATCCCGCCCACCACCGCCGCACAGACCGGAAAGGCCATGAGGTATCCGCCGGTGGGTCCAAGAATCCAGGGCAGGCCGGCGGCGCCCATCGCGAAGACGGGAACTCCCGCCACGCCCAGGCCCAGGTACAACAACTGAGAGGCCGCCCCGGCAACCGGCCCCAGGATCAGCCCGGCCAGAAGCACGAACAGGGTTTGCAGCGTCATCGGCACGGGCGTAATGCCCAGCGGAACGGCAACATATGCGCCAACCGCAGTCAAGAGTGCGAAGAGCGCAATGGCGACGGGTATCGCCACGGGTCTTGCTGCGGTCCGCGCCGGCGCCCACCACCACGATTTCGCGTGTGAATCGATCATATTGTTCCTTTTGTCGGTGCCTGTTTGCGTCAGTTCCTGCTGACCGCCAGCGCTACCGCGTTGCCGCCGCCCAGGCAGAGGGTGGCCAGGCCGGTGTCGACGTCGCGGTCGGACATTGCTGCCAGGAGCGTCACGAGAATGCGCGCCCCGGACGCCCCGATCGGGTGCCCCAGCGCGACCGCCCCGCCGTTGACGTTCACTCGGTCCTGGTCCATCCCCAAAGCCCGCATGTCCGCGATGGCCTGTACCGCGAAGGCTTCGTTCATCTCGACCAGCCCGTAGTCGTCCACGCTGGTGCGCTGCCGCTTCATAAGATTGCGAACGGCGACCACGGGTGCAAAGAAAAGATCGCGCGGTTCCGTTCCGCCGGCGGCGTATCCGGTAATCGTCGCGCGCGGGACAAGGCCGTGCGCGTCGGCGTATTCCTGGCTGGCGACGACCAGCGCCGACGCGCCGTCGTTGAGTCCCGGGGCGTTGCCAGCCGTGACCACCAATTCCTTCAACCCCTCGGGCGCATCGCGGGGAAAGGCCGGACGCAGGCGACCAAGCGCCTCAAGCGAAGTATCGCGACGAGGGCTCTCGTCCGTATCGCACCGCTTGAGGCCACGGCGCGTCCGCACCGCGACCGGCACGATCTCCGCGCCGAACCGACCTTCGTCGGTCGCCGACACGGCCTTGCGGTGAGACGCCAGTGCAAAGGCGTCGGCGTCGGCGCGGGTGACCCCCGCCTTCGCCGCCGTGTACTCCGCATGCCCGCCCATGTGACACTGACCGAAGGAACACCACAGACCGTCGTGCACCAGGCCGTCCTGCAACGTGCGGTTACCGAACTTCACCCCGTCGCGCAATCCGTGCAGGTAGTGGGGCACGTTCGACATGGACTCGAATCCACCCGCGACGATCAGTCTTGCGTCGCCAGCTCGGATCGCCTGGGCGGCGAGCATCACCGCCTTGAGACCCGAACCGCAAACCTTGTTGACGGTAAAGGCCGGCACGCTGGCCGGTATGCCCCCGTTCACGCCGGCCTGGCGCGCCGGGGCTTGGCCCGTCCCGGCGCCAACCACATTGCCCATGACCACTTCGTCGACGTCGTGCACGTCAATGCCAGCCCGTGAAACCACTTCGCGCACCACTACGGCTCCCAGCTCGGGGGCCGACAGCGGGCTGAGTCCTCCCAGAAAGCGTCCGATCGGGGTGCGAACACCGTCGATGATCACCGGAGTTGTCGCCGAGCGGCTCATTGAGACCTCCGAGCAGTCCATGGAATGCGAGATGCGCGGGGCGGGGGTGCGGACCATTATACCAACCCTCGCGATCGTCGTGGTACCCCCGCTGCCGCGAATAGGTTCCCCTGTCCCTGGTGGGCCTTGCGCGGCCGGTAGCGCTGCAACGAGCGCAGGTCGCCGATCCCCAGGTTCTCGGCCCGATCCAGCAGGCGAAGCAGGACCCTTGCGGTAGCCAGCGCGTCTCCGTGGGCCCGGTGGCGTGCGTGAATGGGGATTTCGAAATGCTCGGTCAGTGAATCGAGGTTGCGGTAGTGGAGCTCGGGGACCAACCGGCGCGCCAAGTTGACCGTGCAAAGGCGCGTCACGTCCGGGACGTCGCCGATCGCATCGCCCAGCTGCGCGCTCACCCAACCCCAATCGAAACTCGCGTTGTGTGCCACGAAGACCTTGCCGTTTATGCGGCGGTAGACCTCGTCCGCGATCTCGTCGAACGTCGGAGCGTCGGCGACCATGTCGTCCGTGATTCCCGTCAGGCGGGCGGTCATGGAGAGAATGCGGCGATTGGGGTGGACCAGGGTATGGAAGGAATCCGTCACGGCGCCTCCACGCACGTCGACCACGGCAACCTCGGTGATCCGGTGGCCACTCTCGTAGCGACCTCCGGTGGTCTCCACGTCCACGACCGCGTACCGCAGGCGCGACAGAGGGATCCCCGGGGGCTGGGTCCGGTCGCGCAAGCTCCACGTCCCTCGTTCGTCGACGCGAAAGCGCTGGTCCTCGCCCAGAAGGGCGAATACGGCCTTTGACGCGGCGCCAGCGTGACCCTCGAGTCGCAGTACGTCGCGGGCGATGTCAAGCGTGGACGCCGGTCCCGCATGCAGCATGACCCAGGCCCGTTGAATCAGCGATCGGCGTTCGGACACGTCGACGGCCGTGCGGTCAACCCGGGGACGATCCCGACGCCGACCGCCCCCGTCTCTCCGGGTCGGTCCCGCCCAGCAGCGCCTGGCTCAGCGCGATGAAGTCTTCGGGGGAGAGCCGCTCCGGCCGCAGCGTGGGCGACAGTCCGCGAGCATCGAGCGCCGCGCGCACCACGGCGGTCGGACGGCGCAAGTCGGGGTGCCTCCCGAGTATCGTTCCCAGCTGCTTCCGTCTCCACGAGAAGGCGGCCCGCGTGAGGGTCCGGACCCGATCGGCTTCAGCGCGCGAAAGTCGCGGCGGCGAGCGCGGCGTGATCCTCATCGCCACGGATTCAACCCTGGGCACGGGGCGGAACGCGCGCCGGGGCACCTTGCACAGCTTCGACGGCCGTGCGTGCATTCTCACTCCGACCGACAGCGCGCCGTAGGTGCGCGTCCCCGGGGGGGCCATGATCCGCGCAGCCACCTCCGCCTGCACGGTAAGCACGATGTCGGCCGGGCAGGGAGGGCGCAGAAGCCGAAAGATGATCGGCGTCGTGATGTTGTACGGGATGTTGCCCGCGACCCGCGTGCCGCGCCAGTCGGGCGTCAGCGTCTGCAGGTCGACGGAAAGAATGTCGCCGTGCACGACGGTGATCCGTGCGTTGTCCCGGTAACGCGCGGCCAGGGCAGCCGCGAGCTCGTCGTCGAGCTCGACTGCGGTGACGGGACCGCCCGCGGCCACGAAATGCTCGGTGAGCGCCCCGTGACCCGGCCCGATCTCGAGAACCGGCCTAGCGGGACCCGCCCCCACCGCCGCCGCGATTTTGCGCTGCAAGTTGGGATCAACCAGGAAATTCTGCCCCAGCGACCGCTTGGCCCGCTTCCGAGGCGCTCGCCCCCGTTTTGCCCGCTGCAACCGGTGCGCGCTCACGCCGAACGCAGGATCACGGCTGTGCGATCGTCCGACGGAATCGTGGGGACGGCGCGGCGCGACATTTGGAACAGCATGTCGAGAATCTCGCCGACCGGCCGGTGACGATTGGCCGCCACGGTTTTCAGGATCAGATCTTCGCCCGTGCTGCGGCGGACTCCCGCCAGCGTGTCCGAGAGCCCGTCGGTGAACAACAGGAGGAGGTCTTCGCCCGGTCGCCATTCAACGGTGGATTGTCCATAGGGAGTCTCGCCGATCCCCATGGGCGGGTCGGTTGCGAAGAGGCGCCGGGCCGTGCCGTCGGCCTTGACCACGAACGCGTGCGGATGTCCCGTATTCGAATAGGCGATTTCACTACCGCCCGGCGCGAGAACGCAGTAGCAGAGCGAGAGGTACATCTCGGTGGATTCGAGCTCGTTGCCGATCGCTCGGTTCAGGTACTCCAGCGCGGTCGCGGGCGCCGTGCCTTCTTCCGCGTAAATTGCCGCCGCGCTCATGACGAGCGCCATGATGAGCGCCGCGGGGAAGCCGTGGCCGGAGACGTCGCCAATCATCACCCCCACTCTGCCCCCAGGGAGGTGTATGACCTGGTAGAAATCGCCGCCAACCGAAGCCGCGGGCACCACGCGCGCCGCCGCTTCAACGCCCGCTACGCGAGGAATCGGGGGCAAGAGCTTCAGCTGCAGGTCGTGCGCGAGCTCCATCTCGCGGGAAGCCCGTTCGGACGCCATTTCTCGGCGCATGCGCCTGTTGGCGTCGCGGGCGGAATCCAGAGCCGCCCGATGAGACTCGACCGTTCGGGCAAGTTCGGCGGAACGGGCGATGTTGGCCGCCAGGAGAGCCGCGACCGGGTGATTCGAATCGTGCCCCGCCAAAGTGAAGCGGGACTTGGCGACGGGCTTGGCCCCACCGCCCGGGACGGGATCGCGCAGGACCAGGGTGACCTCGTTTCCGGTGCGGTTGAAATGCACCTCGTCCATCAGGGCCCGCATCAGAAAGACGCCCCGACCATCCGGGCGCGAAACGTTCTCGGGCAACCTCGGATCGGGCAGGCTGTCGGGATCGAAGCCGCGCCCCTTGTCGGCTACGCGTGCCCGGACCTCGCCTCGCCGGACCCGCAGCACGACCTGGACCCCGTTGCCGGCGTGGCCCTGGTTGCCGTACAGCATCGCGTTGGAGATGGCTTCCGTGAGCCCCACGCGGAAGTTGAACAGCAGTCTCCGCCGATCCAGCTGCGCGTGCACGCAGCACTCGACCGCTTCGTTGACCGCATCTTCGATCGCGCCGACGTCGTTGGTCAAGTCGAGCACCAGCTCCGCGTACCCGCCGCGCGGGCGCCTTGCGGTTCTCGGTGCTACGCCGGGCCTGTCCACGGACTGCTAATCGGACCGGGCCTCCTCGAGCGTTGCCCTGATCTCGAACAGCGTGTGGAGCCGGGTGAGCTCGAAGAGTCGTTGCAGGTCTTCATTGAGCGAGCTCAGGCGCAGCTCGCCGCCCTCTTGTCGCACACGCTTCGACAAACTGACCAGAACGCCCAGGCCCGAAGAGTCGATGTAACCGGTCCGGGCGAAGTCGACAACGAAGCGCCGCGCTCCCTGTTCCAGCTCGTCCAACACCATCCGCTTGAGCTCGTCGCGATTCCCCACGATCAGCTGGCCGTCAACGTCGATGATCGTGACTTTGCCGTCCTTGCGAGCTTTGAATGACATCCTGGCTCTTTCGTCAACGAGGTCGTGTGTGGAGATGCAAGATACACAAGATCAGCTGCCCTGCGCCGGTCGGGTTGGCGTCGCCATCACCGCCGTGATCGCCGCCACCTGAACGATGTCGGACACCGACGCGCCCCGAGACAGATCGTTGATCGGCGCGCGCAACCCTTGCAGGATGGGGCCCAGCGCCACCGCGCCGGCCAGGCGCTGAACCAGCTTGTAGGCGATATTGGCGGCATCCAGATTGGGGAACACCAGGATATTGGCCGTGCCGCCCACGGCCGAGCCCGGCGCCTTGACCTGGGCAACTCCGGGCATGAGCGCCGCGTCGGCCTGAAGCTCTCCGTCAACGGGCACGTGGGGCGCCTCCCGTCGAAAGCGCTCGGCGGCGGCTCGCATCTTTTCCGCCGACCGTCCTCCCGCACTGCCCCGCGTGGAGTACGAGAGAAAAGCCACTCGGGGCTCGTCGCCGATCACCTGCCGGCGCAGCCGCACGGCCTCGGCCGCAATCTGGGCAAGCTGCCGGGGACCGGGGTTGGGGACCACCGCCGCATCCGTAAAGGTGAGGACTTCCGGGCCGGATCCGCGAAACTCTCGCACCGCCATGAAGAAGGAGGAGGACAAAACCCGCACCCCTTCTCTGAGCCCGACCGCATCGAGCGCGACGCGCAGGACGCGCGCCGTGGGATGGACGGCACCGGCCACGACTCCATCGACCTCTCCGTCGCTCAACATCGTCGCCGCGCGGTGGAGCACGCCACCTCGTTGGCCGCCTGACCGATTCTTCCGCTCGGGCAGCATGAGGACGGGGCGGATGCTCGTATCGCGCGATAGAAGGTCGGCAGCCTTCGCCACGCGGGGATCGTCGCCTTCAGGAAAGGCAATCGAACGTTCAAGAAGCCCGGCCCGCTCCAGGAACCGGTGTCGCAAGCTCACGGAAAACGCTGCTCCAGTCGTCCGAGAACGGGGGCCGAGACGAAACTCGAGACGTCGCCTCCCAGCGACGCCACTTCGCGCACCAGTGAAGCGGACACGAAAGAGTACTGGATGTCGGGAGCGAGAAAGACCGTTTCCGCCTCGTGCCACAGCTCGCGATTCATCTTCGCCATCTGAAACTCGTACTCGAAGTCCGAGACCGCCCTCAGGCCGCGCACGATGAATCGCGCCCCCGCTTCTCGCACGAAGTCGACCAGCAGTCCCGAAAAGGCCACGCATTCGATTCGCGGATCGTTCGCAAACACTTCCTTAAGGATCTCCAGCCGCTCCCCCACCTCGAAGAGATGCCGCTTCGGCTGGGACGACGATTCGGACACCGCCACGATCAGGGAATCGCAAACTCGCAGCGTGCGACGCGCGAGATCCTCGTGGCCCAGGGTCACCGGATCGAACGATCCGGGATACACGGCCAAGACGGCCTGCGACCGGTTTGCATTCATGCGTCATCTCCCGTGCTCGGCGGTCCGTGGATACGCCGGTGGCCTTGTTCACGGCCTGCCCGTACGCGCGTCAGCGCGGTGTCGCCATATCGCCGCTGCTCCGCCACGGCATCCCGCGGGAGGGCTTCGCGAACGTCGTGCTCAATCCAGAGCTCGCGGGCAAAACGCGTCCTGCGGTAGGCGGTCAGAAGACGAACCCCATAGCCATGGTGGTACGGCGGATCGGCAAGTGCAAGGTCGTAATGCTCCGCGCCAAGGCGCTTCAAGTGGCGGAAGACGTCGCCGCGCACGACGGTCGCGGCGGACCCCGCCTCCAGCACGTTGACGTTGCGTTCAAGCACACGCAACGCCCGATAACTCCGTTCAACGAAGGTCACGTTGCGCGCCCCGCGGCTCAGCGCTTCAAGTCCCAAGGCGCCCGAACCCGCAAAGAGGTCCGCCACGGACGCTTCGGACAAGCGGTCGCCCAGGATCGACATCCAGGCCTCGCGAACCCGGTCGGTAGTGGGACGCACCCCCTTGCCGGGCACCGTCGCAAGTCGTCGGCTCTTCCACCTCCCGGCGATGATTCGCAAGGCGCGTCACCTGGCGGGCCTGACGTCGCGGACCTTGGCCTCGATCCTCGTGTTCCCCCTAAACGTGTTCGCCATGAGATTGAAAGCCACGTCCGCCTTGGGAACCGCGCCGCCGAGAAACTCCGGCCCAACGGTCTCCGCCAGACCAAAGCCAATTGCGCCGAGCCCCGCCCGATCGCGGGTCATGCGGAACTTGAAATGAGCATCCTTAACTACTTTGGGGTATTTGATTTCCACACCTTCGGAAACGAACACGGGTTCGGGATTTCCAAGTCCGAAGGGGCCGAAGTAGCGCAAGTAGTTGTAGAATCCGTCATCGATCGCGCCAAGTGGAATGGTCATGTCGGCGCGCAATTCGGGGACTGGTTCGAGACCGCGCAGCTCGCGGTTCACCGCCTGCACGAAGGCCGCCCTGAACGCAGGCAGATGCTGACGGCGAATGTCGAGCCCGGCTGCCTGATGATGACCGCCGAAACGCTCCAGGTACGATCCGCAACTCGCGATGGCCGCGTGAAGATCGCACGAGGGAATGGAACGCCCGCTCCCCCGCCCCGCATCTCCGTCGAACGCAATCACGACCACGGGGCGGAAGATGCGCTCGACAATGCGCGAAGCGACGATCCCAATGACGCCGCTGTGCCAACCCTCGCCGTCAATCACGACACCGGGGGCCGGAGCCGTTTCCGCCTCCATCGAGAGCTGCGCCATGGCCTCGCTGGCGACCTCGTTCTCGAGCGTGCGTCTACGCTGGTTGTGACCCTCGATGGTCGCCGCCAATCGCGTCGCCGCGATCGGGTCCCGCGTGAGCAGCAGGCTCACCGCTTCCATGGCGTTGCCCACGCGCCCTGCTGCGTTGATTCTCGGCGCGAGTCCAAACGCGACGGTAGCGGAATCAATCGGCGTCCCCGGCTGAATCCCCGCCTCCTGCTTGAGCGCCTGCAGACCGGCCCGGTTCGTCGTCGCCAGGACGCGCAGGCCGTATCGCGCCAGGACGCGATTCTCTCCCGCCAGCCTCACCTGATCGGCAATCGTCGCCAGCGCAACCAGATCCAGGTAGGCCCACGCCTCGCGGTCGGGTCGTCCGAGGGAGCGCGCCAGCAGCTGGCCGATCTTGAACGCGACCCCGGCCCCGCAGAGGTCCTTGTTCGGGTACGGGCAACCCGGTTGATTGGGATTGACGACCGCAAGCGCATCGGGAAGCGTGTCGCCGGAGCGATGATGGTCGGTGACGATCACGGTCATCCCCGCCCTCGCGGCCCGGCCGACCGGCTCGTGAGCCATGACGCCGCAGTCCACGGTAACCAATACCCGTGCGCCGAGCTTGGCCGCCCGAGCCACGCCGGCTTCAGAGAGATCGTACCCGTCTCGCTGGCGGTCGGGCACGATGGCTTCAGCCTGGCCCCCGAGTGCGCGGATCCAGGACGCCAGCAGGACGCTCCCCGTGATTCCGTCCACGTCGTAGTCCCCATGCACGACCACCATCTCATCGTTGGTCACAGCCTCGCGCAGGCGCCGGACGGCCGGGTTGATTCCCCTGAGCAGACCGGGATCGTGGAGCTCGTCCAGCATGGGACGAAGGAACGCTTTGGCAGCCGCGGGGGTGTCGTAACCGCGAATTACCAACAGACGGCAAAGTGGAGTGGGAAGATTGAGCGCCGCCCGCAAGGTCCGGACGACCGTCGCTCGAGGCAGCGGGGGGATCGCCCAGCGCGGCCTGGCCCGTGGACCAACCCTCACGCCGGCCCCGGTCTCACTTGTCGTCCGCCTGCTCCGCCGAGGGCGATCCGCCGGCGTCGGCGGGCGCCATTGCCGTTACGATCACACCGCAAGCTTCACAGCGAATCAACGGCGCCGTCGTGCGAATCTCGTTCTGGAGCTGCAGCGGGATCAGCGAAAAGCACACGCCGCACGCGCCGTTTGCCGTCATGTGGGTGACCGCGCTGCGGCGTCCGCTGCGTACCAGGTTGTCGTAAGCCGACAGGTAGCGCCGGTCGATGGACGCCGCGAATAGATCGCGCTCCAGCTGCAAGGACGCAAGCTCCGCGCGCGCATGTTCCTGTTCCCCGCGAATCTCGTCCCGCCTGGGCTCGACGACGGCCCGCGCGTCCTCAAGGGCCTTGCGCTTCGCGTCCAACGTCTTCTCGAACCTCTCCATCTGATCCAGCAGGCTCACCAGCTCGAGCTCTTCCTGGTCGAGCGCCCGACGGACAAGGCCAAGCTCGGCCTGAACCGCCGCCTCCTCGCGAAGCGTCCGCACCAGGTTGAGCCGTTCCTGAAGACGCGCCACCCGCGCCCTTTTTTCCTCGGCGGCCAACTCCAATCGACGCTCTTCCATGCGCAGCTCGCGCACCCGCTTGAACGCAACGTCCACGTCTTCCTTGAGGGTGCGCACGGGTTCGTCGACCGCTTCGATCATCGGCTCGAAAGCCGCGACTCGATCGCGGGCCTTGCGAATCCCGTCGTCAATGGTCTGCAGCTTCAGCAGCCTGCCGGAGACCTGGGCGGTTTCCACCGTCACGGTATGCCTTCTCCTTGTCGTTGCCGATTTCCTGCGGTCATTCGCGCGAATCTGCGCCAATCGGTACCGCGGGACCTCTTCTCCATGATCAGGTCCTGCTTGTCCCTGAGCAGCGTGACCTTCTCCGACTCGGTCGCCCGCTCGATTTGGGCGTTGAGGGCATCGAGGCGACGGTCGATGGTTCGGTTCTCGATCTGCAGAATGACATCGTTGAGAATCGCCTCGGAGCTTTCTTCCACCTCTTTGGTGCCAGTTCTCATCAGACGCTCGAAGTATAGCACCGCTTCCGGCATCGTCCCTTCGGGCAGGGTCTTCAGTTCAGGGTCGTAGATCAGCTCTTCGAAGATGGCACGGCAGGCAGTCTCTTCCAAGTCCGCCGCCCCAATGCGCTCGCCAACCCGCTCGACCAATCCACGCTTCGCAAGCAGCAGGAGGATCAGCTGACGTTCAACGCCCAATCCGTGAAAGCGGGGCGCCGGGCGCCCATTGGTCGGTCGGGCGCGGGACATTGGGCGCGATTCGTGCACCTCGGGCGCCTCGCGCAATTCGGCCATCAGCGTGTCGACCCTGACGCCCGTGCGTTCGGCCACGCGAGTCACGTAGATGTCGCGCAGCCTCGGGTCCTGCACCGCGCGGAGCGTAGGGAGGAGCCGATCGAGCGCGTCGCGGGTCTGTTCAATCGAGGCAAACCGGTCGCGCGCCTCCAGCATCGCAATCTTGCGGTCGAGCACGTCCACCGCCTGATCGACATGGCCAAGCACCGCGTCCGCTCCGCCGGAGCGCGCCAACGAGTCGGGATCTTCGCCGTCGGGAAGCGTTACGACCGTCGCCCGGATCCCTTCGGAGAGCAGGATGTCGGCTGTACGGAAGGTTGCCCGCAGCCCCGCAGGGTCGCTGTCGAAGAGAATGCGTACTTGCGTAGTGTAAGAGCGCAGCAGCTGCGCGTGTTCGCGGGTAAGCGACGTTCCGAGCGTTGCGACGGCGTTTCCGATGTCGACCGCAGCCAACGAGACCACGTCCATGAAGCCTTCGACCAGCAATGCCGCTTTGCCTTTGCGAATGTGGTTGCGAGCCCACCCGAGTCCGTACAGGGTGGCCCCTTTGTGGAAGATCGGGCTTTCGGGAGAGTTGATGTATTTGGGCGCGCCCTTCCCGGTCTTCCCGATAATGCGCCCGCCGAATCCCAGGACGCGCCCAGAGACGGACTCAATGGGAAACATGATGCGATTGCGAAACGCGTCGTATACGCGCTCGCCGTTCTCGCTCTTCTTGACCAGACCGAGCTCGAGCAGAATGCCTTCTTCCACACCGTGGACCGAAGCGGCGTCGCGCAACGATTCCCAGTCCCCGGGCGCGTACCCGATGCCGAATCGCTCTGCGACGTCCTGGCTGATCCCGCGCGCCTCCAGATATTCGCGCGCATTTTGGCCGCCATCCCATTCCCAGAGTCGCTCCCGAAAAAACGCGCGGGCGAACGCCGACGCGTCGTAGTACGGACGCCAGGGATCGTCGCCTGCGTCCCTGCGCTTGACCTCGCGCACGTCCACGCCGCTTCGCGCGCCAACGAACTTCACCGCATCGACGAAGCTCATCCCCTGATGCTTCATCAGGAACCCGAACACGTCGCCCGATTCGCCGGAAGAGAAATCGTTGAAGAACGCCTTCGCGGGAACGACGAAGAACGACGGCGTATTCTCTTTCTTGAAAGGGCTGAGGCCGCGGTAGTCCTTTCCGACCTTTTTCAGCTGGACGAATTCGCCGATGATTTCTACGATGTCGGCTCGCGCCCGCACTTCCTCCACGACTCTATCCGGAATCATCTACCTGAGCCTCGCCACGGTCACGCCGTATCCTCCTTCGGATGGCTTTCCCGTGCGATAGTCTTCCACTCGCTCGTCGGCCGCAAGAACCGCGGACACCTGCTTGCGCAGTACGCCCGTTCCCTTGCCGTGCACCACGCGCAGCTCGCGCAGGTCCACCACCGAAGCCGCGTCCAGGGCGCGACGGAGCGACAACGCGGCCTCGTCCGCGCGCTGACCACGCAGGTCCAGCTCGGTCGTGGGATCCACCCCCACCCCGCCCCACATCCCACCCCACCGCCCACCATCGCGCGGCCTCGCGGATTTCGCGGCTTCACGCCCCCCCTCCGCCACCGGAACGACGCTCGCCCCGTCTACCCTCATGCGCACGCCCCCCACGCTCACCTGCACGCGCGACCCCTTGATCGCGACCACGGTGCCGTGCGCTTCCAGGCCCGCAACCCGCACCACGCTTCCGGGCGTCAGCGCCTCCGCCTCGTCACGGCTTCGCCCGCGCTCCACCGCACCCGCGCGGCAAGCGGCGTCGCCCGCACCACCGGGTGCGGCACGGTCAGGGCCAACCCCACCCTCGCGGCTAGCGGAATCGGCCGTCTCTTCCAGGGCCCGCGCTGCTTCTTCCACCGATCTGCGAGCGCGTCGGAAAGCCCTCGCCGGATCCCGGCCCGAATCTATGCGTGCGGACAGTCTCGCAATCACGTCCTCGACCTCGCGGCGGGCGTCGAGGAGAAGTTGCCGAGCCTGCTTGCGAGCGCTTAGGGCATGCTCTCTTTCCAGGCGACGGAGGTCCGCTTCCCGCCCCTCCAGCTCGCGTTTCAGGGCCGTCACCCGGTCTCGCTCCGACTCCAGCTGGGCGAGGAGACGTGCGCTCCTGGCTTCCTTTTCCTCCAGGTCCTCGATCAGCTCGTCCAGGCGCGCCTCGGCGCGGTCTCGGTAGGCGTCCGCGCGGTCGAGCACCCTCGCGGGAAAGCCAAGACCCCGCGCCATCGCCAGGCCGTAGCTGCGTCCAGGCCGTCCCTTGGTGAATCGGTAGGTCGGGGCAAGGCGTCTGGAGTCGAATCGAAGCGATGCGTTGACAATGCGATCGCCGGATTGCCCCAGCTGCTTCAGTCCGCCCAGGTGAGACGTAATGACCGCGACGCAGCCAAGGTCGGCCAACGTTTCGACAACCGCGCGCGCCAAGGCTTCGCCCTCCTGTGGATCGGTTCCCGCACCCAGCTCGTCAATGAGCACCAGGGACCGCGGGCTGGCGCCCCCCAGCACTTCCCGCAGGTTCCCGAGGTGGGCCGAAAAGGTGGACACGGAGTCGGCAATGGACTGTTCGTCGCCGACGACTGCGAAGATACGGTCGAAGACGGGCAGTCGCGTATCGGGTCCGACCGGGGCCACGACCCCCGCCTGGGTCAGAGCCGCAATCAACCCGACCGACTTGAGAAACACCGTCTTGCCGCCTGCGTTGGGGCCGGTGACGACCACAACCCGCTCTCCCGGCTCAAGGTCGAAGTCGAAGGGCACGGGGTCAACGCCGGAAACCATCAGCAAAGGGTGGCGGCCACAGCGGACCGACACAAGACCTTCGCCGACCTCTGGAACGCGCGCGTCCCAGCGCACGGCCGTTCTCGCTACCGCAACCAGCCTGTCCAGCTCCGTCAAGGCGGCCATCGAATCGGCGAACCCTCTGGCGTGGCGACGACAGCGACCGGTGAGGGCGCGCAGAATCCTCCGCGTCTCACGCACCTCCGCTCGTTCCAGTGCGCGCACTCGGTTCATCATCTCGATCGCCGAAGGCGGTTCCACGAACACCGTGGCGCCCGATGCGGACTCGTCGTGGACGTATCCGCCGACCGCCTTCTTTCCCTCCCTGCGCACGGGCACGACGTAACGACCTTCCCGGATCGAGACCGAAGCCTCCGGAACCCGGTGACGCTCGTCGACCCGCCCAAGAAACGATTCCAGGTGGCTCACCACGCGATTGTGCGCGCCGGCCAGCTGGGATCGCAGGCGACGGAGCTCGCGGCTGGCTCCATCGAGGACGGCGCCTTCCAGGTCCACGCTGCGGACAATGGCGTTCTCCAGCTCCGCGTTGGTCAGCATGCGTTCGCCCAGCGCGCGCAAAGCGGGGATTTCCGCGTCGTTCCCCGCCAGCGCCCGAAGCACGGTGCGTCCCGCGGTCAACAGCACGCCAAGCTGCGCGATTTCCGCCGCCGACAGCTCCGATCCGTCAATCGTCAGGCGCTTGACGGCGGTTCTGGAATCAGGGACGTGCGGGAACGTCCACTCTGGTCGAGTCGCAAGAAACCTTCGCGCGTCCCACACTGCGTCCAGCCGTGACCGCACCACCGCACCATCCGACGCCGGTCGCATGGCAAGGACGGCTCGCCGCCCACTCGGCGTAGACGCAAAGCGCGCGACGTACTCGAGAGCGCTGCCGAACTCGAGGACGCCCAGCGCGTGGTCCGAAGCCGTAGCCCGAACAGCCGCGATCATGGCATTACGCCAGTTCCTCTCGGACGATTCTGGAAGCCGTCTTCCCGTCGAAGCGCCCGCGAATGCGCGGCATCAGCGCGGACATCACCGCGCCCATGTGGCTCGCGCCGTCAGCGACAATGCCGCGAACCATGTCCCTGACGTCGTCGTCGGACAGATCCGGCGGCATGTAATCGCGGAGCACACGCTCCTGTTCCCGTTCTCGCTCGGCCAGATCCCGCCGACCGCCCCGCGTCATTTGAGCCGCCGCATCGCGCCGTTGCTTGATCGCCCTGGCCAACACGAATCGGACTCCCTCATCGTCGAGAGCAGATCCGACTTCGATCTCGCGGTTCCGTATTTCGGCGAGGGTCGTAGTGAGAACCAGCGTGCGTACTTTGTCCCGGGCTCGGCGGGCCGCGTTCAGATCCGTTCGCAGTTGGTTCTTGAGCGAGGTCTTCACAATTGTCCTCCGGTGTCAATGACAAGTTCCTGCATCCCCGATGCCAGTTTCAGTATGCCGGAAGACGGTTGCGGCAACCGACGCATGGCCTGGCATGAGCTATCGAATGGAAGTGCGAGGGAAATGAATCATACAACGGAACGCGTAGTCGACATCCTGAGACGCAGCGGACCGGGAGCGCTGTCGGCACGGCGACTGCAAGACGAGCTCAAGAGGTGTCGACCTAAGGTTCTGGTCGGGATTCCCGAGCTTCGGGTTCTGGCGGAAGAATCCGAGGGCCGACTCACGGTGGTCGAGGTTACGGCGGACGACGCCGCCGAAACGGTCCTGGACGCCTGGATCGTGCTCATGAACTCGGGAGACGGCCCCGCTCGCACCTGGCTGGCCACCAAGCTTTGGGAGAGCCTCTCCGCCACGGCCGCCGATTTGGACCACGCTTCGCGCATGGAGGTGGCACGTTGGATCTTGCAGGCCGAACGAGCGGGCAGGACTTGCGTCGCTGCCGCCAGGTACGGGTTATGGACGCCGCGTCTATGACCGGCCGGTCCGGCAGCTCCTCTGGGATCGCTACCCCAGAGCTTCCTTCACTCGCGACCAGAATCCCCGCCGCTGGGCCGGGTCCACCGTGTCGGGAGGGCTGTCTTCGACCTTGCGCAGCGATTCGATCAGCCGCCGTTGCTCGGCGTTGATCCGGGTCGGCACCCACACCGCCAACTTCACGAGAAGATCGCCATACCGCCTGCCGTGCAGCTCCGGCACCCCTTCGCCCACGACTCGAAGTACATCGCCGTTTTGGGTGCCGGCCGGCACCTCGACCCACGTGCGACCATCCACCTTGGGCACTTCGACTCGATCCCCCAAAGCGGCCTGCGTGAACGTAATCGGCACCGCAACCGTCAAGTCCGTACCCTCTCGCCGGAAGCGTGGGTCTTCGGCCACGTCGAGAAGCACCACGATATCGCCGCGCGGTCCGGCTCTGGGGCCCACGTTGCCCTCTCCGCGCAGCGTTATGTAGTTCTCCGACGAAACGCCCGCTGGAACCTCCACTTCGATCCGGCGGTCCTTGCGAACGCGACCCTCGCCCCGACACGCGGGACAATACGCTGGAATGATCGTACCCTCGCCGCGGCATCGACGGCACGGCGTGACGCTGACGAAGCGCCCGAAAACGGACCGCTCAATCACTCGTTCCTCGCCCGCGCCTTGACACGTCGCGCAGGCCTGTGGCCGCACGCCGTCCTTCGCGCCGGTGCCCTCGCAGGAGCTGCAGGCGTCAAGCACCGCCACGCGCAACGCCCGGGTGACGCCCGTCCGCACCTCCTTCAGGGTCAGCGGCAGCGTTAATCGCAGCGATTTGCCGCGTTGGGGCTGATTGCCGCGACGACGTCCGCCGAAAAGCCCTTCCAGTCCACCGAGCCCGCCGAAGTCCCGCATGAAGATGTTGAGCGCGTCGGAAAAGTCCATTCCGCCCGCCGTCGCCCCGCTGGCCCCCCGCAATCCCTCCTTGCCGTAGCGGTCGTACCGGGCGCGCTTGGTGGGGTCGCCGAGTACCTCGTACGCCTCGGTTACCTCCTTAAAGCGCTCTTCGGCCTCCTTGGACCCGGCATTTCGGTCGGGGTGGTATTTGAGCGCGACCTTGCGATACGCCTTCTTGATCGCTTCCTGATCCGCGGTCCTGGGAACCTGCAGCAGTGTGTAGTAGTCAGCCATGTCCGTTGTGTGGCCTAGTCAAGTTTCCAGCATGCTTGTCACGAGCGAGGAGGTGTAGTCGACGATTGCGATCACCTTTTCGTAGGGCATGCGAGTCGGTCCGATGACGCCAACGATGCCCCGGAGACTGCCAAACCGATAGCCCGAAGTCACCAGCGTGAATCCGGCAAGCTCGGCGCCGTGCTCGCTGCCGATCGTAACGCAGGGCCCACTCCCGACCGCACGGGCGCCGAGCACCCGCGCCAGAAGCTCCCTCTTCTCAGTCAGTTCGATCAGTTCCCGCAGCCGTTCGTTGGTCGAAAACTCGGGTTGGGTCGCGATGGACGACGTCTGCCCAAGAACGACCTGCTCCGGGCTGGGCCTGCCCGTTCCAAAGAACTCCTCGCCCGACTCGATGAAAATGTTCAACACGTCGACCGCCTCCGGGTCCTCCAGGGCATCGCGCAGACGGGCGCCGAACGAGCGGCGAATCTCGGCAAAGCTCAACCCGCCCAACCGTTCGTTGAGCACGCGCTGAATGCTCTCGAGCACGTCGGGAGGGGCCTCTCCCGGCAGGTCGACGTACACCGTGCGGACCATGCCGGATCGGATCGTGGCAACCATGAGCACCTTGTTGGACGACACCGAAATCAGGTCGAGCTTCTCCAGGGTTGCATTGTCTATTTGCGGCACGGAGCCGACGCCGAGCTCGTTGACCAGAAGACCCAGCGCCCGGGTTGCGTTCTTCAGAATCCGCTCCAGCGTGCCCTCTCCCGCCAGGACCTCCCGTTCGATGCGCGTCTTCTCGGTAGGCGTCAGCGTCGGGCGCATGATCTTGTCCACGAAAAAACGATAGGCCATGTCCGTGGGAACCCGCCCGGCCGACGTGTGGGGATGGGTGAGATACCCTTCTTCTTCCAGATCGGCCATGGTGTTGCGGATGGTCGCCGCCGAGACGCCGAAGTCGTAGCGTCGCGACAGCGTGCGACTTCCCGCCGGCTCGGCCGTATCCACGTAGGTCCGCACCACCGCCTCAATCACGCGCTCCTCCCTGGTCGAGAGCCGCGTGCGCCCAATTCCACCTGTAGAACGTTGAAGAGCCATGTGACGATGCGCATGCGTGCCAAGCCTCGGTCTGCGCGATCCATCCGCCCAGCCGGACCAAGTGGTACCCTACTCTGATAATCTCCTCTCCAGGCCATACGTCAACCGTCGGCGGCTTCGTCCGCCAGCGCCGCGTCGAGCTCGACCGCCAGATCGTCGAGCAACAGCCACCCTGCAGGCGTAAGGCGCAGCCTGCCGTTTGCCCAAACTGCCAGACCCCGACTCCGCCAAGTCGCCTGGATTCGCGAGGCCCGCGTGCCTTCCGCCGCGAGGTCCACGCCCTTGGCCGTGCGCAGCGCGAGCCAGAGTGCTTCCAAGCGACGTTGCTCCCGGCTGAGTCGCTCGCCGCCGGCCCGTGCGCTGCCGTTCTGCGCAATCCGATTCGCGTATTGGGCCCAGTCCCGATCGTTCCACCAACGGCTCCCGCGGTAGTAGCTGTGCGCTCCGTTGCCCAATCCCAAATAGGGAACGCCTTGCCAGTACGCGCGGTTGTGGCGCGACGCGAAGCCGGGACGGGCGAAGTTCGACACCTCGTAGTGTTCGTAGCCAGCTCCCACGAGGACTTCCGCGGCGCACAAGTATTCGTCGCGGTAGCGCCGTTCACCTGCCACCGAGGTGCGTCCGGTGCGCACGAAACGGTCAAGCGGCGTGCCGGGTTCGACGGTGAGGCCGTACAGGGCAATGTGAGGAACGTCCAGTTCGAGCGCCCGTTCCAGGTCCTTCTTCCAGTCGCGGCTCACGGTTCGGGGCAAACCGAAGATCAGATCGATCGAGAGGTTCTCGACCCCTGCGTTTCGCGCCCGGTCGACGGCCTGCTCCCCCGCCGACGCCGCGTGCAAACGCCCCATCCATTTGAGCGCTCGGTCCGAAAAGCTCTGAAGGCCGAACGAGATGCGGTTGACGCCGGCGGCAGCCCACGTGCGCGCCACGTCCGCAGTGAACGACTCCGGATTGGCCTCCGCAGTCCACTCGAAGCGCGCTTCGTCCAGAGGCCGGCGTCCGAAGCAGCGCACGAGCCCGGCCAGCGAGGCGGGATCCAGCAGCGACGGCGTGCCGCCGCCCACATACAGGGTTTTGAGCTCCTCCGCCAGCGATACCTCGCCGCCGCGTCGCAGCGTTTCGAGCTCGGTCCGAATCGCGTCCAGCCACCGGGTGGCGTCGGGGTTTCGGTTTACCGTCACCGCGAAGTCGCAGTAGCAGCAGCGTCGCTGACAAAACGGCGCGTGCACATAGACGTTGGCAATCGCCTGTTCGCTGGCCGCGCTCCATTCCGCCAGCATCGCGTGGATAGGCTCGGGAGCAGCTCGCGACGTCATGGCCTGCCAACGCTCCCTCAGCGACCCGGCGTCCTCATCACGCGGCCGTCGCGGCTCGCAGTCAGGTAGCCCCTGATTTCGAGCATGGTCAGCAACGGCCCAATCCGCTCTGCGGGTTGCCCAACCAGCGTTGCCGCCTCGTCGACCGTAACGGGCGCCTCGGGCAGCGCAAGCAGGATTTGACGCAGCTCGGGATCTTCCGGGAGTGCAACCGTCTCGCCCGTCGCGCCAGCCGCGGCAATCTCGAGCACGATCTGCGCTCCGTCGGCAATCAAGCGATTGGTCCCTGCGCTGTTCGGTCGGTCGACGGGACCCGGAACGGCGTGAACTTCACGACCCAGATCCAGGGCGAACTCGGCGGTAATCAGCGCGCCGCTCTTGCGTGACGCTTCGACGATGATCACGTCCCCGGCCAGCGCGGCAATGATGCGATTGCGTCTCGGGAAGTGGTGCCGCTCAGGCCTGACTCCGGGTGCGAATTCGGACACGATCACGCCGTGTTTCGCGATCGACTCGTACAGCGCCCGATTGCGCGGCGGCGACACGACGTCCACGCCGGATCCCAGCACGGCGGCGGTCGGTCCCGGCAACGCGCCCCGGTGCGCCTCGGCGTCGATCCCCATGGCCATGCCGGAAACCACGCACCGACCTTGCGCTGCGTGGGCGGCGCCCAAACCCCTCGCGACCCGCCTGCCGTACGCCGTAGCCCGCCGGGAACCCACGATCGCCACGCACGGGCCCCGAAGCAGTTCCGTTCTGCCGAGAGCGAACAGCACCGGAGGAGGATCCACAAGGTGGTTGAGGGTCGATGGATAGCCCGGCGTGCCATATACCAGCACGGCGATCCCGGCGAACGTGCAATGCCGCCACAGCTCTCGGGCATGTTGTGCGGCTTCGCGACGCGCCATACGGTCGCCCCCCTGCTGCGCTCGGCGCGCTCGCTGTCCGGCCACGGCCGCAAACTCGACCGCGCTCGCGCTCAGCGCCGCCGTGGGCGAGCCGAAGTGATCCACCACGGTGCGGAAGGACACGGGGCCCACCCCCGGCAAGCCTTCCAGCGTCAGTCCGTCGATCAACGGCGCGTTCGACCGCGTCACCAGTCCTCCGTTTCCGTTGCGTTGGCGCCTTTCGCTTGCAATTGGCGCCAGCACCCCTCGAGGAACTCGTCCACGCCGTCTCCCGTCACGGCGCTTACGCAGTAGCAATCCCATGCGCCGGGAGCGTCCATCGCGGGATTCGCCCGCTCCGACGGGTGAAGGTCCATCTTGGAGAACACGACCGCCCATGGCAGCTCGGACAGTGCGGGCGAGTGTTGTTCCAGCTCGTGGCGGAGCGTAGCGACCGTTGTCACAGGGTCCTCGTCATCCACAGGGATCAGCATGGCCAACGCCCGCGTGCGCTCAATGTGGCGAAGAAACCGATGGCCCAGGCCCCTACCTTCGTGCGCGCCCTCGATAATGCCGGGTATGTCGGCCACGACGAACGACCGATAGTCCGGAAGCTCCACCACCCCAAGGTTCGGCGTCAAGGTGGTAAACGGATAGGCGGCAATCTTGGGTCTGGCGCGGCTGATTCGGGAAAGAAGCGTGGATTTCCCCGCATTGGGCTCGCCCACCAGCCCCACGTCGGCCAAGAGCTTGAGCTCCAGCCGAACGACGCGCGCTTCCCCTGGCTGGCCCGGCTCCCAACGTCGGGGCGTCTGCCGCGTTGGCGACCTGAAGCGGGCGTTGCCCCGACCGCCCCTTCCTCCGCGCGCAACCACCCGCACCTCATCCGGCTTCAGGAGCTCGCCCAGCACGTCTCCAGTGCCGTCGTCTATCGCAATCGTGCCCGGCGGAACCCGCAGGTCCAGATCGCCACCGCTCTTTCCGGTCCTTCGCGATCCCTCGCCGTGCATTCCCCGTTCAGCCCGGTGATGGCGACGGTACCGGTAGTCGCTGAGCGTCGTCAATGCCCTATCCACGACCAGACGCACGTCTCCACCCTTGCCCCCGTCCCCACCCGACGGGCCGCCCCGCGGGACGCCTTTCTCCCGCCGGAACGCTTCAGCGCCAGAGCCGCCATTCCCTGCGCGCACTTCGATAACCACCGAGTCGACGAACATCGGCCTCTCACCCCTGCCGGCGTCCGGCTACTGCGGCAACGGCGACCCTGCCAACGCCAACAGCTCGTCTTGATCGTCGGCTTCGACAAGCAACTCGACCGCTCGGCGGAGCTGTGCATCCAACTCCGCCGTACGTTTGAACCGGCCGCCGTCACCCCAGGCCTGCACCGCAATCTCGCTCTCAAGGTGAAACGACACGGAGCGCTCGGCCCGTCGCAGCGTCTCCAAGGAGATCTCGGCCCCACGCTCTTCCAACGCGGCGTGGAAACTCGCGAAGTCGGCGTCCGTCACTTCGAACCCCTCTTGCAGCTCCGGGCGTTGTTGCAGGTAGTCGACCGCCCAGGTTCGCAGCGCCGTCACGAACGCGCCGCCCAACGCGAGGACTTCTCGCACCGCTTCCCGCTCACCGGCGACGAGCGTATCCTGAACCACCCAAACGTCGGGCACGATGCCGCCGCCGCCCCGCACGAGCCTGCCCGCCGCAGAGCTGAATGCCGGCTTCTCGGCAAAATCGGGACGCTCGGCAACTTCTCCGTGAAGAGTCAGCACGCCGCCCTTGCTTCTGGCGGCCTGGGCAACCTCCTCCATCTGAATGTTGCGTCCCGAAGGCGTGTACCAGTGCGCGGTCGTCAGCTTCAGCGCGTTTCCGCCCGCGAGGGAGAAGAGGGATTGCACCGATCCCTTTCCGTACGTCGTCGAGCCGATCAGCAACGCGCGGTCGTGATCCTGCAGGGCCCCGGCGACGATCTCGGCGGCCGACGCGCTGCCGTATCCGATCAGGACAACCACCGGCAGCTGTGGGTACCGCTCAACTTGCCTAGCTGCGTATTTCTCCGTCGCGGCGGTGCGGCCTCTGATTTCGACGATATCCTTGCCGGAATCGAGGAAGAGGTCCGCAACCCCGATCCCTTCCGTCAGCAGCCCGCCCCGGTTGCGGCGCAAGTCGAGGACGAGAGAGGTCATTCCTTCGACCATTAGCGAATCGATGGCCGCCTCGACCTCCCAGGTCGTGGTCCGGTTGAAATTCAACAGCGGTACGTACCCGACGCCCTCGTCGAGCATGGTTGCGAACGGAACCGACGGAACCTCGATGTGCGCTCTCGTCACGTCGAACTGAATGACCGCATCGGCCCCTGGACGGCGGATGCCCATGCGCACGTTGGTGCCCGGCTCTCCTCGCAACAGATCTACGGCTTGATCGGTCACCCAGCCAACAACGGACCGATTGTCCACTTCGACGATGCGGTCGCCCGGCCTCACTCCCGCTCGGGCGCCTGGCGTTCCCGGAATCGGCGCCACAACCGTGATGTAGCCATCGCGATCGGTAACCTCCAAACCAACGCCGCCGTAGTTCCCCTGGGTCCGGATGCGCTCGTCTTCCCACACGGAGGCAGGGAAGTATTGAGAGTTGGGGTCCGCCAAGTGGTCCACCACGCCGGAAATGGCCGCCTCGTACAGGTCGTCCGCTTCGACTTGCCCGACGAAGTGCCCCTCGATGCGGTCGACAACCTCCTCGAACACCCGCGCATGCAGGTAGACGTTGTCGACCATGCCGACGTCGCGCTGCAAGAACCAGCCTCCGCTCGCGAACGCGAAAACCACGACCAGCGCCGGTACCATCCCCGCCTTGAATCTGCTCATCTATTGCTAAACCCCCGAGGACGGAAAGGGTTCCAGTGGGGCAGCCAAGGCCGATACGACTTCTCGCCGAATTCGCGCTTCCACTTCATCGAGACTCCCTTCGCCCCTCACGATCACAGCCTGGTGCATGGTTTCCGCCATTTCAAGATACCCCCGGCGCACGGCCTCTTGAAAGGCCCGGTTCTCGGCCTCGAATCGATCGGGCACCTTGCCAGCCCGCAGCTGTCGGGCCCGAGCCCTGTCGGAATCAAGGTGCATGACAAGGTACAAGTCGGGCTCGAGTCCACCCGTCGCGAACTCGTTCAGGCGCGAAACCTGGTCCAGCGCGATGCCGCGCCCGTAACCCTGGTAGGCCATGGAGCTCAGGGCAAATCGATCCGACAGCACCCAGGTACCTCGGGCCAGGGCAGGCTTCACCACTTCGCGCACCAACGCCGCCCTCGCGGCGAGAATCAACAGGAGCTCCGTCTCGGGGGGAACCGATCCGCGACGGCCCCGCAGCACGACACTCCTGATCTCTTCGCCAATCTCCGTGCCGCCCGGCTCGCGCGTGACCACGAGCGGCACTCCCTGGGCGCTGAGAAAAGTCGCGAGTCGCCTCGTTTGGGTCGTCTTGCCAACCCCCTCGGACCCTTCCACGACGATGAACCTGCCCCGGGTCACTACAACCGGCCCGCTATTCGTAATACTCTCGGCCCAGGTGGGTTATCTGCTCCTCGCCAGCCAGCCAACGCAGCGTGTTCTTCAGCTTCTTGTGCTGGATGAACAGGTCGTGCTCCGGGTAGAGGCCTTCGGGCGTATGCGGGCTCTTGAAATAGAAAGAGAGCCACTCCTGGATCCCACCCATTCCGGCGCGACCCGCGAGATCCAGGAACAGGGCCAGATCAAGGACGATCGGGGCCGCAAGTATCGAGTCTCGACAGAGGAAGTCGACCTTGATCTGCATGGGGTACCCCAGCCAACCGAAGATGTCGAGATTGTCCCAACCCTCCTTGTCGTCGCCCCGAGGGGGGTAGTAGTTGATCCTCACCTTGTGGTAGATCTGACCGTACAGTTCCGGATACATGCGGGGCTGCAGGATGTACTCCAGCACGCCCAGCTTGGATTCTTCCTTGGTCTTGAACGACTCGGGATCGTCCAGCACCTCGCCGTCGCGGTTGCCCAGGATGTTGGTGCTGAACCACCCGCTGACCCCCAGCATGCGGGCCTTGAGCCCCGGCGCCAGGATCGTCTTCATCAGGGTCTGACCGGTCTTGAAGTCCTTGCCCGCGATGGGAACGCTGCGCTCGGCCGCCAGCGCTTCGAGCGCCGGCACGTCCGCCGACAGGTTGGGCGCGCCGTTGGCGTACGGTACGCCCTCCATGAGAGCCGCGTACGCGTAGATCATGCTGGGCGCTATCGCAGGGTCGTTGACACGCATGGCGTCCTCGAACGCCTCGACCGTTTCGTGAGCGGCGCCGGCACGCTGGAAGACCTCGGTGGAGCCGCACCAGATCATCACCGCGCGATCGCAGTCGTTGTCGGCCTTGAAGCGCCGGATGTCGTCGCGCACGGCCTCGGCCAACGCCATCCAGTTCCCGTCCGTCTTCCGGTTGGGCCCGTCCAGCCGCTTTACGTACCGCGTATCAAACACCGCCGGCATCGGCTCAACGGTCCGCAAGAAGTCGCGGATGGGATCCAGATGGCTCGCGCGGTCCAGCACACCAGCGTGCACGGCGCTGTCGTAAGCGTTGTCGGGAATGGGATCCCACGCGCCGAAGACGAGCTGGTCCAAGCCGGCCAACGCCACCAGATCCTTGATCAGCGGGGCGCGCTCGTCGGTACGTTTGCCCAGACGGATCGTGTTCATCTGGGTCAGACTGCCGAACGGTTGCGCCAGTCCGCGCCGCACGGCTTCGACGCCGGCCACCACCGTCGTGGCCACGGCGCCAAGCCCGGGAAGTAGAACGCCGACGCGACCGCCGGCGGAAGCGATGCTGGGAGGCTGGTCCACGAGATGCTAGCCCTTTCCGGCGGTCGGCCCGCCGCTGTCGAGAGGAACTCCCTTGCCGTATTTGTATACCCAAAAAATCCGCTGAATGGCCGTCGCGTTGGCCAGGACGGCCACGATCACGATGATGCTGGTGAGAACGATGCCGTTCCACGCCAGTCCGAAGCATAGCGAACCGAAGCCCAGAAGAAGCACGCGCTCACCCCGCTGCATCAGCCCGACCGAGCAATCCAGACCCAGAGACTCGGCCTTTGCGCGGGTGTAGCTGACCATCAGGGACCCGCCCAGCGCCAGGGCGATAATGTAGATCATCCAGATGTCGATGAACTCGAGCTGGTAGGCGTTGTACAACGTCATGAGCCCCAGGTACATCGCGATCTCGGAGATGCGGTCGAGCGTGGCGTCGAAGAAGCCGCCGAACTTGGACGCCAGACCGGACACTCGTGCGACGCGACCGTCGAAGACGTCGCAGAGCCCGCCCAGCAGGATCAGAACGCCGGCAGTTCGCACGTGGTCGCGCGAATACATGACGGCCCCCGCCACCGTGATCAGGAATCCCACCACAGTGATGGCGTTGGGGTGGACCCGCCTGCTCACCAGCCACTGCGTCACCGGCTCTATGATGCGGTAGACGGGTCCGCGAAGGTCGTTGATGTTCATCGGCCAGAAGGAAAGATAATGCGAGACTCGACGCCCTTGCGAAGCCCCTGCTGAATGGCGGCGTCCACGCCGTACATCACCTTGTCGAAGTTGGCTTGAGCCGCGACCAGGCTCTGGTAGACCGACGAAGCCTGCAGCTTGGCCAGAATGGCTTCGTAGCGCGCCATCGCGGCCTCGTCCGGCTCCCTGCCCTCGCGAATCGCAGACTGTAGAGCCGCTTCGCGCCGCTTAAGTTCGTTGGTGAGCTCCACGATCGTCCGGTCATCGTCGGCGCTCTTCATGGCCCGCGCCAGCGTGCGATACTCCGGAGTGTTCCCCAAGGCGCGTCCCAGCGATTCGGCCAGCTCGCCAATGTCGGTCATGTGCTCAAGCTTCCCCGATCATGCGCTCTCGCGCCGTAGTTCACGTGCTCAACCTCTCCGCAAAAACATAGCGCGGACGGCCAGTCAGGTCTTGATGAACCCCAATCGAACGAAAGGCGTCGCCCTCGCTGAGCAGGTCTCCGACAAGCTCCGCCTGAGCGCTTCCTACCTCCACGCCGAACCACCCTCCAGGTTGCAGAACCGCCGCGACGCCCGTCGCCAGCTCGCGAACGAGAGCCAACCCGGCCTCGTCGGCGACCATCGCTCCGCGCGGCTCCCACCGCCGAACTTCCGGTTCCGTTGCGCGCCACTCCGCTTCGCTCAGGTAAGGGGGGTTGGAAACGACCAGGTCGAAGGTCCGATCCGCGACCGGGTCCAGCAACCAACCGTGACGGAACTCGATTTCCGGATGTCCGCAATCGCTGGCGTTGCTCCTCGCCACTTCCAGAACCTTGACCGAAAAATCCGTCGCCGTGACGCGGCGGGCCAGTCCTTCGTCCGCCAATGCGATCGCCAGCGCGCCCGACCCGGTCCCGACGTCAAGCGCCGACGCGAAGCGCGGTTTGTCCCCGGTCACCCGGATCAAGACGTCGATCAGGTATTCGGTCTCGGGCCGGGGTATGGCGACGCGGGGGTCCACGTTGAGCTCGACGTTTCGAAAGGGCGCCGTTCCCAGCAGGTATTGCAGCGGCTCGCGACCGGCGCGACGCTTTAGCAGGGGCCTGAAGGCAGCCAACTCGGGCTCGGTCAGAGGGCGGTCAAATTGCAGGTAGAGCTGGAGCCGATCCATGCCAAGTACATGAGCCATAAGGTATTCGGCGTTCAAGCGGCCATTCTCGACTCCCTTGCCGCGCAAGTAATCGCCACTCCATCGGGCGACCTGCATTACGGTCCAGCGCTCCAGCGTTCCTCCTCTCTCGCCAGCCGGAGCGCTTCGACGATTTCGTCAAGGTCTCCGTCGAGGATGTCTCCCAATCGGAACAGGCTGAGTCCGATGCGGTGGTCGGTAACGCGGTTTTGCGGGAAGTTGTAGGTGCGGATCTTGGCCGACCGGTCTCCCGAGCCAATTTGCGCCCGGCGGTTGGCCGCGCGTTCCGCCTCGCGAGCGGCGATCTCGCGGTCGAGCAGACGGGACCGCAGCACCTTCATGGCCTTGGCCTTGTTCTTGTGCTGAGACTTCTCGTCCTGGCAGGTGACCACAAGGTCGGTGGGGAGGTGCGTGATTCGGACGGCAGAGTCGGTCGTGTTGACGGACTGGCCTCCAGGTCCCGACGAGCGGAACACGTCGATGCGGAGCTCCGCCGGGTCAATCTCGACATCCACTTCCTCGGCCTCGGGCAGCACGGCCACCGAGGCAGCTGAAGTGTGGATTCGCCCCTGGCTCTCGGTCTCGGGGACGCGTTGGACGCGGTGCACGCCGGATTCATAGCGCAGACGGCCGTACGCCCCCCTGCCCCGCACCGTGAAGATCGCTTCCTTGATCGATCCGGGTATGCCTTCCGAGACGCTGGCAAGCTCTATCGACCACCCGCATCTCTCGGCAAGCCTGCGGTACATGCGCATCAAGTCGGCGCCGAAGAGCCCCGCCTCGTCCCCGCCGGTTCCCGCGCGAATCTCCACCACGGCAGGCCGGTCGTCCATCGGGTCCGGCGGGGCCAGCGCACCGCGCAGTGCGCCGATCGCCTCTTCCAACCGGGCCTCCAGGGCAACGATCTCTTCTTCGGCCAGCTCCCTCATCTCGGGATCGCCGGATTCATACAGGATCTCGCGCGTATCCCGAAGTTCTGCGTCGAGGTTGCGCACCGCGCGCCCCGCGCGCACCGCGCTCTCGAGCGTGGCCCGCTCCCGCCCCAGCTCGCGTAAGCGATTCAGGTTACGGACGATTGCAGGGTCGGACAGCTCGCCCTCGATGACGCGAACGCGTGCTTCGGTTTCGGCGAGGCGCTGCGCGAGACGAGACTCTATCGGGGACTCCAGCGTGTGAATGGCGGGAATGGCCATGGAATCTAACGACGAGGCGCGCGGTGGGTCGCGCCGCTAACGCCGTCGGGCGCTGCCGAGTACCGCGGCGGCGAAGACTGCGAAGCAAGCCAGGCCGAGCACGTCGCCGGTGCGCGTGAAAAGCGTGGCGCCGTGCCGGTGACGCGCCGTGAGAACCGCGACGCCCTCCTCGCCGGGTTCCAGCGCCAAAGGAGTCCGCCCGCCCGTTGGAGACACCGCGAACGTGTATCCGGTAGCACCGACCTGAATCAACGAAATCCGATTCTCCAACGCGCGAAGGCGGCCGAGGGTGGCGTGCTGCCAGTAGGCCCACGTGGTCCGGAACGGAAGCGCCGGATCAAGCCAATCATCGTTGGAAACGACAAGCAGCCAGTCGGCTCCCGCACGGACCAGGGCGCGGGCATTCGCCTCGAAGGCCGAATCGTAGCAAATCATGACGCCAGCCTTGCCGCCGCCGACATTGAGCGGCTCGGGGTCGCCGCCCACCGCGTATCCCCGGCTCGGCAGGGACCGGGCGTGGCTCGGCCAGGCGCCGGCTGCTTCCAGCCCTGGAACCAGACGGGTCTTTCGATAGAACTGCGACAACGGCTCACCGGGACGCTGAACGACAGCCGCATTGTACCAAAGCGTGTCCTGGGAACTGCGCGCATCCGGGGAATCGCGCGCATCGCGGAAATCGGGCACGACCTCGGCGTCGAGCGCCCCCGCAACCACATCGATCCCCAGCGCCGCAGCGAACTCCGCCAACGCCGGCCCGGGTAGTCCCAGAAAGCGTTCCGGGAACACGGCCGCAACTACGGATTGCTCCCCGACGTGCTCCCGAAGGGGAGCCAGCCAGCGACTCAGCTCCCCAGCGGTGCGTCCGGTCTGTACGCCAGCCACCCGGACCACGGACTCGCGCGCTGCTGTTTCCGTACCGACGAGCGCATTGTGACGAAGGAGTCCGAATGCGCCCGGCAGGCACAGCAGCAACAGCGTCCCTGCCGAGCGCGAAACGCCGGCAACTCGTAGCGGCGACCCTCGCCAGGTTGGATCCGTGCGCCAACACCGGCCAATCCACCGGCCGCCAAGTTGCGCCGCGGAGGCGACGACGGCCCCGGCGGCGACCGTCCAGAAGGCCAGGAACCGGGCCCCGAACAGCTCCGAGCCGGCGGCAAGCGCCGGGTGCCAAGCCAACGAACCTCCGGCGTTGAGCCACGCGTAGGGTACCGCCGGGACGCGCGCCGCCAACCACTCGAAACCCGTCCAACAGGTTGCGAGTGCCAAGGGTAGCGGCCAGTGCTTGCGGGTCCGCAGGAACACGGCGGCAGCGGAGGCTGCACCGGCGACCATGCCGATGAGAATCACGACGAGCGCGTACGTCGGTACCGCCAGACCGGTTCGCCAGGAAAGCGAAGGCACGATCCAGTACAGCCCAATCCCGTGTGCCACGACCGCGGTCGTGAAGCCTTGCAGGAACGGGGCAAGGGGCGGTGCGTCGGCGTCGCGAGCCGTGTGGCCAAGAGCCAGCGCGAGGGGCGCAAAGGCCAGAAAGGGCAGAACTGGGCCGCCGTGCGGCGAAAAAGTCAACCCGATTGCGAGCCCGGAAGCCGCCGGGAGGAGCGCGCCGGCCGCCACGGAGAAGCGTGCAACGCGCCCTCGAGGCGATGTCAATCGAGCAGGACCTCGCGACCGTCCCGAGCCGAGTCGTACGCCGCCTCGATGAGCTTCATCAGCTGAATCTGTTCGACGGGAGGCTCGGCCGTGGCTGTCCCGGCCACGACTCGGATGAAGTCGTCCAGGAGGCGACGGTATCCGTTCGTGAACAGATCTTCGCCGCCGCGCGGGAGGGGCTGACGCGGCGTCACGTCTACCGTGCGGCCACCCACCTGTCGGTAGATTGACAGTGGCGACAACCGTGCGCCGCCCTCCGCTCCGAGCACCCAGAAGAGATGCCGGTCCCTGGCGGCGTGGAAGCGCCAGCTCGCCGCAAGCGTTACCGCGATCCCATCTCGCGTTACCGCATAGACGTGCGCTTCTTCCTCCACGTCGAACCCGTCGCCGCGCGTTGTCGCCGTGACGCGGGCCACTTCGGGGTACCCGAGTACCCAAAGCGCCAAGTCGAGCGCAGGGACCCCGAGGTCCATCAGAGCGCCGCCACCCGATTCCAGCGCACGTCGCCGCCACCCCGTCCTGGGTCGGCGCACGACCCGATTCAGCCAGGTGACCCTGGCCGTGCCAATCTCCCCCAGCGCACCCTCGGCGACGGCGGAGCGAAGCGCGCGCACGTTGGCCTGATAGCGGTGGGACTGGCCCAGCACGATGCCCTTGCCCGTCGTCCGCGCCACCTTCAGCAGCTTGCGCGCGCCACCGGGCGACAGCGCAAGCGGACGCTCGACAAGCACGTGCTTCCCCGCCTCCAGACAGGCTGCGGCCAAACTCTCGTGGATGAAGCTGGGCGCGCAGATCACCACGCCGTCAAGATCGTCCGAGGCGATCAGCTCGTCGTCGTTGAGAACGCGGGGCACGCCAAACCGCTCGGCAACCGCCTGCGCCTTGGTTGCATCCAGATCCGAGAGCGCTTCAACCACGACGTCGCGCCGTTCCGCGAGAATCGGCAGGTGCAGGAGCTGGCTGGTCGCGCCCGTGCCGATGATTCCAATGCGCACCCGCCGCTGTCCGGCTTCAAGCATTGATCACCTTCCCTATCAGGTCGTAGTCGCCCGCGTCGATGATTTCCGCCTCGACGATGTCTCCCGGAACCGAGCTTCCCACCGATGTCAGCCAGGTCCGTCCATCCACTTCAATGGCCTGCCCGTGCGTTCTTCCCACGGCTTCGCAGTGTTCGCGTTCCAACGTCATCTCATCCAGCAACAACGGAATCCTGGTCCCAATCCGTTTCCGATTCGACGCCCGGGACAGGTCGCGTTGGCGTGCCATCACCATCGCCAGCCGCTCAGCCTTGACCTCGTCGGGGACCTGATCCGGCATGTCGGCGGCGGCAGTGCCTTCTTCAATCGAATAGGTGAACGCTCCGACGTGATCGAAATGGATCTCTTCCAGAAAGTCCATCATGATCCGCACATCATCGTCGGTCTCTCCGGGGAAGCCAACAATGACAGTAGTACGCAGTGTGAGGTCGTCGATCTCATCCCGGAGCCAACGCACGCGTTCGCGGACCGTAGCCTGTCTTTCGGGACGACGCATTCGGGCGAGCACAGCGTCGCTGCCATGCTGCAACGGCATGTCGAGGTAGGGAAGCAGGCGGGGTTCACGCGCAATCAGACGAACCAGTCGGGGGGTGATCCCCGACGGATACATGTACAGCAATCGATACCAGGCCACGTCGGTCCCGTTCACGAGTGCTTCGAGGAGGTCCTGCAGCAGGGGTGCGGAACGGTCGCGACGCCTCAGGTCGCGGCCGTACCACGTGGTGTCCTGCGAGACGACGTTGAGCTCCTGCACTCCTTGCCGACCCAGGGCGCGCGCTTCGGCGACAAGGGCATCCAGGTCGGCCGAGCGATGCAGCCCGCGCATGTGTGGAATGGCGCAGAAAGCACACCGATGATCGCACCCTTCGCTCACCTTCAGGTACGAAACGTGAGGCGTTTCCGAAGCGAGAATGCGAAGCGGCCGTTCCATGTTGGGCACCGGAACGCGGTCCACCAAGCCGCGCGCACGAAGCTCTGATACCAGGCGACCCAACTCCGCGATCCCGAGGAAGAGGTCCACTTCGGGAATCTCGCTTTCCAGCTCGGCCCGGTAGCGTTGCACCATGCAGCCCACCGCGGCGACCGCCTTCACGCGGCCACGCTCCTTCAGGTCGCACGCGCCAAGGATGGCGTCGATGGACTGTTCCTTCGCGGCGTCAATGAATCCGCAGGTGTTCACGACCACCACGTCCGCTCCCTCGACGTCGCTCGTCACCCTGGCGCCGGCTGCCGCAAGCGCCCCCATCATGTGCTCGGAATCGACGGTGTTCTTGTCGCATCCGAGCGTCACGAGGCCCACGCGCGGACCTTCCCCGGTGCCGACCTCGAAGGACCTGGGCGAAACGGCAAGCACGTGTGGACTGACGTTCGGCCTGACCGGACCGGCGCTGACCGGCAAGACGGGTAGATCGCGCGTACGCAACCTCACGATGGGGCCCCCCCGCCGTCCCGCACCCGTACGCCCGCGGGCAGATCGAACTCAAACACTCCAGGATCGATTTCCGGCGACAGTTCCAGATCGCGCAGCGTGACCGTACGGACGTTGCCGCTCCGTTCGTGGACTTCCAGGCGACGAATCACGTGAGTCTCGGCGTCGAGCCATAGCCGCGCGCGTCGATAGGCCGCGCCGGCGAGAGGAGACAACGCGACGATGCGACACCGTCGTCCGTCGATGGACTCGACGTCCCCTTCTTCCGTCTCATACCTGGCACCGGGGTCTTCGAGGAACTCGCGGAAGAAATCTCGTCCCCCTGGGGAGCTCGCCGCCGGAAAACGCGTGACCTGTTGCTCGTCGATGCTCGGATAGTAGACCCACACGTGGTCGCCGTCGGATACCACCATGTCGCCGTCAGGGTCGCTGAAGCGCATCGAGAACAGATTGGGCCGTCTCTGACAGACCCTGCCGGCGCTCTCGATGGTCCTGCTGCCCAAAAGGCGCACTTCGATGACCTGTTGGAAGTCTGCGCACATGTCCCGAACTTCGCCATACAGCACGGCTGCCTCTGCCAACGCATGCGACGGCTCCTGGGCCGCTCCCCCCATTCCAAGCGGCGCGAGCAGGCACAGCGCCCACCACCGCGAGGACGACCCCGAGATCCGCAAAAGCCATTTCACGACGGGCATATCTCGTCCAATCCCTGGTGATCGACCAATACTTCGCGAGGCTTCGAGCCGTCCGGTGGTCCCAGCACGCCCGCATCGTGCAGCTGATCGACGATCCTGGCGGCACGTCCATACCCGATCCTCAGTCGTCGTTGGAGCAAGGACGTGGAACCGGCTCCCTGCTGGATGCACGCGGCGGCGGCATCGCGAAACAGGTCGTCCCAGTCGCCCCAGGCCTTGCTCTTGTCATCGGCGTCGCCTTCCGATTCCAGCTTTTTCAGCTCCTCGAGAATGTCGCCTTCGGTGGACTTCACGCGAGCCTTGAGCGCTTCGACAGTGTCGGCCTGGGCCCGATACCAGGCCATGAGCGCCTCGGTCTCTTCGGTCGAGATGAACGCACCCTGCATGCGAACCGGTTCGCTCCGGCCGGGCGGCAGGAACAGCATGTCCCCGCTGCCCAGGAGCGAGTCCGCCCCGTTCTGGTCCAGGATGGTGCGCGAATCGATCTTCGAAGCGACCCGGAAAGCGATCCGGCAGGGAAAGTTGGCCTTGATCAGCCCGGTAATGACGTTCACGCTTGGTCGCTGCGTGGCGACCAGGAGATGAATCCCGATCGCGCGCGCCTTCTGCGCCAGCTGGGTCAACGGCTTCTCCACTTCCGCCTGCACCGTCATCATGAGATCGGCAAGCTCGTCCACCACGACCACGATCCATGGAAGCACCCCGTCCTTGTACCGCCATCGGTCCACGTCGTCTTCCGGGCCGTCGGGCTCCGCCAGGCGGAGATCGACGTCGCGCTCCACCCGGCTGTTGAACTCCTTCAGAGACCGCACGCCGTTGGCGCTGAGCAGGGCGTAGCGTCGCTCCATTTCCAGCACCGCCCACTTCAGGACGCCGGCTGCATCCTTGGGATCGGTGACCACCGAATGGCGCAGATGCGGAAGGTCGGCATAGGCCGAAAGCTCCACCATCTTCGGATCGATCAGCAGCAGGCGGAGCCGATCCGGACCGTGGCGATAGACCAGACTTGTGATGATCGTGTTGAGGCACACCGACTTGCCCGACCCGGTCGCTCCTGCAATGAGCGCGTGCGGCATCTTTGCGAGATCGGTCACGTATGCCCCGCCCGTGAGGTCCTTGCCCATGGCGAGGGGCAGCGCGTCTCGAGAGTGCGAGAACGCCGGCGCCTCCAATATCTCGCGCAGACGCACGATTTCGGGACTCGGATTGGGGATCTCGACGCCGACCGCCCCCTTTCCCGGGATGGGCGCGACAATTCTGACGCTCTTGGCCTTCATGGCAAGCGCCAGATCGGCGTCCAGATTGGCGATTCGGTTGACCTTTACCCCGGCCGCGGGCACCACCTCGTACTGTGTGACCGCCGGGCCGGTCGTGCGCCCGACAATCCTGCATTCGATCTTGAACGTTCCCAGCGTGTGGACCAGAACGCCCCCCAGTCGGTCCAGTTCCTGTTCCATCCCGAAACGGTTCTCGCTGGCAGCAGCCGTCAGAAGGGCAAAGGCGGGTCGGGAATCGTCGTCAGGCTCCACCCCTCCCCCGGGTCGCGCGGCCTCGTTCTCCGCGCGGGCCGCGCGCTCGGCTACTGCATCCATGTCCGCACGGGCTTGGCGCTCGACTCCGGCATCCATCTCGGCGCGGGCCTCGCGCTCACCCCCGGCAACCGTCTCGGTACGGGCCGGGCGCTCGGTACGGGCTTGGCGCTCACCACCAGCATCCGTCGCCACGCGGGTCTCGCCCTCCGCACGCACCTCGCGCTCGGTACGCACCTCCCTACTGCGGTCCGCCCGTCGGGCACTTCGCACCTTGGCCGCCGCGCGGGTGCGACGCGCACCCCTAGCCACGCCGCGAGAAACGGCGCCCACGCCCTTCGCCAACGCTGCAAGAGGATTGAAGCGGAACGCGCCGACCGACGTCGCCACGACGCCCCCAAGCAGCACCAACCACGCCCCCAGCCACCCAGTCGTTCTGCGCAGCGGCTCACCAACGACCTCGCCGACGTACCCCGTAACCGTTTCGCCGCCCCCAACCAGATAACCACCCAGCGGGAGCAGGACCACAAGGGCGAACGCGAGAATCCACAGTGCGCGGCGCGGCGACGGAGACCCCCACGACCCGATCGTCGCGGCGGCCGCCGCGAGTCCCAACGGCACGGCGACGGCCCCGAGCCCCAACCACCCAACCAGGGCCCGATCCACCATTTCGCCCACCTGTCCCAATGGGTTTCCGGCGGGGAAGACCTCGGCCACGCGGGGTCCCAGCGAGTTGATCGGAAACAGTACCGCCGCAATCAGGAACGCCAGCAGGACCAGGAAGAACGCCAGAGGGCGGCCAACGTCGTCGGCCCGGCCAGGGGCGGTTGCACTCGAACGCCCCTTCCTGGCACCGGCACGCTTCGGCTTCGTGGCCGTACGCTTCGCCTTCGCACCGCCACGCTTCGCTTTCGCGCCGCCACGCTTCGGCTGCGCACGGGGGCGGTTCGGCTTTCGTCCCGCTCGCGTCCCCTTCCCGCCTCGTCCCGAGGACTTTGCCACGGCGCCGCTAGAGCGCTGGAACCGTAATGATTCGATCTCGCATCATAGGTACAATCTTATGCTTGTCGGCCCTCGCGCACAGGGCCAGATCGGCACCGAGCCCTATGTCGACCAACGCGCGGCCCGCCGCGGTACGCGCCAGCATGTCTGCCGAAATCTCGTGCAGCGACGCGAGGTCGGCGGCGGCCTGCGCCCTCTCGTCGAGAACCGCGGGAGTGGAGCGGCCCTCGAGGATCCGTCGGACGATGTGACCTGCGCACACGGTATCGTCCATGGCGAAGCGCCCCGCCTTGCCCGCACACACGATTACGACCGAGCGATCGTTGTGCACGGCGCGGGCAACGGCATCAAGGTTCAGGAAGGAGGCGGGCAGAATCCGATCTGCCGCTTCGGCCGAGACGAGCGCTTTCGTCCCGTTGGTCGTGGTCATGACCAATCGCTTCCCGGCGACGGCTTCGCCAGTGAACTCCGCGGGTGAATTGCCCAAATCGAACCCGTCGATTCGAAGACCGTGGCGCTCCCCGCAGAGTAGCGGCGCGTCGTGGGTCGCCGGTCCGCCGCCTTGACTCTGGGCGCCGTCGCGAATGGCGTCGCGCACGCGCAACGCTTCTTCGACGGACTCGGTAGGCACGATGCCCGCCGCACCGTTGGCCATGGCTTCAACGATGCAGGAGGTGGCGCGCACCACGTCGATGACAATGGCGCTGGCACCCTTAACGTCGCGCCGTCGGACCTCGGCGGGCGTGAAGCACACGCTAATCCTCACGGCGGAATCATCCATGGGCAGCCTGCGAGCGCCTTCGGTCCTGAAAACGCCGGACGAAACTGGTGTCCACGTCGCCCGCGCGGAACTCCTCGTCGCACGTGATCCGTGCAAGGTATTCGATCGTCGTCGAGGGTCCCTCGATAACGAACGACTCGAGTGCTTCCCGGCCCCGTGCGACCGCCTCGCGCCGGGTGTTCCCCCACACCACCAGTTTGGCGAGCAGCGAATCGTAGTACGGCGGCACCTGGTAACCCGAATAGACGTGGGTGTCCACGCGCACGCCGGGGCCGCCGGGCTGGTGGAAGGTCGTGATTCGTCCAGGCGAAGGAGCGAACGCGCGCGCGGGGTCCTCGGCGTTGATCCGAAACTCGATGGCGTGCCCGCGGTGGTCTTGTCCCGGTGGGAAGGAGAGCGGTTCGCCCGCGGCCACCAGAATCTGCTCCTTGACCAGATCCAGTCCGGTGGTGGCTTCCGTCACCGGGTGCTCCACCTGTATGCGCGTGTTCATCTCGATAAAGAAGAACTCCCCCGAGCGATCCAGGAGAAACTCCACGGTGCCCGCCCCAACGTAGCCGATGGCCTCGGCCGCCCTCACTGCGGCTTCGCCCATCCGGCGCCGCAAGGCCGGCGTGAGCGCCGGCGACGGAGACTCCTCAACCAGCTTCTGGTGACGCCGCTGGATCGAACAGTCTCGCTCGCCCAAATGGACGACCCTGCCGAAGGTATCGCCGAAGACTTGAAACTCGATGTGGCGGGGGCGCTCGATGCAGCGCTCCAGATACATGCCTCCGTCTCCGAAGGCCGCCTTCGCCTCGGCTCGCGCCGACGCGAAGTTGCGGCGAAAGGAACCGTCGTAGCCCGCAATTCGCATCCCCTTACCGCCGCCGCCCGCCGCGGCCTTGATCATTACGGGGAACCCGATCTCGCGTGCGATCGCCAGCGCCTCGGTTTCGTCGTCAACGATGCCGTCCGACCCGGGCACGACGGGCACGCCGGCCGCGCGCATCGTCTCTCTCGCGACGGCCTTGTCCCCCATCGAACGTATCTGTTCCGGCGTGGGCCCGACGAAAACGAGGTCCGAGCGGCGGCAGATCTCGGCGAATTCGGCGTTTTCGGCCAGAAACCCGTAGCCCGGGTGCACGGCTTCCGCGCCGGTGATCTCCGCGGCTGCGATGATCCGCGGCACCTTCAGGTACGACTGCGCGGGCCGGGCCGGGCCGATGCACACCGCCTCGTCGGCGAAGCGCACGTGGAGCGATTCCCGGTCGGCTTCCGAGTAGATCGCGACGGTCTCGATGTCAAGCTCTCGGCACGCCCGCACGACGCGGAGCGCAATCTCGCCGCGATTCGCGATCAGCAGCTTTTGGAACATGCGCGCATTCGGTCAGGCGGGATCGACTCGGAAGAGAAGCTGTCCGTAGTCCACCGGCTCGGCGTTGTCGGCGCAGATCTCGACGATCCTGCCCGGCACCTCGCACTCCAGCTCGTTCATCAGCTTCATGGCCTCGATCACGCACAATACGTCGCCCGCCGCGACGGCAGCGCCGACTTCCACGTAGGGCTCCGCCTCGGGAGACGGGGCCCGGTAGAAAGTCCCCACCATCGGCGACGTAACGTCCACCAGATTCGCCTGGTCGTCGGCCCGCGCGGCGACCGGCTCCACCGCCGCCCCGGACGTCGCTTCCGGCACGGGGTCGGGGTGCAGCGCCGGCGCGGGGACGGCGACCGTCGCGGGTTGCGCTTGTGCCACCGCGACGCCTCCCGGCGGAGACTTCGCCAATCGGATTCTGGCGTCCCCCCGTTCGATTTCCACGCTGTCCAGGGAAGACTCGTCGACCAGACGAACCAGCTCCTTCAGCAGTTCGATGTCAATCATGCGCTCACCCGCGTGAGGTACTTGTCTTCCCGCCGGTCTATTCGCAGCCTGTCGCCGACCTCGACGAACAGCGGAACCTGGATCACCGCGCCGGTCTCGAGGGTGGCCGGTTTGGTGGCGCCCTGGGCGGTATCGCCCTTGAATCCGGGATCGGTGTCCGTGACTTCCAGTTCCACAAAGTCGGGCAGCTCGACGCTCAGCACGTTGCCGTCGTGGACGAGTCCATGGCAATCCATGTTCTCCTTGAGGTACTTGAGCTGTTCTTCGCCCAGCATGTCCGCACTGATCGGAATCAGATCGTACGTCTCCTGGTCCATGAAGTGAAACAGCTCCCCGTCGGTGTACGAGTAGCTGACGAGCCGCCGCTCGAGCCTGACGCTGGTGACGCGCTCGCCGGCGCGAAAAGTCCTGTCCACCACCGCGCCGGAAAGCACGTTCTTGAGTTTGGTGCGGACGAAAGCGCCACCCTTGCCGGGCTTGACGTGTTGGAAATAGGTGATCGTCCAGAGCACGTCGTCGATCTCCAGGACCATCCCGTTGCGAAAGTCTGCGGTAGTTGCCATGAAAGCCGGGGTCTGGGAATGCGTGTGCAGGCGCGACGCCGCGTCTACGAGTCCGCGCGGCATTGCCTGACGAGGTAGTTGTTGAGGCAGCGTAGCCCTGAAAGGTAGCTATCAACGCCAAAACCGGCGACCACTCCGACCGCCGCCGCGGTGAGGAACGAGTGGTGACGGAACCGTTCGCGAGCGTGAGGATTGCTCAGGTGAACTTCCGCAAACGGCTTCCCCGTCGCCAGCAGGGCATCCAGAAGCGCGACCGAAGTATGACCCAGACCGGCCGGATTGATCAGCACCCCGTCGACTCGGTCGCGCACCTCGGCGAGGTGGTCGAGGATCCTGCCTTCGCAGTTGGACTGGAAGGTCTCGACGCTAATGCCCGCGGCTTCCGCGACGGTCTGCAAGGCCTCGTCGACGTCCGCGAGCGTGGCCGTGCCGTACACCTCGGGCTCTCGCAATCCCAGCAGATTGAGATTGGGGCCGTGCACGACGGCGATCCTCACCAGAGCGGTCCTTTCGTCTTGCGGTGACGCATCCCGGGCTGCAACCGACGCAGACGACGCGCCCAGGCTGCGAGTTCCCAAAGTTAGGTCCTTGAGAAGGGGTCCGCCAAGGCGTTAGCTTCTCTGTTCTTATGGTTATCCAACGGCTGCGCTGGCCAGGAGGTGGCACTCGCCATGATGGAACAGCTGAGAAGAAGCACGAAGTGGATCATGATTCTCGTGGCGCTGGCCTTCGGGGGGCTCATGTTCTTCGAATGGGGGATGGACATCACCGGTCAGACCGCCGGGTCCTTCGGTGAGATCGGTCGGGTCAACGGCACCCCCGTGAATTACGACCAGTACATGGCCGTTTACCGCAATCTGTACGACCAGCGTGCACAGGTGCAGGAGGAACCGATCACCAATGCGCAGAACGCGGAGCTGGAAGACCAGGCGTGGGACGAGGTCGTTAACACCATACTGATCCAGCAGGAGCTGGAGCGTCGGCGAATCGTCGTGACCGACGAGGAGGTGCGTAGCGCCGCTCTGGTGAACCCTCCGCCCGATCTCATTTCCAGCCCGGCCTTTCAGACGGACGGCGTGTTCGACATCACCAAATACCAGCAGTTCCTCGCCACGGCGGACAACATGCTGCAGCTGCAACTGGAAGCGTACTACCGCGACGTCATTCCGCGAGGCAAGTTGCTGCGCCAGGTATCGTCAGGCATCCACGTCTCCGATGCGGAACTGTGGAGCGCGTACGTGGACCTGAACGAGCGCGCCAGCGTCCGTTACGTGTCGTTCGAGCCCCTGACCCGGGTTTCCGACGACCAGATCGAGGTGTCGGATGCGGAGGTCTCGCGGTACTACGACGAGAACACGGAGGAATTCTCGGTCCCGGCCAGCGCCAACGTGATATCGGTCTCCTTTACCAAGGCGCCGACCTCCGCCGACACCGCGGCCGTGATCGACAGGCTGCTTGAGCTGCGCCAGTCCATCGTGGACGGCGACGAGGACTTCGCCGAAGCGGCCATGCGCGAGAGCGAGGACGCAGGCTCGGCGCCCGCCGGCGGCGACCTTGGCGTGATCTGGCCGGGAGACATGGCTGCCGCTTTCGATTCCGCCGTCTTCGCCGCGCCGGTCGGCTTGCTCGCCGAACCCGTGAGCACGACCTACGGCGCCCATCTCATTGAAGTGCAGGAACGTTGGGGACAGGACTCCGTCCAGGCTCGGCACATTCTGATGCCCTTTGTCCGCACGGACGAGTCGGAGATCGAGCTCTTGGCCTTGGCCGATTCGCTGGAAGAGCTCGGCGAAGCGATGCCGCTCAGCGACGCAGCGGTGATGGTCGGGTTGGAAACGGACACCATTGACGTCATCGAGACGCTTCCGCTCGTGCCCGGCGCCGGCGATGTCGCCGAGGGGGGCGAGTGGGTCTTCGACCCCGAGACCCTGGAAGGCGACGTAAGTCCCGTATTCGAGAACGGCACCTCGTTTTACGCGCTCGAGGTGGTCTCCATCGACCCCGCCCGCTACTTGTCGCTGGAAGAGGCCGAACCGGCCATTCGCGGAAACATCGGAACGGACAAGAAGGTGGCCGTGGCCGTCGAGGAAGCGCGCGAACTCGCCGCCGAAGTCCAGGCGGGCCGCACGCTCGACGAGGTCGCGCGCGAGTTCGGGTTGGAGGTGCGGGACGCCGAATCCTTCGCCCGCAACGACTTCGTGCCCGGTCTGGGGCGACGAAACGCAGCGGTCGGTACGGCGTTCGGCGTCGAGGTCGGGGAGATATCAGGCGCGGTGGAGGCCAACCGCAACGCCTACGTTATCGAGCGCACCGGCTCCGAGGCCGCCGACAGCCTTGCGTGGCTGGAACAGATCGACGCGCAACGCTTCCAGGCCGTAAACGCAGTCCAGCAACAGCGTCTTGCCCAGTGGATCGACGCCTTGCGGCAGAACGCGCGCATTGTGGACCGTCGGGAGCAGGTGCTGGCGCCCGCGGACGAACAGCAGACGCTGCCCTTGTCTCCGGTGTTCTGAAGGCGAGCCCCTTTCGACCGGGCCGGGGCAGGGGCCCCGGTCAGCCGGTCGTCAATCGCCGAGGCGCAGCGTCGTCCTTACCCTCCGAGCGGGAATCCTCGGTCGAAGCCGGTAGTTCCCGGTCCAAGCGAACCGAGGACTGGACTTCACGCACCGAAGACTTGAACTCCCGGATCCCCTTTCCGAGGGACGTCCCGATTTCTGGCAGACGCTTCGCTCCAAAAAGGAGCAGGACGACCAGAAAGATCACAAGCACCTCGCCTATGCCAAGACCAAAAGGCATGTCTGTTACCTCCTCTTGAGTAAATGATCAGATCCAGGAGCGGACCACCAGCGCGGCAATCGCGATGCCCACCAGCGTGAGCACATTAAGAGCCACCGAAATCGGCCCCAGGGTGAAACTCACCGACACCAGGTCCAGAAAGAACGGACCGATCGACATGGATGCGGAAGTCGTCAGGAACGTACGGGCGACGCTCTGAGGCAGGAACACCTCCGCGAGCTTCGTGAACAGGCCCCCGAGGAACAGGCCCGCGACAATGGCGAGCACTCCTCTGCGGGCCTGACGGCGCAGGTTGAGATCGACAATCATAGGGAACGATCGGTCACGTAGAGTACGGTTTCCCGCAGCGCGTCCAACGCGGGACCTGGACAAAGATGGCGAATTGCGCTCTCGGCCGCATCGACATGGGCGACTGCCTGCTCGCGAGCGTAGTCGATTCCGCCGTTTTGACGCACCAGCGAAACGATTCGAGTCACGTCTTCGTCACTCGGATTCAACAAGGTAAAGAACTCGCGCACGTCGTCGACCTCCGAGGGCGTCATTTCGCGCAACGCGCCCACCAGCGGCAAGGTCACTTTCCTGCCGCGCAGGTCCAGTCCGGCGGGCTTCCCGGTGACGTCCGCAATCCCCACGTAGTCCAGCATGTCGTCCGTAATCTGGAACGCCATGCCCAACGAGTGACCGTAGTTGCGCAGGGCGACGCGGTAGGCGGGATTGCCGGCCAATGCACCCAGTTCGCAGGCCGCGGACATTAGCGAGGCCGTCTTCGCCGAGATCAGACGGTAGTATTCTTCCTCCGAATACGCGATATCGTCGTAAGCGATGAGCTGGCGCATCTCCCCCACGCTCATGGTGTTCGCGGCCTTTGCCAGAACCCGCACCGCCTCGAGACTGCCCAAGCGCGCAAGTTCCGTGACCGCGCGGCTGTACAGGTAGTCTCCCATGATGATGGCGATCTGGTGGGTCCACACCGAGTTCACCGTCGGCATCCCTCGTCGCAGCACGGAATGGTCCACCGCGTCGTCGTGTACCAGAGTGGCGATGTGCACCAGCTCGACCACGGCGGCCAGAGTCAAGGCATCGTCCGAAGGCTCGCTCTCAATCTCACTGCAGAGCAGGACCAACGTGGGCCGCAGCATCTTGCCGGGGACCGCCAGAAGGTATTCGTTGACTTCGTCGACCATCGAGTGGTCCGCCACTGCGATCCGCCGCAGCTCGTCCATCACTCGTTCCAGGCGATCCCTCACCGGCGCCCGTACGCCGTTCAGGCTGGCTGGCGCGATATTCAAAGCGGTGCTTCCATGCGTCTGTCCCATTATGGCGATTCGTGATCCGAGCCATCGGCGGCACGCTCCAACAACGTAGCAAGCTATGAAAGTTAGCAAGCTGTGGGCCTTTGGCTACCCACCCGCGCCACATTGCTACCCAGACCTTGCTCGCAGGTACGCTTCCAGGCGATGCCCCAGTACTCGATCGGGCGTCCAATCGCGCACCTCCATCTCGGACGCAACAGCGGGATCGCCCAGCTGGTCGGGCGCCAATCCGATCACCTCGGTCCCGACCACCCTGCCCTTCAACCGTTCTGCGTGCACCCTGATCGTCCGAAACACGTCAATCGGATGGGTACGCGATGGATCCTCGAGGTTCATCGAGATCTGAAGGCGCCCTTGTCTGCGCAGCCCGAAAGCCAATGCTCGCAATCCGTGGAAACCGCCGTCGGCTTCCCGGATCCGCGTCGCGATCTCTCTGGCCGCAGCCATGGTCAGGCCCTCCACGTCGACGTTCCAGGCAAGCAGCACTTCTCTGGCGCCGACGCAGCAGGCGCCGGCCGTAGGATGGGCGCGTGGGTGCATGGGCCTGCCGTCTGCGTCAAGGCCTGGCAAATCCGCTTTGGGCCCTCCCCCGCCACCGCGTCGGATCGCGGCCAATGCCCGGCCGGGCGGGTGCGAAGCGTGGCCGTAGTAGTGAACCGGGATGCCGAGGCCCGCAATCAGCGATCCTATCCGATGCGTCATCTGCACAACCTCGTCCATTTCGATGCCGCGAAGGGGCACCAACGGGAGCACGTCCAGCGCGCCCACCCTCGGGTGCACGCCGCTGTGCCGGCGCAGATCGATCCGCTTCAGTGCGAGACCGGCAGCGGCGACGGACCCGCGTTCAATGGTGCGGGGCGAACCAAGCACGGTCACCACCGAGCGGTGATGATCGGGATCCATGGTCGCATCCAGCACGTCGCATCCGGCGGCGGCGAACGCGTCGGCCGCCGCCGCCACAAAAGACGGATCGCGACCCTCGCTGAAGTTCGGAACCGCCTCTACGACCCGAACCACGTCCCTGCCGAGTGACTCAGGTTTGGGTTCCCTGGCTGCGTCTGGTAAGCCCAATCGAACACGATCAGCTGGTTGTCCTCCTGATCGACGCCGACAATCGTGGCGCGCAGAGCCCCGAAACGCGTCTCGCCGTCGTCTCCGGGCACGCGGAACATGTAGGTGTACCCCGGTTCCAGTGCAATCCGAGTCGTCGCGTATCCCGAAACCGGCGCGCGCTCCCACGACTCGCAGTCCGCATCCGCCGCGGGCCCGCACTTCAACGCGGTGGTCCAGCGGCTCTCCGGGTGAATCCTCGCTCTCAGTCCCGGCGCCATCCACAGCTGTCGGTCAACCCGTTCCAGCGTAAAATGGCGATCCGCATCGGTGCCGGACATGACCGCCGGAACCTCCTCCGATTCGCGAAACCGGAATCCCGACGCGCTTGGCACGTCCTGATGAGCGTACATGACTTCGCCCGCATAATCCGGCCTCGGGGTGCAGTCCACCGCTTCCCCGCCGTCGCTTTCGTGTCCCTGGTCGTCCAGGGAAGTGACAAAGTAGGTAGCCGTGTGCCCGTTTGCCGCCAGCAAGTCCAGGAACCCCGGCGAATCCGTCTCGGCCAACAGGTAGTACTCTCCCTCCGCAATCAGATACACCCGGTAGGCCAGAAAGTCGTCTTCCAGCGACGGCGAGTCGTCCCAATGGAGATAGACCGCGGCGTCCAGCGCCACGGCCTCCAGGTCCTCCGGTACGGGCGGCGGGATCGGTTCCGGTACCCATACCTCCACGGCGCGGGCACTCGGCGTTTCCGCCCCCGTGTCGGGATCAACGGCCGTCACGTAGTACTCGTAGCTCACGCCGCCTCTGACGTTGACGTCTCGGTACACGCACTGCCCATTGGTGCAGCTGGTCACCTCGGCGATGTAGAAATACTCCCTGTCGCCGACCCGCTTGCCGTAGGCGCGGAACGTCTCGCCGTTCCAGTCGGGACCCAGCCGCCACGACAGATCCACGCCGCGGTTGTAGTACGACGCCGCGAGATCGCGGGGGGCGTCGGGTTCGTCGGGCACGTACGTGAAATCGAAGTCGTCGCAGCTCGCCAGCAACGCTGCCAGGCACGCCACCTTCAAGGTCGCATTCCAGCGGTTTCTCATGTCAAGGCCTCTCGTGCACTCAAATGGATGCGGTCGGAGCAAGGAGTCTCCGCCACGATCCATGCACGTACCGTACCAACGGCCCGACCATGCCGTTGGCGGCCCTCGAACAGGCCATTGCGCGCAGTGAGCGCGCATCCTGTCACTCGCTACCGCGTTCAGGTGTCACCGTGTGGAGACACCCGGGCCGCCCCGATCACCGGAAGTCGTAGCCCTGGCCCCCCAGCCCCTGGACGCCTCCGGTACGCTGCTCGTAGTCGAAATGAAGGTCGCGGTTGTCGGAGAGCGCCACCTCGAACAGGAACGTCCAGTTGCCGGTCGCCGTCTGCTGAAAGGAGAAATCGGCCTCCCACCTGTGCATCTGGCGCTGGAAGCTGATCATGTGATCGTTGAAAGCGGCGCCCACCACGTCGTACGACGTGCGCCACCGTACGGACCACTTCTCGGTAGGCTGAAAGTTCAGCGTGCCCTGCACCATCTGGTTGTCCGATGCGTCGGGGCCCCGGCTGCGCGCCAACGAATAGTCAATCGACGCGTCCCATTTCCCCACCTGGCCCTGCTGGCGGCGCGGTTGACTCCTTCGCCTGTCCTGGCCTACGGGCACGATCGTCGACTCGCCCAGGTCCTCGGTTTCAAATCCGGTCGGGTCCAGAAGGTCGTCCTGCTGCCCAGGGGCCTGCGTTGTCTGGGCCGTGGATTCCGCATCCTCCACTTGGCCCCCGGCAAGTCCCCTCAGCCAGCGAAAGAGCGTGGATTCGCTTCCCAGCGAGAAGCCCAGATTCACGTTCGAAATAAAGGGCGAGAACGTGCGGGCGCCTCCATCCTGGCCAAGCGCGGTATCGTCGAAAACAAGGTGTTCCAGCGACACGGAGAGGCCGCGCAGGTAGTCCGAACTGATCTGATGGGAAATTCGCAGGTTGTCCGCAAACCCCCGTGTGAAGTGACCCAGCTGGCTGGCCTGCTCGAAATCGTACGTCACAGCGCTGGTCCGTAGGGCCAGGACCGTGACCTTGCGCGCTTGCGGAAGCCTTCTGGGGCCGTCGGCAGGGCTGGCAGCCTGCGGCTGGGCAGCAGCAGAATCGCCCTCCTCGTCCACCTTCATCTCGAAGGTCTGCGTGAGTCCGAAGCGGATCTCGTTCTTGGGCTGGACCGCGCGCCCGCCGAACGTCGCGGCCTGAACGGCGGTGGGTTCGACCTGCGGCGTATACGCGTAATCGAAACTGGGCGTCAGCTTGTGTCGCAGGTTGCCGTCGAGGAAAAAGCCATAGATGTCGGACTTGAGCTGCGCGCCAAACGACATGCGACTGGGCGCCCCCACGAATCCTCCGCCACCCACCGACAGCGTGTCCGCACCAATCGAGCGCCCCGAAATCGCAAGCTGGGGCGTAATCGTCGTGGACCCCACCAGTTTCTGCTGGTAGTTGATCGTGGTCGACCAGGTGAGCTCTTCCGTGCGAAAATCCCCTCCTCCAAAAGCCGTCTGCGCCGCTTGCGGGTACACGGTCGAACGCTGCAGGTCGGCGACGCTGCCGATGCCGGCTCGTTGGGCAGGCATTTCCGGATCGAAGAAGTTCGACGGAATCTCCAGCTTGGTGTTGCGGTTCAGATCCAGACTCCCGGAAACCGAGAATGCGCCCGCCGACAGCGTGGACGACAGCCCGCCGCGCCAGCTCTCCTCGTCGGCGAGGCTCAGGCTGAAGGGCGTCTCCATGGTGGGGATTTGTGGACGCAAGTCCCGCGTTGACCTCGCGAGCCTGCCGGAAGCCGAGAGCGTAACATTGTTGTAGAAACGCGACCGGTTCAACGGCGCGGGAAGCAGCGTAATCGTGGAGAGAGACAGATTGGCCGTGGGGAGCGTCATCTCCACGCGATCGTCGGACAGGAACTGCCTGCGATTCGCACTGAGCGACAACGTGCCCCAATCGAAGCGCCGGTTGAACCCGCCGTCCGAGTCGATCGACTGGGTCACTTCGCGCGGATCGAACGAGTTGCTGCGCACGAACGCGGCGCTGGACGCATACCGACCCGAAAGGCGCACCTGCGTGCGCTCCGAAATCTCCCAGCTGTAGTTCGAGTCGAAGGCCAGCTCGGACCCGCCGCCGACCCGCCAGAACTGGCGGACGTTCGCATTCGCGTTCATGAACTGTCGCAGCCAGTTGAACTGCATGCCGCCGGTAACGGCCGTGTAGTTGCCGCTCCACCAGTCGAACCCCGCCTGGGCGTCGAAGTAGTCGTTGATCGCCCAGTAGAAGCCGAGATTGGACACCCGGCGCGCGTAACTGCCCGAAGTCCGTACGATGTCGTTTACCGAGAAGCGCACCGGGAGCAGTCCCGACCGCCGCTCCGTGTTCGTGCTCTGGGCAATGAACGGCAGCCAGAAGACCCCAACATCCGCAAAGTAGAGCAGTACGTTCCTCGCAACCATGGTACCGCCAGGCGAGATCTTGATTTCGCGCGCAACGAAGTGGTAGTGCGGTTCCTCCTCGTCGCAGCTCGTAAACATGACGTCGTGGCCATACGAGACGTCCGCGTTCACCCAGGGGAAATCGCCGCGAACGTTCCAGCTTCCCAGACCCGAGTTCATCTGCGTGCGCACGTCCGACGCCGTGCCCCGGTCCTGGTCGAGATCGAAGACAATCCTGCTGGTAACGACCTCGTCTCCTTCTTCGGGGCGGTAAATCGCCTCTTCTCCCATGGTCACCAGTCTGCCGGTGTTTTCGTCGAAAATCAGGGCGGAGTCGGCCGCGAGCTCAAGCCCTTCGCGATTCATCACCGCTTGGGTCCCTTCGGCGCCGTGAAGGGTCAGGATTCTCGAACGGGTCTCGAAAGTGGCCGCCTGGCCTCGGTATTGAACCAAGTCGTAGCCGGGCAACGCCAACAACTCGAGCAGCGTGGAGTCGGTGGTCGCCACCTGGTCGAGATTGTTGTCCACCGTGTCGACCGGCGTGAGTCCGGTCGTGTCCCCAAGTCGTCGAGTCAGGCGTTCCAGTCGTTCCCGCACGACGTTCTGCAGCGAGTCCCGCAGCTCCTGGGCCGAAGCCGGAGCGGCGGCCGCACCCGAGACGGCCAACGCGAGAAGCAGTCCCGCGAGGGCCGGGAGGGCGAGTCCCGAGAGCGCGCTTCTACTCTTCACGCTCTTGCTCCTACCCCTCACCCTTTTCGCGAGCGCCTTCAGCAGCCGTGCTGCCGCCCGCGGGATCCCCGTGGCCATAGGGAGACGCCTCGACCGAATCCTCGGGCGCCTCGGCGTCGGCCTGCTCCATCTTCGCGTCGCGCCTTCGCCACATCAGCACCGACAGGAAAATGCTGAATTCGTACAGCGCTACCAGAGGAATCATCATCATGATCGTCACGTTGATCAGGTCGCCGGGCGAAAGAAAGCTGGCGAGAATGAGAATCGCGACGATCGCGTGGCGCCGTTTGCTCCGCAGGAATTGGGGCGTGATGAGGCCCAGGACGCTCAGCAGCAACACGACGACCGGCAATTCGAATACGATCCCGAACGCCAACAGCAGTTTGATCACGAAGCCGAGGTAATAGTTGGCCGTCCAGCTGGGGTCGAGGTATTGGATCAGGATCCCCGCCAGGAACCGCAGCGCCATAGGAAGCACGATGAAGTAGGCAAGCGCCACCCCACTCAGGAACAGCACCAGACCCATGATCAGAGATGGAACCAGTGCGCGCCGTTCGTGGTCTTCCAGTGCCGGCGAGAAAAACGCCCAGATCTGATAGACGATAAGCGGAGACGCCAGCACCAGTCCGACCAGCAATGCGAGCTGCAAGAGCACGATGATCTGCGTTTCGGGCGCGAGCGTGAGGAGCCTGAAGTCGTCGCCGAAGAGTTGGACCGCCGGTCGCACGAGGAGGCTCACGACATCGAAGTACAGCACCAGGACCAGACCGATGACGGCACCGATGATCAGGGCCAGCAAGCTCCACAGGATGCGCCAGCGCAGCTCTTCCAGGTGGTCGAGGAACGGCATCTCGGCCTTGGGATTGTCCCCCTTGCCCAGCAACCCCTCTCGCAACCGTTTCATCGCCCCTCCCCCGTGCCCGCCGGACTGTCGTCCAGCGGAAGTTCGACCTGAAATCGCGTCTCCGCCACGCGACGCCGCTTCACCATGAGCTCGTCCACTGCGTTCTGGAATTCGTCAATGTGCTGGAAGTTCCTGTACACCGACGCGTAGCGGATGTAGGCAACCCGGTCGAGAGGCTCCAACCCGTCCATGACGGCTTCGCCCAGCGCTGCCGAGGTGACCTCGACGCCTGCGGACGCCGACACCCCGTCTTCGATTCGGTCGACCAGCGCATCCATGTCCGACGGCGAAACCGGACGCTTTGCGCAGGCTGTAGCGACACTGGCGCGGAGCTTGTCGCGCTGGAAATCTTCGGCGCTGCCATCACGCTTCAGGACCTGCACGGGCCGTTGCTCGACGTGCTCGTACGTCGTAAACCTACCGTCGCAAACAAGACACTGGCGACGGATCGCCCGCCCCCTCCTCGCGGTACGGGAATCCACCACCTTTGTAGACCCGCTGTCGCAGGCAGGGCATTTCACGTATGCCGGTCAGGGAATCTCATCAAGCCGCTCCCGCGCCGGGTCGGCAAGCCTGTGGTCAGGGTACGATTCGACCAGCGACTCCAGGTACTCGCGCGCCCTGGCGAAGTCTTCCACGTCGATGCACAACAGCCCGGCCTGCAGGAGCGCCCGCGGGACCTCGTCGGAATCGGGGAACAGGTCCGGGATGATCAAATAGGTCTCGATCGCGTCTTCCACCTCGTCGTCCTGAGCCTTCAATTCGGCCAGGTGGATGTAGGCGCCGGGCGCGTACACGCTGTTCGGATATTCTTGCAGGAATTGCTCGAACCCGCTGCGAGCCAACGAGTAGCTCCCCCTGTCGACGAGCTCCCTGACGGTCTCGTAGGCTTCCTCGTCGGGATCCGGCATGAGCGAAGCCTCCGAAGATTCTCCCCCTTGCTCGGGAACCGCAGCGGTGGTGTCGCCGGGCTGCCGCCGCGTCACGCTTTCCATCCGCAGACGCTGCGCGTTCAGCTCTTCGGTCATCAGCGCCAGACTGTGCTGGCTCTGACCGACCAGCTCGCCCATAATCAGCTGCTGATCCTGAATCGCGGTAAGCCTGTTGGCGACCTCGCCGCGCAGATCGAGCAACAGCACGGCCAACTCGGACACGGAGTCGAGCGCCTCGTCGGTGGTCCGGTCCAAAGTGCGCGACAGCGCCTGAAACGCCGAATCCTGCCTGGCGGCCAGAGAACGCAGCTCCCGTTCCAGAACGCGAACGTCGCTGCTGGTGGCGCATCCGCTCAAGACGACGGCCGCGACCAGCCATGCCGTCCGCCGCCATGTGCGAGCGGCCCGTGGACTCGCCATCCCGGCGCCTCGCCCGTCCAGGTGCACGCGGTTAGGACCCGCCGATGGTCTGACTTCCGGCCACGATCACGAATTCGACCCGCCGGTTCATAGCCCACGCATCCTCGGTCGATCCCTGCTGCGCTGGCCGTTCTTCTCCGTAGGAGACGGTCGTGAAGCGCCCCGAATCCAGACCGAAACCGGTTAGGAACTGAATCACCGCTTCGGCGCGCTCGTTCCCGAGCGCGATATTGTATTCCGACGTGCCTCTCTCGTCGGCGTGACCTTCCATGCGCAGGTACACCTGCGGGTGCTCGCGCAGGATGCTCAGCTTTGCCCGGAGCTTGGTCTCGGCTGCCGACGTCACGGTCGCTGCGTCGTAGTCGAAGTACACGGCTTCGCGGAGCGTATTGCGAGTAGCCTCGGCCCGTGCCGCCGCCTCGCGCGCGGCGGCTTCCATCTCGGCCTGCCGCTTGGCTTCCTCGGCCGCGCGCGCCGCCGCGATCGAGTCCTGACGCATCCCTTCCAGCTCTTCGGCCGACGGGCCGGTGGGCTCCGGCGCGACTTCCGGCGGGGGTTCGCTCCCGCAAGCGTTGAGTACGAGCGCGGCTGCAAGAATGCCGAGAAAACGACGGTTAAACATAACTGCTCCCTGAAATGAGGGTGAATTGCGCTTGAGCAGTGGTGATTCGGGCATGGTGGAATCTCTGTAGTATACAGGGAATCGGTTCAGCGTTTCAAGTGCCGGACTGCCCGGCTTCGCGCTCACGCTACCGGACCGGCTGAAGAGCGGGCGACCAGTCGGTGTCCGAGGCCTTGACGCTGGCCACCACGGTGCGCGTCCGCCCGGTTCCGGAATCGACCACGAACACGCCGAATCCGTTGCTTCGTTCGCCGATGAAGACGATGTGCCGCCCGTCGGGAGCCCAGCTCGGGTCTTCGTTGTTCCCGCTTCTGGTAAGCTGGATCAACCGATTGTCGCCCACGTCGGTGTCGGCCAGGAAAATATGGTAGCGCGCGTAGACCCGTCGCCGGACGATGCCGCCCGCGAACGCCACCTTGTTGGACTCGGGCGACCAATCCGGGTCGGCAAAGTACCCGCCCTGGCCGAAACGATACGGCGACAAGAGGTTGGCGTCGCCGCCGCGCGCCGGCATCGTGTAGATCTGCGGCGTTGCGACCCCCAGACGGTTGGAAAGGAAAACCAACCTGTCGCCGTCGCCCGAATAGGAAGGTTGCAGGTTTTCGGCCCGGCCTCCGACCAGCTGCGCCAGGCAGCAGTCTTCGCTCAAGTCGTAGGTAAACAGCCCCGAGCCCATGATGTTGAAAGCGATTGCGTCGCCGCTCGGATGATAGGCCGGCGTCAAGTGCTGACCCTCGCGGCCGACTTCGAGCAGACGCTCCGTCTCGGCCTCCAGATCTATCTCATAGATCCGCGGGAAGCCGGATTTGTAGGACACGTACGCGATCCGCTTCCCGTCGGGAGCCCAGGTGGGCGAAATCGCGATGTCTTCGTCCCAGGTGATTCGTCGCATGTTTTCGCCATCCGAATCCACGACGTACAGCTCCTTCGCCGAGGGGTTCCCGAAAGGGTTCATGGCGAACGCGATCTGACTGGCTGCCATGCCTGGATCGCCCGTTACCCACTCCACGATCGTATCCGAGATTCGGTGCACGGCCATGCGAAAGTCCTCGGCGCCGCGCGGCGGCAGCGCGAAACGGCCGCGCTCCACCTTGGCGAACACGATGTCGTGCAACGCGATGGACAGAAAACGCTGCGAGGCGAACCGCTCGATCTGGCCGACCAGCACCCAATCGGCCCCGTACTGGTCCCACAGACCGTAATCGACGCCCTGGTCGGCCAGGCTCTGGGGCAGCGAGTCCAGCACGACGAAGCGGTCGCTGTAGTCCAGGTCTCGCGCGACGATGGCCTGAACCTCTGCCGCCAGCGCCGAGTCCAACACCGGTCCGTCGAACGGCAGGATGGCAATGGGCGGCACGTAGAGATTCTCGTACGCAAGTCCCAGCTGCACGCCGGGTATGGCAATCTCCGTCTCCTGGGCCGTGGCGGGTCGCAGGGTCGCGCCGGCCAACCACGCCAGCCCAGCGGCGGCAAACGTCAGGACGTTCCTCATCGCGTTGCCTCTATGTCTCACTGTGATCACGAAGACGAATTCGGACGGAACCTGAACTGCACCGGAAGCACGTCCCAGGCGTAGCCCTGGGGCAGCGGTCCCAACCGACCCGGCCTGCCGGCGCACTCAATCGCCTCTTGCGCCCGAATATTGAACACGAAGCTGCTCGAACGCACCGCCATGCTGATGTCCGCGACGCTTCCATCCTTCAGAATGTTGAACTGCACGACGGCCTCTTGCCTTCGGGAGTCCGGGACGCGAAAGCAGCGCTCAATCTGCCGAATGATGTTGTCGTAGTAGACCGGATAGTCTCTGCGCAGACCCTCCATGCGGACGTTGATGTCCTCGCCCGCGTCTTCTTCCTCGCTCGGTTCAGCCTCTTCGGGCGCTGGCTCCTGGTCGTCGGGCGGCGGATCGGGCGCTTCAGGCGGCGGCGTCTCAGCCTGCTCCGGCTCTTCCTCGGGCTCGGGCGGCGGGGCTTCCTCCGGCTCGGGCTCGTTTGCTTCCTCGGGCTCCGGCGGCGGCGCTTCCTCCGGCACGGGGAGCGGCGCTTCCTCTTCCGGCATCGGATCGTCAGGCGTCTCGACGACCAGCTCCTCTTCCGGGGCCGAGACGACCACTTCTTCGGGCGGGGGAGCGGGCGCGGGAGGAGCCGAGACCACCCTGATTTCGATGGCCTGGTAGACGATCGCCTCGCGCCCCAACGCAGGGATCACCCAGACGAGCCCGACCAGGACCACCGAGTGGATGCCCAGCGACAGCGTCAGCGAACGCCGGTCAAGAGGGCCCGTCATCGCACCTCGTCCACGCCGACCAGCCAGAGACCAACCCCCTCCTGACTCGCCACTACGGACACGACGTTGAAGACCCAGCCGTACAGGGCCGCCGAATCTCCCCTGAGATACACCGCATCCTGCTGATTGGCCTCCAACATTTGCCGGAGTACGCCTGGGAGCTCGTCCGCCGATACTTCGGTCTCGCCCAGGAACACGGAACCGTTGGCCTGGACGCTGACGATGATGTGCTGCTCGGCGGACTCCACCGCGCCCACCTCGCCTTGCGGCAGATCAACGTCTATGCCTCCCTGCAGAACCGGAGCCGTAATGATGAAGATGACCAGCAGCGTGAAGGCAACGTCCACGAGGCTCGTGACGTTGATTTCGGCGCGGACCGGCAAACGGGCCCGATCCCGACTGCGTCGTTCGCTCAAACGTGCCCGCCCCTCGCCAGGCTGCCTATGAATTCACGGGCGAAACCCTCGAACTCGCCCTGAATGAGATTGATCTGCGAGGCGAAGTGGTTGTACGCAATCACGGAAGGAATCGCGACCGCCAGACCCGCCACCGTCGTAATCAGCGCCTCGGCAACGCCGGGCGCAACCGCGCTGATGTTGGTGGATCCCTGCTGCGTGATGCCGATGAAGGTATTCATGATCCCGATCACCGTGCCCATGAGTCCCATCAGCGGCGACACCGATCCGATGACGGCCAGCCAATTCAGCCCGGTGGAAAGATCGTCGATCTCCTCCGCTTCCACCTTCTCGATCACCATCCGCAGCGCCTCAAGCTGGGTCAGGGACAGACCCGCCTTCTGTGGCACGCCCGACAATGCGCCGGGGCGCAGCTCGTCGAAGAAGCCGAGCCCGCTCCTGAAGAGGCGCGTATAGGGCGATTCCTGCAGTCTGCGCACCGCCGCAAAGGCGTCGCCAAGGCTGGTGGCGGACTCCAAATGGACAACGAACGCGTCCCCCTCCTGACGCACCCTGCGGAAGTGACGGACCTTGGCGATGATCACCCACAGCGAGAGCACCGAGAACAGAAGCAGGACCGCCAGAACAATGTGCGTGGGCGGGCTGGCGCCGAGGATCATGTCGAGGACGCTGCGCGGCGGACCCTCTTGTGGAACAATCGCGCTCACGACGCCACCCCCGCCGCAATGTGGTTGAAGGTGCGCGCCAGACCCGCGCGCAACGAGATGGCGGGCGTCCACCCGCGCGCCCGCATCCTGTCCGTGGCCAGGGCGTTGCGAAATACGTCGCCAGGTCGCTGCGCTCTGAACGTCCGTCGCGCGCGAACGCCCGCGACCTCCTCGACCAAGTCCGCCAACTTGTTGACGCTCGTCGCCACGCCCGATCCAACGTTGTACGCCCGCGCATCGATGTCCACGCCGTCCTCCAGAGTCATTTCGGCCGCCAGGACATTCGCCCTGGCAACGTCTTCCACGTATACGTAGTCGCGCAGCTGCCGACCATCGCCGTAAATCACCAGGGAATCGCCTCCCAGCAAGCGGTCGCAGAATATGGCCACGACGCCGGCCTCTCCGTTTGGGTCCTGTCGCGGCCCGTAGACGTTGCTGTAGCGCAACGCGACGTATTCGAGGCCGTGCACCTGACGGTAGTAGTTCAAGTAGTATTCCCCGCTAAGCTTGGACACGCCGTAGGGGGAAACCGGGCGCTTGGGTGCGGATTCGGCGGTGGGGAACGTCTGCGTCTCGCCGTACACGACGCCGCCGCTCGACACGAACACGATCCGCTTCGTGCCGCCCTCGCGCGCACCTTCAAGGACGTTGACGAGCCCGAGGATATTGGTTGTGGCGTCTGCAGCCGGATCGGCCACCGAGAGGCGCACGTCGATCTGGGCTGCGTGATGGTTGACCAGGTCGAACCCGCCGTCACGGACGAAGTCGCGCGCGCCTGGATCCGCCAAATCCATCTCGACGAACGCAGCGCCTTCGGGCACGTTGGCGCGCCGACCCGAGGAAAGATCGTCCAGGACCCACACTTGGTCCCCGCATCTCACGTGTGCTTCGGCAACGTGGCTGCCGACGAACCCTGCGCCCCCGGTAACCAGAACCCGCCGGCCTGCCCCGGTCGTCATACCTGTCTCAGCCCCCATGACCTTGAATGTAGCGCCGCAAGCGTCAGGTGGTTAGGTCGCGTGCAAATATGAGGGCGTCTTCGGAAGGATCTCGATAGTAGGAGGCATGCCTTCCGATCTCGTTGAAGCCGTGACGCCGGTACAACCCCATTGCCCGGTGGTTCGACTCGCGCACCGCCAGATACGCCCAGCCCACGCCCCGTGTCCGCAACACCTCGCTCGCTCGCGCCAGCAGCGCGTCTCCGACCCCCTTGCCCCGGCGCCGCGCGGACACCGCCAGGTTGGCCAACTCGGCCTCGTCCGCGCCGATCACGACGACCACGTACCCCACCACTTCCCCACCGCCGGTCGCCACCAGGACCGCGACCTCGGCGCGATCCAGCAAAGCCGCGAACGCGTCCCGGCTCCAGGGCCGCGAAAACGTCGCGGCCTCGATCTCGGCGATGGCGGCCAGATCGTCCGCCACCGCGGCGCGCACGACCACCCCGCCATCCCCAGCCACGCTCACCCCGGCTTCCATGCCCGCACGTAGTCGGGCTGCCATGCGGCGGCGTCAACCGCCGCCCAATCGCAGCACGACAACACGCCGTCGGCGCCCGGCACGCCCGCGGGCGGCGGTTGCACGACGTACCCGGCCGCGCGGATCAACTTCTCGTGCGCGACGGCGCCGTCTCCCACGAAGACCGCGCCCCGCGGTGGCCGGTCGTTCAAGACGTCCAGGATCGTGCCCCCGTGCGGCGACTTCACCTGAATCGATCCGTCGGGCCCCAAGTCGTAACACGCGCCGTACACGCGACCGCCTCGGGCATCGAAGAGCGCATAGCGGATCTCGCGTCCGTCCGCCGACTGTGGACGCGCGCCGGCCGCTGCCGCCGCCTGCAAACTCGACGTGGCGAAGAGGGGCGCCCTCAGGCGACCCGCCAGCGCCTTGGCGGTAGCGGCCGCGATCTTCAAGCCGGCGAAAGACCCGGGACCAGCGCCAACCACCACGCCCGCCAGCTGGTCCACACCGACGCCGTTTGCCTCGAGCAGATCGCGGATTGCCGGCACCAGACCGGCGGAATGGCGGAACGGGTCGGCAAGGACGTGCGTCTCCACCACCGATCCGCCTCGCGCAAGCGCCACGGATCCCACGCGCCCGGAAGTCTCAATCCCGAGCAACGCCCCTTCCGGCGCGCCCGCGCGCAGCTTCGGCCGGCTCACTGCACGTTCATGGGGAAGGTCGGCAGAGACGGTGGCGCCCCCTGGCGGTTCACGTCGACCCTGCGCACGCCCGGCTTGCCGTGGTCGTAGTCCAGGCTCACTTCCCACCGGTCGACTGGAAGCTCGGCGCCGGCTCGCTCGGGCCACTCCACCAGTACGATGGCCGCATCGTCGGTCACGATGTCGTCCCAGCCGATGCCCGCGAGCTCCGCCGCTGAACCGAGGCGATACAGATCGGCGTGCACCACTGCGCCCCCTCCCGCCAGGTCGTACCTGAACACGATGTTGAAGGTCGGAGACGGCAGATGCCCCTCGACGCCCGCGCCCCGCGCGATCGCCCGCGCAAGCACGGACTTGCCGGCACCCAGCGGCCCCCGCAATCCGATGAACGCGGGCGGCTCGAGTTCGGCGCCGATGCGGCGACCCCACGCCTTGAGGTCACGCTCCTTCAAGGTCAGCCGGATCATCCCGCCGCGGCCTTCAGGTTGAACAGCTGGTCGCGCAACGCCGCCGCGCGCTCGAAATCAAGCGCCTCCGCCGCTTTCGCCATCTCCTCTTCCACGATCTTGATGAACTCTTCGGAGTCCACTTCGTCGGCGTATCCCCGCACGGGTTCCGCCACTTTGGCCAGCGGCTTGTCTCGTGCGTCCGCCACCCGGGTCGACAGCTCGATCTGCTCCACGCTCTTGCGAATCGTCTGCGGCACGATCCCGTACCGTTCGTTGTGGGCTATCTGCACGCTGCGCCGCCGCTCCGTCTCGTCGATGCAGGCGCGCATGGACTCGGTGACGCAATCGGCGTAGAGAATCGCCTTGCCGTTGGCGTTGCGCGCGGCTCGCCCCACCGTCTGGATCAAGGAGCGCGTGTTGCGCAGAAACCCTTCCTTGTCGGCATCGAGAATGGCCACGAGCGAGACCTCGGGCAGGTCCAGTCCCTCGCGCAGCAGGTTGATGCCGACGAGCACGTCGATGCGACCCAGCCGCAGCGTGCGCAGGATTTCCATGCGCTCAATCGCGTCGATGTCGGCGTGCATGTACCGCACGCGCACTCCGACCGACTGAAGGTACTCGGAGAGATCCTCTGCCATGCGCTTGGTCAGCGTGGTGACGAGCACGCGTTCGTTGCGATCGGCGCGATCCCGTATCTCCGCCAGCAGGTCGTCCACCTGGCCGTGCACCGGACGCACGTCGATGGGCGGGTCCACGAGTCCGGTGGGTCGGATGATCTGCTCCGTCACCACGCCGCCGCAAAGTTCCAGCTCGTAGTCGCCTGGCGTGGCGGAAACAAAGACCGCCTGGTGCAGCAAGGAGTGCCATTCGTCGAAGGTCAGCGGTCGGTTGTCAATCGCGGACGGCAACCTGAAGCCGTGGTCCACAAGCGTGGTCTTGCGCGCGCGATCGCCCCGCCACATCCCGTGGATCTGCGGGATCGTCACGTGGGACTCGTCCACGACAAACAGAAAGTCCTCCGGGAAAAAGTCCAGCAGGCAGGCAGGCCGTTCTCCGGGGCGGCGGCCACTGGTGTACCGGCTGTAGTTCTCGATGCCGGGACAGGTTCCCATCTCCAACATCATCTCCAGATCGAAATTGGTGCGGGTCTCGATCCGCTGCGCTTCCAGCAGGCGTCCCCCCATGCGAAATCGGGCCACTTGGTCGGTCATCTCGTCGCGGATGAGCGGCACCACCTCTTCGATCGTTCGTCGCGGCGTCACGTAATGCGACGCGGGATAGATCGAGGTCCGCTCCAGCGTCGCAATGGTCTCGCCCGTAAGCGGTTCGAACCGCGTGATGCGTTCGATTTCGTCGCCCCACAGTTCGACCCTCACCGCCTGCTCGTCGTAGGCTGGAAAGATCTCCACCGTGTCGCCGCGCACGCGGAAGGTCCCCCGTTCGAACGAAATGTCGTTCCGCTTGTACAGGATGCTCACCAGTCCGCGCAGAATCTCCTGCCGCGGCACCTCGTCGCCAACCTCCAGATGCAGCATGAGCCCGCGGTAGTCCGCCGGATTACCCAAGCCGTAAATGCACGAGACCGACGCCACAACGACCACGTCCCGACGTTCGATCAAAGACGAGGTGGCCCGCAGCCGCAACCGTTCGATGTCCTCGTTGATCGACGCGTCCTTCTCGATGTAGGTGTCCGTGGCCGGCACGTAGGCCTCGGGTTGGTAGTAGTCGTAGTACGAAATGAAATACTCGACCGCGTTCCCTGGGAGAAGCGATTTCAGCTCGCCGTAGAGCTGCGCGGCCAGGGTTTTGTTGTGGGACATGACCAGGGTCGGCCGATTCGTCTCGGCGATGACGTGCGCCATGGTCAGCGTTTTCCCCGTCCCGGTGGCGCCGAGGAGGGTCTGAAAACGCGTCCCGGTCTCGATCCCCGCGACAAGTTCCCCGATCGCGCGGGGTTGATCCCCCTTGGGCTCGAAGGGCGCTCGAATCTCGAAATCAGGCATGGCGTCGCGGGTCGCGAACCCCGTCAGCTCCCCGTGCGACCCTTGAGATCGCTCTTGCCGATGCTCTCGCGTCGAATCACCGACGTGACGCCCTTGACGCGTCGCGCGGCGTTCATGACCTGCTGTAGATGTTTCAGGTCCTGCACCTCCACGATATACCTGGCGGTCATGTCCCCGTCGGAGCCTTGCATGTCGGCGTGCCGGATGTCCGTGGCCGTCTCGCTGATGGTGCGGGACACGTCACTCAACAGTCCCCGCCGATCGTTTCCCTCCATATAGAGATGCACGAAGAAGCGGTCGTCCCGTTCGGCTCTCCATTGGACGGGAACCCTACGGCCCTTGTCCTTGTCCAGATTCAGGAGGTTGGAACAGGTCCTGCGATGGATCGCAACGCCCCTCCCGCGCGTGACGTACCCGGTAACTTTGTCGCCCGGCACCGGCTCGCAGCATTTCGAATAGTACGTCAACATGTGGTCCATGCCCTGGACGACGACGCCGCGATTGGATTTCCTTATCCTCTCCGCGATTCGTTCGAGCGCGGACGGCGACCGCTTCACGACGTCTGACGGATCCTCTTCGGGATAGAGGGCGCGAATCACCGCTGACGGGCTGACATCGCCCTTCGCAAGGGCGGCAAGCACCTGGTCGAATTTGTGGAAACCGAGCTTTCGGGCCACCCGCTTCAGTTTCTTCTTGGTCGGCTTGGGTCGTCGCGCCTTGCGCAGCTCGCGATGAAAGAGCTCCTGCCCAAACCGCAGGGCGCTGTCGTACTCCGCCCGACGAATCCACTGCCGGATTTTCTGTTGGGCACGCGCCGTCTTGACGAAGCCGAGCCAGTCGCGAGTGGGCCGTTGACGCGGTTTGGTGATGATCTCGACCGAATCTCCGTGCTCGAGCGGCCGCGAGAGCGGGGTGATTCTGCCATTCACCCTGGCGCCCGCACAGCGGAGTCCGACTTCGGTATGCATCGCAAAGGCGAAATCGATCGCGGTGGCCCCTGCGGGAAGCTGCTTGACGTGCCCCTTCGGCGTGAACACGAAGATCTCTCCATCGAACAGGTCCATCCGGAAATCGTCCATGAACTCCTTCGAGTCCTTGGCCTGCTTCAACCGTTCCAGCACGCCCCTAAACCATTCACTGATGTCGTCGTCTAACTTGCTGCCTCGTGTTTTCTCCTTGTATTTCCAATGTGCGGCAACTCCCCACTCGGCGGTTGCGTCCATCTCCGGGGTGCGGATCTGGATCTCGTACCGGCGCCCGCGGGCGCCGTAGACCGTGGTGTGGACCGACTGATACCCGTTCGATTTGCGTATGGCCACATAGTCGTGGAAGCGCTCCAGGATCGGCGTCCAGTTGCCGTGGACAATCCCCAGCGCGGAATAGATACCCAGGATACCCAGGTCCGACTCGGTGATGACGCGCAAGGCCATCAGGTCGTAAATGTCGTCGTAGCTGCGGTTCTGACCGACCATCTTGCGGTGGATGGACCACAGGTGCTTGGGTCGTCCCGTGACCGTCGCGGCTATGCCGGCCTGCTTCAGCGCCCCCTCGAGCGGACCCTGCATGTCCAGGACGTGGCGCTCCCGCTCGGGCCGGCTTTGGTCCACCATGTCTTTCAGCTTCCTAAAGTCGTCCGGTTCCAGGAACTTGAAGGCCAGGTCCTCGAGCTCCCACTTGATGGCCCCCATACCCAGTCGGTGGGCGAGCGGAGCATAGATCTCGCGCGTTTCCCGCGCGATCGACTTCTGCTTTTCGCGGGGCAGATGCTCCAGGGTCCGCATGTTGTGCAGCCGGTCCGCCAGCTTGACCAGGATCACCCTCGCATCCTCCGCTATCGACAGCAGGAGCTTGCGGTAGTTCTCCGCCTGCCGCTCCGTGCTCGACTTGTAGCGCACACTGCCGAACTTGGTGACGCCATCGACGATGATCGCGATGTCGTCGCCAAACCGTTGCCGGATTTCCGCCAGGGTAACCGGCGTGTCCTCGACCACGTCGTGAACGAGCGCCGACACGACCGACGCCGTATCGAGTGCCATGCTGGCGAGCATGACGGCAACCTCGACCGAGTGATTAATGAAGGGTTCTCCCGAGGCCCGGTACTGTCCCGAGTGCGCCTCGGCGGCAAGCTCATAGGCCTCGCGAATCATGTCCAAATCGTCGCGGTCAGGGCGGTCCGCCAGCGCTGCGGCCAGGGATTCGGGCAATGCCTCGATTGCCGGTTTGCGTTGGGCCGCCGCCGTGGTCGCCATGGCTTTCCGCGTCGGTGGCGGCGCTAACGCAAGAACAAGCGTTTTGGAACGAACCCCGACACCACTTGGGTGAGGTCGACCACTTCGCTGACGCGGAAGTCAACCGCAATGCTCGCCAGCGACAGGGCTTTGGCCGGCGTAAGCCCCTTCTCCTCGACGAGAAAGTTCACGACCTCCCAGACGGCTTGACGCATGGCGCGATCCAGGTCCAGATCGATGCCCATCAGGATGTAGTGGTCGCTATTCTCCGCCCGCGGACCCGAGATGGTACGGTCCTTATGCACCGTCAGCCGGAAGGTACCGGTCAGAGACTGTTCGATGGCCGTCCCGCTCACCTCGCCATCGCCCTGAGCCCCATGCGGATCTCCAACGTAGAACAGCGCACCCGGATGAAACACCGGCAGGTACACCGTTGTGCCCACCTTCAGGTCCTTGACGTCGAGATTGCCTCCAAACGCGCCGGGCGGGCGGGATCCCTGGACGCCCGGAACGGTCACGCCGGGCTGACCAACCACCGGATCGGGCGCTACGGCCAGGATGCCCATGAAGGGGGCGAGAGGCACCTGGACATCGTCGGAGAAGAACGCCACTTCCGCGTCGCCAACCCGGCCAGTGCGGATTACATGACGCGTGCCCGGTGGGATGTCCAGCGCCGGATCGCCCACCCTGAACCCGGGATAGGCCGTTGAAAACACGCCGCCGCGGGCGCTCGTGCTGTTTACGCCCCAAGGCACCCGAGTTTCGATTGACAGAATCTCGATTGCCAGCACGTCGCCCGGTTCGGCACCTTCCACGTGAATCGGTCCCGTGATGACGTGACCGCTACGGCCCTCGCGCGGCCGGCCTTCGCGGGAGGCCCAGAAATCCAGGACGTCCGGGGGGATCTCGTCGCGAGGAATTCCCAGTCCGGTAAGGTAGGCCACCGGTTCCTCGGCCTGGCCCGCCGCCACGTGCGTCAGCGTATTGATGCGCACGGTTTCTCCCGACCGCATCCGCAGTGCGGGTTCCTTGTCCGTAGGAAACCAACCCCAGCTCAGGTTCTCGGGCGTCGAAGGGACGAAATGGTCGGCCTCCTGCACCGGAGCGCCGCCCGGAGCGGCTGGCGCGGCGCACGCGGCCGAGGCCAGCGCGGGAACGAGACAAGCGCAACGTAGGGCTTTGATCATATCCTAATCGAAGGGTTGAATGCGACCTTGGCAACCTTCCCGCCACCCGAGAGACCCGCGATGCTTGCTACCTTGCTGAATATTCTGCTTCCGCTTCAGGCCACCGCGCAAGAAGCCCTGCCAAACGAGGCAGTCTACGTCGGACTCCGCGGCGAAACGCAGGTCTCGGCTCCCCGGCTGGAAGGGGAGGTCGACATCGACGGCATGCTGGACGAGGCGGTCTGGGCCCAGGCGGCGGTTCTGACCGGGTTTTCCCAGTACGAGCCTGTGGACGGCCGCGCGGCCGCCGACACCACCCAGGTTCTTGTATGGTATTCTCCCACCGGCATCTACTTCGGCGTCAAGGCCTTCAGCGCACTTGGACCCGTCAACGCCACCCTTGCCGACCGGGACCGAATCGAGGGCGACGACTATGTGCAGCTGTTGCTCGACACCTTCGACGATCAGCGCCAGGCTCTGCTCTTCGGCGTGAATCCATTCGGGATTCAGCAGGACGGCAACTGGACGGAAGGAGAGCGGGGAAACGTCGGGCGAGGAGGAGACGACGGCGGGATCAACCTCACCCCGGATTACGTGTTCGAGTCGAGGGGAAGGCTGACCGATTACGGGTACGACGTCGAGCTCCACATCCCGTTCGAGAGCATCAGCTACCAGGCCGCCGAGGTGCAGGACTGGGGCGTCAACGTCGTCCGCAAGGTGCAGCATTCGGGCTATACCGACACGTGGACGCCCGCCAGACGCGGCGCGGCGTCGTTCCTGGCCCAGTCCGGGCGGCTGGTCGCCATGCGCGATCTGGCGCGGGGAAGGGTCATGGACTTTACACCCGCGGTCACGGCGGCTCTGAACGGCGCGCCTGCGGCCGGTAGCGGCGGCGGGGACGGCTGGGGCTATGGGCGACGGACGGAGACGGGGGGCAATTTTCGCTGGGGAGTGAGCGCCAACCTCACCATCGACGCCACCGTGAACCCGGATTTTTCGCAAGTCGAGGCGGACGTGGGCCAGCTTTCCAGCAACGAGCGGTTCGCCCTCTTCTTTCCCGAAAAGCGTCCCTTCTTCCTCGAGGGAATCGACCGTTTCGATACGCCCAACCGCCTTATCTACACGAGGCGACTCCAGGATCCGGTGGCGGGGGTCAAGTTGACGGGCAAGGTGGCGGGAACCAGTATCGGCCTGCTCTCCGGGGTCGATGGTTCGGTGGCCAACAGCTTGGGCCGAAGCGCAAGTCCATACTTCAACGCAGTCAGGCTGGTGCGAGACGTCGGCGGACAGTCCACCTTGGGCATGGCGTACACCGATCGCGTCGTCGGCGACGACTTCAACCGCGTGGCGGCTGCGGACGCGCGCCTTGTGCTCGCCGACCTGTATACGCTGGCTCTACAGGGCGGCGCGAGCTTTACGCGGACGGAAGGCGTGACCCGGGCCGCTCCAATCTGGGAGGCCAACTTCGAGAGAACGGGTCGCAGGCTGGTGCTCGGCTACCAGGTGAGCGGAATTCATCCGGACTTCGAGGCCCAGGCAGGGTTCGTGAACCGTCCGGGAGTCGTCTACGGCCGTACCAGGCACCGGGTGAACTTCTACGGGGCACAGGGCGCGTTCCTGGAACGCTGGACGCCGGGCTTCATGACGCTGCGCTGGTGGGACTATCTCGGGGTTCTCGATGAAGAGCCGATTGAGGCCAAGACCTTCGTGTCGAGCGCCTTCCAGCTGCGGGGAGGGTGGGAGTTCAGAGTGATGCACGGATGGGAGAGCTACGCCTTCGACCCGGACTGGTACGCGGACTACGGGGTGGTGCGCGACACCGAGGCAGGGCCCGACACCGTGTTCTGGGAGCCGCCGGAACGAATTCGGGGCGTGCGCGGATGGATCCCGACGCTGAGCACGCCGGAGTTCTCCTCCTTTGCCGCGACCCTCAGCGTCGCCGTATGGCGCGACGTGGGGTTCGCCGAGGCTCGGGGCGTCTGGCTCTATCGCCCAATCGTCAACGTCGACTGGCGACCCACCGACCAGCTGCGCGTGAACTTCCGCTACAGCGAGCTCACCCTGGACCGTCGTTCCGACGACTCGAACATGTCGTCGCAGAAGCTCCCCCGGCTCTCGCTTGAGTATCAGATTTCGCGGTTTCTCTTCGTGCGGCTGGTGGGCCAGTACGACTCCCACTTCCGGGACGCCCTTAGGGCCGGGGACACCGACGAGCCCATCGTCCTCTTCGATTCCGGCACCGGGGATTGGCGGCGCTCCGTGCCCGTGCAAGACAACCAGTTCACTGGAGACGTCCTGCTGTCCTATCGTCCCACGCCGGGGACCGTTCTATTCCTCGGGTATGGATCCACGCTGCATGAACCCGACGCCTTTCGCTTCCGGGAGATGGAACGAGACGAGGATCGTTTCTTCATGAAGCTGAGCTATCTCTTTCGAAGGTAGAATTGTCATGGCGACGCCGACCGACGCAAGCAGCCATTCAGGCACCCTTACTCGCAGACAGTGGCTGGCCGGAACCGGGGCGGTTGCGTTGTCGCTGAAGGCGACGAGAGAGTCGCGGCAACTCCCTGCAGTGGTTTTCGCCAACACTACCGTGGCGAATGCCGACGCGGTGCAGAACGACGTGGCGCTTGCGGTGGTAGGCGACCGCATCGCAGCCATCGGCCCGACGGATGCCGTGCTTGCGCAGTACCCCCGCGCCGAGGTGTACGACGGACGCGGCAAGGCCCTCTTCCCTGGGCTGATCAACTGTCACGCCCACATGCGGGCCGTTATCGCGCGGGGCTTCAACGAAGATTTCGGGTTCCCGAACACCGCGGGTCTCGCCGTCTCTCCGGCCAGTCTGCTGGAGGGCGAGGAGGGCAACCTCATGGTGCAGGTCGCGGCGCTGGAGGCGATTCGCACCGGGACCACCACCATCGTCGAGTACACCGGCAACGTGCAGCGCCAAGCGGCGGTGCTCGCCGACTCGGGACTCCGCTGCGTCCTTGCAGAGGGAATCCGCGACGCCGAGAACGTTCCCGGCCCGGTGTCTACGCGGGCCATGGCCGCGACCGTTTCCGAGACGCCACGGTTCTCGGCAAGGCTGCGCGACGAGGGCATGCAGCGAATCAGCGACCTGTTCAGTGCCTGGCACGGCGCGCGAGACGGCCGCATCTCGGTATTCCCCGCGGCTGCGCTCACCGAGACTTCTTCTCCCGAGCTCTTGGCGGCGGTGCGGGAGTTCGCCGAGACGCACGACATGGGGTACACCATTCACCTGAATCAGAGCCGCGCCGAATACGAGTTCATGGTCATGCATCACGGTCTTCGCCCGGCGGAGTACCTGGACCGGCACGGCTTCCTCGGCCCCCGACTGTTTGCCGCGCACGCGCGCTACGTCAACCACGACGAGGTACGCTTGCTGGGAAGGTCGGGAACGATCATTGCGCACCAGGCGGGCATGGCGGCGAACCGCGGCATCAGCCCGCCGATCCCCGAGCTGCGGGCAGCCGGGTGCCCCATCGCCCTCGGCACCGACAACAACACGAACGACCTCTTTGAAGTGATGCGCATCGCCTTGCTGACGGAACGGATTCGCCGCAACCGCGACGGCGACGAAGTGCCCGGTCTGCAGCCGCAGCCGGAAGACAGCCTGGCCGACGCGACCCAGGGCGGCGCGTTGGCGCTACAACAGCCCGACCTGCTCGGCACCCTGGAAGTGGGGAAGAAGGCGGACCTTCTGGTGGTGGACACGATGCGGGCGCACTTGGTGCCGGCGGGGCGGATCGTCTCGGCGCTGGTGCACAGCGGCCACCCCGGCGACATCGAGTCGGTCATGGTGGACGGGCGGTTCGTCATGCGCGACCAGCAGGTGCTCACCATGGACGAGGAAGCCGTGATTCGGGAGGCGGACCGGGTGGGGCGGCGGGTCTGGGGGCAGGTGCTGGAGGCGAGTCCGCTGGAGGTGCCGCGGTTGGGGTGATGGGCTACCGTGCGCCGATAGTGGCACTGAACCGGTCGCATCTGCGCTCCAGGTACTCCGAGTTCGGACGCAACATGCTGTCCCGGGGGACCCTAAGCAAGGTGCCGTTCAGTTCCCTGAGGTTCTCCAACAGTGGACCGTCCCGATGTCCGAATACACGAGGAGCAACATGCACCCTCAAAGTCAGACTCCAGCGTTCGAGCGCACGAAACGCTCGGCAGCGAATCGCCCAGTCCGGGTCTCCGTGGCTAACGTGTCATGGTTCTCGGCAAATCCCTTCCCGATATCAATTCGGCCCACCGTACAGTAATCCGCCAGATTGTTATGGCAACCGCTCGAGCTCATCCAGCGCTGGGCGATAATGACACCCATACCGCCCATACGATGATACCCATTCACCCATACGAGCGGTGCCACACACCCTGAAGCTTGTCGTTATACAGGAATATGGTTAGCTTGTCACCTGTATGAAGACCACCATCGAAATCCCTGACGCCTTGTACCGGCAAGTCAAGGCGGACGCGGCGCTGCGAGGTCTCACCGTCCGCGAGGTTACGATTCGCCTCTATCAGCGCTGGTTGCGTGAAGGGGGAGACGAGAGAACGAGGGAAACCCCGGCCGCTTGGCTCAGATCATGGCTTGATGCAGCTGACAAGGCGATGCAGGATGCCCCGGCTGGCCTAACAGCCCGAGAAGAGTTGAATGCCGACCGTAACCGGCTGGAGCGCCGGTGACAACGCTGATCGTCGACGCCAACGTCTGGGTCGCTGCCGTTGACACAACCGATGTCCAATCGGCTTGGAGCCGCGAATTCCTCGATCACGTCACTGCGCGGAAAATCCCCATCGCTCTGCCCGAGCTGGCCGAACTCGAGGTCGCCTGTGCTTTGGCTCGGAGACTGCGGAACGCCGAGCTTGGATGCCGCCAAGCCCAGCGATTGCTGGAGTCACCGCTTGTTTCCACATATCCGTTGAACCGCGCCATGCTCCGTTCGGCCATCCAAACGGGCACGCGCAGGTTCCTGCGTTCAGCGGATGCGCTCTATGCCGCTCTCGCCGACGGCAAGAGCAATCACCTGATAACGTGGGACCGAGAGCTCATTGAGCGGGCCGGCGGCTTCACGCCACGAGGATGGCTTGGGCGACACAAACCCTAAGACCCCACCCTCAACCCAGCCCGCACCACCATCGCCCGACTCGTCAGCGCCGAGCGATCCTGATGGGGAAAGTCATAATTCACGACGCCGTCGTCGAGCTTGAGCACGCCGAAGTCGTAGGTAGCCTCCAGCAACAGATTGAGCGGTCCCAAGACCGGCGCTGCGATGCCGAGTCCGCCCGTCATCCAAACGTCGAGCTTCTTCAGTCGAACGTCGTTGACGCACGAATCGCCCACTTGGGCATGGTGGCGCGCATCGCTGACCACGCAGGCCACTTCGTACCCGGCGGTAGGGCCGGCCAGCACGTAGGCGCGGAGGCCCGAGCCGCCGCCCATAAGCCGAAATTCCACCAGCGGCGAAAGTGCGACCAAGTCCCGTTCGATCCCGAGTACCATCGGTCTATGGCCAGTGCCCCCCGAAAAGTCGTAGAAGAGTGGTCGGGTCACCGTCCCGCCCATCTGTCTGTATTCGGCCCCGAGCCGAAGTGCCAGTCGCCACGCAAGGGGAACCGTTAGAGCGATGCCCCCGGCGATACCCTGCCGCGAATTCGGAACAGCCTCCGCCGCCTCTTCCGGGACGTTGGCGTGGGTCGAGGAAACGATGCCGCCAGTCAACGTGATCTGACCGGCCGCGGGTACGCAGAAGCCGCCAACGAGCAGCAGGACGACGGCAAAAGCCGCAACGAAACGGTACGGAGGTGGATTCGTTCGCCGAGCCGTGCGACGATCGGCCAATTCGGATTGCATCATGGTCTCATCCTCACAGTCCGCGCTCACTCTCGCACGCCAAGGACCAGCGTGACCGGCGGCGCGGTCTGGTTTGCGTTGAAGAAGCGATCCGCCTCCTGCCGGAGCGCGGGCACGAGGTACCTCCTTGTGGTCGGAAAGAGCGCATCGACGACAACGTAATCCGTGTCGTACACGACCTCCAGCACGGCTTCGGAGTCCGTCGAGAAGGGATACGACCTCACCTTCCGGTCCGTGAGCGCATGGAAGAGCCGTGGCTTGCGAACCGTAAACACCGCGTCCCCAGGCGTGTTTCCCTTGGCCCAGTCGGCGGTCTCGAAAAACCTCCTCCATCCCGCGCCGTACCCGGCGTGAGGATCGCCTGCTTGGTAATGATCCATCATGTCCAGGTTCTGCGGAATCCGCGTAGCCTGCGCCGCGAGAGCCAGCGCCGCCAACCCGCCGAAAACGGCAGCCCGCGCGCGCATCAGCTTGGCCGACCCGGTCACGGTGCTCAAGCCGCCATGTGCGAAGACGAGAATCAGGGGAGTGAGCGGAACCAGGTATCGCACGTCGTTCACACTGACTTGAAAACACATGATCGCGATGCTCGTCAGGATCAGGTACAGCACTGCTGGATCCGGTCCGCGGCGCAGGGCCCGGATCACGCCCACCAATGCCAGCGTGCTAATCAGAGATGCCAGGACCGCGATCGTGGCCATGCCAGCCCAGCCGCTGTCCGAACCGACAAGCAACCGCGGCAGCTCGCGCGTCATGTACAGCCATCCGTTCTCCAAGATCCGGACGACGTAGCCGCCGACATCCAGGTACCCCGCTTCCGGAGCGTAGATGTTCTGCACGAGGAACTCTTCCAGATACGGCGTCGTTGACCCCGATGCGAGCCGACTACGCACAAGCCAGGGAGTCGTCAGCCCTGCCCCCACGATCCCGTGAACCAGGAACTTCCGCCATTGGCGACCCCAGAGGTAGGACAGCGATGTCGCGACCAACAGGAGGGCCCCGATTTGCCGTACGTAGAAGGCAGCCACAGCCGCGAGCACTGCCAACACGAAGGGGCGACCCATGCGGTCCGCGGGACCTCGACCATCTTCTCTCAGCATCCAGAGCGCGACCAGGGTCAGCAGGAGGAACGGCGCTTCGCTCAGCATCCATCGCGAATAGTCGATGACTCCCGGACTGACGGCGAACGGCAGCGCGAGCCAGAACCAGGAAAGCGCGTCGGAACGCCGACGGACATACAGGCAGAACGCGAGTACGCTACAAGTAGTGAAGACCACCGAAAGCAGCTTGAGCACCACGAAGTTGCGTCCGAACAGCCACACCAGCGGCGCCAACGCCACCGGGTAGCCGGGCGGATACTTCGTGTGTGCCTGCGGCGGCCCGGGTTCCAGCGACAGCGCGTAACCGTCGCCCCGTTCGAGCACGCTCTCGGCGAGCAGCACATAGGTGACGCTGTCGCCACCCGTGTGAATCTTGGGCTCGAAGAGCAGAGCGCACAGGACAACGTGGACGACTACCAGACCGGCAACGAGGTGCTCGGATCTGGGTGCCCGAAGCATCGAAAAGCGGGTGTTCTCGAAATAGTCTGGACCGTAGGCGTCGGTAAGCTCGGAAGGCGTAGGCTGCGGATCAAGCCGCATGCACATGCAGTGGCGACAGCGCAGGATTCGGTACGCGTCAATCCGGTCCGGCGTGAGCAGGGTCTCGGTCCGGCCGCAATGGGCGCAGGGACCTGAAGGGTTAGCCAAGCAAGGTCTCCACATGCGCTGCCGCGGCGAGCGCAGTGCCGTCGATGTTGTATCCGCCCTCCAAGAGCGACACGAGACGGCCGTCGCAACAGTTGTCCGCGTAGTCCATGTCCATCCGGGTCATGCGTCGGAAGGCGTCGTCGGTAAGAGCGAAGCACCCCAAGAGATCGTCGCGGCGGCTGTCGAACCCTGCGGAGACGACCACGAAGTCAGGGTCGAACTCCGCTACGGCGGGTGACAGGATGGCATCCCACGCGCGCAGCATGTCGGCGTCGGTCGCGCCGCACGCCAAGTGGACGTTGATGTTCAGTCCTGCGCCGTCTCCTGCCCCGGCAAGCGCCGGGTCGCCGGTTCCCGGATACGCGTTCCAGTCATGGCTCGAGAAGAAGAGCACCGAAGGGTCCCGGTAGAACGCGTTCTGCGTGGCGTTGCCATGGTGGTAGTCCCAGTCGATGATCAGGACCTTTTCGTACCCGTGCACCTCTTGGGCGTACCTCGCCGCGATCGCCGCGTTGCTGTAATAGCAGAACCCCTCTTCCGCGCCCGTGTTGTTGGCATGGTGCCCCGGCGGACGACTGGCGCAGAAGGCGTTGCGCACTGCGCCTTGGGCGACGGCGTCCACCGCGGTCAGCGCCCCCGAAACCGCGAGCTCGGCCACCCTCGCGGTGACGCCCAGCTCGCGCACCGAGTCCACATGGTCCCGAGTGTGGTGTGCCCGGATGCGCAGCAGCGGGTCGACGGTCGGGCTCGTTGCCACCGTGACTTCGGTAAGTCCCCGGGCCTCGAGTTCGGCCCATATCCTGACCAGGCGCTCCGGCACCTCGGGAGGGCGAGTGCCATTCGCACGGACGAGCACGTGATCGAGGTAGCGGGGGTCGTAGACAAGCGCGGTCCCACTCGCTGGTATGCGGCTTGCAGCCAATCCCGATGCCGCACCGAGCCCGGCCATCGCGCTTCCGGCCCGCATGACGAAGTGTCGTCGAGTCTCCATGTGTCGAATCGTGCGACATGGGGGCAATCCAGGCAAGCCCGGGAACCACCGGTCTCCCGAGCGCGTAGTATCTTTGACAAGGCTAACACCCCCGCTCTCCGCAGAGGCTATCGACCACAGTGCCTTCCCGACTCACCCCCCGAAGCTTCCCGACGGTGCGCCTCGCCGTCGGACGCCTCCACGCGTGCTCCCTGCTCGCCCTCGGATCCCTCTCGCAAACCACCCCGGCCGCCCACGCGCAGCCCGACCCCGGTCCAGCCGCCGATACGGTCACCGTTACCATCGTCGTATTCGACGAAATGGAGACCGTTCCGGTCGAGGGAGTCGTGGTCACTCTCACTCCCGCCGATGTCCCGGTAGCGACACAGGGTCCCTGGGTCACCGACGTGGAAGGCAGGGCGGTCATGGAGGGGCTGGCGCGCGGCAGATACCACATCGGCCTTCTGCACAAGGACTACCAACGACTCGAAGGAACCTTCGCGGTTGACCGAGGAGGCGACTTCTCGCTGTTGCTGAGCCCCCGCGTACGGACCGAAGAGGGGTTGATTACCGGAATCTCCGGGGTCGTGCGGGACGGAATCACCGGCGCCCCGGTGAGCGACGTCGTGGTACGGACCGAAGGAAGGGTCGCCCATTCCACGAAGGAAGGGCGCTTCACGTTGGCGGGTTTGTCCGCGGGTTCGCACGAGGTCGTGTTTTCCCACCTGGGTTACCAGCAACGTGCGACGCGGGTCCTGGTGCACGCGAATCGGGTCACCGTGTTCGACGTCGATCTCGCCGTCGAGGCGATCGAGCTGGACCCCATCGAAGTGACCGTTGCCCGGATGGACCAGGACCTCGAGAACGCCGGGTTCTACGACCGGCAGAAGATGGGATGGGGCGACTACGTGGATCGGCGCGATCTGGACGAGCGCAACTATTTCGAGATCACCGATGCGCTGTGGAGATTCCCCGGGGTGCGCATCCAGTCCGACCCATCGAGTCCCGGCACGCGATACCTCGTCCTGCGAACGATGGGGGGAGCATGCTATCCGACCGTGTACATCGACGGGGTAATGATTGGAAACGGCAGAGGTCCTTCCCGCATGAACGACATTGTCGATCCCATGTCCGTTGCGGGGATCGAGATGTACCGTCGCACGGCAGGCATCCCCGCGCAGTACATGGGCACCAACACGAGCTGCGGCGTCGTGTTGATCTGGCTTCGGCGAGGAGGCTGAGCCACCCGTAGCGCGAGCTACCCCAGCACCCGCAGCACCACGTCCGCCACCTCGTCGATCTGGTCCTTGGTGATCACCAGCGGCGGCAACAGCCGTATCACCGTCGTCCCGGCCGGGAGCGTGAGCACCCCCGCCTCGGCAAGTGCGTCGATGTGGGGGCGACAACGTTCCTTCAGCTCGAACCCGATCATGAGCCCGACTTGGCGCAACGCGCGCACCCGCGCGGGGAGGTGTGGTTCGACGCGCTCCCGGAACCGCGCACCCAGCCGCTCCGCGCGCTCGGGCAACCGCTCCTCCTGCACGAAGCCAATCGCGGCGAGCGCCGCCGCACATGCCAACGGGTTGCCGCCAAACGTGGTGCCGTGCTTGCCCGGCGGAGGCCGGATGCGGTCGTTGGCCATCACCGCCCCCATCGGCACGCCGCCCGCGATCGCCTTGGCCAGGCAGAGCATGTCGGGAACGACGCCGTAGTGCTGGCAGGCGAACATCTTGCCCGTGCGGCCAAACCCCGTCTGTATCTCATCGAACACCAGCAGCGCGCCGGTCTCGTCGCAAACGTCGCGAGCCGCCTGCATGAATTCGCGGCTGGCCGGGCGGATCCCGCCTTCTCCCTGTACGGGCTCGATCAGCACGGCCGCGGTGTCGTCGTCAACGGCGGCACGCAGTTTGGCCGCTTTGTTGAACGGCACGAAGGAAAAGCCCGGCACGAGCGGCTCGAAGTCCTTGCGGTATTGTGGCTTGTAGGTCGCGCTCAGGGCGCCCAGAGTGCGTCCGTGAAACCCCCGCATGGTGGCGATCACGCCGGCGCGCCCGGTCGCGAGCCGCGCAAACTTGATCGCGGCCTCGACCGTTTCGGCCCCCGAGTTGCAAAGGAACCCGCGAGAGAGTCCCGGCGGAGCGACGGACGCCAGTTTCTCCAACAGACGGGCCCGTACGTCGTTGTAGAAGATCCCCGGGCAGGCTAACAGCGTTGAGGCCTGGCTGGCGAGCGCCGCCGCCACCGCCGCGTTCGCATGGCCGACGTTCCCCACCCCAATACCAGCCACGCAGTCAATGTAACGTCGCCCTCGGTCGTCCCACGCTTCCGCGCCGCTGCCCCTGACCAGCGTGACGTCGCGCTTGGGATAGACCTCGAGGGTATATTGGCGTTCGATTTCACGGAGCGTCATGCGATTACGGTCCCTTTTCCGGCGATCGCGTCGGAAATCGGAGATTCTCTGCGTCCGTCGGTGATTACGACTCTGGTTCGCGGCAACCCGACCACTCGCTCAATCGCGAGCATCTTGCGTTTCATGCGTCCTTCCACGCGTTCCTTCCAGCGCCCGACGTCTCCTCGCGGTATGAAGGACGCCACGGACGACCGATCGGAGGCGTCGCGGAGCAACCCTGGCGCCTCGATCAGCTGGATCACCCAACGAGGTTGCAGGACGGAGCTCAGCGTGGCGACGACGTCGTCGTTTTCCGTGTTGATCGCCACGTTGCTTTCGTCGATGATCGGCGGGGCGATGACGGGCGTGTACTCGGCGTCCAGAAGGAGGCGCAAGAGTTTTCGGTTGGCTGCCAGCGGCTTGCCCGACAGGTCCCGCTTGATCAGGGTCTTGCCGCCGGTGCGAACGCGTATGCCCCTGTTGCGCATGCCCCGAATCAGCGCCCCATCGAGGCCCGTCAACCCGAACGCGTTGACCCCGTGCTGTTGCAGCAGCTCGACGATCCGCTTGTTGCGGAGTCCGGCGTACGCCATGAGCATGACGTCGATCAGGTCCTGGTCCGAGTATACGCTCTCGTAGCCCGACACCGACCTGAGCACCCGCTTCTCAACGCCCAGGCGACGGGCCAGCGAATCGCGGAGCGCGTTGGCACCGTGCACGATGACGACCGGCTCGTCAAGTCCGGATACGTCGCGGGCAATGCCGGGAAGGTTGATCGCTTCTCCTCCGCCGATCTTGATCAGAATCATGTCAGTCCGTCCTTGATGGCGGCTTCACAGGGCGCCGACGAATCCGTTGGGTACGGGCAACCAAGCCAGCGTTTCGGTCTCGCGCCGTCCCGACGGCGCGAGCTGATAGGGCTCGGAGGAAACCACCCGCATTCCGCGCAATTTGGTCGCATGCATCCGAAAATAGTCGGGATCTTCGCGGAACCGCGATGCGACGTAGACCCGGTGCGCCGCGTCCGCAACGACGACGTTGGCGGCGCGCACGTAGCGCGTCCTGCGTTCGATCGCGTCCAGCCCGCGCCCCAGCGCCAGCGCGAAGTCTCCCCGGTCGAAGCGCTTGACGAAGTTGAACACCTTCTCGGCGCCGATCCGACCCCGTTCCTTGATGCGAACCCCGTGCAGCTCGCCGTTGAAGGCGAATGCGCGCTCGCCGTCGAAGAACGGCATGTTGTTCTCGACGCGGATTCCTTCGTTGCGGAAGGCGCTGCGGGCGTGCGCGACGAGCAGCGTCGCTCGACCGACCGGGCGCGCGATGTCCTCCCAAATCGGCGACGCGTCGTGATGGAATCGCCAACGGGCACTCGCTCCGGCCTCGATCCAGGCGCAACCCCAGCCGTGCCCCTGGTATTCCTTGCTGTCGCGCGCAATGCGGGCCAGCGCGGCGAGGTGCTCCTTGATCTCGAATCCGGCGGCGGCGCGCACGCATAGCAATCGGCACACGGTCAGCCCGTACTCGCTGCAGGCGGCACGTCAGGCCGGGTGCAGGCCCGGAAACTCCAGGCCACGCCGTTCGGACAACCCGTGCATGATGTTGAATGCCTGCACCGCCTGGCCCGCCGCACCTTTCACGAGGTTGTCGATGGCCCCGATCACGACCACCCGATTCGCGAGCGGATCGGCCTCGAATCCGATGTCGCAATAGTTGGACCCTGCCAGAATCTTCGGGTCCGGGTAGCGGTGGATCCCCCTGCGCTCCTTCACGATGCGCACGAACGGTTCGCGTCCGTAGGCGCGCCGGTAGATCTTCCACAGGGCCTTGTCGTCGAGGCGGCGTCCAGGGTCCACGAACGCGTGACAGGTCGCAAGGATCCCGCGCACCATCTCGACCGAGGTGGCCGAGAAGTGAACGGGGCCGCCCAGCACGGCCTGGATCTCGGCCAAGTGTCGGTGTCCGGTGGGCTTGTAGGACCGCATCGCGCCGCTCCGCTCCGGGTGATGGCTGGCGGCAGTCGCGCGGTTGCCGCCCTCGCTCGACCCGACTTTCACCTCGATTACCGCCGACTCCACCGCGCCTTCCAGGTAAAGGGGGCGGAGCGCCAGGATCGAGGCCGTGGCATTGCACCCCGCGCACGCAACCAAGCTGGCCGTGCGGAGCGCCTCCCGGTTCAGCTCGGCGATCCCGTAGACGAAACGGCCAAGAAGATCCGGGCGCGGGTGCGTCCCGCCGTAGAACCGCCGGTACTCGTCCGGGTCCGACAGGCGAAAGTCCGCGGCAAGGTCCACGATGCGTTCCGCCGCGGCCCGAAAGTCGTCGATGCGACGGGCCGACTCGCCGTGCGGCAGGCACGAGAACAGCACGTCGCAGCGCGACAGCTCGGCGAGGGATTTAAAACGAAGCCGGGTGAGGCCGCGCAGGTTGGGGTGGGACCGGTGCACGAACTTGCCCGCGAGCCGCTCGGAAGTGACTTGCACCACCTCGGCTTCCGGGTGGGCCAGCAGGAGTCGCAGAAGCTCGCCGCCCGCGTAGCCGGAGCCGCCCGCAATGGCGACCCTGATCATTTGAGCGTCTCCATGACGTACGACGCGATGCGCGCCGGGATGTCCACGCCGGTCACGTCGATGCTGTTTCTGAACTCCATCGTGTAGTTGACTTCGTTGACGAACAGCCCGCGCGCCGTCTCGAAGACGTCGATCGCCAGAACCCCGCCGCCCATCGCTTCGGCCGCGTGCAGCGAAACGTCGGCCAAGGCCGGGCCGACCGGGCAGTTGCTTGCGCGACCGCCCCGCGCGGTATTGGTGATCCAATGCTCCGAGCTGCGATAGATTGCCGCCACGCATTCGTCACCAACTACGAACGCGCGAATGTCGCGACCCTGTTTTTCCACATACTCCTGCACGAAGAAAATGGAGTGGTGGTAGCTCCCAAGGATCGATTTGTGCTCCAGAATAGTCTCCGCCGCATCGCGATCGTTGATCTTCGAGAGCAAGCGCCCCCACGATCCCACCGCCGGCTTCAGCACTACAGGATAGCCCATCTCCTCAATGGCGGTCAGGGCCGAATCGGGCGTAAATGCAATCCGCACTTCGGGTTGTGGCACTCCGCACTCGCGCAGGGACGCCGCAGTCAGGATCTTGTCGCCGCACCTCCGCGCCACCTCGTAGGCATTGACGCACGGCGTACCAACCCCCTCGTACAGCCGCAAGGCGTGCATGGCCCGCGAATGGTTGATCGACCGCTCCAATACGATGTCGACATCCGGCGGCGTTTCCAGATCGAAGACCAGTCGCCTGTCGTCCAGAAACACGAGTTCCGCGTCCCGACGCTCGCGAAATGCGGCAATCAGCAGCTTCTCGTCCTTGCGAATCAGCGAATGCAGAAACCCGACCCGCATCCGGCCCGTCACTCGCCCCAGTCCTCCTCCATTTCCGGCGCTTCACCGAGTGTGATGGGACTGAGGGCGAGGATTTCGAGCTCGGTGCCGCATTCCTCGCACTCGATCAGCTCTCCTTCCACGGGATCGTCGGAAATGGCGACGCTTGCGTCACAAACGGGACATCGGTGCATGGCTACCACCTCGGTAAGTTGACGAACGACGGTTCATTTGCGGGCTCCCCGCGAATGCGGGATAAATCTAGCAGCCGGGATATCTCCAGGATCGACGGGCTGCCCGTCGCGCAGGACCACGTAGGCCTCCATGGCGCGGTACGCCGGCAGGCCCAGCGATCGCAACAGGTCGGCGGTTGCCCGGTTGCGGGCTAGGACGCGCTGCCAGAACTCGCGAGGATCCGCCCCCGGGAACGGCGCGGAGTCCTTTTGCGACTCGTGGCGGAAGATTGCCTGCAGCTTGCGCCGCATCTCGTGCTCCGACAATGGCACCAGCACGGTGGCCTCGCTGACTCCCCACTCCTGCCAGGCGCCCCGGTAAAGCCAATACCACGGCGGTTCGCCCCCATAGCGGGCCAACGCGCGCTCCACGGCTTCGAGACACATGCGGTGGGTGCCGTGCGGGTCGGAAAGGTCGCCCGCGGCGAACACCATGGTCGGGCGCACTTCTTCCAGCAGCGCCGCGACGATGTCGACGTCGCGTCGCGAGATGGCGTTCTTCCTGACTCTGCCCGTCCGGTAAAAAGGCAGATCAAGGAAACGGGCGCGGTCCGGCGTCAACCCCAACACCTCGATCCCGGCGGACGCCTCGCTCTCGCGAATGATCCGCTTCAGGTCCTGGACCACCCGCGGATCCACGTCGCCGGGACCCTTGCCCGCGATGCCGTCCTGGATTAACGCCATTTCCCGTTCGACCTTCCCTGACCCGCCCAGATCGACCACCTGCGCCGCCCGCTTCATGAAGTCGAGGTAGCGTCGCACCTCGTGATCGAACACCGCAATGTTGCCCGAGGTCTGGTAGGCCACCGTGACCCGGTTGCCGTTCTCGACCAGCTTTCGCAGCAGTCCCCCCATGGAGATCACGTCGTCGTCGGGATGCGGCGAGAAGACCAGGACTTCGTGCCCCTTCGGCAGCCGCGTCTTGCCCCGGATCTTGGCGATGAGGGCATTGAAAACCTGGCCGTTCAGCGGTTCGGACGACCCGTGGCGGGACACCAGCGACGCGAGGTGGTGCGTGCGATAGTCCTCCGTGGCAAGGTGGAGAATGGGTTTGCCGGTCTGTTGACTCAGCCAGATCACGGCGTCGGTTTCGAGCTGTGCGGTCCAGTCGACTTCCTGTACGAGCCAGGGCGTACGAATCCGCGTCAGGTCCGCCGCCGCCGCCGGATCGAGGTAGACCGTCGCCGCGGGGTGCTGTTGCAGAAAGGTGGCTGCCACGTCGGCGTGCACGCCGCCTTCGACCGCTCGCCGCACGATTTCGGCCTTGTGCTCCCCGGTGGCAAGCAGAATCACTTCGCGCGCTTCGAGGATGGTGGCCACACCCATGGTGATCGCCTGGGGCGGCACGTTCTCTTCGCCGAAAAAGTCCGCTGCGGCGTCGGCTCGCGTCACCGTGTCGAGGTACAGCAACCGCGTGCGCGAATCTCGTACCGAGCCCGGCTCGTTGAAGCCGATGTGCCCGCTGCGTCCTATCCCCAGGATTTGCAGATCGATCCCGCCTGCGTCTTGAATTCGGCGCTCGTAATCCGCGCAGTGGGCGTCGACCTCGCGGCGGGGAACGTCGCCGCGCGGGATGCAGCAGTTTTCCGCGGGGATGTTGACGTGGTCGAAGAGATTCTCGCGCATGTAGCGCCGGTAGCTGTGAATGCTCTCGGGCTCCATGGGGAAGTATTCGTCGAGATTGAAGGTGACCACGTTCGCGAAGTCGAGGCCTTCGTCCCTGTTGAGACGAATCAGCTCGCGATAGACGCCGAGCGGGGTGGATCCAGTGGCAAGGCCGAGTACGGCGTTGCGCCCCTCGCGGGCGCGACGCCGTACGAGTGCCGCGATACGGCGCGCCACTTCCGCAGCGATGCTGTCGTGGTCCGCCAGGACGCGAACGGGAATCCGTTCGCGTCTTGCGGGGGTCGCTTCGTGCATCATCGCATCTAGTCGTCCTGGGCGTCCGAGCCGAGGCATCCTCGGCCTGCAAGCGACGAAAACGTTTCTCCTGCAACGATAATGTGATCCAGCACGGGAATCCCGAGTTGATCTCCGGCCGCGCTGAGCTGTCGCGTGACCTGCAGGTCTTCCGCCGAAGGCTCCGGATTCCCGGAGGGATGGTTGTGTACCAGTATCAACGACGCCGCCCTCAGGACGATGGCGTCGCGGAAGACCTCGCGCGGATGAATGAGCGACGCGTCAAGGATGCCCCGGGTCACCTGACGCTGGCAGATCGGTGCATTCTGCGAATTGAGAAGCAGGACGTGGAACTCTTCGTGCGGCAGGTAGGCGAGCGCCGGCGCAAACAGCTCGTGTACGTCGCTCGGCCCGGCGATCGGTTCGTCTCGCGCAGTGCGCGCCGACCCGATGCGTCTGCCCAGCTCTATTCCCGCGACGATTCTGGCCGACACGGCCGGCCCAATGCCCGATATCCCGATCAGGCGTCCAAAATCCACTCGCGCAAGGTCTTGCAGGCGTCCTCCGGACAGATCCAATACTCTCGCTGCCAAGGCGCGAGCAGGCCTGCGGCGGGTGCCGGCGCCGATTAGCAAAGCCAGCAGCTCCTCCTCTGAGAGTGGGCCGGGACCATAGCGTTGAAGCCGTTCGCGCGGTCGCGCCTCGGGCGGTTGCGCAGCGGTCCCGGACAGTCGCGCACTCAACGGGGCCGCCCGCAGCACTTCTTGTATTTCCGCCCGCTCCCGCAAGGACAGGGAGCGTTGCGCCCGGGCGCCTTGGCGACGCTGACCGGCGTCCGCCTCTTGGCTTGTTCGCCCCGGTTGGTCGCGAGTTGTCCGACGTCCGGACCCGAAGGCGCAGCCACCGCCCCGGGCGACGCCTGACGAGCCGCACGCGACATTCCCAGCGAGTCATAATCCCCGGTGGCGGGCCTGCTGGTTGCCGGGGGCCTGTTCACTGGACCCCTGCGCGGCATGGGGCCAGCTCTGGTCGCCGCGGCCGGCCTGCTGCGCGGCGACGCGGCGGCGGCCACTCCCCGCTCGCCCGCTTCTGGCGCCCCCACCCCAGGGCGGTCCGGCGACGGTCCCGCATAGGTCATTCGTCTCGTCGGCTGCGGGCGCACGGGCGGACGTTGTTCCACCCGCACACGGAAGAAGTTCTGGGTCACCGTGCGTCGGACGTCGTCCATCAGGTTCACGAACATCTCGTACGCGTCCTTCTTGTATTCGACCAGCGGGTCCTTCTGTCCCCACCCCCGAAATCCTATCGACGCCTTGAGGTGATCGAGGTCGTAGAGGTGATCCTTCCACTTCCCGTCGATGGTGGAAAGCAGGACGAAGCTCATGACGCGCTCGGCGTGCTCGCCGAACGACTCGATCTTCCGCGCAAAGGACTCCTGCACCGCCTGCTCCGCAGCGGCGAGCACGGTCTCGCGATCCACTTCCTCGGGGTCTTCCTCGTCCGTAACCGGCGGCAGCGCGGTATGGAGATCCAACAGCATCCGTTGCCTCAGGTCGCCTACCTCGATGCCTTCTTCCAGCGTCGACACGGGCAGGTGCTCCTCGAAGACGGCATCCATGGCGTGGCGGACCATCTCCCATACTTCACCCTTGAGATCTTCGCCGCCCTCGAGAGCAAAGAGACGCAAGTCGTAGATGACTTCGCGCTGCTGGTTCATGACGTCGTCATAGTCCAGAAGCCGCTTGCGCGCTTCGAAGTTGTTGCCCTCCACCCGCTTCTGGGCTCTGCCGATGGAACGGGTAACGAGGGGGTGCGTGATGACCTCGCCTTCCTCCGCTCCCATGCGCTCCATGGCGTTGGCGATCCGCTCCATGCCGCCGAACAGCCGCATCAGGTCGTCTTCCAGCGACAGGAAGAACTGAGACGCGCCCGGGTCGCCCTGGCGCCCCGCCCGTCCCCGCAGCTGTCGGTCGATCCTGCGAGCTTCGTGACGCTCCGACCCGAGGATGTGCAGGCCCCCCATTTCGATGACGTGATCGTCCGGCTTGCCGTCGAGTTCCTCGTAGCGGTTCGGGTCGGTCGCGGCAACCGCGTCAAGGTCCAGACCACGCGCGTTCGCCCACGCGATCGTGCGATCGTCGACGACGCCCGGCCCCAATTTGATGTCGGTGCCGCGGCCCGCCATGTTGGTGGCGATGGTCACCGCGCCGGGCCGCCCCGCTTCGGCCACGATTTCCGACTCGCGCTTGTGCTGCTTGGCGTTCAGGACGTTGTGAGGAACCCGGCGACGCCTCAGCATGCGCGACAGCGTCTCCGACACCTCCACGTTGGTGGTTCCCACGAGGACCGGCAGCTCCAACCGATGCAACCTCGCGATTTCGTCGAGCAGAGCGACGTACTTCTCGCGGCGCGTGCGGAAGATCAGGTCGTCCCGGTCGTCTCGGGCGATGGGCCGATTGGTGGGAATCACCGAGACGTCCAGGTTGTAGATCTGATGGAACTCGGTCTCTTCCGTCTCGGCCGTCCCGGTCATGCCCGCAAGCTTGTCGTACATGCGGAAGTAGTTCTGGATCGTGATGGTGGCGAGCGTCTGAGTCTCGCCCCGGACTTCCACGCCCTCCTTCGCCTCCACCGCCTGGTGAAGCCCGTCGCTCCAGCGGCGGCCCGGCATTTGCCGACCGGTGAACTCGTCGACGATCACGATCGCGCCGTTCTCGCCGATGATGTAGCGCTCGTCCTTGTGGAATAGCGTGTACGCCTTCAGGAGCTGGTGTATGACGTGGATTCTCTGCGACTTCTCGGCGTACTCCGCCTCCAGCTCGGCCATGCGACTACGCTTCTGATCGACCGACAGCTCCTCGTCGTCCTGGATCTCGCCGATCACCTCCGACAGATCGGGCACGACGAACGCGCCGGGATCTCCCGGCGACAGCTCGTCCAGCCCCGCGTCGGAGAGGTGCACGTTGCTCCCCTTCTCGTCCATCGCGAAGAGCAGCATTTCGTCGACGTCGTGCAGGCGCTTCTCGCGCATGTAGTCGCCTTCGACCTTCTGGACCAGCTTGACGACCCCGGGCTGATCGGCGAACACCTTCATCAGGCGCTTGTTCTTGGGCCCGCCGCGTTTTGCGGCCAGGAGCTTCTGGCCGGCGGCGTACTCGTCCGCATCCTCGGATTCGAGCTCCCTCACCGCCTCGGCGACCAGGCGATTCACCATGCGCGACTGTTTCCGGTGCAGCGCACCCACCACGGGGGCCATTTTCTTGAACGGGGTCGAGGTATCGCGCGTGACCGGCCCTGAAATGATCAGAGGCGTCCTCGCCTCGTCGATCAGGATCGAGTCGACCTCGTCGATAATCGCGTAGTGATGCCCGCGCTGGACCCTTTGCTCCAGGGTGTGGACCATGTTGTCGCGCAGATAATCGAACCCGAACTCGTTGTTGGTGCCGTAGGTGATGTCTGCGCCGTAGGCCTCTCGGCGCTCCGGCGAACCGGGTGCGTGCAGATCGATGCAGTCCACCGTAACCCCAAGCAGGCCGTAGATGGCTCCCATCCACTCCGCATCCCGCTGCGCCAGGTACGAGTTCACCGTGACGAGGTGGGCGCCCCGATCCGCCAGGGCGTTCAGGTACAGGGGCATGGTGGCCACAAGCGTCTTGCCTTCGCCCGTAGCCATCTCGGCGACTCTGCCCCGATGCAGCTGTGCGGCCCCGATCAGCTGCACGTCGTACGGGATCATGTCCCATTCCAGCTCGTGCCCCGTAACCTTGACCTGCCGCCCCACCAAGCGGCGACAGGCCTCTTTCACAACCGCAAACGCCTCGGGCAGAATCTCCTCGAGGGCCTCCTCGAGCGACGCCTGGTAACGTTGCTCGTACTTCCCGATTTCGACGCTCAGCTCCTCCCGTTCGTCCGGGTCGACCGCCGTTCTCTTTCGACGCCGCAACCCCTTGATCTCGTCCAGCACCTCGCGGGTACGGCCCCCGATTCTGTCCCTGAACTCTTGCGTCTTGCCCCGAAGTTCTACCTCGGACAGCCCCTGGAGCGCCTCGTAGTGCTCGTTTATCTCGTCGACGAGCGGACCCAGCCGCCTGACTTCGCGCGCGTAGCGCGACCCGACGATCTTCTTGATGATTCCCTTGATCATTACTTCTCCCTTTTTCCGTCCGTGTCGGCCCGCGTCGCCGACACAACCGTGTCGCGATTTCGGCTCGATCCCGATGCGGGTCTTGCGTAGAGTCCTTCACCCTCTATTATGGCAAGAACCGCGGGCGTTACCATGTCTCGAACGGCCAGATTTTCCGCTATCCGTTTACGGACCCGCGAGGAGGAGACGTCGCGCGGCTTCACGGTCGCGACCCGGTAGCGGAATTGCCCCTTTCGCTCGAGCGAGACGTCGCGGCCGCCGCAAGCGTTGGGTGCCCCCTCGAACCCGTCTCCAGGTCTGGGGATCACGAGGATGCTCGCAAGCTTCGCGATTCCATGCGGATCCTTCCACGCGGAGAAACCACCGATGACGTCGCTCCCCACGATCAGGTGGAGGGTCCAATCCGGGTGGTCTACGCTGAGTCTCGTTAACGTGTCGATAGTGTAGGAAACGCCGCCGCGCTCCAACTCCAGATCACACAGCCGAAACTGGGGTACGCCCTGGATGGCAGCCTCGATCAGTCTGCGTCGAACGCTTCCCGGGCTTATCGCCCGATCGGATCCGTGCGGATGAATTGCCACGGGCACCCACAGCACGAGGTCCAAGCTCCCCACCTCCAGGGCGGTGGCCGCCACATGCACATGGCCTACGTGAGGAGGATCGAAGGTTCCACCGAATACCCCGACGCGCAATTCCGGTCGTCCTTTCGCGCTGGCAATCAGTCGAGTCGGATCCCCTTGGCACTGCGGCCCGACGCGTGGGCGCCCTAGGGGATTGGGACTCGACCTCCGACGGGTCCCACCGAGTCAACCGCCGCCTGCAACAAGTTGCGGGCCTGAGGCGAGTCGGGATATCCGGTAAGAAGACGCTGGCGAAACTCCACAATCTGGTCTTCCCATTCCCATTCCTCGTAGATCTCGACCAGTCGCGCCAGCGCTTGAGGCGCGGCGTCGGTATCCGGGTAGGCGTCGAGAACGTTGAGAAAGACGTGCTCGGCAGATACCAGGATATCCCGTTGCAAATAGAAGTGGCCCTCCTGGTAGGCCTTGTCGCCGAGCTTGTTGTGCATGTCCTGGGCGACGGTGGCCGCCGAATCGCCCTGCGGCGTGCCGCGGAAGTCTTCGGCCACGTTTCTGCACGTCGTGCGCGCCTGAATCGTGTATTGCGAATCCCGCTGCGGATGGGGCGACATGGATGCGTACGCCCGGCACAGCCCCATCCATGCCGCCGGGGTTCGTTCGTGGTCGGGGAACACCTGCACGATCCGGGTAAACTCCGCCACCGCGCTCACGAACTCCCGTTCCGCAAAGAACGACCTGGCCAGATAGTGGCGCGCATCGACGACTCGATCGAATCCCGGGAACGTCAGGATCAGGCGTTCGAACGCTCGTCGCGCCTCCTCCCACTCCTCGGCCTCGAACGCCTGCTGCGCATGCTCGAAGAGCTGGTCGTCCGTCCATCCTGCGTACGGCGGCGCCGACGCGCACGCAGCGCCGAACACGCCCAGCAGCGCAGCCACCGTCATGAGCCGGATCAGCACGGTCCTTCGCCCTCGCCGAATCGGATCTCGTCCACGCGCTGCCGGGCTCTGGCGGCCAGTGCCTGGGATCCCGATACGTCGACCATCGGCACCATGCCGTAGGCGTCGATTGCCCCTTCGCATTCTCCCATGCGGGCCAGAACGTCGCCCTTCCAGAAATACACTTCCGGCAACGTGGCCCTGGGCTCTTCAAGCTCCAAAACCAGGTCGAGGTACCCGAGCACCCTTTGGAGGACGTCTTCCTCCTCAACCAGCGCCTCGTCCGCAACCAGCGTATCCTCCTCAACCAACGCCTCGTCTTCGCCCAATGCATGGTCTTCCACGACCTCCTGATCGTCGACCAGCCCCTCGTCAACCGCGACGTCCTCAGGCATCGTGCTCGGGTCGCCCGGTTCGAGGCCGACGCCCACGGTATCGGCCTGCTCCTCGCGATAGCGCACCAACGCTTCCTCGAACGCTTCGCGAGCGACGAGCTCCTGCGCGAGCTGGAACGCGCAACTACCTATGTACCAGCGCGTTTCGCGTTCACGGCGACGGGCGATATCGACGAACTCGGCAAAGAATTCCAGGGCTCGCTCACAATCCCCGATCTCCTGGTGCGCGCGCGCAGCCTCGAACATGACGTCGGGGTTGCGGCGATGGCTGCCGAGAGCCCTCAGGTAGAGCGGCTGCGCGTGCCCGTGGCGACCGATGTTGCTGTAGTGTCGCGCCAACGGCAAGACGAGCTCCTCCACAACGATCCCAGGGCGAAAGCGCTGCGCCGTTTCGATCGCGGACGCGCCCCCATAGTGATCTCCCGCCGTAAACGCCTCCCTGGCCCGCGCCACGAAATCCGAAACCGCCTGTTCGGCGTGCACGCTGTCCTCGCGTACCGCCTCGTCGTAGAGATTGCGCGCCTCGTCCACCCGGCCCAGCTTGGCGTACGCGTGGGCCGCTCGGAGCGTCGCCTCTATGCTGGGGTCTTCCAGCATGGACAAACGGTACTCGGCAAGCGCATCTTCGTAGTCTCCAACGGCAAACGCTCTGTCGCCTCGAACGCGCGGCGTTTCGCCCCCGTCGTCCGCCTCGCAACCACCCGCCACGATGGCGAGGCCCAAGCCCAGCATTGCGAGCACGGAACGGGCCCCGCACCGACGCGCGCGAGGCGCTGGGCTGGCTGCCAGGATCCGTTGAAGCTTCACGGCAGGTTCTCGGCCATCTCGGTCATGGTTCTAAATATATAGAGTCCTACAGATCAAGGCGCTCTCGGAACCATCCGACCGTCCTGCGCAACCCTTCCTCCAAACTCACGTGTGGCGACCAGCCGAGTTCGCGTTGGGCCACGGCGATGTCCGGGCGCCTCACGGTCGGATCGTTCGGGGGAAGGGGAAGAAACCTGGGCGGAATCGTGCTGCCAGTGGCTTCCATTGCCAGGGCAACCAGCTGACGAATCGTAAACTCCTCGGGATTGCCGACGTTCGTCGGATCGACCCGCGAAGAGTGGTAGAGCCGATAGATGCCTTCGATCTCGTCGGCAACGTAACAGAAGGATCGAGTCTGGGTGCCGTCGCCGTAGACCGTCATCGGCTCGCCGCGCAATCCCTGCACGATGAAGTTCGACACCACCCGCCCGTCGCGCGGTCGCATTCGGCTTCCGTAGGTGTTGAAAATCCTGACAATCCGGGTGTCGAGTCCGTGAGCGCGGTGATAGGCCATCGTCAGGGCTTCGGCATATCGCTTCGCCTCGTCGTACACGCTTCGGGGACCGACGGGGTTGACGTTCCCCCAGTAGTCTTCGGGTTGCGGGTGGACCAGCGCATCGCCGTAGACTTCGGAAGTCGACGCCAGGAGAAACCGTGCGTCATGCCGCTTGGCCATCCCAAGCGCGTGGTGCGTACCCAATCCACCGGCCTTCAGCGTCTGAATGGGAAGATCGGTGTAATCTATTGGGCTGGCCGGAGATGCGAAGTGCAGCACCCCGTCGAGCCTGGCATCCACATAGAGCGGGGTACTCACGTCGTGCTCTATCAGCCGGAAGCGCGGGTTCCCCTTGAGATGCGCGAGATTTCGTCGGGACCCGGTCACGAAATTGTCAACCCCAACCACTTCGCATCCGTCGGCCAGGAATCGATCCACCAGGTGTGAACCCAGAAAACCGGCGGCGCCGGTGACGAGTATGCGCACGGTCACCGATCCTTGCACGGACGTACGGCCGGTCGTCCTACGGCGTGGTACTCGAAGCCTCGCGAGCTCATCGTCGCAGCGTCGTAGAGACTCCTGCCGTCAAAGATGATCGGCCGCTTGAGCAAGGTTCGCATGCGTTCGAAGTCGGGTCTGCGGTAAGGATTCCACTCCGTGTGAATGATCAGGGCGTCGGCGCCGTCCAGAACGTCGTACTTCAGCCTGCGACACTCGATCTCGTCGCCAAAAATGTGCTGCGCCTGAGCACGTGCCGCCGGATCATGCGCCACTACCCTCGCCCCCCGGCGCAGAAGACCAGCGATGGTCACCAGGCTGGGAGCATCGCGCATGTCGTCGGTGTTCGGTTTGAACGCCAGCCCCCACACGGCGAAGGTCCTGCCGTTCAGGTCTTCTCCGAAACGGTCCACACATCGGTCCAGGAGAAAGCGCTTCTGACCGGCGTTGATCCGCTCCACGGCATTGAGCAAGCACGAGTCCACGCCCCAGTCGGTCATGGTTCGAGCCAAGGCTGTGACGTCCCTCGGCAGACATGAACCCCCGTATCCGACGCCGGGGAAGAGGCAAGTCGGGCCGATACGGCGATCGGAACCGACCCCGAGGCGGACCATGTCCACGTCGGCTCCCGTGCGCTCGCACAGTTGCGCAATCGAGTTCATAAAGCTGATGCGCGAGGCCAGCATCGAGTTGGCGGCGTACTTGGTGATCTCGGCCGAAGCCGTATCCATGATCAGGATCTGGTTGCCCGTCCGCACGAAGGGAGCGTAGAGATCGCGCAGCACCTCCGCTGCGACCTCGTCGTCAACACCCAACACGACGCGGTCCGGCATGCGAAAGTCGCTGAGCGCCGCTCCCTCCTTGAGAAACTCCGGATTGGAACAAACAAAGGCCCGATGATTGGTCTCGGCCGCGATCGCCTCGCGCACCTGCCGCGCAGTCCCCACCGGCACGGTGCTCTTCGTGACCACGATCCGCTCGCCGTTCATGGCTCGGCCTATGTCCCGGGCCACCGCCAGGACATGGCGAAGATCCGCCGAGCCGTCCTCGCCGGGCGGAGTCCCCACCGCGATGAAGACGACGTACGACTCGCGCACCGCCCGGGCCAGGTCGGTTGTGAACGTCAAGCGTCCGTTCGCTATGTTCTGCGCCGTCAAGGCTGCCAGGCCGGGCTCGTAGAACGGAATCTCGCCCCGCTTCAGCGCGTCAACCTTCTCCTGCACGATGTCCACGCAAACGACTTCGTTGCCGGCATCGGCGAGACAGGCGCCCGCCGTGAGACCGACGTAGCCGCTGCCTACCACGGCAACTCTCATTCTTCCTTCACGATCCACCGTTGCGGACGCGCCGTTCGCACGGAATCGGCGATGGACGCGGTGGCGTTGCGCGCATCGATCAGAAGCCGTGAGCGGTCGAAGAGCCGCTGCACGTCGAGGTCGGAGTGGTCCGTGAGGATCACCACCACGTCGGTATCGTCAAAGCGCCCATCGTCGAGCGCTACCGACCTGAGCGAACGACCGTCCGGCAAGTCCCACCGCGGCACATGGGGATCGTGATACGCAACGTTGGCGCCGTCGCGCTCCAACAAGTCGTGGACGGCCGTCGAGGGCGACTCGCGCACGTCGGCCACGTCCTTCTTGTACGCCACCCCGACAAGCAAGACGCGCGAGCCGTTCACGGGCTTTTTGGCCCCGTTGAGGGCTTCCGTTACTTTGCCAACCACGAAGGCGGGCATGTGAGCGTTTACTTCGGACGCGGTGTCGATGAAGCGCGTGCGATAGTCCATCGACCTCATTTTCCACGACAGATAGTGGGGATCCACCGGCAGACAATGCCCCCCGAGTCCAGGACCCGGCGTGAATTTCATGAAGCCGAACGGCTTCGTGTCGGCGGCGTCGATCACCTCCCAGATGTCCAATTGGAGACGATCCGCAATCACCGCCATTTCGTTGACGAGCCCGATGTTTACGGCCCGGAAGGCGTTCTCGAGGATCTTCGTCAGCTCGGCCGCATCGGCGGAAGAGACCGGAACCATCTCGTCCACGAATCGGGAATAGTAGGTCGCGCCCACTTCCGTACACCGCGGCGTGACCCCGCCGATGACCTTTGGCGTATTGCCCGTCTTCCACCTGACGTTTCCAGGATCCACCCGTTCCGGCGAGAAACACAAGAAGAAGTCTTCGCCCGCGACGAGACCGTTGCGTTCAAGCATCGGCATCACGACCTCGCGGGTCGTACCAGGATAGGTGGTCGACTCCAGAACGATCAGCTGGCCCGCAACCAGGGCCCTGCCCACCGCAGCGGCAGCCGCGAGGATTGCCGATATGTCGGGATCACGCGTCTTCGACAGTGGCGTGGGCACGCAGATCGCTATGGCGCGACATTCCGACAGACGCGCCATGTCCGTCGTCGCCTCCAGCCGATTGGACCGAAGCGCAGCGTCCAATTCCTCTCGAACAACGTCCGAGACATGGCTGCGACCCCCGTTGACGCGATCAACGACTCGCTCGTCGATGTCGAATCCTACGACCCGGAGGCCCCTTCCGGCGGCCTGCACCGCCAGAGGCAATCCCACGTATCCAAGCCCAACCACTCCGAAGGCGCCCACCGAGTCGAAGGCGCCTACGAACTTTCGCGCAGCCTGGTCGTCAGGAGGACGGTTCGTCAGCTCCGGCCCCAGCGTCCGCGACCGAGGTCACCTCCATGAAATCCTCGGCGAATTCCGCCTGGAATCGATCGCTTTCCTGGGGAAACGCGCCGGCGGCTTCCCAAGCATCGAGAATCGAATCCGACATGACCATGACGGTTCCAGTTACGTTCAGCGAGCTGCCGCTCATCGCCTCGACCGAGTCGGCCAAAGCCGATTCGGTGAAGTGCAACAGGTAAGGCACAGCCTGGGTAGCCTCCCCGCCAGCGCTCAAGCTGGTCCAAAGGCTGTGCGGCCCAAGCAGGCTGGTAACGGGAACCCCTTCCAGACTGATCTCCTGGCCAAGGTAGTTGGTCGGGCCCGCGGAGAAATCCGAAAATGCGACGACGGTGCCGCTCGCCTCCTCCTCGATGGGCGCTTCCTCCGTCGCCGTCTCGGTCGGTTCTGCCGTGACGGAGAGCCAGTACAGGAAGCCGCCTATCGACAAGAAGCACAGTATCATCAGCGGAGTACCGAGCTTCGCCGCGCCGGCGCGTGACTTCAGGACCGTTGCCATCTGCCTTCCTCAATTCATGTAAAGGGGGGAACTGCGGTGTGAGCGAGATTCTAATCTACCAGCTCGATAAGCGCCATATCTGCGCCATCTCCCTTGCGATTCCCAAGCTTCAGGATGCGCGTATACCCGCCTGGTCGATTTCCGTATCGCGGACCCAAATCGTCGAACAGCTTCCCGAGTACCTCGCGGTCCCCAATGCGCCTTGCCGCCCGTCGTCGCGCGTGCAGGTCGCCGCGTTTCGCGAGAGTGATCAGGCGCTCGGCGTAGGGACGCAGCTCCTTGGCCTTGGCTGTCGTGGTCGTGATTCGCTCGTGACGAAACAGCGACGTAGCCATGTTCCTGAGCAGCGCTTTGCGATGGCTGGGCGACCGCGACAGGCCTCTGCCTTTCTTTCTGTGACGCATGATATTATCGTGCTCCGTTCTCTCCGTGCCCTGAGTCGCTACCGTCCTATTGGGCCGCTCCCGTCGGAGCCTTCTCTTCAATGAAGAAAAGCCGTCCATCGCGGCGTTCCACTTGGAGACCGAAACCCAGGTCGTGCAGCCGAAGGAATTCGCGGATCTCATCCAGGGACTTCCGGCCGAAGTTGTCTATCGCCATCATTTCGGCCTCGGTCCGGGTGACCAGCTCGCGCAGCGTGGTGATCGACTCCTTGCTCAGCGAGTTCCGTGAACGCACGCTCAGCTCGGCCAGGTCCTCAACCCGCGCGTCCAGGAGTCTCACCATCTGCGGCGGGACCGGACGCGCCTCCACGGTCTTCGGTTTCGGCGGTCCGCCCTCCCTGAAATAGCACATGTAGTCGAAATGCCGCTTTACCAGCTCGGCCGAATAGCGGATCGCGCTTTCCGGGCCGACCGATCCATCCGTCTCGACGTGAACCGTGAGTCGATCGAAGTCCGTACGTTGCCCCACCCGGGTCTCCTGGACCGTGAAATTGGCACGGAGGACGGGGTTGTACACCGCATCGATGCGAACCAGATCGACCGGAGACCCGCGCGGGACCGAATGCTGGTCAGCCAGAACGAAGCCGCGACCCTTGTTGACGTGAAGCTCGATGTTCAGCTCCACGTCCTTCTGCAGGGTGAGGATATGGTGATTGGGGTCAAGGACGGTCACGGATCCCGGTCCTCGAATCTGCTTTGCCCTGACTGGACCGGCCTTCTTGGCGCGGATCTCCAGGACCGCTGCGTCCACGTCGTCGTCCAGACTGACCACGAGATATTTCAGGTTCTGGATGACCTGGTGCACGTCTTCGACCACGGACGGAATCGTCTGGTGCTCGTGTACCACGCCACCGATTCGGAACGCCCAGACCGCCGAACCGCGCAACGAGGAGAGCAGCACGCGACGTACCGCGTTGCCCAGCGTATGGCCGTATCCTCGATCGAGAGGCTCCAGAACGAATTCCGCCGACCTGCCGTCCGGCGACTCCTTCGCGATTTCGACGAGCTCCGGCAACACGAGACCGGTGAGGTCAATGTCCCGATTCAAATTGGTTCCCCCTGATTTCGTTGCGTGCGGATTCATCGGGCAAGCGGATCGGAATCCGACTTACTTCGAATAGAGTTCGACGATCAGCTGTTCCTGCACCGACAACTGGATATCGCCCCGTTTGGGTGGCCTGACCATCCTCCCGACCCTGTTTTTCTCGTCCAGCGCCAGCCAATCGCCTAGTTGGGGCCGGAAACGGGCGCCGAGACTGGCTTCCACGATCTCGAGATCTCGGGAACCCTCTCGCAGTGCGATCTCGTCGCCCGCCGACAGCCGGTAACTCGGGATGTCAACCACGGCACCATTGACCGCGACGTGCCGATGGCGCACCAGCTGTCGCGCTTGTCGTCGGTTGGCCGCGAGGCCCAAGCGAAACACCACGTTGTCCAGCCTACTCTCCAAGGCGACGATGAGGTTTTCGCCGGTAACGCCCGGGCGCCCGGCCGCGTACTCGAACAGGTTCCGGAACTGCCTCTCGTGAAGTCCGTAGATTCGCTTGACCTTCTGCTTTTCGCGCAGCTGGTTCGCGTACTCGGACTGCTTGCGCCTACGGACTGCGGAAGGCCCCAAGTGTCCCGGCGGGTATTCCCGACGCTTGACTGGACACTTCTCGGTGTAGCACTTGGTGCCCTTCAGAAAGAGCTGCTGCCGCTCTCTGCGACAGCGCTTGCAAACCGGACCAGTGTATCGTGCCATGTAACGGTATTCTTCGTCTTGGTTTTCGTGTCAGACCCGGCGCTTTTTCGGCGGCCGACATCCGTTGTGCGGCAGTGGCGTTACGTCGTGGATCGAACGAATCGTCAACCCCGCCCCAGCCAGCGCCTGGATCGCCGACTCTCGGCCGGATCCTGGACCCTGGACTCGCACCACCACGTTGCGCACTCCCATCGCCACGGCCTCCCGGCCCACCTGTTCGGCCGCCATGGTGGCGGCGAACGGCGTCGATTTCTTCGATCCCTTGAATCCCGCGGTTCCCGCGGAACCCCAGACGAGCGCGTTGCCGGCGTTATCCGCAATCGTGATCAGCGTGTTGTTGAAGGTCGCCTTGATATGCGCGACCCCTTCCGACTCGACGACCTTCTTGGTCTTCTTCGTCCTGCTCGATCTGGGTTTGGCCAAGCGAATCTTCCTCCCTTGAAAGGTACCGGCGAATCCGCCGGCTTCTCGCGAACCCGCTACTCTCGCTAACTCTTCGGCTACTTCTTCGGCGCCTGCTTCTTGCCTGCGATAGCCCGCCGCGGCCCCTTCTTGGTGCGCGCGTTCGTATGGGTTCGCTGACCTCTCACCGGCAGTCCCCGACGGTGCCGGAGGCCGCGGTAACAACCGATGTCCATGAGCCGCTTGATGTTCATGGAGACTTCGGTGCGCAAGGCTCCCTCCACCTTGTAGTTCGACTCGATTTCCACGCGCAGTCGGCTGGCGTCCTCGTCGCTCAGCTCATAGGTGCGTCGGTTCGGATCGATGCCCACGGCATCCAGGATCTCCCGCGATCGAACCGAGCCCACGCCGTAAATGTATGTCAGCGCGACCTCGATCCGTTTGCTTCTGGGAAGGTCGACTCCCGCGATTCGTGCCATTTCCGTTTCTCCAGTCTCGGCGCTTCCCCAACAACCCCTAACCCTGGCGCTGCTTGTGCTTGGGATTGCGACTGCATATCACGCGTACCACTCCCCGCCGACGAACCACCCGACAGTACTCGCACATCGGCTTTACGCTGGTTCTCACCTTCATCGTATTGCGGATTTCCTGGTTAGGGGTCGGATTTTGCGGGTCAGGGCATAGCTTGATAAGATAACCATTATGGGTTTCCAGCGGTAGTCCAGATCGGCCCACCGGTGAGAACGGCAGGCCCGTCGGCCGTGATTGCGACCGTGTGCTCGAAGTGAGCCGAGAGCCGACCGTCGGCGGTGGAGACGGTCCATTGGTCGTCGAGCGTCACGATTTCGTCCGTGCCTGCGGCAAGCATTGGTTCGATCGCCAAGACCATCCCAGGCCGAAGCCGCAAGCCGCTTCCCGGTCGCCCGATGTTCGCCACCTGCGGCTCCTCGTGAATTCTGCGACCGACGCCGTGGCCCACGAGATCGCGAATGATCGCCAATCCGGTTCCCCTTACCCGGTCCACCACCGCAGCCCCAATGTCGCCTATGCGGTCCGCTGGCTTTGCAGCCCCAACCGCCAGCCGTAGCGCGTCGCGCGTCACCGAGAGAATGTGGTCGGCTTCGGCCGAGACCTCGCCCACGCGGAACGTGTAGGCCGAGTCGGCACACCATCCCCGTCGTTTCACGCCTACGTCAATCGAGACGATGTCGCCCGGACGCAATCGGCGCTGCGTTGGAATGCCGTGTACGACCTCGGCGTTCACGCTGATGCACGCACTGCCAGGGAACCCGTACAGCCCCTTGAACGCAGGGACGGCCCCGTCGTACGACCGAATGAAGGTCTCGGCCATGCGATCGAGGGCCGCTGTGGTAACCCCGGGTTGTACGTGGGCCTTCAGCTCGCCGAAAAGTGCCGAGATGATGCTTCCGCTTGCCGCGATCGCCTCGATTTCTTCCGCTGATTTCAAGTGGATCGCGCCGGCTCGCCGCTTGGCCACGCTTACGCGCCCCGAATCGCCGCTCGAAGCGCTGTCTGCACTTCGTCGATCGTGCCGTTCCCGGCAACGCGAACCAACACGCTGCGCGCCTCGTAATAGCCAATCAGCGGCGCGGTGGCTTCGCGGTACACCGACAGCCGCGTGCGCACCGTGTCGGGTTGGTCGTCGGCTCGATGTATCAACGCTTCCCCGGTATCGTCGCAGACGCCGCTTTCTTGGGGCGGATCGAAGTAGATGTTGTAGACGCGCCCCGACGGTGACGAACGACGCCCTGATATTCGCTTGACGAGTACGGCGTCGTCCGCTTCCAACAGCGCGACGCGGTTCACGGCCCGGCCGGTTGTCGCCAGGGCCGCATCCAAGGCTTCGGCCTGCGCGACGGTGCGAGGAAAACCATCGAAGACGACGCTCCGGTCCGGTCCCAAACCCGCCAGGTGCTCGCGCACGAGGTCGATCATGACGTCATCGGGCACGAGCTCGCCCGCGTCCATGAACTTGCGTGCTGTCAGCCCGATTCTGGTACGTTCCCGAAGGGCCGCTCTCAGCAAGTCGCCGGTCGACACGTGGGCCCAATCCAGAGCCCGGCTAATGCGCACCCCTTGCGTACCCTTGCCAACCCCGGGCGACCCCAGAAGAACGACGACCATGCGCCAAGTCGCTACATGTAGCGCTGACGACCGCGCATCTTCACCCGACCCTTCTTCATGAAGCCGTCATAATTGCGAAGAAGGAGGTGCTGCTGTGCCTGCTGGACCGTATCGAGACCCACGCCGACCACGATCAGAAGGCTCGTCCCACCGAAGTCGAAGTTCTGAATGCCGAAAATGTCGAAGATGAAGAAGGGCACGAGGGCGATGAAGGCCAGGTACATGGAGCCAGGCAGCGTGACGCGGGTCAGGATCCGGTCGATGTACGCGGCGGTCCGAGCACCCGGCTTCACGCCAGGCACGAAGGCTCCCTGCTTCTTCAGGTTCTCGGCCAAGTCAACGGGGTTGAAGATGATCGCCGTGTAGAAATAGGTGAAGAAGACGATCAGCACGGCATAGGTGATATAGTAGGCCCAGTTCCCCGGCTGGAAGATCGCGGCCAAGTCCGCGATGAACGGCACCGAGCTGAAGGCCGCGAGCGTCCCTGGGACGACGATGAACGACTGCGCGAAGATGATCGGCATCACGCCAGCGGAGTTGATTCGAAGGGGAATGTGGCTCTTCTGCCCCTCCTGTATGCGCCCCCGCCCTACAACCTTGCGAGGGATTTGCACCGGAATCCGACGAGCAGCCATCGTCATGGCGACGACCCCGGCGGTGATTCCCACCAAAATCGCAAACAGCACGATGACCGCGAACAAACCGATCTCTCCGACCATCAGCGATTCCCAAGTGCGCGCGATCTGGCCGGGGAACCCCTGGATGATCGAGAAGAAGATCATCAGGGACATGCCGTTGCCCACGCCGTGCTCGGTGATCTGCTCGCCCAGCCACATCACGAACACCCCGCCAACGGTCAGGGTCACCACCGTCGTAAACACGAAGCTCGGACCGGGCGAGGGCACGGCGCTGCCCAGGCCCTGCAGGAAGTTGGCGTATGCGAACGCCTGAATCAGACACAGGAGTACCGTCGTGTACCGGGTCCACTGCGTGAGCTTCTTGCGCCCCTGTTCGCCTTCCTTCTGGAGCTTTTCCACCGTGGGGAATACTGCCGCCAGCAGCTGGAACATGATGCTCGCCGAGATGTACGGCATGATTCCGAGCGCCAGAATCGTGGCTCGACTCAGGCCACCGCCAACGAACATGTCGTAGACGCCGAGAAAGGTCTGCGAAAACTGGCCGGCCAGCTGTTGCAGCGCGCCGACGTCCACGCCGGGCACGGTGATGTGAGATCCGATCCGGTAGATCAGCATGATTAGGAGCGTGAAGAGGATCTTCTTCTTCAGCTCTGGAGCCCGAAACAGATTCGGGATCGGATTGGCCATCGCCGGTACTTACCTCCCTCCCCCGCCGCCGGGGGACAGAATCGTCACGGAACCCCCGGCACCCTCGATCTTGGCCCGGGCGGTCGCGCTCGCTGCGTGAACGGAACACTGGAACGGGGCTGCAACCTCGCCGGCGCCCAATAGCTTGACGGGGCGTCGCAGCGTACGGACCAACCCCACCGCCCTCAGCGATTCGGGGGTGACGTCGCCGGCAACGACCCGCAGGTCGCCAACGTTGACGACCTGGTATTCGACCCGGTTGCGATTCTTGAAGCCCCGCTTGGGAATGCGGCGTTGCAGGGGCATCTGCCCACCCTCGAACCAGGCGGGAACCCCGCCCCCGGAACGAGAGTTCTGCCCCTTGGTGCCGCGCCCCGACGTCTTGCCCTTCCCGGAACCAGGCCCGCGGCCCACGCGCTTCCGGCGGCGACGCGAGGCATTGGCAGGCTTGAGATTGTGCAATTCAATCATCGGTCAGTCCACCTCGGTGACTTCCAGCAGATGGTCCAACTTCGCGATCATGCCGCGGATCGCGGGCGTATCGTCATGGATTACCGATTGCTGATGTCGCTTGATTCCCAGCGCGTCCAGGGTGCGCTGCTGAATCTTGCGGCGACCCAGAGCACTGCGTACCTGTCTGATCTTGAGGCGCTTATCCACGGTACCCCCCCAACTGTTCCACCGTGATGCCCCTTGCCGCCGCAACGTCGTAGACGGTGACGAGCGACTCCAGGCCTTGCAGCGTTGCGCGCACTACGTTGATCGGGTTGTTGGTGCCGAGGCACTTGGTCAGCACGTCGGTGATCCCCGCCGCCTCCATGACCGCACGCACCGGGCCTCCGGCAATCACGCCGGTCCCTGGAGCCGCAGGACGCATGAGGACGCGCCCCGCTCCCCAGCGTCCGATGATTTCGTGCGGGATCGTGCCGTTGACGACCGGCACCTTGACCATGCTGCGTCGCGCTTGCTCGAAGGACTTGCGAATGGCTTCGGCCACCTCGCTGGCCTTGGCGTGGGCGATGCCGACGCGTCCCGCCTTGTCCCCAACGGCGACCAGTGCAGTGAACGAGAAGCGACGCCCCCCCTTTACCACCTTGGCCACCCGGTTGATGTGAATCAGGTTTTCAACCTGCTCCGCTCCGTCGCGCGGTCTTCTCTTGTCCCGTGCCATCAGAATACCAAGCCTCCTTCGCGCGCGCCCTCGGCGAACGCCTTCACGCGGCCGTGATAGCGATACCCGCCGCGATCGAACACTACTGTCGTCACGCCCCGTTCACGCGCCTGCTCCGCCAGGAGTCTTCCTGCCGCCCGCGCAGCGGACACCTTGCTCAGCCCCGAGGTCGTCGAGGGGCCGCGCAACGCAGGAGACAGGGTCGAAAGACCCACCAGGGTGTGGCGTAAGTCGTCGTCGATGATCTGGCCTTCGATATTCCGCAGAGAACGGAACACGGCCAGCCGCGGTCTGTCGCTCGTGCCGTGCACCCTCTTGCGAATCCGGGCATGCCGGCGTTGGCGCTGCAGCCGCCGACTTTTCCTGAGTTTGCTCGCCTTTATCATGGTCGATCAGACCGTCACTTTCCGGCCGTCTTGCCGGCCTTCCGCCGGACGTGCTCGCCTTTGTATCGGATACCCTTCCCCTTGTAAGGCTCCGGGGGACGGAAGGAACGAATCACCGCCGCCGTGTGGCCCACCAGCTGTTTGTCCGGCCCGCTGACGACGATCGTGGTCGGGTTGGGAGCCTGGAGGCTGATCCCCTTCGGAGCCGGGTACTCGATCGTGTGAGAGAATCCCAACCGCAGCTCCAACCCCCGGCCCTTGGCCTGCGCCCGGTACCCTACGCCGACGATCTCCAGGGTCTTGCTGAACCCCTGGCTGACGCCGAGTACCATGTTTGCGATCAGCGCTCTCGTCAGTCCGTGCAACGCGCGGTGCGACTTCTGATCGGTGGGCCGCGTTACGACGATGGTCTTGCCCGAATTGCCCTTCCAACCCACCGCGATGGGAGAAGGTACGTCGAGCCGGAGCGCGCCTTTGGGTCCCTTGGCCGCAACGTTTTGCCCGTTCAAGGTAACGGTTACGCCTGCGGGCACCTCCACGGGCATCTTGCCAATACGTGACATGGAGCCTCCTACCAGACTTCCGCCAGGACTTCGCCGCCCACTCGCGCAGCGCGTGCGGCACGGTCGGACAACAGGCCCTGGGAGGTGGACAGGACGGCCATCCCCAGTCCGCCGCGGATCCTGGGAATGTCTTCGACTCCCACGTAGCGCCGTCGTCCCGGACGGGACACGCGGGCAATGCGCTGGATCACGGGCTGTCCCTCGTGGTACTTCAGGTACACCCGCACGAGACCGTGTCGGCCGTCGTTCAAGATCTTGTAGTCGTACACGAAGGCGTTTTCCTTGAGTAGCCGCGCAATCTCCACCTTCAGCTTCGACAGCGGCACGTCGGCCCACCGGTGCCCGGCGTGCCCGGCGTTGCGGATGCGCGTGAGCATGTCCGCGATCGGATCGGTCATCATGGTCGTCGTTCCTTGTCCGTCAGCGCTTCAGGCTCGCACGCCGATGATCACCGGAATCTCGCCGCGGAACGGGAATCCCAGCTGCCGCAGAAGCGCGTATGCCTGATCGTCCTTGTTCGTGGAGGTCACCACCGACACGTCCATTCCATGGATTCGATTGACTTTGTCGTAGTCGACTTCCGGGAATATGATCTGCTCCTTGATTCCGACGGTGTAGTTGCCCCGCCCATCGAACGACCGCGTGTTCAGGCCTCTGAAATCGCGGATCCGCGGCACCGCGATCGAGACGAATCGATCCAGGAACTCCCACATGTTCCGTCGCCGCAGCGTTACCGACGCGCCTACCGGCATCCCTTCGCGCAACCGGAAGTTCGATATCGATCGGCGGGCGCGGGTAATTACCGCCTTTTGACCGGTGATCACCGCCAATTCGCCAGCCACCGAATCAATGAGCTTGCGATCCCGGCTGCCCACTCCGGCTCCTACGTTCAGCGTCACCTTCACGACCCTCGGTATCTGATGCGGGTTAGTGAAACCGAACTGTTTCTGAAGCGCTGGTCGCGCCACGCCCTTGTAGTGCGCCAGCAGTCTGGGTTCCGTCATGGTGCGATCATTCCGGCTTGGGAACCGGGTTGCCGGTTCTGACTGCGATTCGCTCCTTGTAGCCGTCCGGCTCCACCCGCATTCGAATGCGACTGGCCTCGCCATTGGACGGGTCAATGAGCATCACGTTCGAAAGGTGAATCGATCCTTCGGAGCTGATGATGCCGCCCTCCGGGTTCGCCTGCGACGGTCTGGTGTGCCGCTTCCGCATGTTGACGCCCTGAACCACTACGCGGTTGGCGCTCTGCAGAACGCGAAGTACCGTGCCTTCCACATCGCGGTAGTTGCCGCGAATAACGAGGACCCGGTCCCCCTTCACGATTCTTGTTCTCTTGGCCATCGCCTACAGCACCTCCGGAGCCAGGGAAACGATTCTCATGTACCGCTTTTCGCGGAGCTCCCGGCCAACCGGCCCGAAGATCCGGGTTCCCCGCGGCTCCTTCTGCGCGTTGATCAGCACTGCAGCATTGTCCTCGAATCGGATGTAGGTGCCGTCTCGACGACGCATTTCCTTCGCGGTGCGCACCACCACCGCCTCCATCACATCGCCCTTCTTCACGCCGGCGTTGGGGACCGCATCCTTGATCGTTACGATCACCCGGTCTCCGATGCGCGCGTAACGACGCCTGGACCCGCCGAGAACGCGAATGCACAGGGCGCGTCGCGCGCCCGAGTTGTCGGCGATCTTCAGCATCGACTCCTGTTGAATCATCGTTCAGGCGGACCTTTCCATTAGCTCAACCACGCGCCACCTCTTGGTCTTGGAGAGTGGCCGCGTTTCCATGATCGACACCGTGTCTCCGACCTTGAACTCATTCTCCTCGTCGTGGGCATGGTACTTCTTCGTTCGAGAGACCTGCTTGCCGTAGAGCGGGTGCGCGAAACGACGTTCCACGAGCACCGTAACCGTCTTGTCCGCCCTGTCGGCCACCACGACACCGGTGCGAATTTTTCGCCGATTGCGCCCCTTGCCCTCATTCATGGCCCGCGCTCCCCGCTTGGCCAGCGTTCCGGCGCTCGTGGAGGATGGTCTTGATGCGCGCGATGTCCTTCCGTATCTCGCGTCGCAGCCTCGGGTTTTCCAGTGGCATGGTCGCACTGCGAAACCGGAGTCGGAATCGCTCCAGCTTCAGCTCGCCGAGCCGGTGCTCAAGCTCCGCGTTGTCCAATTCGCGAACTTCTTCAGCCTTCAACGTGTTGCTCCCGTCAGTATCGATTGGTTCACAGCTGTGATTCCCGTGCGACGAACCGCGTCTTGACGGGAAGCTTGAAGGAGGCGAGTTCCATGGCCCGGCGGGCGGTCTCGATGGGAACGCCCTGGAGCTCGAACATGATCCGGCCGGGCTTGACCACGGCCACCCACTGTTCCGGGTTGCCCTTACCCTTGCCCATGCGGGTCTCGGCCGGCTTCTTCGTCACGGGTTTGTCCGGAAAGATGCGAATCCACACTTTGCCGCCCCTCCTTACGTGGCGGGTTATCGCCACGCGGGCGGACTCAATCTGCCGGTTCGTGATCCAACAGGCATCCAGGGCCTGGAGGCCGTAGTCGCCGAAGGACACTCGGCTGCCCCGGTAGGCCTTCCCTCGCATCTTGCCCTTGTGGGTTTTCCGTCGCCGTACGCGTTTTGGTGCTAGCATGTCCGCTCCCTAATCCTCAAGCTCCCGGCCCCGCCGAATACGTCCGGCCAAAGCGATCCTCGATTACCTCGCCCTTGAAGATCCAGCACTTGACCCCCACCACGCCGTAGGTCGTGGCGGCTTCGACGTGCGAGTAGTCGATGTCCGCGCGAAGCGTATGGAGAGGAACCCGACCTTCGTTGTAGCCTTCGGTACGGGCGATTTCGGCACCCCCCAAACGACCCGCGCACTGAATGCGGATGCCCTCGGCGCCGGCGCGCATGGCGGACTGGACCGCTCGTTTCATTGCCCGCCGAAACGATATGCGCTGCCGAATCTGATGGGCCACATTGTCGGCCACGAGACGTGCGTTGACTTCGGGACGCTTGATCTCTTCGACGTTTACCGACACCTCGCTGTTGGTGAGAACCGCGAGCTCGTCGCGCAGCTTGTCGACCTCGGAGCCGCGCTTGCCGATCACGACGCCCGGACGCGCGGTGTGCAGCGTGACGACCAACTTCGATGGCTTCCGCTCGATCTCCACCTTCGCCAACGCGGCATGGCTTAGCCGCCGATGAAGATACGTGCGAATGGTATGGTCTTCCTTGAGCAGCTTGGGGAAATCACGCTCTGCGTACCATCGGGAATGCCAGTTCGCGACGATTCCGAGCCTCAGCCCGCGTGGGTGCGTTTTCTGACCCATCCGCTAAACCTCTTTCGCTTTCACTTCCACGGTGATGTGGCTCGTACGTCTGCGCCGGGGGGTGGCGCGACCCATTGCGCCCGCCCGCCAGCGCTTGAGCGTGGGGCCCTGGTCCACGAATGCGCGACTGACCACCAAGTCGTCCACGTCGACCGAGTCGCCGTCGCGCTCGGCCAGGTCCTGGGCGTTCGCCACCGCCGAGCGCAACGTCTTGCCAACCGGGACCGCCGCCGCTTTCAGAGAGAAGCGGAGCACCGTCTCGGCCTCGTTGACCGACCGACCCCTGATGAGATCGACCACCAGTCGGACCTTCCGTGGGCTCATCCGGATGTCCCTCGAGATCGCGCGCGCTGTCATGACGAAAGCCTCCTACCTCGTTGACCGCTTATCGGCGAGCTTGCCGCCGTGACCCCGGAAGAGCCGCGTCGGTGCGAACTCCCCCAGTTTGTGACCCACCATGTTCTCGCTGACGTAGATCGGAATGAACTTGTTGCCGTTGTGAACGGCGATCGTGTGGCCCACGAACTCGGGAGAAATGGTGGACGCCCGCGACCAGGTGCGAATCACCATCCGCTCGTTGCGCGCGTTCATCTTCTGAATCTTGCGGATGAGCTTGTCATTGATGAACGGGCCCTTCTTGACGCTTCGCCCCATGGCTATTCCCTCGGTCTCCTTGTCAGCTCAGCGCGTGGATTTTCCGCGCTTGCGCCCGCGGACGATGAACTTGTTCGAATCCTTCTTCCTCTTCCGGGTCTTGGTCCCTTCGGGCTTCCCCCAAGGCGTTACCGGCGGACGACCCCCAGACGACTTTCCTTCGCCGCCGCCCAAAGGGTGGTCCACGGGGTTCATCGCCACGCCTCGAACCTTGGGGCGTCGCCCTCGCCAACGGGTAGCCCCGGCCTTCCCGAGCGTCTGAAGGTTGTGGTCCACGTTCCCGACCTGTCCCACCGTCGCCAGGCAACGCTTGTGAATCCGCCGCACTTCGGTGGAGGGGAGGCGCAGCGTGACGTAGTTTCCTTCCTTGACAACCACCTGCACGCCCGATCCCGCCGACCGGGCGAGCTGGCCACCCTTGCCGGGCTTCATTTCGACGTTGTGCACCGTGGTGCCCAGAGGGATCCGTTCGAGAGGGAGCGCGTTGCCAGGCCGCACGTCGGCATCGGCGCCGGACGACACCCTGTCTCCCACATTCGTACCGCGAACGTGCAGGATGTAGCGCTTCTCGCCGTCTTCATAGTGAATCAGAGCGATGAGCGCCGACCTGTTGGGATCGTATTCGATCTCGGCAATGCGACCGGAAATGCCGAACTTGTCCCGCTTGAAGTCGATCTTGCGGTAACGTCGCTTATTGCCGCCGCCTCGCCGGCGCATGGTGATGCGGCCATGGTGGTTGCGACCACCTGACCGGGTCAGTGGCTCGGTCAGGGACTTTTCGGGGCCCTTGCGAGTCACGGCGTCTTTCGCAGTCGTTGACCGGAAACGGCTGCCCGGCGTTACGGGTTTGAATTTCTTGAGCGCCATGAGTGATCAGCCCATCTCGTAGAGATCGATTTCGTCGCCACCGGTCAGCTGAACGACCGCCTTCTTGTAGGAGGGTCGCCGTCCCAGCGCCCAGTTCTTGGCCATCCTGCCCAGCAGGGCTCGCTTGGCCTTGCCCGGGTACCTCATGGTCCGCACCCGCTCGACCTTGACATCCCAGAGGGCTTCGACGGCCCTCGCAATCTCGTGCTTGTTCGCGCGTTCGTTGACGATGAAGGTGTACCGACTCGTCTCCATTTCCTCGTTGGTTTTCTCGGTGATCACCGGAGACACGATCACTTCGTGGGCCTCGCGCATCACGCCACCTCGGTCGCCTGAATGGGCCTGATTCGCGGACGATCGTCCGTGGCGGGCCGGGCGTCAAGCGACTCCAGCGCTGCCTCTTCAATGATCACCGTGCCGGACCAGACAACGTCAAAGGACGACTCCTGACCGAACGGCATGACCCGCACGCGGGCGAGATTGCGACCCGAAAGGTAGAGGTTGCGGTTCACGCGGTGGGTCAGGATGAGGACCTTGCCCAACTCGCCGATTGTGGCCAGCAGCTGCCTCAGGTCTCTCGTCTTTGGGATGTCGAAATCAAAGCCTTCGATCACCGCGACGCGGCCGGCGGCTGCCCGGCTGTTGAAGGCCGACGTGCGAGCCAAGGCGCGGATGCGCTTCGGCACGCGCTTGGTCCACGAACGATGCATGGGCGGGAACGCGATGCCGCCGCCACGCCATTGCGCGGCCCGGGTGGTACCCTGGCGGGCCCTGCCCGTTCCCTTCTGTCGCCACGGCTTGCGGCTTCCGCCCGCGACCGCGGACCGGTTCTTCCTGTGCACCGTTCCCTGGCGCTGGTTGGAGAGGTAGGCCGTCACGGCTTGATGCAGCGCACCCTCATGTATTACGCCGTCGAACAGCGCTTCGGGAAGCTGGACCGGCGTACCGGCCGAACCATCGGTCTTGATGTAGCGGGCTTCGTACATGCTTTCCTATTTCCGGATCAGTACGTAGCTGTTCCTGCTGCCCGGAACGCCACCCTGGATGAAGAGAAGGTTTCGCGCCGAATCGACCCGAACCACTTGAAGGTTCCGCACGGTCTCGCGCTTGCCTCCCATGCGGCCAGGCAGCTTCTTGCCCTTGATGACGCGCGACGGATCCGTGCCTGGTCCCATTGAGCCAGGGGTGCGAGACATGGGATGTCCGTGAGATGCGGGGCGGCCGACGAACCCATGGCGCTTCACGACCCCCTGGAACCCGCGCCCCTTGGTAACTCCGGTGACGCGCACTCGCTGGCCCGTCTCGAAGATCGCGACCGTCAATTCCTGCCCGGGTCGATAGGCGTCGCCTGCGGTCGCCTTGAACTCTCGGATGAGCCGTGGAGCGGCATCCAGTCCGGCCTTGGACGCATGCCCGAGCTCCGCCTTGCTGGTTCGCTTGTGCTTTTTCGCGCCGAATCCGACCTGAACCGCGGCGTAGCCGTCCCTGTCCGTTTCCTTAATCTGGACGATGGGACATGGCCCGGCCTCCAGTACCGTGACGGGAACCGCGCGACCCTCCTGGTCAAAGATGCGAGTCATCCCCAACTTTCTGCCGATCAGTCCAGGCATCGTTCAGTCCACCTTGATCTCGACGTCAACGCCGGCCGGAAGATCCAGCTTCGTTAGCGCGTCAATGGTCTGGGGACGACTCTCGACGATGTCGATGAGCCGCTTGTGCGTTCTCAGTTCGAACTGCTCCCGGCTCTTCTTGTCGATGTGCGGCGATCTCAGCACGGTCCACCGCTGACGCCGAGTCGGCAGGGGAATGGGTCCGCGGATCGTGGCGCCGGTTTTCTGAGCGGTCCTGACGATGTCGGCAGCGGTCTGGTCCACCACCCAGTGGTCGAACGCCTTCAGGCGAATCCTTATCCTGTTGGTCATCCCTGCCTGTCGTCGCGCCGGCGTCGGCGGTTGCTTTGGTCTCGCCATGATTGGGACCTATTCGATGATTTCGGTAACGACGCCGGCGCCCACCGTGCGACCGCCCTCGCGGATCGCAAACCGCAGCTCCTCGTCCATCGCAATCGGCGTGATCAGCTCCACCTCCATCTGCACGTTGTCCCCCGGCATCACCATCTCCACACCTTCCGCAAGCTTCGCCGTCCCCGTCACGTCCGTCGTCCGAAAGTAGAACTGCGGCCGATATCCGTCGAAAAACGGCGTGTGACGACCCCCTTCCTCCTTCGTCAAAACGTACACCTCCGCCTTGAACTTCGTGTGCGGCGTGATCGACCCCGGTATCGCCAACACCTGACCCCGCTGAATCTCCGTCTTCCCAACCCCACGCAGCAGAAGCCCCGCGTTGTCTCCCGCTCGTCCCTCCGCCAACAGCTTCCGAAACATCTCCACACCCGTCACCACCGTCTTCCGATCCGCCCCCATCCCCACAATCTCCACCGTCTCGCCCTTGTGGATCACCCCTCGCTCGATCCGACCCGTCGCCACCGTCCCACGACCCGTAATCGAAAACACGTCCTCCACCGGCATCAGAAACGGCTTGTCCACGTCCCGCTCCGGCTCCGGTATGTACCCGTCAATCGCCTCCATCAACTCGTCGATGCACGCGCCCGAATCCCCCTCGCCTCCACCCTCCAACGCCTCCAGCGCGCTCCCCATCACCACCGGCAAATCGTCCCCCGGAAACCCCTGCTCGCTCAACAACTCCCGAACCTCCAACTCCACCAACTCGAGCAGCTCCTCGTCGTCCACCATGTCCACCTTGTTCATGAACACCACGATGTGAGGAACGTTCACCTGCCGCGCCAACAGCACGTGCTCCCGAGTCTGAGGCATCGGCCCGTCCGCCGCGCTCACCACCAAAATCGCCCCGTCCATCTGCGCCGCACCCGTGATCATGTTCTTCACGTAGTCCGCGTGTCCCGGACAGTCCACGTGCGCATAGTGCCGATTCTCCGTCTCGTACTCCACGTGCGCCGTCGCAATCGTGATCCCACGCTCCCGCTCCTCCGGAGCCTTGTCGATCTCGTCAAACGCCACCGCAGAACCCCCAAACCGCTTCGCCTGCGTCAGCGTGATCGCCGCCGTCAACGTCGTCTTCCCATGGTCCACGTGCCCAATCGTCCCCACGTTCACGTGTGGCTTCGTTCGCTCAAACGTCTCCTTCGCCATGCTTCCCCTCGCGTAAAATGAGTGCGGTTGCTGATCCGAGGCGGGCGCTACACGCGCACCGGCGCTCTCTTGCCGGCCTTCCTGCGGGCGGCCTCTTCGTAGTGTGAAAACTGCATGGTGTACACGGCCCGACCCTGACTCAGCGACCGGAGCCTGGTGGAATATCCGAACATCTCCCCGAGCGGTACGCTCGCACCGATGACTTGGGCGTCTCCCCGGTCGATCATACCCCCAACGCGCCCGCGCCGAGAGCCGAGGTCGCCAATGAGATCGCCCATGTACTCGGGCGGCGTCACAATCTTGACGTCCATGACGGGCTCGAGAAGCACCGGGCTAGCCTTGCGCAGCCCCGCCTTCATGGCCATTGATCCGGCGATCCGGAAAGCCATCTCGCTCGAATCCACGTCATGGTGGGATCCATCCACGAGCGAGACCTTGACGTCCACGACAGGGTATCCTTCGACCACGCCCGAGCTCAGCGCCTCGCGAAGCCCGCGCTCGACCGCCGGTATGAATTCGCGCGGCACCGAACCACCCTTGACCCGATCTTCGAACAGGAATCCGGAACCCTTTTCGCCGGGCTCGACGTCGATCACGACGTGACCGAACTGTCCTCGACCGCCCGTCTGCCTCACGAACCTTCCCGTTACGCCAGATGCTGGTTCGCGGATCGTCTCCCGGAACGCCACCTGCGGCCGTCCGATGTTGGCGGACACCGAGAATTCGCGGCGCAGGCGATCGACAATGATCTCGAGATGGAGCTCGCCCATTCCGCTGATGATCGTCTGGCCGGTCTCCGAGTCGGTATGCACGCGGAACGTCGGATCCTCTTCCGCGAGCTTGCCCAGGCCCGTGCCCAGTTTGTCCTGATCGGCCTTGGTCCGCGGCTCGATGGCAACCGAGATCACGGGCTCGGGAAAATGCATTGCCTCGAGTATCACCGGTTGGTCGGGGACGCACACCGTGTCGCCAGTTCGTACGGACTTGAGTCCGATTACGGCCACGATGTCGCCTGCGAACACCTCTTCGCGCTCCTCGCGCTTGTTCGCATGCATCTGCAGAAGGCGGCCGGCGCGCTCCTTGCGTCCCTGCGTCGCGTTGAGCACGCGGCTCCCCTTCGGCAGCGAACCGGAGTAGACCCGCAGGTAAGTGAGCCTGCCGACGTATGGGTCGGTCATGATCTTGAAGGCCAACGCCGCGAACGGGGCATCGTCCGAAGCCTCGCGCGTCTGGCGCGCGCCATCGCCGTAAGGCGGTCGGCCTTCGATCGCGGGCACGTCGAGCGGAGACGGCAGATAGTCGATGACGCCGTCCAGCAGCCGCTGAACCCCCTTGTTCTTGAACGCGGATCCGCAGAATACCGGGAAAAGGGTGCCGCTATTCGTTGCGGCTCGTATCGCCAGGCGGACGTCGTCTTCGCTGAGCTCTTCGCCGAGGAGATAGCGCTCAAGCAGATCGTCGTCGTGCTCCACCGCGGCCTCGACCAGCTCGTGACGCAGGCTCTCGACCTTCTCGCGGAGCGAATCGGGAATGTCCACCTCGACGATGGTAGCTCCCATCTCGTCGTCCCACACGAAGGCCTTCGTCGCAACGATGTCGATCACGCCGGTGAAGAGGTCGGCCTCGCCAAGCGGGTACTGTACGGCAAACGCGTTGGCTCCGAGACGGTCGCGCATCATGTGAACGACGTTCTCGAAATCGGCGCCGGTTCGGTCCATCTTGTTGACGAAAGCGATGCGAGGCACGCCGTATCGGTCGGCTTGACGCCAAACGGTCTCGGACTGCGGCTCGACGCCGCCTACCGCGCAAAAAACGGCGATCGCTCCGTCGAGTACGCGAAGCGACCGCTCGACCTCGGCTGTGAAGTCTACGTGGCCGGGAGTGTCGATGATGTTGATTCGGTATTCCGACTCGTTCCTTCGCCAGTAGGCCGTGGTGGCCGCGGACGTGATCGTGATTCCGCGTTCCTGTTCCTGCTCCATCCAGTCCATCGCCGCCGCGCCCTCATGGACTTCGCCCATGCGGTGGAGGCGGCCCGTGTAGAACAGGATGCGTTCCGTGGTCGTCGTCTTTCCGGCATCGATGTGAGCCATGATGCCGATATTCCGAAGCTTCGGAAGTGGTGTTTTCCTGGGCATGGTCTATTGCTCAACGCGGGTGGCCTACCAGCGATAGTGCGCGAAGGCTTTGTTGGCCTCGGCCATCCGGTGCGTGTCATCCTTTTTCTTGACGGTTGCGCCCTCTCCGCGGCTCGCCGCGAGGACCTCGCCGGCGAGACGCTGGGCCATGGTTCGTTCTCCTCGTTTCCTCGCGAAACCGATCATCCATTTGATGGCGAGCGCCTGACGGCGTTCCGGCCGTACTTCCATGGGGACCTGGTAGTTCGCGCCACCGACGCGACGGCTCTTGACTTCGAGCGCCGGCTTGGCGTTGGTGAGCGCCTGCTCGAAGACGTTCATCGTGGGTTGTCCCGTCTTGGTCTCCACGATCCGCATAGCTTCGTAGAAGATCGACTCGGCGAGGGACTTCTTGCCGTCCAGCATGAGTCCATTGATGAACTTCTGGACGACCTCGGACCCGTACTGCGGATCACCCGGAATCTTGCGGCGCACGGCTCTGGAACGACGGCTCATGACGATGACTCCACGAATATGGCCTACTTCGGCCGTTTGGCTCCGTACTTGGACCGAGCCTGCTTGCGGTCAGACACGCCGGAGGTATCCAGCGTCCCGCGAACGATGTGATAACGGACGCCCGGCAAGTCTCTTACCCTGCCTCCGCGAATCAGCACGATGGAGTGCTCCTGAAGGTTGTGACCTTCGCCGCCGATGTATGCCGTGACCTCGTGCCCGTTGGTGAGACGGACGCGAGCGACCTTGCGGAGCGCCGAATTGGGCTTCTTGGGCGTAGTGGTGTACACACGGGTGCAGACACCCCGTTGCTGGGGGTTCTTCTTCAGCGCGGGCGACTTGTTCTTCTTCGCGAGTCGCGCGCGTCCCTTCCGCACCAGTTGGTTCAGCGTAGGCATCGGGGCCGAACTCTTTCTCCGCTTGGTCGGTCACTTTCGGGTGGTTCCTGGACAGCCTAGGAAAGGTAGACAAATCGGTTATCGGTGTCAACGTCAAGCGTCGCGATTCACCGAGCGCGACGGGGCTTCGACGATCGAATCGGCGAAGTCGCCAGTTTCGGGGGATTTACTCCGCCGACACCTCCTCGGCTTGCTCGCTGAGCCCGGGCAGGTATTCGTCGGGGGCGGTCAGAGGGAGAATCTCCTCGTCGTAGTACGACTGGTCCACCTGGAACTCGATGTCGTGCCACCGGTGCGCCCCGGTGCCGGCCGGAACCAGGTGACCGATGATGATGTTCTCCTTGAGGCCCTTGAGGTCGTCCTTGGCGCCCCGGACGGCGGCGTCGGTCAGCACTCTGGTAGTCTCCTGGAAAGACGCTGCCGAGATGAACGAGTCCGTGGTAAGGCTCGCCTTGGTGATGCCGAGCAGCAGCGGTTGGTAGATGGCCGGCTTTTTCCCCTCTGCCATCGCGGTCTCGTTGATGTGCCGGAACTCGACCCGGTCCACATGGTCGTCTTGCAGCAACTGGGTCTCTCCCGGATCCACAACCCTGACTTTCTGCAGCATTTGCCGGACGATCACCCCGATGTGCTTGTCGTTGATCGTCACGCCCTGCAGGCGGTACACCTCCTGGATCTCGTTGAGCAGGTATTTCTGAACGGCGCGGGGACCCTTGATCTTCAGAATGTCGTGCGGATTGATCGGACCCTCGGACAAACGGTCGCCGGCTCGTACCTTGTCGCCCTGGTGAACCCGCATGTGCTTCCCGACCGGGATGTCGTACCTCCCGCGCCGGCCTTGCTGCGGCGTCACGAATACTTCGCGCTTCCCGCGCTTGATGTCGCCAAACGAGACCTTCCCGTCGATCTCCGTGATGATCGCCGGGTCCTTCGGGCTGCGCGCTTCGAACAGCTCCGCCACGCGGGGGAGACCTCCGGTAATGTCGCGGGTCTTGTACACCTCGCGGCTTATCTTCGCAATCCGGTCGCCCGGTTGCACTTCGTCGTTGTGGGCGCACATGAGCTGGGCCCCGACCGGGATAATGAACTCCTTGATGAGATCGCTCGCCGCCGCTTCTCCCCCTCGGATCTGTATTCTGGGATGCAGCTTCTTGTCGCGATCCTCGATGACCATCATCTGGCGACGGCCGGTCGACTCGTCCAGCTCCTCCCGCACGGTCAGTTCTTCCTGAATGTCGACGAAGTGCAGGAATCCTCTGGAATCGGCGACGATGGGCTCGGAGTACGGATCCCAGCTGAACAGCAGGTCGCCCGCCTTGATTCGATTGCCCGCTTCGACGTGAATTTCGGCGCCGTAGGGAATCGCCAACGTGCTGCGGACCTGCCCCGCCTTGGTCTGCATCTCGATCTTCCCTTCGCGGGACGTGACGATGCGTTTCCCCTCTCGGTTGACTACGGTCGTCACGCGATCCAGCGCCACGATGCCCGCAATCTTGGACTTGCGCTGGTTCTGGGCCGCGATCCGCGCCGCCGTGCCTCCGATGTGGAACGTCCTCAGCGTGAGCTGGGTTCCCGGCTCGCCGATGGACTGGGCCGCGATGATGCCGACGGCCTCGCCCCGGTCCACCAATCCCATGGTCGCGAGGTTGCGACCGTAGCACATGCGACAGATGCCCCGCTTGGTCTCGCACGTGAGCACGGAACGAATCGTGACTTCCTGGATTCCCGCACCCTCGATGGCTTCGGCCGCATCTTCGCTGATGAGCTCGTTGGCGTTCAGGATCCGTTCGCCGTCGATGGGATCGTGGACGTCCTGGAGCGCCACGTTCCCCACGATCCGGTTCGCAAGCGTCTCGACGATGTCCTCGCCTTCCTTGAGGGCGCTCATGCCGACGCCCTGGAAGGTGCCGCAGTCGTCTTCGGTGATGGTGACGTCCTGGGCGACGTCTACCAAGCGTCGCGTGAGATACCCGGCGTCAGCCGTCTTTAGCGCCGTGTCGGCCAGACCCTTGCGCGCGCCGTGCGTAGAGATGAAGTACTCCACCACCGAAAGGCCTTCCCGGAAGTTGGACCTGATGGGACTCTCGATGATCTCGCCGATGCCGCCCGTCAACTTCTTCTGGGGCTTCGCCATAAGGCCGCGCATACCCGCCAGCTGACGCATCTGGTCGCGGTTCCCGCGGGCGCCCGAGGTCATCATCATGTACACGGGATTGAAGCCGGCCTTCGAGCTCTCCAGGTGCTGCACCATCGCGTCCGCGACGTCGTTGTTGGCATGGGTCCACGTGTCGATGATCTTGTTGTAGCGTTCACCGTTCGAGATGTACCCGGATGCGTAGGCGTGCTGGAATCGGCCAACTTCTGCGGTGGCGTCGCCGAGCAGCTGGGCCTTCTCGGGAGGCACCTCAAGATCGTCGATCCCGACCGACACCCCGCCTACCGTCGCATAGCGGAAACCGAAGTCTTTCAGGTCGTCCAGGAACTTCGTCGTCGCCGAGAGCCCCGCGTCGGTGAAGCACCGGAAAACCAAGTCGCCGAGCTGCTTCTTGCCGAAGGTCTGATTCAGGAAGCCGATGGACTCTGGGATGATGGAATTGAACAGCACCCGACCCACCGTAGTGGGCACCCATTCAGGCGCGACCATCGTTGGGTCGCTTCCCCGCGCAACCACCTTGGCCCAGAAAAAACACGGCGTCGAAAATTCCACGAAATCGTGGGCCAGCGCCATCTCCACCTCGCCGTAACTGGAGAAACGGCGCGCATCGCGGTAGAGCGCTTCGAAGCGATCCTTGGCTTCGCTTCGCCCCGCTTCGTTGGCGGAGGTCGCCGCTTGCTCGAGCTGGGCAATCCTGATCGGCGGCTTGGTCAGGTAGTACGACCCGATCACCATGTCCTGGCTGGGCGCGGCTACCGGACGGCCGTTGGACGGCAGGAGGATGTTGTTGCTCGACAGCATGAGAACCCGTGCTTCGAGCTGCGCTTCGTAGGAAAGCGGCAGATGGACCGCCATCTGGTCGCCGTCGAAGTCGGCGTTGAATGCGGTGCACACGAGGGGGTGGATCCGAATCGCCTTGCCTTCTACGAGAACCGGCTCGAACGCCTGAATCCCGATTCGGTGCAACGTGGGCGCGCGGTTCAGAAGCACCGGATGGTCGCGGATGATGTCCTCGAGCACCTCGTAGACCTTGGGATCGTCCTGCTCGACGATCTTCTTGGCTCGCTTTACCGTCTCCGCTTCGCCCCGCTTCTCCAACTCGTGGATGATGAAGGGTTTGAAGAGCTCCACCGCCATCGCCTTCGGCAAGCCGCACTGATGGAGCTTCAGCTCCGGGCCAACTACGATGACCGAGCGCCCCGAGTAGTCCACGCGCTTCCCCAACAGGTTCAGCCGGAAACGTCCCTGCTTGCCTTTGAGCATGTCGGAGAGAGACTTGAGCGGTCGCTTGCCCCGGCCCCGGATTGCCTTTGAGCGGCGGCCGTTGTCGAAGAGCGCGTCGACCGACTCCTGAAGCATGCGCTTCTCGTTCCTGAGGATGACTTCCGGAGCGCGCATTTCGATCAGCTTTTTCAGCCGGTTGTTGCGGTTGATTACGCGCCGATACAGGTCGTTCAGGTCGGAAGTCGCGAAACGCCCCCCATCCAATGGCACCAGCGGTCGCAGATCGGGTGGAATGACGGGGACCATGTCGAGGATCATCCATTCGGGCTTGTTGCGCTTGTCCACCGTCTCGCCCGAGTTCCGCAGCGCGTCTACCACCTTGAGCCTCCGCAACTTACGCTTCTTGCGGTGCTGGGAGGTCTCGGTCACGATTTCGTTGCGCAGCCACGCTGCGAGGCGATCCAGACCCTTTCCGTCCTTGTTCTGGTCCGCAATGGCCACCTCGGGCGAGTCCAGCCGCTTGAGAAGGGTGCGCGCGGCCTCGGCTCCGATTTCGGCCTGAAAGGTCTTGTCGTTCTCTTCGCGCGCCTTGACGCGCAGATCGTAGTACTCGTCCTCGTCGAGGAGATCGAGAAACTTCACGTCCTGGTCGCCCGGATTCGTCACGACGTAGGCAGCGTAATAGATCACCTGCTCCAGGTTTTTCAGCGTCATGTCCAGGAGGTACCCGAGTTGGCTCGGCAGCGTCTTCAGGAACCAGATGTGACACACGGGAACGGCCAGCTCGATGTGGCCCATGCGCTCCCTGCGGACCTTCGACAGCGTAACCTGGACCCCGCAGCGCTCGCAGGTGATGCCGCGGAAACGAATGCGCTTGTATTTGCCACAGGCGCACTCCCAGTCCTTGGCGGGCCCGAATATCCGCTGACAGAAGAGCCCGGACGGCTCGGGTTTGAACGATCGGTAGTTGATGGTCTCCGGCTTGGTGACTTCGCCGCGAGACCAATTGCGCACATCCTGGGTCGAGGCAATCCGGATTCTGATGAAATCAAAGTCCGGCGACCGGGTTTCCTTCGCACGGTGGAAGTCGATCATGTTGAATCCGTCCTTTGCGTTATTGGTCCGAGTCCAGCTCCACCTTGAGTCCGAGTGCCTGAAGCTCCTTCACCAGCACGTTGAAGGACTCGGGGATGCCGGGAACGGGAAGGTTCTCTCCCTTGACGATGGCCTCATACACCTTGGAGCGCCCGGCCACGTCGTCGGACTTGACCGTGAGGATTTCCTGGAGGGTATGCGCCGCACCGTAGGCCTCGAGCGCCCAGACTTCCATCTCGCCGAAACGCTGGCCCCCGAACTGCGCCTTGCCGGCCAAGGGCTGCTGCGTGACCAACGAGTACGGGCCGATGCTCCTGGCATGGATCTTGTCGTCCACCAGATGAGACAGCTTGAGCATGTAGATCGCGCCCACGGTGATCGGGAACTTGAAGCGTTCGCCGCTTCGACCGTCCCTGAGCCAGACCTTGCCGTTGGGAAGGAGCTCGGCCGCAGCCATCAGCTCGCCGAGGGCGGCTTCGATCCCGGGACCCAGCGCGATTGCCTGACGCAGAGCGGTGATGGCAGGGAATGCGTGTTTCAGCAGCTGCCTGCGCGCCGCTGCGATTCGCATCCCCGCCGCAACCACATACTCCCGCAACTTCCAGAACAACGCTTCGGCCTCCGTGCCGCGCGCGACGGCGACGTATGCGTCCAAGCTCTTCCCGATCGGCACGGCATCGTGGGATTGGTCGGCGCCGTTCCTTCGTTTGCCGTTTGCCGGGTTCGCAGCGCTTGCACCGGTGTCGGGGTGCGACCTCGCAATTTCCAGGAAGTGCTGGTAGTCGCGCTTCGTGAATGGCCAGGCAATCTCCTTGGCGATGTATTCGCCGGCCCACTTTGCCCCCGCCAACCTCAGCAGCAGCGCGATCTCGTCTTCCGAAGCTCCGTGAAACACGGGCGTCTTGGCCTTGAATCCCAGGTTGTCCGCCGCCCAACCCAGGTGCGTCTCCAGAACCTGTCCCACGTTCATGCGCGAGGGAACGCCAAGTGGATTGAGGACGATATCGACCGGGTTTCCGTCGGGGAGGTAGGGCATGTCCTCTTCGGGGGCGATCTTCGCGATGATCCCCTTGTTGCCGTGTCTGCCCGCCATCTTGTCGCCCACCGAGATCTTCCGCTTCTCGGCGATGCACACCTTGACAAGCTGTACCACGCCCGGCGGCAGCTCGTCCGGCTGGAAAACCTTGTCGATCTGCTCTTCCGTACGCTCGCGGACCCGCTCGGTCAGGCGCTTGGCCTCGTCGATGATTCCCCGCACTTCCTTGTTTGACCGCTGATTCGCGATCCTCATGCTGGCAAGATCGACCTCGTCCAACACCACCGTAGCGAGACGCCTGGGGGTAAGCCGCGTACCCTCGACGTAATACGGCTCGACGGTTCCCTTCTTGAGGCAGAGCGCGACCACCTGGTTCTTGAGTCGCTTCAGGAGCTCTTCTTCGCGAGCTTCCACTACGCGACGGGTCTCTTCGCGTTCCCGCTTTCGGAGCTCGCCGATGCGGGCCCCGTGTTCGCGCTCAAGCAGCGGATCGTCCATGCGACGCGAGAAAACCTTGACGTCAATGACCGTGCCGACCATGCCCGGGGACACCCGCAGCGAGGAGTCCTTCACGTCCTTGGCCTTCTCGCCGAAGATCGCCGTCAGGAGTTTTTCCTCGGGCGACAGCTCGGTTTCGCCTTTGGGCGTGATCTTGCCGCAAAGGATGTCTCCGCTCTTGACCTGGGCGCCGATGCGAACGATCCCGCGCTCGTCCAGGTCGGCCAGCGCTTCCTCGGCAACGTTGGGAATCTCGCGGGTTATCTCTTCCATCCCGCGCTTGGTGTCGCGAACGTGGAGCTCCATCTCCTGGATGTGGATCGAGGTGAAGACGTCGTCTCGAACCAAGCGCTCCGAGAGTACGATGGCGTCTTCGAAGTTGTAGCCGTACCAGGGCATGAAGGCGACGTGAACGTTGCGTCCGAGGGCCAGCTCTCCGTGCTCCGTCGACGGACCATCGGCGATTATGTCGTGTTTCCTGACCCACTCGCCGGACTTGACCATCGGACGTTGGTTGATGGCGGTATCCTGGTTCGTACGCCAGAACTTCTTGAGTCGGTAACGGTCATACTGAGTGAGCTTGGCCAACGGTGGATTGGTCTTCCGATCTTCGGTCTTGCCGGTGTCCACGATGATCTCGTCGGCCGTCACCTCGGTGACCAGACCGTCGCGCTTGGCCGTGGTGACCGCGCCGGAGTCCATGGCGACTTTCGACTCCAGTCCAGTCCCGACCAGGGGCGCATCCGTGTACAGGAGAGGAACCGCCTGGCGCTGCATGTTGGAGCCCATGAGGGCCCGGTTCGCGTCGTCGTGCTCCAGAAAGGGAATCATGGCCGCCGCAACCGACACCAGCTGCTCGGGAGCGACGTCGATGTAGTCGATGTCGTCGGGGCGAAGCTGCGGAAAGTCCCCGCGCTTCCGGCATAAGACGAAGTCGTTGCGGAACCGTCCGTCGGGGAGAAGGGGTGCGTTCGCCTGGGCGATGGACGCCTTCTGTTCCTCGTTAGCCGACAGCCAGGCGATGTCCGAGGTGACCCGCCCGTCGACCACTTTGCGATAGGGCGTCTCGACGAATCCGAGATCGTTGACGCGGGAAAATGTGGTCAGCGACGTAATCAGCCCGATATTCGGACCTTCGGGCGTCTCGATGGGACACATGCGACCGTAGTGCGAGTAATGCACGTCGCGCACCTCGAAGCCCGCCCGTTCCCTGGTCAACCCGCCTGGCCCCAGGGCCGAGAGCCGCCGTTTGTGCGTGAGCTCGGCCAGGGGATTGGTCTGGTCCATGAACTGGCTGAGCTGGGACGAACCGAAGAACGCCTGGATCACGGCCGACACGGTTCGCGCGTTGACCAGATCGTCGATGTTGATCTTCTTGCGGTCCGTGTTAATGGTCATGCGCTCCCTGACCAGCCGGGCCATGCGCGAGAGTCCGACCGAGAACTGATTGGCGATGAGCTCTCCAACCGTGCGCACGCGCCGGTTGCCGAGGTGGTCGATGTCGTCAATCTGCCCGCGACCCTCGTTGAGTTCGATCAGGCAACGCAGGATGGCAACCAGGTCGTCCGGGGTGAGGACGGTCTGGCTAGGGGCAACCTCGATATTCAGTCGCTGATTGATCTTGTAACGCCCCACCCGACCCAGGTCGTAGCGCTTGGGATCGAAAAACACCCCCTCGAGCGCCGCCCGGGCCGTTTCCACGTTGGGGGCCTCGCCTGGACGGAGCAGCGAATAGATGGCGTGGAGCGCATCTTCTTCGCTCTGCGTGGGATCCTTGCGAATCGTGTTCTTCACGATGGGGCTTTCGCCCGGGCGCCCGCCCTTGCCCCTACTCCTGGACCTGTACACCCTGATCGCTCCCACGTCGGCGCGCTGGAGCAGTTCAACCGCATGCGTGTCGAGCTCCGTGCCATGCTCCAGAAGCACCTCGCCGGTCTCCAGGTCCACGACCTCTTCGGCGAGCACCGACCCGATCAGGTCTCCCATCTCTTCGTCGCCCACGGGCACCGCGACCTTGCGAGACTCGAAGAAGAGTCGGTAGATGTCGGTGTCGGAGCTGTAGCCAAGGGCGCGCAAGAGCGCGGTGGCGGGGAACTTCTTCTTCTTGTCGATGTGTACGTAGCAGATGTCGTTGATGTCGATGGTGAACTCGACCCACGACCCCCTGAAAGGAATGATCCGCGCCTTGCAGAGCTTCGTGCCGTTGGGGTGCACGTCCTCTTCAAAGACCACGCCGGGCGACCTGTGGAGCTGGCTGACGACCACCCGCTCAGCGCCATTGATGATGAAGGTGCCCAGCTCGGTGAGCAGTGGAAGGTCGCCCAGATAGACTTCCTTCTCGACGGTGTGCGCAACACGACGTTCGCCAGCCTTCCTGACGCGCCGCTTTTTCTTCTTTCCGGCCGTTTCCCAGACCACCAGCCGCAGCATCGCCTTGAGCGGGGCGCTGTAGGTCATGTCCCGCTCGATGCATTCCTCCACGCTGTATTTCGGTTCGCCGAGTCCCGAAGAGACGTACTCCAGAGTCAGATCGCCGTTGACGTCGGATATCGGAAAGATCTCGCAAAAGACGCGGTCAAGGCCGAAGTGCCACATCTGCTCTGGGTCGGCACTGGTCGCGATCAGTTTCTGAAAGGAACCGATCTGGACGCCCAACAGGTTGGGCATGGGCATGGTCGCGCCAAGCTTGGCGAAGCTCACGACCGGACGAGAAACGGGGCTGGCACCGTTTGGACTAGCCAATGAACGACTCCCTCGTTGTTGCGCAAAAACCGCGGGCGACCACGGGCGATACGGACGCACGGGTCCCCTGGACCACGGGCCGGCGGCGCCCCCCGGTGACCGGACGGCGCACTCGGACGCGTCTCACCTACTTGAGATTCACCGTCGCGCCGACTGCTTCGAGCTTGCTCTTGAGTTCTTCCGCCTCGGCCTTCGTGACCGCTTCGCGGACCGTGTTGGGAGCTCCGTCGACAAGCGCCTTCGCCTCCTTGAGGCCGAGGCTGGTGATCCCCCTCACCACCTTGATCACCTGAATCTTCTTGGCTCCGAAGGATTCCAGGATCACGTCGAATTCGTCCTTCTCTTCTTCGGCTTCCGCAGCATCCGCTGCGGCGCCCGGCATAGCCATGACCGGGGCGGCCGCCGCCGTGACATTGAACCGCTCCTTGAACGCCTCTACGAACTCGGACAGCTCGATCACGGTCATTTTGCCGAAGGTGTCGAGCAGTTCCTGTTGGTTTACAGCCATTGTCTGATTTCCTCCTGAGTTTCGCCCGACGCTGCGGGCATCTGGTTCAATTGCCTCAATCGCCGCCGCTCTGCGGGTCCAACTTCTCGCGCAGCGCGTCGACCAGCCCCGCCATCTCCTGGGTCTTGCCGCCCAGAGCACCTACGAGGGCGGACATCGGACCGCCAAGCACGCCCGCCACCTGGGACAGGAGTTCGTCCCGGGAGGGCAGGCGCGAAACGCGCACGATGTCGTCGGGTTCAAGCACGGCTGCATCCAGCACGCCGACCTTGAAGGCCGGCTTGTCGTCGTTCTCCTTCGCGAAATCAACCACGACCCTGGCCGCACCCACGATGGTCTCGTCTCCAAACACCACGCCCGTGGGTCCGATCAGATAACGGGAGATGTCGGGCATGGCGGACTCGGCCATGGCGCGACGCAACAGCCGGTTCTTGACCACCAGGTACTCGCCGTTGGATTCCTTGAGCTGAGCACGCAGACTGGTCATCGCCTTGACGTCGAGCCCGGTGTAATCGGTCAGGAAGATGGCGTCCGCCTCGGTCAGCCGGTCCCGCATTTCCGCCACGAAGGCTTGTTTTTCCGCCCTGGTCATCGGTTAGGCACTCCGCGAAAAGCTGTTTGGATCGACGGGAACGCCAGGCCCCATGGTACTCGCCACCGTGACGCTCTTGACGTACGCGCCCTTGGCCGCCGCCGGTTTGGCGCGCAACACCGCCGCCATGAACGCGTTGAGATTTTCTTCGAGGCTGTCCACCTCGAAGGACACTCGCCCGATGGGCGCGTGAAGATTCCCCGTCCTGTCCACGCGGTACTCGATCTTGCCCGCCTTGATCTCCCTGATCGCGCGGCCCACGTTGGGCGTCACCGTGCCCGCTTTCGGCGTCGGCATGAGGCCGCGGGGACCCAGGATGCGTCCCAGCGGCCCCACCATCCGCATCATGTCGGGCGTCGCCACGCAGACGTCGAAGCCGAGCCACCCCTCCTTGATCTTGGCGACGTAATCGACGCCGACGAACTCGGCGCCGGCGTCCCGCGCCTCGGCTTCCTTGTCGCCCTGGCATATGGCCAGCACGCGCACCGGTTTCCCGGTCCCGTGCGGAAGCACGACCGTGCCCCGCACAATCTGATCGGCGCGACGCGGATCCACGCCAAGATGGGCGGCGACTTCGACGCTCTCGTCGAACTTCGCGAACGCCATCGTCTTGACCTGGCCGAGGGCATCCCGAGCGGCACGGCGGGTCTGTCGATCGTAGGACCCGCGGGCTTCGGCGTATTTCCTGCTGCGTCTAGGCATCTGGACCGTCCACGTTGATTCCCATGGAGCGGGCCGTACCCGCTACCATGCGCATGGCCGAAGCCACGTCGTTGGTGTTGAGATCGGGCAACTTGGTGCGTGCGATCTCTCTGACCTGGTCGGCCGAGAGCGTGGCCACCGTTTCTTCGAGCGAGTTGGCCGCAGCCTTTTCGAGCCCAGCGGCCTTAAGGATAAGGAAGGACGCCGGCGGCGTCTTGGTGATGAAGGAAAAGGAACGGTCGGCGTAGACCGTGATCTCGACGGGCGTAAGGGTTCCCGCCTGTTTTTGGGTCTGGGCGTTGAACTGCTTGCAGAACTCCATGATGTTCACACCGTACTGACCCAGCGCCGGACCGACCGGGGGCGCCGGATTCGCCTGACCCGCCTTGATCTGCAGCTTGATGAAGCCGAGAACTCTCTTTTTCGTGACCTTCCTGGCTGCCATTCCCTAGAACTCCCTTGGGTTAGAAACCTCTGAGCTGGGTGAAGTCCAATTCCACCGAAGTAGGGCGGCCAAAGAGCGAGACCTCGACCTTTACCTTGCCCTTTTCGGGGTAGATCTCCTGGACGGTTCCCGAGAAATCGGTGAAGGGACCCTGAATTACCTCGACGACTTCGCCCGTGCGGAACGGGATCTCCTCGCGAGCGGCCTTCTCCTCGGTGGTTTCGATCCCGAGGATCTTGTTGATGTCCTCTTCGCGAAGGGGTTGCGGCCCCTTCGGTTGCGTCACGAATCGCACGCCTTTCATGGCGTTGATGGTGTGCTCGGTGCGTTCGTTCAGAATCATGCGCACCAGCACGTACCCCGGATACATCGGTTTCGTGACCGGCACGCGCTTCCCACGCCGGATCTCAACTACCTCCTGGGTCGGGACCAGGACTTCCCGGATCTCCGCAGTGGTATCCGCGTATTTGTCGATTTCTTGCTGGATGAGCTTCCGGACCCTGTTCTCGTGTCGCGCCTGGGTCTGGAGGGCGTACCAGCGGTCGCCGTCGCTCAATTCCGGAATACCCCCATGATGAAGTCGACGAGGACGAGCCTGGACACGAGATCCATGATCGCGATCACCAGGGAGATCAGGATGGTGAAGACGATGACGACCATCGTCGCGCTGCGGAGCTGGTCGCGATCGGGCCACGTGACTTTTTGCATCTCGGCGACGCACTCGTCCACGAACGTCTTGATTCCGGCAACACTCGCCATGATTGGGACCTATTCGATGATTTCGGTAACGACGCCGGCGCCCACCGTGCGACCGCCCTCGCGGATCGCAAACCGCAGCTCCTCGTCCATCGCAATCGGCGTGATCAGCTCCACCTCCATCTGCACGTTGTCCCCCGGCATCACCATCTCCACACCTTCCGCAAGCTTCGCCGTCCCCGTCACGTCCGTCGTCCGAAAGTAGAACTGCGGCCGATATCCGTCGAAAAACGGCGTGTGACGACCCCCTTCCTCCTTCGTCAAAACGTACACCTCCGCCTTGAACTTCGTGTGCGGCGTGATCGACCCCGGTATCGCCAACACCTGACCCCGCTGAATCTCCGTCTTCCCAACCCCACGCAGCAGAAGCCCCGCGTTGTCTCCCGCTCGTCCCTCCGCCAACAGCTTCCGAAACATCTCCACACCCGTCACCACCGTCTTCCGATCCGCCCCCATCCCCACAATCTCCACCGTCTCGCCCTTGTGGATCACCCCTCGCTCGATCCGACCCGTCGCCACCGTCCCACGACCCGTAATCGAAAACACGTCCTCCACCGGCATCAGAAACGGCTTGTCCACGTCCCGCTCCGGCTCCGGTATGTACCCGTCAATCGCCTCCATCAACTCGTCGATGCACGCGCCCGAATCCCCCTCGCCTCCACCCTCCAACGCCTCCAGCGCGCTCCCCATCACCACCGGCAAATCGTCCCCCGGAAACCCCTGCTCGCTCAACAACTCCCGAACCTCCAACTCCACCAACTCGAGCAGCTCCTCGTCGTCCACCATGTCCACCTTGTTCATGAACACCACGATGTGAGGAACGTTCACCTGCCGCGCCAACAGCACGTGCTCCCGAGTCTGAGGCATCGGCCCGTCCGCCGCGCTCACCACCAAAATCGCCCCGTCCATCTGCGCCGCACCCGTGATCATGTTCTTCACGTAGTCCGCGTGTCCCGGACAGTCCACGTGCGCATAGTGCCGATTCTCCGTCTCGTACTCCACGTGCGCCGTCGCAATCGTGATCCCACGCTCCCGCTCCTCCGGAGCCTTGTCGATCTCGTCAAACGCCACCGCAGAACCCCCAAACCGCTTCGCCTGCGTCAGCGTGATCGCCGCCGTCAACGTCGTCTTCCCATGGTCCACGTGCCCAATCGTCCCCACGTTCACGTGTGGCTTCGTTCGCTCAAACGTCTCCTTCGCCATACTTCCCCTCGTGTGATGTGAATACTCGTCTGCTTTCGGGCCGGCCCCGCCAAGCTCTGGGCGGGGATTGAACCCGCGACCTCTTCCTTACCAAGGAAGCGCTCTACCACTGAGCTACCAGAGCACCCTCCTGACTCCAGTCAAGGCCTCGCGGCCGCGACCTCCAGAGCGGGAGACCGGATTCGAACCGGCGACCCTCAGCTTGGAAGGCTGATGCTCTAGCCAACTGAGCTACTCCCGCGCGCTGTTCCGAGGGCGCTCGGCCCTCCATGGTGGGGGTAGGATTCGAACCTACGTAGGCATTCGCCAGCAGATTTACAGTCTGCCCCGGTTGGCCGCTTCGGTACCCCACCGATCGTCATATGGATGGAAATCAGCAAAGGAAGGTAACGAATGACCGCGATGGACGCAATAGCAGCGTCAGAAAGCTGACGCGGGGACTCGAACCCCGGACCTGCTGATTACAAATCAGCTGCTCTACCAACTGAGCTACGTCAGCGCCGAGTAACGCGACCGATCTCCTAAAGTTGGCGCATCCGGGCCGATCACGGAAGGGCGCGCACTCGCTTCCAGCGCGTTCCGGCCGGCGTGTCCTCCAGCCGTATCCCATCGGCTTCCAGCTCCGCGCGCAAGCGATCGGCCGTGGCGAAGTCGCGTGCGGCGCGAGCGCGGTTGCGCTCCTCCACCTTGCGTTGGATGCGCGCCTCCGCATCGTCGCCGATCCGGCGACCACCGGCGGCCAGATCCAGCACGCCCACCACGGCATCGATTTGCGCCAGTGCGTCGAGTACCGCGTCGCGATCGTCCTGGCCGATCGCGCCTGGCGACGCGTCCAACGCTCCGTTGACCTCTCTCGCCAGAGACCAGAGCTCGGCCAAGGCGCGCGGCAGATTCAAGTCCAGATCCAGCGCCGCGCGAAAAGCTGCGAGACGCCGATGCGCGTACGCATTCAAGCCAATGCCCACCCCCGACTTCACCGGGTGCTCGGCGACGCGGCGGCGGAAGTCAAGCAATCTCTGAATCGCCCCGTTCGCTTCGTCCAGCGCCGCATAGGTGAAGTTCAGCTCGTTGCGATAATGGGCGGACAGAAGCACCCAACGGATCGCGGCGGGATCGTAGCCCCGTTCCAGGATTTCTCGGATCGTGAGGAAGTTGCCGAGCGACTTCGACATCTTGCGATCGTCGACCTTGAGATGCTTCACGTGGAGCCAGAAGCGGGCAAGCGGCACGCCGGTCGCCGCCTCGGATTGGGCGATCTCGTTCTCGTGATGCGGAAACAGAAGGTCCTCACCACCAAGATGGATGTCAATCGTCTCGCCCAGCAGCGCCTGAACCATCACGGAGCACTCCAGGTGCCACCCCGGACGCCCACAACCCCAAGGCGAATCCCATATGGCTCCCACTTGCCTGTCCTGCGACTGCTCCGCCTTCCACAGCGCAAAGTCGCGCGCGTCTCTCTTGGCCTGATTGTCGCGGTCAAGGCGAGAGCGACGCTCCTGGTCCACCCCGCCCTTGCCCGATAGCCTGCCGTAGTTCCCGAACGAAGGTACCGAATAGTAGACCGACCCGTCGCTGGCGCGATACGCCTGCCCTTGCTCAAGCAGGCTCCCGACGAACGCCACCATCTGGGGGACGTACGCGGTGGCTCGGGGATGGTGCGAGAAATCAAGGAACCCCAACTGCGCCGCGTCGCGTCGGAACGCCTCGACGTACCGCGCCGTGTGGTCGTCCAGAGTCCGTCCCGCGTCCGCCGCCCCGGCAATGGTCTTGTCGTCGACGTCGGTGAAGTTCACCACGAACGTTACCTGATGCCCCTTCGCCCGCAGGTGGCGATGCAACAGATCGTAGACCGCGAAGGTGCGGAAGTTTCCGATGTGCGCGAAGTCGTAGACGGTCGGACCGCACCCGTAGACGGTGACGCGGGGGGGAGCGAGTGGCGTGAAAGCGCGGAGTCGGCGGCGCAGGGAGTCGTATAGTCGCATGACTGCAAATATAAGTACGCGGGGCGAGGAACGATCAGCGCGGCGTTGCGGCCTCGTCGGCGATCCGCTGGAACGCCGCTCGCGGGGTTGGGGACGCGGTCACCGAGCGGCCCACGACGATGTGCGACGCCCCCGCGCGAAACGCCTGCGCCGCAGTGCGGACCCGGCGCTGATCGTGGTGGGGACCGCCGGCCAGTCGAATTCCCGGCGTCACGACCCACGATTGCGGGCCAACGACGGACCTGACCCGCGCCGCCTCGCTTGCCGCACACACGACGCCGCCAACGCCGGAATCGCGCGCCATTGTCGCCAGGCGGCGCGCTTCGGCGCCCACGTCGTCAAGGCGGCGCCCGAACACGTCTCCCAGGGCCGGCGCGTCAAGAGACGTGAGCACGGTGACGGCAAGCAACGACAGCGAGCGCGGGGCCGCGGCAACCGCTGCCGCCAGCATCGCTGGACCGCCGCTCGCGTGGATGGTCAGGAACCGCACGCCGAGCTCGCCGGCGCGGGCCGTGGCGCGGGCCACCGTGTGGGGTATGTCGTGGAGCTTGAGATCGAGAAAGACTCGCTTGTCGAGGGCGCGAAGCGACGCCACGACCTGGGGCCCGGCAGCCGTGTAGAGCTCGAGGCCGACCTTGTAGAACGTGCAGGCCGGACCAATGCGGTGGACCATGGCCAGCGCATCGGCGGCGGTCGGCGCATCCAGCGCAACGATGATGCGGTCGTTCACGCGGGAATCGCCCTCAGCCCGCGCGCGACGCGGGCCGCGCAGCGGGGATCGGCCAGGGAAGCAGTGCCAATCTGCACCAGTGACGCGCCCGCGTCGAAATAGGCGCGCGCGTCGGACGGGGTCGCGATGCCCCCCACGCCGATCACGGGGACGTCGACGGCCGTCGCCACCTCTCGCACCGCGGCCAGGCCGACGGGAAGCAGCGCAGGGCCGCTGGTTCCTCCTCGCCCGGCCCCCAAACGCGCATTCCCGTGGCGATCGGCGAGGAAGCCAGGCATGGTGTTGATTGCCGTGATGCCGTCGGCCCCGTGGGCAACCGCCAACGCGGCCGTCGCGCCGATTTCGGGATCGTTCGGGGCCAGCTTGACCACCAGGGGTCGCTCGGTACGCGTCCTGACCCGATCGAGAACCTCGACCAGCGCGGCCGGATCCAGACAGAACGGTTTGCCCCCCAGGTGGGCGTCGTTTGGGCAGGACAGGTTGAGCTCGAAGCCCAGGAAGCCATCGTCGGGGGTCAATCCCGCGACCACGCGGGCGTACTCGTCGGCCGTCGCGCCCGCTACCGACACGAATATGGGCAGGCCGGCCAAGTGTCGCCGCATCCACGGCAGCTTCTCTTCACGCACGGCGCGCAGTCCCGGATTGGCAAGGCCGACCGAATTGAGCATGCCGCCCGGATACTCGGTCAATCGCGGCGCGGGGTTCCCCCACCGCGGCTCTACGGTTACCGATTTGGTTACGATCCCGCCAATGTCGGCGGGATCCATGAAGTGGCGCAGTGGCTCGCCGAACCCGCAGGTGCCCGAAGCCGCCAGTACCGGGTGCTTGAACCGGGTCCCGAACAGTTCGACGCCCTTCATCGGCCACGGACCCGTCATCGGCGATGCCGCATGGCACGCTCCGCCTCGCGCTGCATCGTGCGCCGCTTCAGCTCTTCCCGTCGGTCGCGGTGTTTCCGGCCGCGACACAGTCCCAGCGTGATGCGCGCGCGGCCGCGGCGAAAGTAGAGGTCCAGAGGGACCAGGGTCAGACCCTTTTCTTCGGCCTGGGCCGCGATGCGGCGGATTTGATCCTTGTGCAGCAACAGCTTCCGTGGCCGGGTCTCGTCGTGGTTCCAGCGATTCGCGGCGTCGTACTGCGATATGTGGAGGCTGTGGAGCCACATTTCGCCGGCGTCGGCGCGCGCGTGGGCGTCCTGAAACGCGACCTTGCCCGCGCGGATGGATTTTACCTCGGTACCCTGCAGCACCAGACCGGCCTCCCAGGTGTCCAACACCTCGTAGTCGCGCCGGGCCTTCCTGTTCCGCGCCACCACCAGTCGGCGCTCGTGCGCAGTCAGCTGCCGATCGCGGAGGCCAACGCCATCGCGGCTTTTCGCTTCCGCCAGTCTGCCAGAAAGCTCTCCATGCCCCGGTCGGTCAAGGGGTGCCGCATGCACTTCTGAAGCACCTTGAACGGGCAGGTCGCGATGTGGGCGCCGGCCAGTGCCGCCTCGGTTACGTGGCGCGGATGGCGAATGGACGCCGCCAGGATGCGGGTGTGGATGTCGGGATTGCGGTCGAACACCTCGGCGATTTCCCGGATGAGCTCCATGCCGTCGTAGGAAAGATCGTCAAGTCGCCCGATAAAGGGAGACACGACGAACGCTCCCGCCAGCGCGGCAAACAGCGCCTGGTTGGTGTTGAAGATCAACGTCACGTTGCAACGGATCCCCCGCCGCCCCAGCCGAGACACCGCTTCCAGCCCAGCTGGCGTGCTGGGAACCTTGATGATCACATTGGCGTGCCAGGCCGCGAATTCGACGCCCTCGCGCACCATGCCGTCGGCGTCTTCGGACACGGTTTCGGCGCTGATCGGTCCGTCGACGAGATCGCAAATGGCGCGGATGGTGTCTTCGAAGCCGGCGCCCTCTTCTTGCGCCATGAGGCTCGGGTTGGTCGTCACGCCGCTCAGGATGCCCCAGCGGGCCGCCTCGCGGATTTCTCCCAGATTCGCCGTATCCAGGTAGATTCTCACCTGTTGCTCCCCTGTGTGGTGGACTTGGCTGCATCCAGTCCGGCGCGGTAGGCCGCTTTCGACCGGGCCAACGTGTCTTCCAGTTCGGCGCGCGCGTTCTCGGCAAGTTGGCGTCCCTCGCCCAGTACCCCTTTGGCCGACTCGACGTGAGCGCCGAGATCGTCCCGCAGGCCGCGCACGGCGTCGCCGGCCAAGGCGCCCAGCTGCTTGGCCCGATTGCGAAGTCGCGCCTGTGTCTGCGCTCCCGACCCCGGCGCGAACAACAGCGCGATTCCAGCTCCCACCAACGCCCCCAACAGGAAGGCGCCGACTTCCACCCTGCGGTCGCGCTCGACGACGACCTCAGGCTCTTCACCGCCGTTCATCTTTGCTCTCCAGTTCGGGGCGCTCTCGAGTTTGGGGCAATCGGGCCGGACCGCAACCAAGCGCGCCGGACCGCAACCATTGACGCAAGTAACCTAACACACCTGCCAGCGTGGATCGGGCGGATGCAGGACGGGCGGATCGTAACCCGATCGTCCCAGCATCCCGCCGATCAGGACCTTGCCCAGCTCGACTCCGGGCTGGGTCATCGGGTCGACGTCGTAGAGCGCGCCCGCGTACACTACGGCGATCTGGAAGAGCATGAAGAGCCCGCCCAGGGCGTGCGCGGTCAGGCGATCGGACATGACGGTCAGGTTGGGGCGCCCTGCGCGCCGCAACGCCTCGGCTGTGGCCACGCGCTCGCAATCCAGGAGCTCGTGGAGCGTCCGTCCTTCCAGGTAGGAGACCTGCGGGCTGTCCGCGAAGGCCCGCGGGATCGGGATGTCTCCGCCTGGGACGGCGCACCCCAGGAAGACGACGACCTTGTCGCGAGGGCCTTCCATGAACAGCTGAAGGAGTGAGTGCTGGTCGATCGCGCCGAAAGCCGGCAGCGCGGTGGGGCCCGATCCTGCCGTCCCCGGTCCCGGCCGCGGCGACTTGCCCAGGGACTCGGCCCACAGCTGCTGCAACCAGTACGCAAATCCCCGCAACCGGTCGGCGTAGGGCATGAACACGTGCACCCCGGCATTCGTTTCCGCGTTGGCGTTGTGCAGGAGGGTCGCGACGATTCCGGCTGGGTTTTCGGTCAACGTGGACGTGTCGCAGCGCTTCGCCATCGCGGCCGCACCCGCGAGCACGGCGTCGACATCGACGCCGGCCAGCGCCGCCGGAAACATGCCAACGGGCGAGAGAACCGAGAATCGTCCGCCTACGTTGCCGGGAACCGGGAGCGAGCGCAGGCCGTGTCGACGAGCGAGAGATCGGAGGAACCCCCGTTCGGGATCGGTGGTGACGACCAGGCCTTGCGGGCTGGCGCGACCCAGCGCCTCGGCCAGACGTTGTCTGACGACCAGGAACAACGCCAGCGTTTCGGCGGTCGACCCCGACTTGCTCACCACGTTGAAGATCGTCCTGGCCGGGTCGAGGCGGCCGAGCAGTGCCCCCGCGGAATCGGGATCGGGGTTGTCGAGGACGTGCAGGCGCGGGAAACCGCCCCGTTCGGCGGAGGAGCGCTCGTTCCATCTCGGGGGCAGCAGCGCATTCCGCAGCGCCCTCGCGCCCAGGGCCGAACCGCCGATCCCGATCACAACCACGTCGTCGAAGCGGCCGGCAAGGTCGCTGGCCGCCGCGTGGGTCCGCCGCGCAAGCGCGCGATCATCCGGAAGATCCAGGAATCCGAGATCGCCGTGCGCGTGCCGAGCGCGCACGGCCGCAAACGCTCGTCGGAAGCGCCGCGCAAGATCGCCGTTCGCTTGCAGTCTTGCCGGGTCGATGCCGTCGCCTTCCAGCACGCCAGCCACCATGTTGTCGTAGTGGACCGAGATGCCGGAGCGGCTCCGTTGCGCCGGCTGGCTCACGCGATGTCCACGGCGAGACCGTCGTAGGCTGGTTCGACCCCGGCGGGCAGCGATTCCGCCAGCTCCGAATAGCGAACCAGGTGCGTGAGGTGGGTCAGGAACGTGCGCGGCGCGCCAATGTCGCGGGACGCCGCAAGCGCTTCCTCGATGTTGAAATGCGTGGGATGGGATCGGCCCCACCACAGCGCGTTCAGAACGAGCACGTCGACGCCGCGCAGGATGGTGCGCGCCGCCTTCGGGAGTCGTTTGGCGTCGGTTACGTAGCCGAGCCTCCCGATTCGAAAGCCGAAGGCGCCGCTGTGTCCATGCGGCACCCGAAACGGCGTGACTTCGCGTCCCAGTACATTGACCGCGACCCCGTGGCGGTAACTGTGGAGGCGCAGGCGCGGCTTCGTGGTCCCGCTTGCCACTTTGGTCCCGGGATCGAAGATGTACGAGAAGCGACGCTTCATCTGCCGCCGCATCCTTTCGGGTACGTAGGTCGGAACCGGGGGCCGCCCCCGCGTAGAGAAGATCCGCACGTCGTCGATGCCGTGTACGTGGTCGGCGTGGAGGTGGGTGTACCACACGGCGTCGACTCGCGCGACTCCCGCCGCCAACAGCTGCAGCCGCAGCTCCGGCGGCGTGTCGATAAGAAGGTTGCCGCCGTCGAGCCCCACCAACGCCCCGTGTCGGGTACGTCGGTCGCGCTTGTCGAAAGACGTGCAGGTTGGGCAGTCGCACCCGATGACCGGTACGCCGAAGGAGGTCCCCGTGCCGAGGAACGTCAGACGCATTGGCCGAATCCTCAGAGACGTTCGACGCGCATGGTGTTCGTCGACCCGCGGCGATGAAACGGCATGCCCGAGGTCACGACGACCGGATCGCCGATCGTTCCCACTCCCGAATCGAGGACGACGCGCTTCCCGAGTTCGGTGAGGTTCTCGTAGGTGATCTCGTCGTGTTCCGCCAGTACCGGCCGCACTCCCCAGACGCCGGCGAGTTGCCGGTGCACCTTGGGCTCGGTACATACCGAGAAGATAGGGATCTCCGGGCGGTACGAAGCAACCAGTTTCGCGGAAAACCCGCTGCGCGTGATCACGATGATCGCGGGAGCTTCCAGGTCGCGGGCGGAGCGCACCGACGACGCCGCAACCGCGTGTTCGCGTCGCGACGCGCCGCGGCGCTGGACGGGTCCCATCTGGTGCAGATAGTGGGGCCCTTCGGCCAACACGCCACTACTCTCGATTTCGGCCGCGATGCGCACCATGACCTCGACCGTGCGGGCCGGGTATTTTCCGACCGCGGTCTCGCCCGAGAGCATCACCGCATCGGTGCCGTCGATGATGGCGTTCGCCACGTCGGAGGCCTCGGCTCGGGTCGGCGTGGGGTAGGAGGTCATCGACTCCAGCATCTGGGTGGCGGTGATCACGGGGCAGCCGTATCCATTGGCCGACTGGATGATGTGCTTTTGCACCAGAGGGACGGACGCGAACGGGAGTTCAACCCCCAGGTCGCCTCGCGCCACCATGACGGCGTCGCTGTGCTCGAGAATGCCGTCGAGCTCTTCCACCGCGCGAGCGCGCTCGATCTTCGCCACCAGCCAGGCGCGGCCACGCATGTGCGCCTTCAGCACTCGCACGTCCTGGACGCTCTGGACGAACGACAATCCCACGTACTCGGCGTCCATCGAGTACGCGAACTCCAGGTCTCGTCGATCCTTGTTCGTTACGGCGGGCGTACTCAGGTCCACCCCCGGCAGATTGATGCCCTTGCGCGAGCCCAGCATGCCGCCTCGCACAACCTCGAACTCCGCCCGTCCCCCGTCCGTGTTCAGGCAGACGAGTTCGAGAAGCCCATCGTCGAGCAGAATGTGGGTACCACGAGACACCTCGCGCGCGAGCGGAATGTAGGTGGTGGGAAGCTCTCCCGGACCGTGCAGCCCTTCCGGAGCGATCGTCACTCGATGCCCATCCTGGAGCAGGACCGGCTCGTCCAACTTGCCGAAGCGGATCTTGGGGCCCTGGAGATCCACGAGAATGGCCACGGGGCGTCCTTCCGCCTTCGCGGCGTCCCTGACCATGCGGATGCTGCGCTCGTGGAAGTCATGATCGCCGTGAGACATGTTGATTCGCGCCACGTCGATGCCTGCGCGAACCAGCCCGATCATGACGTCCGGCTTGGCGCTGGCCGGCCCGATGGTGGCGATCACTTTGGTTCTGATCATCGGCATGCTCATCCAAAAAGCTATGTTAACGGCTGACGGGTCACCACCGGGGCCGGCGGCGCACCAGGGCCGCCCCGCCGCGCACGACCCTCGTTGCACCGAAACTACTGCCAGCACCATGTCCGCCAACAACTCTACGACGTACGTCCAAACCCCCGCTGCGGCGCGGCTCATCGCCGCAGTCCTCGGGAAAGCGGCGTCGGTGGCTCTGGACTGCGAAGCAGCCGGGTTTCACCGCTACTCGGACCGCCTTTGCCTGATCCAGCTCTCGACGCTCCGCGAGACCTTCGTGCTGGACCCCCTCGCCTTCGATCCAACGCCGTTCATCAAGCCGATCCTGGAAGACCCGGAGCGGGTCGTGCTGATGCACGGCGCCGGGTACGACCTGCGGCTGCTGACCCGCGATCTGGGCATCGGCGTGGCCAACCTGACCGACACCCAGGTGGCGGCAAGCCTCGTGGGCGAACCTGCCGTGGGGCTGCAGGCTCTCCTGGAGCGCCATCTGGGAGTTCGCGTGTCGAAGAAGTTCCAGCGAGCGGACTGGGCCATGCGGCCGTTGACCCGCGAGATGATCGACTACGCCGCGGGAGACACGCGGCACCTTCATCGCCTGGCTGCCTTGCTGGACACGGCGCTGCGCGCGAAGGGACGCCTCCATTGGGCCGAGGAAGAAAACCGATGGCTGGTCGAGAGCGCGTCCGGTACGGATCATGAGGTCGTGCCGGACCCGGTTACGCGCGTGCGGGGCGCGTGGAAGATGGACGATCGTGCCGTCACCGCGCTCCGCGAGGCGATCGAGTGGCGGGATCGAATTGCGCGAGCGCGAGACCGCGCGCCCTTCAGGATCGCGAGCGACGCCGCGTTGATGGAAGCGATCGCCAGGCGTCCGGCTTCGGTGTCGGGGCTGGCGGCGCTCAAGGGCTTCCCGCGCCACCTGGCCAAGCGCCACGGGCGCTCGCTCCTGGACGCGTTGGCGCGCGTGGATCGTCTCCCCACCGCAAAACTGACGCCCTACCCTCGCTCGGCCCGGCGGAGTTCGCGACCGACCCCGGAAGAGGAAGCCGCGTTCATGCGCTTGAAGGATGCGCGCAACGGGGCGGCGGCGCGGTTGGGGCTGGAACGGGGACTCGTCACGCCGAACCACGTCTTGCGCCGCATTGTGGCCGCCCGGCCGCAAAGCCAGGAAGCACTGACGACGGCCGTGTCCGACATGCGTCATTGGCAGGCGGAAGCCATCGGGAAAGATCTGCTGGCCGCCCTGCGCTCGGCATGAACCCGCGCGTACGCCGAGAATGAACCCGCGCGTACGCCGAGAGGCGCGAGGCGCCGGGTCGTTCACTCTCCGCGAGCTTCGAGCTCCAGCTTGTACTCAATGCAGTAGCGGGCGTGAGGCAGCGCGTCGAGGCGCTCGAAGCCGACTGGTTTCCCGGTCCCGTGACAGCGGCCGAAGTTGTCCGGATCGCGGTACAGGCGGCGCAACGCCTGTTCGATCCGGTAGAGATACCGCCCTTCCTTGGTGGCGAACGCCGCAGCCTTTTCCCGCTCCATGGCTTCGGTGCCCTGATCGGCCATGTGGTCGGTGTAGCCCGACATGTCGGAGTCTTCGTAGGCGCGGCCTCGCTTGGAGGCCTCGTCGAAGACACCCAGGCCGCGAAGGGCCTTCGCCCTCTCCTGCAAGAGCCGCCGTTCCAGATGAGCAAGCTGCTCCTTGGAGAGAACGGGGCCGTCGCCGTTGTGTGCGCGCTTCTTTTCCGGCATCGTGAACGAAGACATGGCTGTTTCCTCCAGCATCTGCGTGACAACTGTAACCTAATCTACATTCGCAGACCGACTACCACACCCGGAGGACCCACTGGACACGATCGTTTGCCGCAGACATCCGGAGTCGCCACGCGGGGGCATCGCGCGCGCGCCCTTTCGCTCAGAGCTGGGCGAACGGATCAAGCGCGAGATCTGCGCCGATTGCTGGCGCGACTGGCTGCAACACCAGACGCTGCTGATCAACCACTTCGGTCTTGACCCCAGAAAGCTGGCGTCGCGCGAGTTTCTTTACGCGCAGGTCAAGGCCGTCCTGTTCGGCGAAGGCGAGGTTGCCGACATCGACACGTCGAAACGGGGTACGGTGGGGCTGCCTTAGGTGGTGAACGAGCGCCTTAAGTGCTGAACGGGCTCAGGGCGATCACCTCAATACGGCTGCGATCTCCACCAGGGCGTCCTGCAGCGCCTCTCGGCTGACGGTGAGGGGCGGCGCGAACCGCACGACCTGCTGATGCGTTTCCTTGGCGAGAATGCCTCGCCGCTCGAGCGCTTCGCAGAACGGGCGCGCGGGTCCCGAGGACGCCTTGATCACCAATCCAATCATGAGCCCCTTGCCCCGCACCTGCTCGACGTACGGCGACGGAATCGCGCGCAGCTGCTCCGTGAACCAGCTGCCCAGTCGGTCGGAACGGTGCGACAGGTTTTCGTCGAGGATGACGCGCAGGGAGGCGCTCCCGACCGCGGCCGCGAGGGGGTTGCCCCCAAACGTGGAACCGTGGTCGCCAGGGCGGAACACGTCCATGAACTCCTTGTCGGCCAGCGCCGCAGAGACCGGGTAGACCCCACCTCCCAGCGCCTTGCCCACGATCACCACGTCGGGCCTCACGTCTTCCCAGTCGCAGCACAGGAATCGGCCCGTGCGCCCCAGACCGGTCTGGATTTCGTCCGCGACGAAGGCGATCCCGCGTTCGCGACAGAGCGCGGCGGCGGTCCGCAAGTAGCCCTCGGGCGGCACGATGACCCCGGCTTCGCCCTGGATCGGTTCGACCAGGAAGCCCGCCGTGTTGGGTCCCATTGCGGCCCGCAGCGCATCGATGTCGCCGTACGGCACGATGTCGAAGCCGGGCGTGAACGGTCCGAAGCCCTCGCGGTATTGGTCCTCGGAGGAGAAGCCCACGATCGTGGTCGTGCGACCGTGGAAGTTGTCCTCGCAGACGATGATTCGGGCCTGGTCTTCGGGAATGCCCCGCGCCTGGTAGCCCCATTTGCGCACCATCTTGATGGCGGTCTCGACCGCCTCGGCCCCCGTGTTCATGGGGAGCGCCGCGTCGAACCCGGTGGCTTCGCACAGCTCGCGCAGGAACGGGCCCATCTGGTCGTTGTGGAAGGCGCGCGAGGTAAGGGTGAGCCGGTCCAGCTGCGCCTTCGCGGCGGCTACGATGGCCGGATGGCGGTGTCCCTGGTTGACCGCCGAGTAGGCGCTGAGCATGTCGAGGTAGCGATTGCCGTCCACGTCCCAGACCCAGACGCCTTCGCCGTGCTCGATGACGACGGGAAGCGGGTGGTAGTTGTGCGCGGAATACTTGTCGGCTTCTTCCAGGTAGCGGTCGGTCTGGGAAGCGGGCGTCGTCATGGTGGTCATCTTTGGGGGTTCCCTTGTCTGTTGTGGAGGAGGTTTGCCGCGCACACGGTGTCTAGCGGGGCCTCGTTGACGTGGAGCCGGAACACGTCCGGGCGCGCGTAGTGCCCGACCACGTCGAAGTCGAATTTGCCGCGTGAAATGTCGCCCAAATCGAGATCGGCGTACAGGATGCCGGCTTCGTTCAGCAGCGGTCCCGCCAGCGTGTCGCCAAGCGGCCCGTAGATGGACGTGCCGCCGCGGGACAGCGGGTCGGGCCAGTTTTCGAGGTCGTCCAGGATCTCGATGTCGGGCGGATAATGGTCCTTGGCGACGAACTGGTTGCAGCCGATCACGAAGCAGCGGCCTTCGAGCGCAATGTGACGCAGCGTGGCCTGCCACCGATCGCGGGAGTCGGCCGTAGGCGCCAGGTAGATCTCGACGCCCTTCCCGTACATGGCCGTGCGCGCCAGCGGCATGTAGTTCTCCCAGCAGATCAATCCGCCCACCTTGCCGAACGGGGTGTCGAGCACGGGCATGGTGCTGCCGTCGCCCTCGCCCCAGATGAGGCGTTCGGCAGCGGTGGGCTTGAGCTTGCGGTGGATGCCGGCCAGGGAGCCGTCGGGAGAGAAATACAGCAAGGTGCAAAAGAGGGTGCCGGGTGAGTGCGCCGCCCCCTTCTCTATTACGCCCACGGCCAGGTAGACCCCGGCGTCGGCAGCCGCGCGGCCCATCTCGCGGGTCTCTGGTCCGGGCACCTTGATGGCGGCGTCGAAATAACGGCCAAAGGTGCGTCTGCCCGGCGGCTTGCGCCCTCCCACCGCGGTGCCGAAGGCGAGGCCCCAGGGGTAGCCTCCCACGAACGCCTCGGGGAAGACCACCAGCTGCGCGCCTTCGGCCGCGGCCGTCGCGGTCATGTCGCATAGCCGGGCCACGGCCGCAGCCGACGCGAAGGGATAGCCGCGGGGTTGGGCGGCGGCGACGCGAACGCATTGTTTGGGTGACATGCGGAATCCGGTTGGGGTTCTGCCGCGGCGGGGCGGCCTTCCGTAGGTTGCGCTGGAGGCAACGGCAAAACAATCTGTTCAGATCGTTGTCGTTGCACCACCCACCCACCCTGACCCACCGGAGTAGTCAACCATGAGAGTCAAGACGATTAGAGCCGCTACGTGGAACGCCATGGTCCCCTTTGCCGTGCTTGCAGGCCACGCTGCGGCGGTCGCGCAGTCCAGCCATGAGGCCGTCGCCCGCCACGTCAATGCCAACGCCGCGAGCTACGGTACGGTAGCCCAGCAGATTTGGGATTTGGCCGAAGTCGGGTACCAGGAAACCGAGAGTTCGGCGCTGTTGCAGGCGCAGCTCGAGGCTGGCGGCTTTGTCGTCGACGCGGGCGTCGCGGGAATGCCGACCAGTTTCGTGGCCAGCTGGGGAGAGGGTTCGCCGGTGATCGGGATCCTCGCGGAATACGACGCGCTTCCAGGGATCACCCAGGCGCGAAGCCAGGAGCGGGCACCGCTTGCGGGCATGGGAGCTGGCCACGCATGCGGACATCATCTGTTCGGCGCAGGATCGGTGGCGGCCGCGTTGGCGGTCAGCGATTGGTTGGCCGCGTCCGGGACGCCGGGCACCATTCGCGTGTACGGGACCCCCGCCGAAGAGGGCGGCGCCGGCAAGGTGAACATGGTGCGGGCCGGCCTTTTCGACGACGTAGACGCGATGCTGCATTGGCACCCCAGCAGTGTGAACGACGCCAGCCCATCGTCGTCCCTGGCGAACAAGTCGGCCAAATTCCGTTTTCGCGGCGTCTCCGCGCACGCTGCGGGCGCGCCGGATCAGGGCCGGTCGGCGTTGGACGGCGTCGAGGCCATGAACCACATGGTGAACATGCTTCGCGAGCACGTGCCCCAGGAAAGCCGGATCCACTATGTGATCACTTCCGGCGGCGCGGCGCCCAACGTCGTCCCCGACTTCGCCGAGGTGTACTACTACGTGCGCAACCCCAGCGCCGATCGGGTCCGGGACATTTTCGACCGCGTGGTGCTGGCAGCCGAGGGCGCGGCAACCGGAACGGGGACCCAGGTGGAGTACGAAGTGATTCACGGCATCTACGACATGCTGGCCAATGAGACCCTGCAGCGACGGGCGCACGAGAACCTGACCAGGGTCGGCGGGGTGGCGTACGACGACCAGGAGCGCGAGTTCGCCGCGGCGATCCAAACGACGCTGACCAACACGCCGCCGCTCGAGAGCGCGGCCGAAGTGCGGCCTTACGAGCCCCGGGCAGGGGCCGGCTCGACCGACGTCGCCGACGTGAGCTGGGTGGTGCCAACCGTGGGGATTGGGACGGCCACATGGGTGCCGGGGACGCCGGCGCACTCGTGGCAGGCGATCGCTGCGGGCGGTATGTCAATCGGCGAGAAGGGGATGATCGTGGCGGCCAAGACGCTGGCGATGACGGCCGTGGACCTGTTCTCGGACGCGGACCTGCGGGATGCGGCGAAGGCCGAGTATCGCGAGCGCGTTGGACCGGACTTCAAGTATGTGTCGCTGGTGGGCGACCGGCCCCCGCCGCTCGACTATCGGAAGCCGGCGACGGGCAGCCCCTAGGAGGCCAAGAGAGGAAGGCCCCAGCGGGACGCGCGGCCTACCCGCACTCGGAGAAGCCGCATACGTAGCACGTCTTGCACCCCTCCCGAAACGCGAGATGGCTGCCGCCGCACGACGGACAGGCCCCTAGCGCGGCGTCGCTTTCGTCCAGGTATCGGCTGTGAGCGCGAGTCCTTGACGCCGTAGCGGCCGCTGGCGCTTCGGCCGTGGCCGCGAGGCCAATCGGCAACTCCGTCTGCACGCCTTCCTTGTCGGCGAGGTAGCGCTCCAGGGCCTGGGCGATCGCATCCGGCGCAGACAGCACCTTGTGCGGGCCAACGCCGACGGCTCGGTCGCAGGAAATGCCGCGAAGCTGGTCGCGCACGGCGGTGATGGGAATCCCCGACCGCAGCGCCAGCGAAATCAGGCGCCCGATCGCCTCCGAATCGGCCATTGCCGCGCCGCCGGCCTTGCCCACCGTGCAGAAGACCTCGAAGGGTTGGCCGTCGCGGTCCTCGTTCACCGTGACGTAGAGGTCGCCGAGCGGGCAGTCCATTTTGACCGTGCGGCCACGCAGCATGGCGGGGCGCCGGCGCTTGTGGCGCGCCGCCGCGGCTGCGCGGTCGTGCTCGGCCAGCCTGGCCTTCTGGGCGTCGAGCTCGCCCTCGAGCTTGTGGGCCCGCTCCCGGGCGTCGGCCAGCTCGGCTCTCAGCGTCTCCAGCTGCGCCGAATCCGCGGCTTTGTCGTCCTGTCCGGTCTTCCCGGTCGACAACACCTGCATGGGACGGGATCCATCGCGGTAGACCGTCACGCCCTTGCACCCGCGCGCAAACGCCGTCTTGTAGATCTCGCGCACGTCGTCGCGCGTGGCCTCGAAGGGAAAGTTGGTGGTCTTCGAGATGGCCGAGTCCACGTGCTCCTGGAAGGCGGCCTGCATGCGCACGTGCCATTCCGGCGTGATGTCGTGCGCGGTGCAGAACGCCTGTTGAACCTGGGGAGGCACCTCGTCGAAGTGGATGTGACCTTCCTGGGCAATCCGTTCCATCAGTTCCAGACTGTGCCAGCCTTCGGCCTTCGCGCGGGCCACGAAGTCTTCGTTCACGTCGGGCATCATCGACCCTGCCTGATTCCTCATGAACGCCACCGCAAAGAGCGGCTCGATGCCGCCGCTGCACCCTGCGATGATCGAAATGGTACCCGTCGGCGCCACGGTGGTCAGGTTGCAGTTTCGCAGACGCCGTTCGGGGCGGATCCGCGCGCCCGCACGGTCTCGGGCGCAGCTCTCGTCCGGGCCCCAGATGGATGCTGGCCAAGCCGGGAATACGCCGCGCGTCTCGGCGAGCCGCTCCGACGCGACCCTGGTCTCCTCTTCGATGAAGCGCATCACCGTACGGCCGAGGTCGACCGCCTCGTCGGAATCGTAGCGTACGCCCAGTCGGGCCAGGAGGTCCGCCCATCCCATCAGCCCGAGTCCGACCCTTCGAATCCGCTGCGCCAGCGCCGCGATCTCGGGCAGGGGGAACTTGTTGGCGTCGATCACGTTGTCCAGAAAATGGACCGACAGGTGCACCACCCGCCTCATGGCGTCCCAATCGATCCCGTCTTCGGGACGGGTCGGGCCGTCGCCGGGCCGGTTGGACCGGGGCTTCTGGACGAACGCGCCCACGTTGACGCTTCCCAGATTACAGACGTCGTAGGCCAGGAGCGGTTGTTCGCCGCAGGGATTGGTCGCTTCGTATTCCCCCAGCGCCGGGACAGGATTGTGCTCGTTGGCGCGATCCACGAAGAAGACGCCGGGCTCTCCGGTCTTCCATGCCCCCTCTACGATCAGATCAAAGATCTCGCGGGCCTTTTCGCGCCCGGTCACCTTGCCGGTGCGGGGGCTTACCAGGTCGTATTCTCCGTCGGTCTCGACCGCGTGCATGAACGCGTCGGTGACGGCGACCGAGATGTTGAAGTTCGTGACCTGCGAAGTGTCGTTCTTGCAACGAATGAACGTGCGCACGTCAGGGTGATCCACCCGCAGGATGCCCATGTTGGCGCCGCGTCGCGTGCCGCCCTGCTTGACCACTTCGGTCGAGGCGTCGTAGAGGCGCATGAAGGACACCGGGCCCGACGCCACGCCCATGGTCGACCGGACCGTGTCGCCCTCGGGACGAAGCCGCGAAAAGGAGAACCCCGTGCCGCCGCCCGACTGATGGACCAGGGCCATCGCGCTCAGCGTGTCGTAGATGCCGCTGCGCCCGTTTGAGAGGGCGTCGTCGACCGGGAGCACGAAGCAGGCGGAAAGCTGTCCCAGCGGGCGCCCCGCGTTCATGAGCGTCGGCGAGTTCGGCTCGAACATCCCGGTGGCCATCAGATCATAGAAGCTGCGCGCCACCTCTTCAATTGCCCCGTCCGAGGCGCCGTACTTGCGGTCTTCCTCGGCGACCACCCGCGCGACCCGCCAGAACATGGTCTCGGGATCTTCTACCGGTTCGCCCGCCTCGTTCTTTTTCAGGTACCGCTTGCCGAGCACGATGCGGGCGTTATCCGAGAGTCGGGCTGCTGCCAAATCGGCGGGGGGCTGCCCGTCGAAGGTCCGAGTCATGGTGGGTGGGGTCACGTCGGCCTCCTTGAGGCAGTGGCAATGGACTTGTCGCGATGTATCGGCAGCTACCCCAACATATGGTAGGGCATGAATTGTACAACCCCAACAGATTGTGGGCAAATAAAGCGGCTGGAGTCGGGGATGGGCTGCTTAGTGGGGAGCCCGGTGCTGCAGCGCCAGGCCGATGCGCAGCTTGCGCTGGATCCACGCTCGCTTGCAGGTCGACCGCGACGAACCGTTCCTGCGTACCAATGCGCGCGTCCACGCCGTTCGCATCGCTGCCAATGATTGCGGCGTCGCCGGTCAGGTGCGCCGTCGCGTCCACTCGCAGCCCGGACATCGCTGCCGCGTGCCAAGTCGCCCAGGCGCGTGCCGAGTGACGAGCTCGTCGGTCGAGCGGCAGGCCGGTGTCCGTGGCGTGCGCGTCCAGGTGGGCGTAGCCGGCGCCAAACACGGCGCTGCCGACGACGGCGCGAAGGTCCGCTTCGAAACCACGCGTGACCGCGGTCGCCACGTTGCGCGGCGAGTAGATGAGCAGCCCGCTCGTCGCATTGCCGACGAACCCGGGTTCGATGAGGTTGTGGATCCGGTTGGCAAAGGTCTCGGCCCCGAGCCGCAGACCCGCCGACGGCTGCCACTCGATGCCTGCGGACAGGTGCCACGACTGCTCCGGTTCGAGATCGGCGGCGCCCAGGAGCACGTAGCCGCCGCCGACGTTGACGAAGTTCCACGCCAGCTCCTTGAACGACGGCGCCCTGAAACCGCGGGCCACTGCCGCGCGGAGTCGCACCGTTTCGCTGGGAGCGCGCGTCAGGCCCAGGGAAGGAGACAGGTTCGAGCCCCAGCGATCGTTCCAGGTGAGGCGGGCGCCGCCGCTCAGGACCGTGCCGCCCAATCGCCACGCGTCCTGTGCAAAAAGCGCAAGCTGACGGTCGGAGACCCGCTCTTCGATGAGCTTGTCGGGTGATCTGATGGCGCGGTTCTCGGCTTCCAGGCCAAGATCGAGCGCGTGTCCGCCCAACGCGACGGAGTAACCGGCGGAGGCCCTGGCTACCCGCTCCCACTGTGCGCGATCGCGGCCGCTGGCGAACGGGGCGTCGCCGCGGGCGCTGCGATACAGGTGCTCATAGTCCTGCAGGAGAACGCTCCCCTTCCATTCGCCAGCCCCTGCCGTCTTGCGGGTCTCGATCCATCCCGAGAACCCGGCATTGTCGTTGAACCCGGAGAATCCTCCTCCGACGGGCCATCGCTGACGTTCGCGCAAATACGAGGTGGATGCTCGCAGATCCCACTGGGGCGACAGGGCGGCCCCGAATCGGGAGCGGAAATCCCACACGCGGGCGAAGGCGCTGGGACCGGTGTAGGCCAGCCCCGGAACCCGATCTTCCTGGCGCCACGCCCCGGTGACGCGGTACAGGAACCTCCCGCCGCCGCTGGCCGTCACCTCCGCCTCGCGACGTCCCGCGCCGCCAGACAGGGCTCGGCCGCCTAGCTCAAAGCCGGCGTCGGGAAACTGGGTGACGAAGTTTACCACGCCGCCCAGCGCATCCGACCCGTAGAGCGACGACAAGGGGCCCTTCACGACCTCGACGCGTTGGACCCCGGCCAGAGACATGCGGCTGAGGTCGCGGTTCTCGAGCAGCGCGCCCGCGGTGGGTCGGCCGTCCAGGAGCACCAAGACCCGGGCGCCGCCCACGCCGCGGATCATGAGGTTCGAGCCGACCGGGGTCGCGGCCGCTACCTGCACGCCGGGCAGCTCGGCCAGGAGATCGTCGGCGGACAAGGCGCCCGTCGCCGCAATCTCGGCGGCCTCCACGGCCTGAACGGGCACCGCGATCTGCGAGCGGGGGCGTGGCAAGGAGCTGGCCGTCGCCACGATGCCGTCCAGCGCGAGAGGATCGCGGTCGAGGCCGATGCGCCACCGCGCGCCCACGGCGTCGTCCCATGGGAGCGCGGTGGTTTGGTACCCGAGCGCCGATACCTCGACCGTGCCGCCAGGGCCCCAGTCGGCGTCGGCGTGAAACAGGCCGACGGGGTTCGTTCGCGCCGCAGGAACCGCGGGCGCCCCCGGTTCGGCGCGTTGCTCGTCGCTGTCCGCGCGCCAGACGACCCGAGCGTCCGCGACCCCCGCCCCCGATTCGCTGTCGTATACGCGCCCCCGCGTCTGCGCGTCGGCTCCAACGGCTGCCAGATTGACGCAGAAGAAGGCGCCGCACAGGCCCAGCCGACGGATCGGGGAAATCACCGGAGACGCAGGAACCTCACGGCCGGGTAGCCCGATTCCCCGGTGGCGTTGTAGTAGTCGGTAATCTGGACCTTGTACACCGCATCGGCCGTCTGCACCAGGAACACGTTGTAGGTGGGCCACATGCGGCGGTTTCCCTGAATGTCGTACCAATAGGTCCCGCTCGCATCGGAAACCGTGGCCGGAAACGGTCCACCGATCACCGACAGGAACCCGGCGTATTCGGGTGCGTCGTCGGCACTCTGCAGCGCCATGAAATCGTCCGTCGATTCGAGCGGGAAGGATCCCGCGCCACAATCTGCGTTGACCGCTACGGAAAAGTCGGGAGCGAACGTCAGATCCCAGTCGCAACCAGCGGGGTTGCCCACGATCCCGTTGACGAGGCCGCCGAAGGCTGGACCGCGTCGCAGGTCGAAAGCGAGCGTTTCCGGGGCGCCCAGGGAGGCGCCGGGGTCCTGGCGACGGTATTCGATCGTCAAGCCAACGGGGCGCTGGCCATCCATCTCTATAGCGACCACGCGGAGCAAGGCGTGCCCGCGGCCCGAGCCCTCGCGCAACTTCCAGGCAGCCCCGTGATTAGCCACGATGGTGTTGGCCCGACCATCGAACCGAAACCACGTCGCGCCGGGCTCCGGTTCCAGTCTATCTTGCAGGAACGATCCCGCGCCGGGGATGTCGGCGTCGGTCACGGCGTCGAACGCCGCCCTGCCGTCGTCGGGCGTGAGCGCGGTGACTTCTTCCGCAGTTGCGTTGGCATTGTTGCCGAGGTTGACGGCCCCGACCGATCCTGGACCCGAAACGCCCCCGTTCAAGCGCACCGTGAAGCGGCGGAACGCCATGTCCCAGTCCGTGGACGCTGCGGGATCGGTGGGCGTGACCAACGAACCGTCGCCCGCGAGCGTCAGATACGCGAAGGTCTCGGCAGCCGTGGCATCCAGGGTGATCAGTCCTTCTTCGAACGTCTCATCCGGGGTCGTGACTTCCGATTCGCAGGCCAGGAGGCCGAGCAGCGACAGGAGCAGGACGGACAGGACGCGCCTTGCGGTTTTCCGAGGGGCATGCGTGCATCCGATCATCTATTGAAACACCTTTCAGAAAGCTGGTTGAGGAGTCGCCATCCGGGCGCGGACGGCACTGGAGGGCAAGGAAGCCGAATGAGTGTAATGCTGCTTGTAGGAACGAGGAAGGGCGGATTTTGGGTTGCCAGCGACGATCGTCGCACGTGGAAGGCGACCGGACCATTCTTCAAGGGATGGAAGGTGACGGCCGGTCTTCGCCTCGCCGATGGTCGTTTCATGGCCGCCGTGGCGAGCGACGTTTACGGACCGGCGCTGCACGTGTCCGCGGACGGCGACAACTGGCAACAGCTGCCGAGCGGGCCCAGCTATCCCGACGGCAGTGACCGCAGACTCCGCGAAGTGTGGACGCTGCGCGAGCATCGGGGGCGGATCTATGCGGGCGTGCAGGACGCGGGCCTTTTCGTCAGCTCGGACGGCGGCGGGCGCTGGCAGGAAGTCGAGGGGCTCGGCAACCACCCAAGCCGCGAGGCGTGGATGCCGGGAGCGGGCGGACTCTGTTGCCATGCCCTGGTCTTCGACGACGCCAACCCCGATCGCATGTGGTGCGGCATTTCCGCCGTGGGCGTTTTCCGCACGGACGATGGCGGCGTCACCTGGAAGCCCAGGAACGACGGCGTGCCGGCGGCAATTGAAGACGAGCGTCACAAGGGCATCGGGACCTGCGTGCACGCGCTCGCCCAGCACCCGGACAAGCCCGACGTGCTTTTTCGGCAGGACCACGTAGGCATGTTCCGCAGTGCCGACGGGGGAAACGCGTGGGAACGCAACGAGCGCGGGCTCGACGCCGCGTTCGGTTTCCCGCTGGTGATTGATCGCGCCAGCAGGCATCTGTTCGCGGTGCCGCTGGAAGCCGACCAATACCGCGTGCCGGTGGGCGGCGCGTTGCAGGTCTTTCGCAGCACCGACGGGGGCGACAGCTGGCATTCCGCTTCGGCGGGACTGCCCGCGGCCCACGCGTGGGGCACGGTCCTGCGCGGGGCGATGGCGGTCGACAACCTGGATCCGGGCGGCGTCTACTTCGGCACGACCGCGGGAACGCTGCACGCTAGCGCCGATTTGGGGGAGTCCTGGACCAACCTGCCCGTTACCCTGCCCCGCATTCTGCACGTGTCGGCGTGGGTGGACTGACGGTGGCGCGGCCCGTATCGGATTGCGTGCGGACATGGCCCGAGTAACCGTCGCGCTGCCGTCGCTGCTGGAACCCGCCACCGGAGGCGTGCGGGAGCTGACCGCGTCCGGTGCGACCTTGCGCGAGGTGTTCGCCGACCTGGTTGCGCGGGAGCCGCGGCTGAGGCCTCATCTCTTCAACGAAGCCGGGGAGATGCGACGCCATGTTCTGTGCTTTCACAACGGGACGAACACGCGCTGGCTGAAGGGGGGAGACGCGCCGGTCGCCGACGGCGACGTCGTGCTGTTCATGCAGGCTGTTTCGGGTGGCTGAGGCCGCCTTAGAACGCGTTGCCGACCCGCAGGTAGAAGACGGCCCCGTCGCCGCCGTTGAGCGGGAAGCCCGCGCCAAGGCGGATCCCGAAGCCGCGCTGGTAAATGGGGGCGACGATCACGGAAAGCTCCGCGCCGGCGCTGGCCAGGGTTTCTCTGCGCGGGTTGTCGTAGTTCCGTACTCCGAGCGTGGGGCCCCAGGCATTGCCGGCGTCGAAGAAGAGCGAGCCGTGAATGCGATCGAAGAAGAGCGGCGCAAACGGCAGGCCGCTGTCCAGTAATGCGATGGGAAAGCGGTACTCGGCGCTGGAAGTCCAGGCCGTGCGACCCGAGCGGTAGTTCCTGCGGTAGCCCCGCAGCGGGAACAGCCGCGAGGAACCGCCGAAAAGGCCGAGACCGGTTGCCGGTTCAGGGCTTCCCTCCGCGTCGCCAAGGTCGAAGTGGAACTGGTTGGCTCCGGGTCCCGAGGCGACGCCGGCGGAAAACCGCAGCGCAAGAACGTGATTGGCGAACCCGAGCCGACCAAGGGACTTGAACGCCGACAGCTCGCCCGTCGCCTCCGCGTAGCTGCGGTCGACGCCCAGCGCACCGCGGGAATCAAGGTCGAGGCCGTTCTGGCGCCGAATGCGGGTGCTGGCCCACGCGCGCAACCCGTCCTCGCGCGAAATGGACAGGGCTCTGCGCTGGGTATTGCTGGCGGACAGGGTGGCGCGCAGCTGTGAAAGCGTCCGGTGCGAGTCGCGCAGCTCGGGCCCTGCGTTTCCTGCAGGGTCCTGAATGGTGAGGTATTCCTGAACGAGGCCGCCCGAGACGGTCAAGGCGGACGACGTGCGGTACCGCTGCCGCAGGAACGATGCGGACAGCTGTGCGGCGCGCTCGCGTTCCAGCAGGAAGAATTCTCCCGTGCTTCCGTCGGGGTACGATACGTCCAGCGTTCGCGACGAGGCATCGTAACCCTGCGACAACGAAAGCCCGATCACGGGATTACCCAATCCGCGGTAGCCGTATCCGAAGCTGCCCGTGAAGCGACTGCCGTCGATGGCTACTCGACCGGCAAGGTTGTAGCTGTGCCGTCCGACCAGATCCGTGCCACCGAGCCCGATGCCTGCGAATCGGGCGATGACGGTGCGCGCCTGCCCGGACTGGTCCGTGCCTTGCTCGGCGGGCCGGTAGAGTGGGAACCAGTAATAAGGCCGCAGCGTCGGCAGGGCCTGGTAGTTGCGGGCAGCGATGGAGTCCGGGACGGCCCGCTCCGCCGCTTGGTCGGCGGCTTCGGCGACTGACGCCATTTCCGCCTGCCGCGACGCGTCGAATCGCGGACTGGTGGGCTGGGGCGTGAACCAATCGCCGGGCGAGAACGGGATTCGCTCGACGTGCCACCCGTCGGCGTGGTAGGACGAAAAGTAGATCCAGCGGGCTGCAGGATCCATGGAGGGATGCGACGCACCGCCAAGCACGTTCGTTACCTGCCGGATCTCCGGCGGCCCTTCGGCGCTCAGGACGGCGGCGAACAGGTTGGGGATCCCCGTGCGATCGGACGACCACAGCAGCATCGATCCGTCCGGCGACCAAAAGGGGGTCGTGTCCACCGCACGGTCCCGCGTTACCTCGGTGACCACGTTCCCTTCGGCGTCCAGTACCACGATGTCCATCAATGCGGGCGCCTCCCAGCGCACCGCCGCAATCCGGGTCCCGTCGGGCGACCACCTCGGAAACGCCCAATGACGGTCGGGCGCGGCCGGCGTGAGGGGCGTGACCGCGCCGGACGTCAAGTCAACGAGCGCGAGGACGTTGGTGCCGCCGCCTTCCTGGACCGCTAGGGCGCGCCGGCCGTCGGGAGACGCGTCCGCGTAGCTGATGCGGGCGCCCCGTGTGATGCGCGTGACGGAGCCATCGAGCTCGGCCCGGTAGATGTCGCGCCGCAACCGGTAGCGATCGGTGAAATCGAGTTGGGTGAAGACGAGGCCGCCGTCCGGGGCCCAGGACAAGGTGCCCCCCACTCCGTTGAGGCGCGTAAGCCTGCGCGCGTTGGTCCCAGCCGGGTCGGAGACGCGGATCTGGGCCGCGTCCACGCCGTCCGACCGCATGAACGCCAAGGTCGCGCCGTCGGGCGACACGATCGCCTGCTCGGCGAAGCGACCCGCATCCTCCACCCGTTCCCCCACGGTTACGGGAGCGGAGCGAGCCAACTCGTCCGGCAAAGTGCGGTACGCGGCGGTCATGCCCTCGCTCCAGGCTTGCCAGCTTTGTCGCAGGCTCACGCCGAAAGCGTCGCGCGCGGCCGCGTTCATCCGGTAGGGCACCCACAGACCCGCCACCGAACGCGCGAACCCGCCGAGTGCGGCTTCGCCGTGCACTTCGGCCATGTGCTCCATGAATCGGGCGCCGTAGACGTACGGTCGATGACCCCCGGGCCACACGGGCGAGTCGCCGGACACGTCCTCGAGCGCGCCAAACTCCCCTTCCAGCGCGGCGGCGCGCATGATCATCTCCTGCCAGGTGCCCTCTACCCGGCCCGCGCCGGTAAGCGTCGACTCGAAGTAGGTGGCCATCCCTTCCAGGAACCAAGTGGGTGACGCCGCCGACGGAAAAACCGGCCAGATCGAGGGCGGCCTGCCGAAGACCGCGCGGATCACGCCTCCGAGCGCACCCGTCATGTCGAGGTGGAAGGTGTGAACCAGCTCGTGGGTCAGCACCACCTTCATCCAGTCGTCGAAGTACGAAATGCTGCCGCCGTCGGTCGGGGGACGCGCGAAGATGGTGATGCGGTTGTAGGGAGCCGGCGAAGCGAAGCCGTTGGCGATGTCCGCGTGATCAGTCAACAGCAGCTGTACGGGGGTATCGGGTACCTCGACGAAACGGTCGGCCAGGAGCGCCCAGGCGCCCTCGGCCAAGGGCGCCGCACGCCGGGCCAGGTCTTCCAGCGGTTCCGGGTAGGTGACGACGAAATGCGCGGTCGAGAGCTGCCGCCAGTCGTCGTCGGGCGGAACGGCTTGCCCGACGGCGGAAGCGCCGGGACCGCAAAGCGCGGCAAACGCGAGCGGCAGCAGTCCGTAGACGAGCCCGCGCCTGCACCGAGCGGGGGCGGTCACGGTTGGGTCACCGCGCTGATCACGCCGCCAACCTCTTCCAGCGCCGACCTGGCCCCGCCCCGGTCGAGCCCCAGTCGCTCCATGACCAGCGCGGTCTTCACGTGCCCCCCCGCCCGATCGAGCAGATCGCGCGCCGCTGCGCGGTCAACGCCCAGGGACGTGACGAGGATGCGCTCGCCGCGATCCTGGAGCTTTTGACACGTCACTTGCAGATCGACCATCAGGTTGCCGTCGACCTTGCCGAAGCGCACCATCGCAGCCGTGGTGATCGTGTTGAGGACCATCTTGGTTGCGGTGCCCGCCTTCATGCGCGTGGAACCCGTGACCACTTCGGGTCCGGTCAGGGGGGCGATCACCACGTCGTGCGCGTCGCGCAGTGTTTGGGAAGGGTGGGTGCAGAGCAGGAACCCGGTGCGGGCGCCGCGTTCTCGCGCGCGGGCAAGCGCCCCGTGTACGTACGGCGTCGTGCCCGAGGTGGCGATGCCGATCACGAAATCGCGGTGGTCGACGCGCTTCTCGTCCATCGCGGCCGCGCCGTCGTCCGGTTCGTCTTCGGCGCCTTCCTGCGCCCGCACCAGCGCCGCGTAGCCACCTGCGATTACGCCCTGCACCATGGCCGGATCGGTCCCGTAGGTGGGCGGCATCTCGGCGGCGTCCAGCACGCCCAGCCTCCCCGAAGTCCCCGCCCCGACGTAGATCAAACGGCCCCCGCTGCGAAACGCTCGCAAAGCCAAATCCACCGCTCGCCCGATGGCCGCCGCCTCCCGCCCGACCGCTCTCGCCACCAGCGCGTCTTCGTCGTTGATCATGCGCACGATCTCCAACGACGACAAGCGGTCGATGTCCCTGCTGCGAGGGTTCCGTTGCTCCGTTAGCCGGTCATCTAGCATCTTTGGTCCGTAGTGTGAGACTCGCAATTCCACATCTCCCGGTCGCCAATCTGTTCTCACGGCCTCAGGGAGTCAAACCGGACGCGTCACGATGTTTCCTGCTCGCCACGCCAAGTTCTCGACTCGCCCGCTCCACCTGATCGCATTCGTTCTCGTCGTTTCTTTCGGCTGCGGGCCGCCCGCGCCCGGCGGGGGCCCAGGGACCGCCGTCGCACCATCCGCGGGTTCCTTCCCGGCCGACTGGCCGTTTTCCGCCGACCAGGAACCCGTCCACGGCTCCGAGGGCATGGTGGCGACCACGGACGCCTACGCGTCGCAGGTCGGGGTGGACATCCTCGTGGCCGGGGGCAACGCGGTGGACGCTGCCGTAGCCACCGGACTTGCGCTTGCCGTCGTGAACCCGGAAGCCGGGAACCTCGGCGGCGGCGGTTTCATGATGATTCGGCTGGCCGACGGCGCCGTATACGCGCAGGACCACCGCGAGAAAGCGCCCCTGGCGGCCACCCGCGACATGTACCTGGACGAAGACGGCAACGTGACCGATCGGTCGGTCGTGGGGCACCTGGCTGCGGGGGTTCCCGGATCGGTAGCGGGACTTTGGGAAGCCCATCGGCGATTCGGCCGGCTGCCGTGGGCCGGCGTGGTGCAACCGTCCATCGATCTGGCCGAGGGTTTCGAGGTCACCGTGCGCCTCGTGTCCACGCTGGAGGCCGCACAGAACGGCATTCGCGCGTTCCCCGCAAGCGCCCGCGTCTTCCTGCCGGGCGACCGGGTTCCGCAGGTCGGCGACACGTTTTCGCAGCCCGACCTGGCGGCCGTGCTCACCCGTCTGCGCGACCAGGGACCGGACGACTTCTATCGCGGCGAGACGGCCGCGCTGATCGCGGCCGAAATGGAGCGCGGCGGGGGCATCATGACGATGGAAGACCTGGACGCCTACACGGCGGTGTGGCGGGAACCGGTCGCCTTCGATTATCGCGGATACACCGTCCACTCCATGCCGCCCCCCTCGTCGGGCGGGCTCACCATGGCCGCCATCGCCAACATCGTCGAACGGTGGGACCTGGGCGCGATGGGCTGGAACGCTCCCGAGACGATACACGTCATGGCCGAGTCCTTCCGTCGCGCCTACGCCGACCGCAACGAATACCTGGCCGATCCCGACTTCGTGGCGCTTCCCGTGGATGCATTCCTATCGGAGTCGTACGCCGACGGCCGCGCCGCGACGATCTCGTTGGATCGCGCCACTCCGTCCGCCGAGGTGTCCCCGGGCATGGACGCCTTCCTGGACGAGACGCACACGACCCACTACTCGGTCGTAGACGGCGAGGGCAATGCGGTCGCGGTCACGACCAGCGTGAACTCCTGGTACGGGGGCAAGGTGGTCGTGGACGGCGCGGGATTCTTCCTGAACAACACCATGGACGACTTTGCCGCCAAGCCCGGCACGCCCAACCAGTTCGGCCTGGTGCAGGGGGAGCGCAACGCCGTCGGGCCTGGGAAGCGCATGCTGTCGGCGATGAGCCCGACCATCGTCGAAGATCCCGAGGGATCCCTTTTCCTGATCACCGGAACGCCCGGCGGGGCCACGATCATCACCACGGTGCTCCAGTCCATATTCAACGTGGTCGACCATGGGATGGACGTGGTCCAGGCCGTTCACGCGCCGAGAGTTCACCACCAGCACTTGCCCGATCTCGTCTTCTACGAGCACCGGGGGCTGGCCCCGAGCACGGTGCAGGCGCTGGAAGCGCTGGGGCACGAGGTCCGTGAGCGCGATCCGGGCCCGCCGGACGCATACTTTACCGGCGGCATGTCGGGCGACCTCCAACTGATCATGGCCAACCCGGACGGCTCTCATGCGGGATGGTCGGACCCGCGTCGAGGCGGCCAGACCATCGCAGTCGGCGCGGCCCAATCCCGATCGCTGATGCTGTGGGGCGGCGTCGACCCGGACGGGGCGCTTCGTCTCGATCCCGCTTTCGTGGTCGATGGGCCCGTCAACCTGCCGGACCGCAACGGACCCTACCGCGTCGAGGGGTTCGACGAGGCCGGCGCCAGCGTGTTCGCTCTGGATTTCGACATGACGGAGATTTCGGAGGGCGGCGGTTCCTTTCTGTTCATGGTGCCCGTTCGAGCGTCGTGGGGGTCGTTGGGCCGCATCGTCCTCACGGGTCCGGAAGGGACGGCGGCGCTGGATCGCGACACGAAAACGCCCATGGCGATCGTCATTGACCGTGAGAGCGGTCAGGTTCGCGCGATGCTGCGCGGCGCCGACGCGGAAGCGCGCATAGGGGACGGGCGTACTGCCGATTCCGTGCTGGTCAGTTACGGGTTGCCGGTTCTGACCCCCGTAGGCCGGAACTAGACGCCGCTGATCCCGCCTTCCGCAAGCGGCATGGCAACGGGCACCAAAACCGGCTCGCGCAGCTGGACCACAATCACCGAACCCGCCGCGATCCGGCCTGGAACCACGACCAGCGCATCGCGGTCGCCAGCCGACCGACGTGCCCGGTCGGCCTGGGCGTCGAGCGTGACGGCCACGTCGACGATCACGGTCTCGATGGCGCGCTCCCACGTCCAGTTGGACAACGTCTCGAAGGCGATTTCGAGCACCGGGGGCTCGCCGACGCGGTACGATCCGGCCGAGGCTTCGACCCGGCCCAGGAAATAGGCGCCCTCGGGAATGAGCGTGGTTCCTGCCCCGTCGGTTACGTCCTGCGTCACGGTGGCGATCACCGCGTCGCCGGCGGCGTATTCGTCGGTCGAGATGTCGGACTGCGCCGCGAGTCGCACGCGGGTGCCCGCCGGTACCCGGTGCAGGACGGTTGGATTCGCTTCTGCGGTGCCGTCCGCAGCCAGGGAATCGGCGACGGCCAGGGAATCGGCCAGGGCCAGAGAGTCGGCGACGGCGTCCAGCGCCAGGCTGTCCACCGGGCCGGGATCGTCCATGTCGGTGCGCGGGGGAAGCGCGAGCGTGTCCGCCGGTTGCGACTCGGCGTCGCCGTCGGGAACGGCCCCTGGTTCGCCGCCGCCATCGTCAGTCTGGGCGCACGCGGCGAGCAGGACGATCGGCACGAGACCCGCCACGGCGAGGGTGGCCGCTGCGAGGCGACCGCGCCGGGCCAAACGTGGGGGTGACGGGTTCATGGCCATAATATAACATGCGCGAACTCAAGACGATCCTGCCCTACTTCCGCCCGTACCGTGCGGCAATGTTCTGGGGCATGGTGCTGGTGGTCGTCGCCAATGCGTTCGCTCTCATCCAACCCTATCTGTTGAAGCTGCCGATCGACGCGCTCACCGAAGCGGGCGTTCGGGATGCCGCGCTGGTTCGACGCACGGTGATGACTTACGCGCTGTTGATTGTGGGAACGGCGGTGGTCGGTTGTGCGGCGCGGTACGGCATGCGGGAGATTCTGAACGGCCTGAGCCGGCGGATCGAGGTGGATCTGCGCAACGATTTCGTGCGGCATTTGCTGCGGCTGGACGCGGGGTTTTTCGGCCGCAACCGTACGGGCGACCTGATGAGCCTGGCGACCAACGACACCCTGGCGGTGCGGCAGGCGGTCGGTCCGGCGGTCATGTACACGGCCAACACGGTTGTGATTTTTGTCGTGGGGCTGAGCGTGATGATTTGGATCAGTCCGTCGCTGACGCTCGCGGCCCTGGCGCCGATGGCGGTTCTGCCACCCGTCGTGCAGTGGTTCGGCAAGACCATCCATGTCCGTTTTGAGCGCATTCAGGAGCAGTTCGCGACGCTTTCGACGATGGTTCAGGAGAATCTGACGGGCGTGCGAATCGTGCGGGCCTACGTGCAACAGGAGGCGCAAGCCGATGAATTCGATGGACTTAACCGCGATTATCTCAAGCGCAACATGCACCTGGCGTATGCGTCGGGAGCCTTTCGTCCGATTATGGGACTGCTCACCGGGGCGGCGATGGTGGTCGTGCTCTGGCATGGCGGGGGCCAGGTGATTGCGGGGCGCATAGGCGTGGGTGACTTCGTGGCCTTTTCGTTCTATCTGTGGCTGCTGGCGTGGCCCATGATTGCGCTCGGCTGGGTGGTGAATCTCTACCAGCGCGGCGCGGCTTCGATGGGGCGCATTAATCGGGTGTTCGCGATCCAGCCTGCGGTGGCGACGCCGCGGCGCCCATTGCCGCCGCCCTCGGGCCCCGTGGCCATAGCGTTCCGAGACGTGTCGTTCGGTTACCCGGGCACGGATCGACGGGTCTTGCGCGACGTGACCTTCAAGGCGGAACCGGGCTGCACGGTCGCGATCGTGGGGCCGACCGGGTCGGGAAAGAGCACGCTGGTGTCGTTGATCGCGCGCACCTGGGATCCCTCGTCGGGGGCCGTGCTGCTGAACGGGGCGCCGCTGCCCGCATACGACCCGGCGGACGTTCGCGCGCTGATCGGCTTCGCGCCCCAGGACGGCTTTCTGTTCTCGGGTCGCCTGGGCGTGAACGTCGGGCTCGGTCTGTCGCCGTCGCTGGCCTCGGCGGAGCGTGCGCGACGCGTGCGGGACGCGGCGGCGGCGGCGGACCTGCACGACACCGTGAGCGGGTTCCCCCAAGGCTACGACACGCGGTTGGGGGAGCGCGGAATCAACCTGTCGGGAGGCCAGAAACAACGGGCGACGCTTGCGCGCGCGCTGGCAATCGACCCGCCGATTCTGATCCTGGACGACGTGCTCAGCGCGGTGGACACGGCCACCGAATCGCGCATTCTGCGAGGTCTGCGCACCGAGCTGCGGGAACGTACGGCCTTCATCATTTCGCATCGGGTGACGGCCGTGCAGGACGCGGACCTGATCCTGGTGCTCGACAAGGGGCGGATTGTGGAACGGGGGCGGCACGAGGAGCTCGTGGCGCTGGATGGCGCCTACGCCCGGTTGCTGCAGAGGCAGCTGCTCGAGCAGGGGTTGGCGGGGGTGGCGTAGCGCGCGCTACAACCGCTCCAGAAGGAACTCCGGCGTGAAGCGGTTCAACCATGCCGCAAGCACCACGAACGAACCCGTAACGAGCAGGATCCCGAGCAGCACCAGCAGCGCCCCCGCGCCGATCTGGATTGCGGGCAGGAATCGCCGGAAGCGCGAGAAGGCACGCAGGAAGCGCTCCATGGCCAGCGCCGCCAGCAGGAACGGAATGGCCAAGCCCATCGAGTAGACGAAGAGCAGCCACATGCCGGCGGTCACCTGCTCCTGCGACGCCGCCATCGTCATGATCGCCCCCAGGACCGGGCCGATGCAGGGGGTCCAGCCGGCGCCGAACGCGATCCCCACCGCCACGGTGCCCACATAGCCCGCGGGTTTGTTGGCAAGGTGGACGCGCTTCTCGCTCATGAGCGGCAGCAGCCGGAACACGCCCATCAGGTGCAGCCCGAAGACAATGATGATCACGCCGCCGATGCGAGCGATCCAGTCGCTGTTGTACAGCAGGAAGCTGCCGATGAAGGTGGCGCTGGCGCCCAGCAGCACGAAGATCAGGGTGAAGCCGCTCACGAACAGCGCCGAGTGCACCATCACGCGCCGTCGGTCGAAACCCTCTTGCAGGTCTTCGAGAGACATTCCCGTGACGAAGGACAGGTAGCTCGGCACCAGCGGCAGAACGCAGGGCGACAGAAAGGACAGCACGCCCGCGGTGAGGGCGATGGTGATTCCGACGGAGTCGGTCATTGGGGTCTCCGATATCTGGCAGTACGGGTCGCCCATATCGGGCTATATGGGTCGCCCATATCCGATCATCTTGTAGATCAATTTGGCAACGAGAAAATCCGGCGCGTTCAGGCCCGGAACGGGTGCGTGCTCGACCACGTCGACCCCGACCACCCGGCGCTCGGCGAAGACGCGGCGCAAGAGCGCCAGGGCCGAATGCCAATCGCCCCCTCCCGGCTCGGGCGTACCCGTGGACGGCATCAGCGAGGGGTCGAAGAAGTCTACGTCGAACGTGACGTACGCGGGATCGCCAAGCGCGGCCATGGCACGGTCGATCCAGGCGTCGTTGCGCGCCAGCTCCTCGGCGGTGACCACCACGACGTTGTCGCGGCGGGCGGCCACGTCCCATTCCTCTGCGCTGATTCCCCGCGCGCCCACCGTCACCAGGTCGATCCGGTCGATCACGCGGGCCATGGCGCAGGCGTGCGAGAAGGGGTTGCCGTCATGGGACTCGCGCAGGTCGAGGTGGGCGTCGAGCTGCAGCACGTGGAGCCGCTCGGAAAGACGCCGCGCATGGGCGCTGATGACGGCCGAGGACAGCGCGTGTTCGCCGCCGAGCACGATGACGCGACGACCGCCGGCGGCGTCCAGAACGCGGGTGCAGGCGTGTTCCAGCTCGGCCATGGCGCGGGCCGCATCGCCGCGCGTAAGTTCCAGTGCGGGAAAGGTGTAGATGCCGTCGATTGAAGGATCGCGCCCAAGCTCGTGGTCGAAGAGCTCGACGTAGCGAGAGGCGTCGATGATTGCGCGAGGACCGGAGCGGGCGCCCGCTCCCCAGCTGGTGGTGGCTTCGTAGGGTACCGGCAGGATCCAGGTGGCGGCGCCTGCGGGGGTGGCCGCGGCGCCGTCGAGCCCCAGGAAGACGCGCGGCAGCTCCCAGGGCAACGCCTCCAGGCCGGGGGGAAGCCGATGGATCGTGTGCGCGCCGCCTCGGGTCGCGGCGTCCGGGTCCCTGCGGTTGGGCATGCGCGGCGTCGGGCTAGCCCTTCTCGGCCGAATGGGTGGATTCGATGGGACAGGTGAGACCGCGATACTCCACGTTGGCGCCGGATTCCTGACTCGCTCGGCTCAGGCCGAAGATGACCAGCCGGTGATGCGCGGGTCGAAATCCGTGCCGGGCAGCCGTCTCTTCGACGATGCGTGCGATTTCCGCGTTGCGAAACTCGATCACCTCGCCGCTCTGGATGCACACCATGTGATGATGGATCGGACTGCGGCCGCGGCGGTGTTCGTAGCGCTTGAAGCCTTCGCCGAAATCGTGTTCTTCAACCAGACCGCTGCGCACGAGCAGGTCCAGCGTGCGGTAGATGGTCGCCTTGGCGAGCCGCAGGCCGTTGGCGCGCAACACCGAATCGATGTCGTCAACCGACTGATGTTTGGAGGATGAGAAGACGGCCTCGGCAATCGCGGCGCGTTGGCGGGTCACAGGCAACCGCTGTTCGCGCAGGTAGCGGGCGAAGATTCCCACGTAAGCATCGATGTCGGGTTGACGGGCCATCTAGGAATATGGCAGAGATTCCGCCGCCATCGCCACTACCCGTGCCGTCACCGCTTCGAGCGAACCGGATACCACCGCGGCGGCGGCCTGGGCGTGGCCGCCCCCGCCGAGCGTCTTCGCGATGCCGTTCACCGCAATGGGCGCCTGGGACCGCAGCGACACCTTGATGCGGTTGTCGCGGGTGGTGCGGAAAAGAATCGCGATGTCGACGCCGGCCAGGTTGCGCGGGACATCGACGAAGCCCTCCAGATCGTCGACCGTGGCCTCCAGGCGCTCGAACGCCCCCTTCGGGACCGTGATCCAGGCGATGCGCCCCCCGTCGTGCACGGTCAGCGTCTCCAGCGCTTCGCGCAGCAGGGCAAAACGACGCGGATGGAAGCTGGCGTACGCCGCGCGGTAGAGACGCTCGGGATCGGCCCCGAGCTCGACCAAGCGGGCGGCGACGCGGAGGCAGCGCGGGGTCGTGTTCTTGAAGCGGAAGCCGCCCGTGTCAGTCAGGATTGCCGTGTAGAGGGCGTTGACGATCGCGTCCGTCCAGGGTCCGCCGGCGTGTTCGATCACCTCGAAAATCAGCTCGCCCGCGGCGGACGCCCGCGTGTCCACCAACGTCACGTCGCCCAAGGGCCGCGCGCCCGGCGGGTGATGGTCGATGACGACCGTTGGCAGCCCCCTGATCATCGACGCGATCCTTCCGATGCGTCGCTTGTCGCCCGTGTCGACCACTACGGCCAGTCCCGCGCGCCGACACCAGGCGGCTTCCGCCGCGCTCTTGGGGGGCAGCACCCAATCCGGATCGGGCAGCAGGAACTGATAGTGCGCGGGAAACGGCGTGGGATTGACGATGCGGACCTGGGCGCCGTGCGCGCGCAGAAAATCGGCCACGGCCACCGCGGATCCCGCACCGTCGCCGTCGGCGTTGGCGTGGGTTGCGACGACGACGGGCGACGCTCCGAGCAACTGCGCGACCACTTCGTCGAGCCGCGCTCGTCGTGCTGCTCCGTCCAGGAACGGCGCGATCACAGGCTGCCGGTCCGGCTGCGCGTCCCGATTTGCGCGAGCACCTCGGCGGCGCGCACCGCCAGCTCGCTGCGCGTGCCGTCGTTGTCGATCACGTAATCCGCGCGCTCCCGCTTGCGACGCGCCGGCAGCTGCGCCGCCATCATGGCGTCCGCCTCGTCCGCGCTCAGTCCCCTGGTCCGCATCGCGCGCCGACGCCGCGCTTCGGTGGCGGCGTGCACCACCACGATGACGTCTACGTGGGCGTTCGCGCCCGTCTCGAACAGGAGCGGGATTTCCCACGCCACCACGTCCGCGCCCGCCGCGCGCTGCCGGGCCGTCCATTCGTCGCGCAGGCGCCGCACCGCCGGGTGCACGATCGCTTCGAGTTTTTTGCGCAGACCTTCGTCGGCAAACACGATGCGCCGCACCGCCGCGCGGTCCATGCGCCTGTTCGCCTTGACCGCTTCGGGCCCCAGCAGCGCCACGATGGCGGCGAGCGTCGCCGTGCCCGGGGCCACGGCCTCGCGGGCTAGGTCGTCGGCGGAGATTACCGGGGTCCCGGCCCGGCGCCACAGTTCGGCGACGGCGGATTTGCCCGCGGCCATGTTACCGGTAAGGCCCACGACGACGGTCACGACGACGCCGTCACTGCGCGATGGCTCCGAACACCCAGGACACGCCGAGTGCGGTCAGCGAATTGAAAATCACGTTGCCGCACAGGACCGCCGCCATTACCCCGACGAGCGAGTAGCGCATGAACGCCAGCGGGATGACCACAAGCTCGTTGGGTATCGGAGCGAACCCGGCGTACACGAAGAGCAGGCCGTACGGAAGCAGGCGGTGACGGGCGGACAGGGATTCCAGCAGGGTCGCGAGGCGCGCTTTCAGGCGAGTCAATCGAGGCCCCGCCAGGTCGCGCGCGGTGTTGCCCACCATGTAGCCGAGGAAGTCGCCGCAGGTCATGCCGGCCGCGATCGTGACCAGGGTGGGCAGCGGCGCGAACCCGGATTCGATCAGGAACGGGTAGAACACCGCGATCGGAACGGGAGCCACCAGGTTGAACCCGCTTATGACGGACGCGGCGAAGAGGCCGGCGTATCCCGCTGCGGCAGCGGTCTCGCGCAGGGCGTCCATCTCGGCGGCCTGAAGGTTCACCCATACCGTGAAACCCACCAGGGCGACGACCGACCCGACCTTCAGCCAGAGCCGCGCGGCGGGACGTAGGCGCGTGCGCCTTCCTCGCTGCCTCATGCGCTTCCTCATGTCGGCGGACCACCGCACGAAACGCGCCATGTCTTCGTCGGGCGGCACCGCGTCGGGGTCGCCATAGGCGGTTTCCAGCCGCCACCGCATGTACTCTCGCGAAGGCAGGGGCAGAAACGGCGACTGCCGATACCATCGGCGGCGCCGAAACGCCCAAGCGGTCGACAGGAGCGCCCGCCAGAGATCGGGGCGACGGAGCGCCAAGCGCAGAAATGGTCGAAACACGGCGGTCCTTTCTGGCCCGCGGCGCGGTCCGTGCCTATCGTACGTACATGCCCAATCGCCTCGCTCGGGAAACCAGCCCGTACCTGCTGCAGCACGCCCACAACCCGGTGGACTGGTTCCCCTGGAGCGACGAGGCGCTGGCGCTGGCCCGGGAGCGCGATCGCCCGATCCTGCTTTCGATAGGCTATTCGGCGTGTCACTGGTGTCACGTGATGGAACGCGAGTCGTTCGAAGATACAGAAACCGCCGCCGTGATGAATCGCTTGTTCGTCAACGTCAAGGTGGACCGGGAAGAGCGGCCGGACATCGACTCGATCTACATGAGCGCGGTACAGGCGATGACCGGGCACGGCGGATGGCCACTGACCGCCTTCCTGACTCCGAGTGGCGCGCCCTTCTACGGCGGCACCTACTACCCGCCCGAGCCCCGCCACGGCATGCCGTCGTTCCGACAGGTGCTGCGCGCCGCCGCCAATGCCTACGCCCACCGGCGCGACGAGGTGACCCGCGCAAGCCGTCAGCTCAAGGACGTACTCGTTCGCGGCGCCGTCGGGGCGGGCCCCGCCAACGACCGATCCGGTCCCCCGGACGCGCGCCTGTTGGAGCACGCGGTGTCCGCCGCAAGCCGTACCTACGACCCCGCCAATGGCGGTTTTGGCGGCGCGCCCAAGTTTCCGCAGCCGGTTTTTCTCGACTTCCTGCTGCGCACGGGTGGTCTCGGCAAGCACGGCGTCTCGATGGCGACGCACACCCTGTCGCGCATGGCGGCCGGCGGCATTCGCGATCACGCGGGCGGCGGCTTCCATCGCTATTCGGTCGACGCGCGCTGGCTCGTGCCCCATTTCGAGAAGATGCTGTACGACAACGCGTTGATCGCGGGCGCGATGGTGCAGGCCGTCCGGCTCGGCGCACGCCATCTCGGCCCGGTCGCGGCAGAAACGCTGGACTACGTGCTCGAGGATCTCACCTCGCCGGACGGCGCCTTCTACTCCGCACGCGACGCCGATTCGGAGGGCGAAGAGGGCGCCTTCTACCTGTGGACGCCGGCCCAGATCGCCGCCGTGCTCGACGACGACGCGGCGCGTCTGGTGGCGCGCGCCCACGACGTGAGCGAGTCCGGCAACTTCGAGGGACGCAACATTCTGCACTCGCCCCACGATCTGGACGCGGTGGCGCGCCAGGAGGGTCTCGCGCGCGACGAGCTCGACGCCGTGCTGCGCACCGCGCTGGCCGCGCTGAAGGCGCACCGCGCCGCGCGACCCGAACCCCTGCGCGACGAGAAGGTCCTCACGTCGTGGAACGGCCTCGCGATCCGCGCGTTGGCCGAAGCCGGGCCCGTGCTGGATCGGCCCGACTACACGAAGGCGGCTGCGCGCGCCGCACGATTCCTGCTCGCGACCGTGCGCCGCGACGGCAAGCTCCACCACGTCTTCACGGCGGGCCGCGTGCACGTCGACGGCTTCCTTGAAGATTACGGCTCCCTTGGGAGCGCGTGTCTCGCCCTGTACGAAGCCACGCTGGAATCGCGCTGGCTCGCCGAATCGGTCGCCATCGCGGACCAGATGCTGTCGCGGTTCTGGTCGCCCGAGCAGGGAATCTTCCACGACGCGGCGGGAGACGCCGAACCGCTGCTGGTGCGACCGCGCGACATACTCGACAACGCCACGCCGTCGGGCAATTCGCTGGCCGTGCAGCTCCTGGTTCGGTTGGCGGCCGTGGTCGACTCGGACCGCTACGCGGCGGCGGCCGACGCCGCGCTGGCGCGGGAGCGCGGCGCCATGGAGCGCTATCCGTCGGCGTTGGGAGGGCTGCTGACGGCGGCGCTGTTGCGCACGACGCCGCGCCTGGAGGTTACGTTAGTTGACCCCATGCGGGCCATGCTGCGACGGGCCCATCGTCACCCGCATCCGAATCGGATCGTGACCGGCGGCAACCCCGACGACCCCGTGATCGCCGCACTCCCTTCCATGCGAAACCGCCTTGCGCAGCGGGGCCGCGCCTTCGTCTGTTCAGGCAGCACCTGCCTGGAGCCCGCAAGCACGCCCGAGGCGCTGGACGCTGCGCTCGCCAAAGTCGAATGACGGACATGATGGCAACACTCGAACGAGAGATTGAACCCGCACTCGCCGCGACCCTGCCGGATCGCGAGAAACTGCGGAAGTGGTACCGCACCATGGTTACCGCGAGACATATCGACGACCGCGAAGCCAAGCTCTACAAGCAAGGCAAGGTCTTCTTTCTGATCGCCGGGGCCGGGCACGAAGCCGTGCAGGTCGCGCTGGCCGACTTCCTGCGGCCCGGCTCGGACTGGTTCCACTTGTACTATCGCGATCGCGCCCTGGCGCTTGCCCTGGGCGTGAACCCCATGGAGCAGCTGCTGCAGGGCATGGGCGCCGAGGCCGACCCGGCAAGCGGCGGCCGTCAGATACCCGCACATTTCGGCGACACGCGCTTCAACATCGTGGCCGCGTCGTCGCCGACCGGCACCCAGTTTCTCAACGCCGTCGGGACCGCCGAAGCCGGGTTCCGCGCCGCGCACCTGCCCGGGCTGCGGCGACACGTCACCACCTTCGCGGAAGACGAGATCGTGGTGTGCACGGCCGGCGACGGGACCACCTCGGAGGGCGAGTTCTGGGAAGCGCTCAACACGTCGTGCAACCTCAAGTTGCCGATCCTCTACGTGGTCGAGGACAACGAGTACGCCATTTCGGTCCCGGTCGAGGTGCAGACCGCCGGGGGCAACGTTTCGCGGCTGCTGACCGGTTTCCCCGATCTGAAGATCGTGGAGTGCGACGGCACCGACCTGCTCGACAGCCACCGCGCCGCGCGAGAAGTGGTGGAGTGGTGCCGGAACCGGCGGGGGCCCGCGCTCCTGCACGCGCACACCACGCGCCCCTACTCCCACTCGGGATCGGACGACGAGACGCTGTACCGGACGCCCGCCGAGCGCGCCGCGCAGGAGCGCCGCGACCCCATCCGCAAGGCGCGTCGCCTGTTGATCCGCATGGGCGCCGCGACGCCGCAGACGCTCGATCGCATTGAAGCGGACGCGGGCGCCGCCGTCGCCGCGGCGGCCGACCAGGCGCTGGAGCACCCGCAGCCGCGACCGGAAACGGCGACGAAGTGGCTCTACTCGGAAACGGTTGACCCGACCGGCCGCGACTTCGACACGGAAGACCGTCCGGTCTTCAAGGACGACCGCCAGCTCACCATGGTGGACCTCCTGAACCGATGCCTGCAAAGCGAAATGGCGCGCGACCCGCGGATCATCGTGTACGGCCAGGACGTGGCCGACGCGTCGCGCGAGGAGGCGCTGGCCGAAGTCAAGGGCAAGGGCGGCGTCTTCAAGGTGACGCACGGACTGCAATCGCGGTTTGGCAGCCATCGGGTGTACAACGCGCCGCTCGCCGAGGCCAACATCGTGGGGCGCGCCGTGGGGATGGCCGCGCGCGGGCTCAAGCCCGTGGTGGAGATCCAGTTCGTGGACTATATCTGGCCCGCGTTCATGCAGATTCGCAACGAGCTCGCCACCATGCGGTACCGGTCCGCCGGGAAGTGGGCGGCGCCGGTCGTGCTGCGGACGACCTACGGCGGCTACATCAAGGGGGGCATTTACCATTCGCAGACGGCGGCCACGCTCTTCACCCACACGCCGGGACTCCGGGTGGTGCTTCCCTCCAACGCCCGCGACGCGAACGGCCTGCTGCGCACGGCGATTCGCTGCGACGATCCGGTCGTCTTCTTTGAACACAAACATCTGTACCGTCAGGTGCACAACAAGAGCGCCGACCCGGGGCCGGACTACATGGTGCCGTTTGGCAAGGCGAAGGTGGTGCGGCAGGGGCGCGATCTGACCGTGGTCACCTATGGGGCATTGGTGAAGCGGTCCATGGACGCCGCGCGCATTGCCGAAGAGCGACACGGGATCAGCACGGAGATCATTGATCTGCGCTCGCTGTCGCCGCTGGACATGGAGACGGTGGGAGATTCGGTGCGGCGCACGAACAAGGTGCTGGTCGCCTATGAGGACGGGCTGACGTACGGGATCGGGTCCGAGGTGGCCGCCTGCATTGCGGACGAGCTGTTCCCGTGGCTGGACGGGCCGGTGCGACGGGTGGCCGCGCTGGATACCTGGGTGGCGTTTTCGCCGCAGCTGGAGAAGGCGATCCTGCCCCAGGTCGACGACGTGCTGACGGGGATTCTGGAGCTGGGTCGGTTCTAGAACCGTAGAACCGCTAGAACCGCATCTGCAGGAGCGGGACCTTCCACGTCAAGTCTGCGGCGAGGCTTGCGCGCCCGTAGCGGCCTTCGGGTCCGGCCGGGCGCGCGACGGGCGAAAGGACGGGATACGGAAGGGGGGTCGAGAGCGACCATTCGCCGCCGGTGCGGTTGAACAGGGCGCCTGCCGCCGCGCTCGGGGTTCCGCCCGTGTCCAAGTCGCGGCCGCGGGTCAATACGGCGCCGAAACCGAGGCCGATCACGCTGCCCGCGAGCACGGCGCCCATTCCCTCGTGCTCAACGTCCGCATCGGTGAGCAGGGCCAATCCGAACCCGCTGGCGGTGCCGATCAACCCGCCAACGCTGATCAGGCGCGCGCGCGAACGGCTGAGCGGCCAGCGACTTCCCGCCAGCCCACCGGCGACCAGGCCTGCGTTGCCCACCATCGCCATGGTCCCCCAGAGCCGTTCTTCGCGCAAATCCACCAGGATGGAGGTGGTCAGCCCGATCCAGGCTCCCCACAAGCTGCCCAGGGTGGCCGACGTGGCCGCTCCGGGCGTGACTTCCCTTTGCCCGAAAATCCCGCCCCCGGCAACTGCGCCCACGGCGCCCAACACGATCATGGTCGCGAAGGTGGATTCGACTTCCGCGTTCATTGCCTGGGCCAGAGCCAATCCCTGGAACGTGCCCCACGTTCCGCCCCAGGTGATGGCGCGCGCCTGACCTAGGGAAAGCGGTCGCGACCGGGCGTAGTTGCGCCCCAGAAAGAAGCCGGCCGGCGTTCCGATTAGCAATCCCGCGCCGTAGGCTTCCGGTTCGGAGGCGCTGGCGGCCACGGGAATCGCCACGCCCAGCCAAATGCCGTGGATCGTCGACCAGACCTGGAGCTCGGTTTCGCCGGACGGCTGGTCTGCCGTGGCCAGGTCGCCGCCCAGCCGGGCGCGCGCGGTCTCGGCGGCAGCGGTTGCGGGGAAGCGCTCGAGGATGTGGCGATAGAGTGCCGCGGCTACCTGGGCTTCGCCGCGATCCTCGAATTCGACGGCGGCGGCAAGGAGCACGGCGGCCGAGTCCGCGGGGGCGACTTGAGCCGAGGCGGAGCCGGGAAGGCCCAACGCGCCCGTCAACAGGGCTGCAACGATGAGCAGCACAGAGGCTGGCCGCGCCCAGTTGCGCCGCACGGTCCGATCTGGCCGCAACGCTCGATCTGACCGCATCGCTCGATTGCGCCGAGCCGCCCAATCACCCCTCATCGTTCTGCATCACCGCCACGATGCCCCCCTCCAGGTTGCGCGCGTCCGCGTAGCCTTCCGCAGCAAGGAACTTTACCACCTGGAGACTGCGGACGCCAGTGTGACAATACACCACGACGGGCCGGTCGGTGGGAATCTCTTCCAGCCGGTCGCTCACCTGTCCCATGGGCACGTGCACGGCCCCCAGATGCGCCAGATTCATCGCCCTCCACTCCAAAGGCTCACGTACGTCGAGCAGAAAAGGTTGCGGATCGCGCGCGAGGAAGGCCGCGAGGTCAGCGGGTTCAATTCGTCCCACGTCGATCTCGTCGGCGGTGGTTGTGGACACGCCGCAGAAGGCATCGTAGTCGATAAGGGCGGTCTGGGTCGGGGCGTCGCCACAGACGGGGCATTCGGGATCGCGACGGATCTCCAGCTCGCGCCAGCGGTAGGAAAGCGCGTCGAAGATTTGCAGGCGTCCGACGAGCGGCTCGCCAACCCCCAGAATCAGCTTGATGGTCTCCATGGCTTGCGCCGCTCCGATCACGCCGGGGAGCGCTCCGAACACGCCGGCTTCGGCACAGTTGGGGATCAGGCCCGGCGGCGGCGGTTCGCGAAAAAGACAGCGGTAGCAAGGGCCGTCGGCGGCTGCGAATACGGCAAGCTGACCCTCCCAGCGATAGACCGATCCGTAGACGTTGGGTTTCCCCGTCAGCACGCACGCGTCGTTGACGAGGTAGCGGGTGGGAAAGTTGTCGCTGCCGTCCACAACCACGTCAAAGGCTTCGACGATCTGCAGCGCGTTCTGCGAGTTGAGGCGGATCTGGCCGGTCTGTATGGTGACGTGGGGGTTGATGTCTGAGAGTCGCGCTCTCGCCGACGCCACCTTGGGCCGCCCGATGCCCGCGTTGCCGTGCAGGATCTGCCGTTGGAGGTTGGTGACGTCGATCACGTCCGGGTCGACCACGCCCAGGGTTCCGATTCCCGCCGCCGCGAGATACAGCGCGGCTGGCGAACCCAATCCGCCTGCGCCCACTAGCAGGACCCGTGCGGCCTTGAGGCGCTCCTGGCCGTCTTTGCCGACTTCGGGGAGCACCAGGTGGCGCGCGTAGCGGGCGGACTCGGCGCGGGTCAGGGCGGCGCGGCGGGGGGCGGCCTGGTGCGCGGAGCGGGGATCAGGCTGGGACATGGCGTCTTCCGCGTTGGCGGCGCATGGGTTGCCGTTTTCCGTACGACGCCGTGCGCCACAACCATTCCAGCGGTCCGAAGCGGAAGCGGTTCAGCCACCATGGCGACCAGGCCAGCTGCAGCGCCCAGATTGCCGCCACGATGCCAACCTGGCCAACCGGCGGGACCCGCTCGAACAGCCCGAGCCCGTGGCCGTAGAACACGAAGGTGCAGACGAGGCTTTGCGTGAGGTAATTGGTGAGCGCCATGCGACCGGTGGCGGCAAGGCGTCGTTGCAGCCCGGGGAGCCGGTTGGAACGGACCGCCAGCATGACCAGGGCTACGTATGCCAGGAACATGCCGATCGATCCCACGTAGTTGAACAGCGCGCCCTGGAACATGGCGTGCTCGAATGCGAAGTCGTGGTGCAGTTTGTAGGCGATTCCGGCGGCGATCAGGGGCAATCCGGCGGCGATTCCCAGGGTAGCCATGCGGCGGTAGAAGGCGTTGGAACGCTTGGCCGACAGGACGCCCATCCTGTAGAGGGCCATGCCCACCAACATGAGACCGCCCGCGCGCCAGAACACCATGCCGGCGAGTCCCGTCGTCTGCACCGTGAACGCGATGGGTGCGCGCACCCGCAGCTGGTCCAGGAACCCGCCGCGAAATCCTGCGGTTTCCGCGGCCAGGACGCTGTCCGGGGGCGCCCACTCCGCGATCGCGGCCACCCGATCGGCTTCGGGCCAGTAGGGCAACGACAACGCCGCCCAGCCCCAGAGCGCCACCACGAACGCCACCGCGCACCATCCGATGCGCAGCAGCGCGCGCGCTGGCAGGTTCCGCAGCGGATAGAGGAAGAAACCGCACAGGGCGTAGGCCACGAGGATGTCGCCGTACCAGACCAGGTAGGCGTGGGCGAGGCCGAAAGCGAGCAGGACCAGGTGGCGACGGTAGTGCAAACGGGTGGGGGCGGGTTGGCCTCGTTGGGCGGCCCGGTCGGCGACCATCGCGATGCCCGCCCCGAACAGCACGGAGAAGATGGAAATGAACTTGGTGTCGGCGAACAGCTCGATGAACGCCCATATCCACACGTCGAGCCCTGCGAACGCGCCGCCCGAGGTGGGGTTCATGTAGGCCGACGAGACCCTGGCGTACGACGCCATGTTGACGATCAGGATGCCGAGGACCGCGAAGCCGCGCAGCACGTCGAGTGACGCGATGCGATCGGCGCCGGCGACGGGCGCGGCGGGCCGTGGGGCGGGCGGCGGGACGGGCGACGGTGGCGAGTTCATGAAACAACCATATCATGATTGGACGCATGTTCAAACGACGACGGGAGTGTACTGCGATGAAAAAGATGCGAGTCGTGGCGGGCGCGGCGCTTGTTGGCCTTGGCGGTATCGGCGGCGTTGCCGGGTGCGAGGGCGACGCGGCGCCGATACAGGGGCTCGTGGCGTTCACCGAGGTGAACGTGCTGCCCATGACTTCCGAGACGGGCGATGGCCAGGCGGTCGTGCCGGGCCAGACGGTGGTCGTCGCAGACGGCATGATCGTGGAAGCGGGGCCTGCGGACGAGGTGGCCGTGCCGCGCGGGGCAACGGTGATCGACGGGTCCGGGCGGTACCTGATGCCGGGCCTTGCCGAGATGCACGCGCACGTGCCGCCCGGCGACGATCCGCCCCGCGACGAGGTGGAGGACATTCTCTTCCTGTACGTGGCCAACGGGATCACCACGATTCGCGGCATGCTGGGATCCGCCTACCAGATTCCCCTGGCGGACGAAATCGAGCGCGGCGAGGTGCTGGGTCCCAACTTCTACGTGGGCGCTCCGTCGATCAACGGCGGCTCGGCTCCGACGCCGGCCGACGCGGAGCGCATGGTGCGGGCCCATGTGGAAGCGGGCTACGATCTGCAAAAGATCCACCCCGGCGTGACGCTCGAGACCTGGGACCACATGGTCGAGATCGCCCAGGCGGCGGGGTTGACGTACGGCGGGCACGTGCCGGCGGACGTGGGGCTGGTGCATGCGATCGAGACGGGCATGTCGACGGTGGATCATCTGGACGGTTACGTGCAGGCGATCGCGACGGACGAGGTGCAGGCCCAGGTGAGCGCGGGTCCGATCAGTCTCGGTGGGCTGGCGCGAGGCGTCGACGACGCCAAGCTCGAAGAGATGATTCGCCTGACGATCGCCCACGACGTCTACGTGGTCCCCACGATGTACCTGTGGCGCAATCTCTACGGCGCGCCGGACGCCGACGCCATGTTGCAGCAACCCGAGATGCGTTACGTGTCGGCGCAGACGCGCGAGGGTTGGAGACGGCGCGCGCAAGGCGGCGGCAGCGGCCCGGCGGAAGAGGTGGCGGTCTACCTGGCCCTGCGCGACAGGATCCTGAAGGCGCTCTCGGATGCGGGCGCGGGGATCCTGATGGGGACCGATTCGCCGCAGCTGTTCAACGTACCGGGATTCGCCCTGCACCGGGAGCTCGAGGTGATGTCCGAGGCCGGGATGTCGAACTACGAGATCCTGAAGAGCGGGACCGCCGCGGTCGGACGGTACGTGGACGCGCACCTGGGGCTGGACGGGCGCTTCGGCACGGTCGCGCGCGGACAGCGCGCCGACCTGGTGCTGTTGGGCGCGAACCCGCTCGACGATCTGGCCAATCTGTTCGACCGCGTGGGCGTGATGGTGCGGGGTCGCTGGGTGTCGCGCGCGGAGATCGACGCCGGGCTGGAGGCGCTCGCCGCGAAGCACGTGAGCTAACGGCCCTACATGGCGCGGGCCGGAAACGGCACCGGAAGCGGGTCCAGGTTGAACGCGCCGGGAAAGTGCGCCGCGGCTTCCTTTTGCTTGCCGCTCCAGGTCTCGACGTCGATGCGGTAGACGCCGGTGCGCTGGAGCTCGCCGTCGGTGATGGGGCGGTAGTGCTCGCCCGGCTTGAGGTGCGGCGCGTATTTGTCGAGGAGCAGCTGGAGCGCGCGTCGCGCTTCGTCGCGATCTTGGATCACGCGACCGGTTCCGAAGGCGACGACTCCTGAGTACTCGACCGAAAACTCGAGAGCCTCGGGAGCGGGAAGCAGACGGCCCATGGCGACCGCGCTGAACGCGACCTTCTCGGCCGCTTCGAGGTTGGACCGGGTACGACCAGTGCGGTGCGTATGCAGGTAGATTCTTCTGTGCCCGTCGGCGTCGTCGAAAACGAACAGATTGGAGTTGAGGAAAGGTTGGCCGCTTGCGTCGACGGTGGCCAGGAACCCGTACGGCGCGCGCTTGATGAACGAGTTGACCCACGCGTCGTCCTTGCCGCGGTCGCGCCTGCGAATGGCGCTGCGGTGGTCTTCCCTGCCGGCGTTCGCCGCGCCTACTTTGGTGCCATGTGCCATGCAAAGACCTCTTGATTGGAAGGTAGCGATGTCTCAGGATTTGCCTGAACGTAACACTCCCGCCGGTCGGGCCCGCGCGGCGGCCCGCCGGATTCTGACTGCCCGGGTCGTTGCGGCTTGCGTGCCCGCCGCCTGGTTGCTGGCGGGCTGCGTGCCCGCGGACGGCCCCGAGCTGGCGCAAAGCGCCCCGGCGCAAGGCGCCCTGCTCGTCGATGGCGGCACCGTCGTGGTCATGGACGCAGCCGGGACCATTCTCGAAGGCGGCGCGGTACTGGTGGAAGGCGACCGCATTGCGGCCCTGATCGAGCCGGACGCCCCCCGCCCCGCCAACGTCGAGGTCATCGACGCGACCGGCCACCTGGTCATCCCAGGGCTGATCAACACGCACGGCCACGCTGCGATGGCGCTGCTGCGCGGCCTTGCGGACGACATGCCGCTGTTGACGTGGCTGGAAGACCACATCTTCCCGGCCGAGGCCGCGCTCGTGGCGCCCGATTTCGTCTACTGGGGCACCCTGCTGTCGTCGGTCGAAATGCTCAAGGGCGGGACGACCACGTTCGCCGACATGTACTATTTTCGCGACGAGATGGCACAGGCCACCATCGACGCGGGGATACGGAGCGTCACGGGTCCCCACGTCATCGGCTTCCCCACGCCCGACTACGCCACCCCCGAGGAATCGCTCGCCGACGCAGCCGCGTTCATGGAGCGGTACCGCGACCACCCCACGGTGGTCCCCGCCGTGGCCGCACACGCGCTGTACACCACGCCGCTCGAGGCGGTCGAGGCGGCTTTCCGCCTTGCCGACGCGTACGACGCGCCCTTCCAGATCCACGTCCTCGAAGACCCCACCGAGAACGACACGGCGCACGAGCTGACCGGCATGGGGGTCGTCGACGCGCTCGGGGCGATCGGCGCCCTGCGTCCCGGGACCGTGCTCGCGCACTCGATCTATCTGTCCGACATCGACATCGCGCGCATCGCGGCCAGCGGGGCCGGAATCGCGCACAACCCGCAGAGCAACATGAAGTTGGGGATTCCGAGGGCGGCCCCGGTCGTTGCGGCCTTGGCAGCCGGGATCCCGGTCGGCCTGGGCACCGACGGCCCCGCCAGCAACAACGACCTCGACATGTTCGACGAGATGGACGCCGCCGCCAAGATCCAGAAGTTCATGCTGGGCGATCCCGCGGCCCTTCCCGCCGAGACCGTGTTCCGCATGGCCACGGCGGGGGGCGCGCGCGTGCTCAACCTGCACGACGAGATCGGGTCGCTGGAGCCGGGCAAGCGCGCCGACATCGTGATGGTCGACGCGCAGCGCGCCGGGTTGACGCCGCTCTACCGCGTGTACTCGCACCTCGTGTACGCGGCGCGCGGCAGCGACGTCGCCACCGTGATCGTGAACGGTCGCGTGGTAGTGGAGGGCGGCGAGATTCTCACCGTCGACGAGGCGGAGGTAATGGAACGCGCGCGGGGATTCGGGGACCGGGTGCGCGAGGTGATGGCGGAGGTGGCAGCGGAAAGGGGGAGTGGGGGTTAGGCACGGCGGCAAGCGCTACGCGATGTACTCGTTTTGCCCCCGCTACCGAGACCGCCGCGCTTCCCTCCCGCCCTCGTGGACCTCGAGGAAGTCGCGCGCCAGAGTCGCGAAGCGTTCCGCGCGGTCGCCCTCCCCTTCCCCAATCGCCGTTGCTGCAAGAGCGTTCGTGATCAGATAGTACTGCAAGGGGATGTTGGCAACCGAGTCGTCGGGCCAGATGGCCCGGTTGCGAAGTCCGCGATAGCTGTAGACCTGGTCCAGGAGGTGCGCGGTTCGGGGGTAGTTGACCCACTCGCCGCCGAAGTCGGACGGCGTTTTGCGGTAGGAGGGCGGCTGCGGGCCGTCGAGGGCGCGGACGTGAAGCCGGGCCGCCAGTCCCTCGCGCACGGACCAGCCGCGCAGGTGCAGTGCGGCCATCTCGCCCGCGGAACCGGCGAAATAGATGGGGCGCTCGGCAGACGATTCGGCGATGATGGCCAGCGCGATCCGGTGTCCCCGGCTGAGCGACACGCCCGACGGGTAGCGCACGTAGGTGTTGCCGATGCGCAGGCCGAAGGTGTCCGGCAAGGGGCCGCTCCGGATCCGAGCGAGCGCGTCGTCGTCGAGAGTGATGGCGGCCCGGGCGGGAGGTGGGCGATTCTCGTAGGTCGGCTGGGCGCCGGTCAATTGGGCGCCGGCCGACTCGGCGGCAGCCACGAAGGGACGTTGTCTTTCGGGGGCGGTGAGCTCGCGGATCTGCTGCGGGTACCAATCCGTTGAGAGGTATTGAACCACGATGACGGTCACGTCGCGGCGGATGCCTTCGACTTGCTGCAGGTACCACAGCGGAAAGGTGTCGTTGTCGCCGTTGGTGAAGAGCACGCCGTAGGGTTCGATGCTGCTGAGCAGGTTGTAGGCGTAGTCGCGAGCCGAGTAGTCGCCGGCGCGGTTGGCCCAGGGCAGGTTGAACGCGAGCGGCAGGGCGGCGACGGCCAGCACCGGCGAGGCCAGCCATGCGCTGCCCGTGCGATCTGCGAGCCATAGCCAGCAGCGCACCAGTCCCAGGCCCGCGAGGACGCCCCAAAGGGCAAACCCCAACAGGAAGAAATAGTCGCGTTCCCGCACTTCGTGGGCGCGCAGGTCCGCAATTTCGGGTGCGAGCGAGTATCCGTAGCGGAAGTTCAGGTAGTAGACGAGGCCGAGCGACAGGGTGAGCGACAGGATCAGCAGGTAGACGCCGGTGCCGCGATCGCGTTGCCAGGCGGTGGCCAACCCGAGCGCGCCCAGGGCGAGGAACAGCAGGGTGAACGGCAGCCGTCGGGGGCTTGGCGGTTCGTCGGGGTCCAGGCCGCGCGACCACTGCCAGTCGAAGTACTGGAAGAAGTTGTGCAGCTGGTGGGTGAACGGCGCCATCCGCATGGTCACGGGCGGCTTCGCGTACTGTTCGCGGCTGAGCGACGATGCCAGCGCGGGACACCCGGCGGCGCCGAACGTGTAGATCGCCACCGCGGTCTCGCCGAAGCCGTCGCACAACGGGTCGCCCTCGTTGATCACGGGACGCTGGGCCGCGCGCACGGGCAGGAAGAAGTTAAAGGACAGGCCCACCGCGACGGCCAACAGGCAGCGGGCCACGAAGGCGGGGCTCCGCAGAGGGGCTTGGCTCCTCGAGGGCACTCGCCCGGGCACTCGGCGGGCCGCCCGGTCCCACGGTCTCGCGCGAGTCAACGCGACGCACGCCGCGAACGCCGCCGCCGGCAGGACCGACATGAGGTGATTGGCCGCTCCCAGCGCCATGAGGTAGACGCAGGCCACAAGCATGGCCGGGCCTCGGCGATCGTCGGGGGGCAAGTCGCGCCAGCGCAGCACCAGCCAACTGACCGCCGCCACGATCAGCAGCGAGACGGTGTATACTTTCTCGTTGGCGTTGCTCTGGCTCCAGACGGTAAACGCGGTCGCGCCGATCAGGACCGCGACGCCCGCACCCACCCGTGCGACCTTGCCGGGACCCCGAAGCTGTGCCAGCGTGCGGTGTGCGATCAGGTAAAAAAAGAACGACGCCCCAGCCGAGGTCGCCGCGGCCAGCAGGTTCACGCGCACGGCGGGCGACAGTCCCAGTGGAGCCAGCAGGATGGACCAGGTACGGGCCAGCGCCACGAACAGCGGGTTCCCCGGCGGGTGCGGTATGCCGAGGGTGTGGCCTGTGGCAATGTATTCGCTGGCGTCCCACCACGCCGTTGTCGGCGCCAACGTCAAGGCGTACAGCGCAAACACGCCTGCGCTAGCGCACGCGGCGAGCAGGTAGGGCGACCTCGGTGCGTTTGCGGTCATGCGGCTTGGATGCCCTGCGCTACGCCAAGGGTTGGATTGCCAGCGCAAACGGGACGCTGCCGCGCGGCGTCGTTGCGCGCGACGTCGCGATCGGCGAGGGCACGAAGGTCCTCCGCGCGCGACGATACCGCCCCACCGCCGCCCGCGACCGCCCCCTGCCCGGCTGGGTCGTGCTGCACGGCGTCACGCGACCGGGACCGAACCACGCGGCCATCGTTCGCTTCGCGGCTGCCTTGGCCGCGGCGGGCGGCGACGCCCTCGTCCCCGAGGTGCGCGCCTGGCGCAGACTCGACCTCGACCCGGCGCCCGCCCGGCACGCGCTCGTCCGCGCCGCCCGCCACGTGTGCGCCGATCCGCGCGTGCGGCCCGGCGGCGTGATCCTCGTGGGCCTGTCCTTCGGCTGCACCCAGGCCATTCTGGCGGGGGCCAAGCTGGCCGCCGAAGGACTCGTGCGGGGCGTGCTCGGTTACGGCGGCTACCACAACCTGACGAGCACCGTTCGCTTCGGCCTTACGGGCCAGTTCGAGTGGCGGGAACGCACCGCGTACCTGCGCCCCGACCCCTATGGGCGGTGGGTCGTCGCGGCCAACTACCTGCACCGAATCCCGGGGTGCGAGGACGCGGCGGACGTGTCGCGCGCGCTGCGCCGCCTGGCGGCGCTGGCGGGCGACCACGGGTTCATGTCGTGGGAGCCGAGCAGCGATCGCTACAAGGCCGAGGTCATGGTCAGCGTGTCGGCGCGGAATCGGCGGCTGTTTCGGGTATTCGCGCCCGATGCGGCCATGGATCCGGATCCGGGCCGGGCCGAGGAGCTGACCCCTCTTCTCGTGGAAGCGGCGCGGGCCACGCATTCGGGTCTGGAGCTTTCCCATGCGCTTGGAGGTCGGGCTCTTCCCCCCATCCGCTTGATTCACGGTCGTCGCGATCACCTGATTCCGTTTACCGAAACCGTTGCCGCACAACGCTTTTTGCAACGCCTGGGCGACGTGCGCGCCACGATCACGGACCTCATGGCGCACTCGCGGGGCGTGCGGGCGAGCCTGGGACAGGCTCCCGAGGCGATCCGATTTCTGGCGGCGATTCGGGGGGCGATGGCACTGCAATATTGAGGACTGGCGCGGCAATGCCGAGGGATTTGGCCGAGCCGTACTGTATGTTATGGGTTGGACGCTTGGTCCGCCCTTCCCCACCTGCACTGGATTTCTGCGATGAACAGCCGCTTCTCCATTCGTTTCGCCACGGCGCTCCTGGTTCCCACCGCCGTTACGCCCCCCCTGCACGCCCAGGTCACCACCGCGCAGCTTGACGGGTTGCGACCGCGCAACATCGGTCCCGCGGTCATGAGCGGGCGGATCGTCGATCTTGCCGTGGCCGAATCGGACGTGTGGAAGTTCTACGTCGCGTCGGCAACCGGCGGGGTGTACAAGACCAGCGACAACGGCATCACGCTCACGCCGGTTTTCGAGAACGAGGGGACGCATTCGGTGGGCGCGATTGCGCTGCATCAGAGGGACACCGCGATCGTGTGGGTCGGGACGGGCGAGCGCGCCAATCGGCAGAGCTCGTCGTGGGGAGACGGAGTCTACAAGAGCACCGACGGGGGCGAAACCTGGACGAACATGGGGCTGCGCGAGAGTCGGCACGTGGGGCGCATTGCGCTGCACCCGGAGGACCCCGATCTGGTGTACGTGGCGGCCATGGGTCATCTGTGGGGGCCCAACGAGGAACGGGGACTGTACCGCAGCTCGGACGGCGGGACCACCTGGGATCCGATCCTGCAGATCGACGAGCACACGGGCGCGGTCGACGTGGCGCTCGATCCGAACGATCCCGACGTCGTCTATGCGGCAACCTATCAGCGGGAGCGTCGCGCGTGGGGCTTTCACGGCGGCGGACCCGGCAGCGCCCTGTACCGCAGCATGGACGGCGGCGACAGCTGGGAACGGCTGACCGGGCCGGGCATTGCGCGGGGGCTGCCCGAAGGCGAGCTCGGTCGCATCGGCATCTCGATTTACCGCAGCGATCCGCGGATCGTCTACGCAAGCGTCGAGCAGGGATACCGTTACAACGCCTCGACGGCCTACACCGAACGGCGCGCCGGCATTTATCGGTCCGAGGACCACGGCGACACCTGGGAGCTGATGAGCGACTGGAATCCGCGGCCCATGTACGCCAGTCAGATCCTTGTGGACCCGAGCGACGACCAGCGCATCTACATGGTCAACAGCTATTCCTTCTCGGACGACGGTGGGCGCACCTTTACGGTGCCGCCGCAGAGCCTGCACGGCGACGACCGTCTGGTGTGGGTGAATCCCGCCGACTCGCGTCACGTGATGAAGGCGGACGACGGGGGCCTGGGCATTTCGTACGACCGCGGCCTGCGGTGGCTGTACATCTCCGACCTGCCGGTGAGCCAGTACTACCGGATTGCCGTCGACATGGCGCGGCCCTACAACGTGTACGGCGGGCTGCAGGACAACGGGTCGTGGATGGGGCCCAGCGAGACCTGGCGTCAGGACGGCATTGTTAACAGCGACTGGCGGAAGCTGGGCGGCGGCGACGGGTTTCTCAACCTGCCCGACACGACCAACAACACGGTCATCTACACCGAATCGCAGTACCTGGGGCTGTCGCGCTTCAACCTGCGCACCGGCGAACGCACCTCGATCCGTCCGGGCGACCCCACCGGGCACATTGCCGGGCGACGCAACTGGGAGACGTGGCGCGAAGTCGGCGAATTCGAGGATCAGCGCCTCGGCAACGCCATGGCTCCCGCCAACTGGGACGGTCCGTTCACCATCTCGCCGCACGACGCCTCGACCCTGTACGCGGGCACCAACATTCTGTGGAAGACCAACGACCGCGGCGACTCCTGGCAGGCATTGGGCGACCTGACCACGCGCGTCGACCGTCGCACGCTCCCGATCATGGGCCAGATGCCCCACGACGATCTGCCCTCGCTGGACGACGGAATCCCCTATTACCCCACCATTTCGGCCGTGGCCGAAAGCCCGCTGCGGCAGGGCCTGATCTACGCCGGCACCGACGACGGCCGCCTGCACGTGTCGCACGACGGCGGTGAGCGCTGGATCGATCTGACCGATCCGGGGGTCAGCGATTCGGACCATGGGGCGGCCGCCCAGGCCTTCCCTGGCCTGCCGACGGGCGCATGGGTCAGCGGAATCGAACCTTCGCGTCACGACGAGGGGCGCGTCTACGCGGTCTGGAACAACTACCGCAACGACGACTACGCCAACTACCTGTACCGGTCGGAAGACTACGGTCAGAGCTGGGTCTCGATCACCGGCGACCTGCCCGCCGACCGCGTGCTGCGCACCGTGCGCGAAGACCTGCGCAACGGTTCGGTCCTGTTTCTGGGCGCCGAAATCGGCCTCTACTACACCATGAACGGCGGCGAACGCTGGACCGAGCTGCGGGGCGGCATGCCCACCCTGCCGTTCAACGATCTCGTCATTCATCCGCGCGAAAACGACCTCGTGCTCGGGACCCACGGGCGCGGCATCTGGATCCTGGACCAGATCAACGCGTTGCAGGAGCTGACAGCGGAAATGATTGAGGGGGATGAGAGCGTCCATCTGTTTACGGTCGAGCCTGCCGTGCAGATCCGTCGGGCGGGTGGCGCGGCCCACGCGGGAGACGTGTACTATCGGGGCGAGAACCCCCCGCACGGCGCAATCCTGGACTATTGGCTCGGGGCGGACGCCGATTCGGACGCGGTCGAGATCGCAATCGAGGATGGCGAGGGTGGTCGCGTGGCCACGGTAGAGGGCACCGCGCGGCAGGGCATGAATCGCGTGGTGTGGGACCTGCGGCACACGGTTGCGGCCGCGGGTGGTGGGGGTGGGGGGTTTGGCGCGGGGCGTGGCGGGCCGCTGGTGGTGCCGGGCGCGTACACGGCGCGTCTGGTGGCCGCGGGAGCCGAATCGGTGCAGGAGGTGGTGGTGCGCGAGGATCCGCGCATTAATGCGACGCCGGGCACGCGCGCCGCGTGGACGGCGACGTTGCTGGAGCTGGCCGAGGCCGCGGCGCAGGCGGTCGAGGAGCGGGAGCGGATCGAAGCCGCGCTGGAAGAGGTGGGCGAGGACGATGCCGGGCCCAGGGCGGCGCAGCTGCGCGATCTTGCTCGCGAGTTTGGCGAGCTGGCAAGTCGCCTGGGGCGGCTTGCCAGCGATGTGGAGGGGGTGGTGGCGCCGCTGACCCAGGATCAGCGGTCGCGCCGGGAGTATTATTTGGAGATGCTCGAGGTGCTGATGGGGGAGGCGGGGGTGGTGGGGTAAGCTAAGTCGTTGTTGGATAACGATATGTGACGACAAGACCACGCGCGCGTCATTTCTCTTCCGAATCGGGGTCGGTAACGGTAGAGAACATGGATTTGTCGGGGGTGACGGTTGCGCTTTCGGGGACGTCGGCGCAGACGGCGGTGACGGACGGCACGGGCCAGTTTGCGTTCACCGGGCTTCGGATGGGGAACTACTCGGTCGAGATATCCGGGTTTGATTCGGACGAGGTGGCGTTTTCGAGCACGGCTTCGGCCGTGACGGTCGGCGTGGGCGAGTCGAAGATCGTGTCGTTCGACGGCACGTATCTGCGCACGGCCGGCATTCAGGGCCGCGTAAGCGTCGGGGGCGAGGGTCTGGAAGGCGTGACGGTGAGCCTGACGGGCGGACCGGACGCGACGGACAAGACGACCATGACGGACGCGAGCGGCGGGTACTCGTTCGCGCAGCTTCGCGCGGGCGACTACGTGGTCGGCATTTCGGGCTACGACATGGAGGACTACGGCTTCGAGGTGACGTCTCGCAACGTGACGGTTGCGCTGGGCGAGACGGCGACGGTGCCGTTCGACGGCGAGCTGCTGCGCACGGCGGGCATCAGCGGTCGGGTGAGCGTCGAGGGCATGGGTCTTGCGGACGTCGCGGTGACGCTGTCGGGCGCGGCGGACATGGAGACGACGACGGACGCTTCCGGTTCGTACGGCTTCGCGGGTCTCGCGGCGGGCGACTACAACGTGGCGATCTCGGGCGTTGACGAGACGATGTACGTGTTCGACGCGATGGACATGGACGTGAGCGTGATGGACGACGAGGCGGCGATCGCGAACTTCGACGGCATGCACGCGCGCACGGCGAGCGTGTCGGGCAAGCTGTACATCGACGAAGGCACGATGGACGACGAGGCGGGCGCGGGCAACGACATGCGCGACGAGGGCGAAGCTCCGTTCGAGGCTCCGGGCGTCCCGCTGGCGCTTGTGGGACCGGGCGTGAACGACCAGATGCCTGGCGCGACGAACGCCGACGGCGAGTTCATGTTCGAGAATCTGAAGGCCGGCACGTACCAGCTGCTGGTTCTGCTGACGCCGGAGACTGCGGCGGCGATGATGCCGTACGGCTACGGCGGCCCGGCGACGGGCTATTCGCTCACGCTGGCGGCGGGCGAGGCCGAGGTGCAGGACGTTCCGTTCGACATCACGCACCAGACGGTGGGCTTCGGCGTGACGCTGAGGCACGGCGAAGCCATGGGCGAGGCGGTTCCGGGCGCGACGGTGAGTCTGTACGCCGACATGGAAGGCGCGATGATGGTGGCGAGCGGCATGACCGACGAGATGGGCATGGCGTCGATCACGTTCCCGCGCGGGGACATGGCGAACATGGTGTACGCGGGCGTCACGGCACCCGAGGGCGCTTTCGGGATGGCCGAAGGCATGCAGATGGTGAGCTGGAAGTCTCCGGAACCGGCGACGACGACCATGAACATGATGGACTTCGTGAGCCTGAAGGCGGACTTCACGTTCGGCGCGAAGACGATCATGACGGACGCGGGCGGCCGCGAAGCGCTGGCCGACTGGATCTACAGCGCGAAGGTGATGGCCGACGACATGACGATGGCGGCCGACGACATGGCGGCCGAGCCGATGCGGCTGGACGACATGGGCATGGCGACGGTGATGCACACGGCGGCGTCGGTGGACGACGTTCCGGTCAAGTTCGCGCTTGGGCTTGACAGCGTGCAGGTCGACGCGGACGGCGATCCGTTGGACGGCGGCGAGAAGTGGATGCTGGACGGCGCGGACGACGACGGCTACGTGATGCACGTGCACGACGGTCTGAGCCTGCCGGGCGAGATGCCGGTGGACGCGGGCATGTTGGAGGTCAGGTACACGACGCAATCGCTGACGGTTGGCGTGCACCAGGACAGGGACCAGATCGCCGGGTACACGGGCAGCATCACGGCGGCGACGCGCGTCCGAGCGCGATGAGCGCGAGCACGATTCGCCTCGAGCTGATGTACATCGACTCCGAGGACGGTCGTACGGGCGGTCGCGGGGACGGTCGCGCGCGCGCGGTGCTGGACGAAGAGGGCAACCCGATCGTCATGCATCCGAAAAACGGCATGGCGACGTTCAGCGGCGTTCCGTCGGACATGAACGTGCTGGTCAGGATGAGCGTTGGCGACCACCGCACGATCGTGAGCGACGACGAAATTCTGGCGTACAGGGACCTCGACGAAAACGACATTGCGATGGGGGCCTTCGGCGATCAGGGCGGCTTCAGCCCGCACGTCTATGCCTGCCCCTTGACGGCGGACAAGGCCTACCAGGACTTCCACGGCCCGGGCGACGACTCCCCATGCTCGACGTTCGCGTACGTGTGGCTGCGCGACGTCATGGGCAACGCGACGGCCAACGAGGTCGTGAGGAGCGATACTGGCGACGGGTTCAAAAAGATGGAGGGAGACGGGGCCGTGGCCAAGGGCGGCGTCAGCGTTTCGCTGGACCCCGTGGCGGGCAAGAACCTCGCGGAAGAGATGGGAGGAGCCGCGAGCACGGCTACCGAGGCTCCGAAGTTGGGCAGCTACGTGATCCCCGGCGTTGCCGACGGCTGGTACGCGTTCGCCACGTCGGACGGCTGGAGGAGTACCGAGGCAATGTACAGGACGACGGTCGCGGCCGCGTTCGACGAGAGCGGTCTCGGCCAGCCGGTTGCGGAGGGCTCGGACGACAGCGTCGAGGGTCCCGCGCCGATGACGATTGACGTGACGCCGTCGACCGGCACGATTTACGGACGCGTCACGGAGCACGGCCCATCGGGCCTTCCCGTGCGCGGCGTGGCGGTTTCGGCCGGCGGCGTGACCGACACCACGGACTTCTTCGGTCGCTACATCCTGAAGGACGTTGCCGCCAGCGCGAGAGCGGTTACCGTCATGGTCGAGAAGACGGGATACGTCAGTGCGGCCACGGAGGAGGGCGCGGACGACGTCACGGTCGCCGCGAACATGCTCCACGAGAAGCATGTGGAAATCAGGATGGCGACCCCGATGGCCATGGTAAGGGGCCAGGTCACCGACGGTCTGACGGGCGATCCGGTTGCCTGGAGGAATGCGATCCGACGAGAGAGGCCAAGACCGACGCGGACGGGATGTATAAGATAAACGTGCGGGCTGGAATTCGCGCCGGGCAACCGGGAACGCCGGACCAGACGACGATCTACGTGGGCAGGATCCGCACGTTCTTCACGCCGAACGACGGCAGCTGGACGACGACTCTGGTCGGCGGCCAGGAACTGAGCAACGTCAACTTCACGGCCTACGACTACGGCACCGTGCGCGGTCGCGTAGTGGAAGGAACCCGGGCGCTGGCAGGCGCGACGGTGATCGCGAGCAACGCCAACGGCGACACGGTCACCACGGCGACGACCGGCTCGACGGGATACTACCAGTTGTACATCCCACCGTTCAGCCAGCACACGATCACGGCCTCGAAGTTCGGCTACAGCTTCGCCAGCAGTCGCACCGTCACGTTGGCCCCGGGCCAAGTCTTCGACATTGACGACGACTTGTTGGGCACCAAAGCCACCGACCGCGAGATCAGAGGCAGCGTGGAGCTCCGCGGCACCCACCGCGACAACGGTGGCCTGGAGGGCGCGACGGTCCAAGCGACGAGCAACGGCCATGTGGTGGAGGAGGCCACTACCGACCGCTATGGCGACTACATTCTCGAGGTGCCCGAAGGCACGCAGTACACGTTGAAGGCCATGAAGGCCGACCATGACACGTGCACGCGGGACGGGCATCACTCACGATGCAAGGGCTCGGACACGCTCAGCATTGGGATGCTCAATGGCGACGTGAGCGTCAACGACCTCTATCTGTATAAGGTCACCACGATCGGCGGCACCGTGCGCACCACCGATCCCAGCGCATCGGACGACAAGGTAGAGATACGTGTCTTTAGAACGTCGGATGGGGCCAACACAGATGTGCCAGCCACCGACCATTTGCATTGGGAGTGGCGGGACACCGTTTCCGTCAACGGCGACTACAGCATGGCGGTCAACGAGTACGGTACTTACTACGTCTATGCGACAATGCTGATGGAGAACGCCTCCGGCACCTATGTGCCTGATCCGGACTTCACCACTACTCCCTTCTCCCACCACCTCGAGCTGGACGCAGGCGACAAGCAAACTCGCATTGACTTCACGGCCAGTCCTAGCGGCTCCATCTCGGGCAAGGTGGTGGATGCCAACGGAGACGTGATGAAAGGCGTCGAGGTGACCGTGTATCCGAGGAACAACGCCGTAACCCGGCAGAATTGGAGACAGTGGGCACACTACGGCCAAACGGATCGGGACGGCAACTACAAGATTACGGTCGGGTGGGGAGAGTATCGAGTATTCGTGGGGGACCAGGATTTTAATGGCAAGCCCTATGTGTTCGAGCCGGAGGCCTCGTTGTGGCCAGACTACGGCCGACGGGTCAACGTGTCCGTTGGCGACGCCGACAAGATTGTGGACGACTTCGTCGGACACGAAGCCACCACCATCGGCGTTGGACTGGTGGATCCAATGGCCAGCAGCGTAACTCAGGAAACGGTTCGGCTTGACTTTAGCGGCATTAGCGGTCCCCTGGCCGGCGTAGAAAACGGCGACTACACAATAGCGGCGCAGACGACTCAAGGCTCCCCGAGCTTAGAGTGGGACAGGGTTCGGAAGAGTGACTTGGATGCGGGCATCACGGTGCGGATCAGCAAAGCAGGGAGTGCCAATGCGCCAGAGCATTTCAAGCCCCAGTTGATCGTGCTCACTACTGGTGCGCCCAATGCCTATTTCGGGTTCTTCAGCAAGATCGAGGGTACGGTCACGGTGGGCGGTTCTGCTGCCGGTGGCGTCGAAGTGAAGGCGACTCCCACAGGTTCCACGCCCGGTAGCGCCGTAACGACGTATTCCGACGCGAGCGGCGCCTATACGCTGGATGTGGCCCATCATGGTACTTATGACGTCACCGGAGCGGATGCGGGATACGGATTCAGTACTGTGACGGCGACCGTAGTCCAAGGCCGAACGAGTTCGGGCAATGATTTTGGCGGCATGGCCAACCCGGTGTATGGGACGATCATAGCCGAGGTGTTCAGGCCGGACGGAATGGGCGGAATGACCGCGTTCGAAGACCTGACGACGGTCATGGCGATGCACACGGGCACGGGTGCCACGTACACGTTGACTCAATCGACGCCAGGTGTGTACAGCAGCAACACCGTGTTGGCGGGCGGCTATCAGGTAACCGCTTCTGCGCCCGGTTACACGTTCGCGCCTAAGCCGGCCACGGTTGTCGCGGGCGCGGACGTGAGTGTCACGCTCACCGCTGAGCAAAACGCTATGATCAGCGGCAAAGTCGAGATCATGAGCGGCGCCACCACCACCGGTGTGGCAGGCGTGACGATCATGGCGGACTACCTGAGCGACGGCGATGCGAGCAACGATCCGCCGGATGCGACGTCGAATGCGGATGGCGAGTATGAGGTTACCGGCTTGTCATTCGGAACTTACACGGTCACGGCGAAGGAGATTGGTGATTACACCTTTATGCCGTCGCCGTCGACGGGCCATGTTGTAACGGTCGACGATACCAACCCTGATGATACTGGCAACAACTTCACGGCTACCGAAGTGGCTGGTACGATCAGCGGAACGGTTTATATCCCGACAGGCGCCATACAGGTAAGCAGCGTCACCCACAGGGGTCTGCCGAACGTGACGATCACGGCGGATGATGGAGATGCGAGTACTCCTAATCCGACTGCGACTTCGGGTGCGGACGGCACGTATACGATATCCGGTTTGGCACACGGAACATACGAGCTGACGGCTACCCTGACGGGTACTACCGGAACCGGCGCCGCTTTCAGTCTCGCTTTCGTCGATCCGAACCCCCGGCAGGGGGTAACTGTCGGTCCTGGCATGGTCATGGTTCCTGGGCAGGACTTCACGCAGAATAATAGTTGGGCGGCGACCGACGTTAAGGTGACGCGAATCGAAGGCGGTCCTGACGCTTTAGGTCCGAGCACTAGCGCTGACAGCGTGATTGTGACGTGGACGCGATCCACTGCTGGCCCCGTTGCCGCCAATGCCGCCAACCGGGAACGAGTCCGGTTGACGGCCGCGAGCTCGCTTTTGGGCGGCAGTGACGCTACAGTTGTACTTGTGTCTACCACGCCGTTTGTTGCCACTGACCCCACGATGATGGAAGATCGGATGGTGGTGAGCGATGCTACGCTTTCCGGTTCGAACCTTACGGTCAATGATTTGCGGAATGGATTTACGGTAGCCGTCGAGAGTAGGTTGTTCGCTTCCGGTGTCAATGGTCATTGGGTACCATCTGCTGGCGCGGTGGGCCCCGCCGTTGACCCGACACCAGAGATTGTGGATGCCCAATGGGTGACATCGGGTGGCGATATGACGATCACGTGGAATCATGGTCAAGTCGCCGCCGGCAACGGCTACCATAGCTTCCGTGTGCAGTACAGGGTGCCGGGGACGTCGACTTGGATCGGCGTGGGACAGACTGACTACGATCCTGACGGGATTCCGGATGGTACTGCAACGTCGGCCACGGTCGAGTTCGGCACGATTACGGGCTTGAGTCTCAGTGGTGGCTTGGAGGTCCGTGTGAGGGCGAGGCGGGACATAGAGGTCGTCGATACAAGTATACCGGGCAGCAGTAGGTGGTGGCCTAGCGCCCATAGGTTAGTTCCCTAGGCAGCGCAGCAAGCAGGAAACGGCTGTCGGGCTTGCCCCGAAAGGGTAGTCCGAAGCGGCCAAGGTAGGAAGGGAAGCCCCCGCCCGACACGTCGGGCGGGGGCTTCCTGCGTAGGGGCGACCGTAGACACCTCGTCCTGGATGCGGGTGCGAGCATTGTTCAGCATCCCCCTCGTAGCGGTCCGTAGTGAAGACCGTTCATTCCCGCATCGTCGGTGGCGCAGGTCCTCCAGATGCCACGAAAAAGACTTCCCCCCTCCCGGCTGCGACGCCGGGAGGGGGAAGTTGCTTCTCAAGAGCCTGAAGGCCGTGGAACCCAGCCCTCGGCTCAACGCCATGGACTCAGTGGCTGCCGTCCATTGGCGCTCGCCCGCTCAACTGCCTGGAACTGCCACTTCGGCCATCTACCCGGAGAACCTGGAACTCCGTTATCCCGGCCTTCCGCGCAATGGCCAGGAAACACTGGCCGTCCATCAGTAAGTCGTTGGTGGTCAAGACGAATTTGGCCTCACCCTTCTTGAAGGGCTTTATGGCGCTTCCAAGCACCACTGAACTCTCTGCGCATCCCTGCCGAACCACGTCCCGCGCGTCCCCGTGACGTCGAGCTTGTGCTGCTCGCTGTCTTTCCGCAGCGCGACGACGCCGGTCGCGTCCAGCATGGTGACGCTCTCCACGATCTGCATCGGTTCAGACCAGTGGTACACGGGGTCGTCGTCCGCATCCACGTCGCACGCGCGCCTCGCGCCCACTCGGATGTGGAAGTGGTGCTCCAAGTCGTCCGCGGCCTCGATGCCCTCCTCCAAGTTGACCGTGATCTCCGTCGTTGCGGCGCCGACCATTTCTTCGTCCATGCTCTTCGGGGGCGGCTCCGCCTGCGAGCGTCCGCCGGGAGCGAGACGGTTTGCAACCCCTGCCCGCGTGCGGCTAATCTTACCCGCACGCCAACCCTCACCATTCCTACCGGCATCGGGACAGACCTTCCGCCACCATATGAAACGCCAAGTCACAGTACCCATGGACCTGTTCGTCAACGCCGATTCGCCTCATGCCAATGCGGTCTTCTCCGCCGTTCAGGCGAGCCGACGCACTTCCACCCGGCGCGTGTACGCCAGCGCTTGGCGTCAATTCTGCATTTGGGCCGAGTCCGAGGGGTTGTCCGCGCTTCCCGCCGAACCCATGACGGTCGCGGCCTACTTGACCGAGCGCGCTCAAAAGGGCCTGTCGCCATCCACCGTCGCGCTCGACCGCAAGGCCATCGGCTTCTACCACAGGTCGGCGGGGGTGCCTACGCCGACGCAAGCCGAAGGGGTGAAGCTCACCATCGCCGGCTTGCGCAATCAAGCCGTGGAATCGGGACGCGCCGATCCCAAGCAAGCGAAAGGGCTGACCTCGAGGTGCCTCGAGGCGATCGTCATGACCGCCCATTTGCCCCGCCTGGGAGAGTCGGGACGGCGGGAGTCGCCGGACGCCGCCCGTCGGCGAGGGAACGAGGACATCGCCATTGCATCGGTCATGCGGGACGCGCTGCTGCGGCGGGGCGAAGCCGCTGCGCTTCGGTGGCGCGACTGCACAGCGACAATCAAGGTGAGACGTAGCGACAATCAAGGTGAGAATACGAGATCGCGACGTTGTGAACGAAGGGATGATAACAAGGTGGCATGCGTGGAGCAAGTTGAGCGTCCTGGAGAGCCTGTGAGGCGGTCCTACTTCGTTGGACGGTCCGAGCACGGAATCAAGGCTGGACGGTACCGTGCTCCACCCCCGTGCCAGCGTGAGCGTCGCTGCGGGGTGGGTGGGTAACCATTACCCGTCGTTCCGTGTTGGAACTTGTTCCGACATGGACCGGCGGGTGACCGGCGGGCCCGCTCACTCGGCAGCCCTCGCGGTTCTTTCCGCCGGTGCGCGGACCAATCGTGACCGCGTACCGACCTCATGCTTGTGACCTCCGTCCGCCGCCGGCGATGGAGCGTGGCGGGTTGGGCCGTCGCCATAGCCAACTTGCCGGGTGGCGAGGATGGGAGTGGGGGTCGGCCCCGGCGCGTACCCCACGTCCCGGAGTCGGTTCGTCGGTCTGTCCATGCCCAGCGGCGGCTTTCCTGGCGGCCACGGCGGCGCGACGGCGGTAGCTTTCGACGTTGAGTTCGAAGACGTGGGAGCGGTGCACGAGGCGGTCGACGGCGGCGACGGTCAAGGCTTCGCCACCGAAGATCTTGTCCCAGGCGCTGAAAGGTTCGTTGGCGATGACGAGGAGCGAGCGATTCTCGTAGCGTGCGCCGATGAGTTCGAAGAGGACGCTGGTTTCGGTCCCTTCGCAGGTGGCGTAGGAGAAATCGTCGAGAATGACGAGGTGGTATTTGTAGAGCTTGGCGATGGCGGCGTCGAGGGCGAGGTCGCGCCGCGCCGCCTGGAGCCTCTGCACCAGACTCGACGTTCGCTGGTACAGCACGCGGTAGCCGTTTTCGACCAGCTTGAGTCCGATGCCCGCGGCAAGGTGACTCTTGCCCGTTCCCGGCGGACCGAAGAGCAGCACGTTGGCCGCTTCTTCGAGCCAAATGTCGCCGCTCGCCAGCACGCCCACGCGCGCCTTCGACACGGCGGGCACGAGGTTGAAGTCGAAATTGTCGAGCGTCTTGCCGCGGGGCAGCTTCGCCTCGGCTCGGTGCCGCTCGAAGCGCCGCCGTTCGCGATCGGCGACTTCTTGGCTGGCCAGCGCGGCGAGCAGGCGCGCCGAGGACCAGTCTTCCCGGTCCGCGCGTTCGGTGAAGCTTCTCCACAGCGCCCGCATGCTCGGCAGGCGCAGTTGCTTCAGCAACAGGTCGAGTGCCGGGGGATCGACGATGAAGGAGTCTTTCATCGCGGTGCTCCGTTCAGGCAGGCGTCGTCGTAGCGCGACAGTGGCGGGAGGGTCGTTTCGAGGTCGGGAAGGGAGTCCGGCGCTGGGAACCGGTCGCGCAGCACTTCGGCGTCGGGCAACCGCCCGGCCTCGAGCTGCGCTTCGATCTCGTCGGCCAGCAGGGCCTCGCATCCGTGATCGTGGGCCAGCGCAAGGAGTTTGACCATCCGCCGGCAGGCCTCGCGGTCGTCCAGGCGCTCGCGCAACGCGTCGAAAGCCTGGCGGTAGGCGTCGCGGGGGAACAAACCGTCGCGGTGGACCCAGTTCATCATCGCCATCGGCTTGCGACGCAGAGAGGGCAGCACGTGCCGGTAGTTCACGACCCGTCCCCGTCGCCCTCCCGGTCCCGGGTGGCCCCGAGGCAACGTCACGAGCTCCTCGGTCCCGACGAAGACGACCAGGCGGTCGTCGTACAGTCTCACCCGCAGCCGGTGTCCCACCAGCCGCGACGGCACCGTGTAGAACACCCGCCGCAGCGAGAACCCACCCGCGCTCGTCACGCGCACCAAGGTCTCCTCGAAACCGTCGCTGCGACGCCTCGGCAACGGCCGCAGCACGGCTCGCTCGGCGTCGATCCTCTTGCGGTTGCGAGCGTTGCGGCGACTCGCCACCCGGCTCACGAACTCTCGGTACGCCTCGATCGTCTCGAAGTCCCTCGATCCCCTCAACAGCAGCGCATCCTCGATGGCCCGCTTCAAATGCCCGTGCGCGCTTTCGATCGAGCCGTTCTCGTGCGCCCGGCCCCGGTTGTTCCGGCTCGCCTTCATCCCGTAGTCTCCCATCAACGCCTCGTAACGTGCGGTCCGGTCCTCCCGCGCACGACGCTTCAGGTTCCGAAACGCCGCCGACAGACTGTCCGTCCGGTGCTCCTTCGGAACGCCGCCCAGCGCCCACAGCGCGTCCTGCAACCCCTCGGCCAGGGCAACGTAGCTCTCCCCGCCCAACACCACCGCCACATGCAGAATCCCGAGTACTCCAGCCGAAAATGGTACAGCTTGTGCACCAGCTTCTCTCCCCCAACCGTCACCCCCAGACGCCCGGCGTCGGTGAAGTCCGACAACCCCCGTCGCCCCGGCTCGTGCTTCTGTCGGAAAACGACCTCGCGCGCCGGCCCGTGCTTCGCCTTCCAGCTCCGAACCCGTCGCTCCAGCGTCCGCCGAACCCCCGGATGACGCCGCATCATCTCTTCGTACAGCGCCACCGCCCGCAACCCCGGGTTCGCCTCCAGCAGCGGCACGATCTCCTCGTCGAATATCCCCGCCAAAGGGTCGGGGCGTCTCCGCCCCCGAGGCTTCTTCACCGACCGACGCCCCGGATCCCCTTCGATCCGATACGCCGTCGCCCTGCTGAACCCCGCCTTCGCCGCCGCCAGCGCAGGCCCGTCCTTCCGTCGAGCGGTCATGTACAGCTCCATCTGGTGGTCCGTAATCCGTCGGCCCGGCACTTCGCGTCTCTCCTGATCCCAGGGAAACACCAAAGCTCAAACCTCCCGCCGCCACCTCCGGCCGTCTCACCTTGTTTGTCGCAAGCGTCTCATCCTGATTGTCGCGCTACAGCGGCGGGCTCGACATCACCGGATACAAGGTGGACTGGGGAATGCATAGGCAAGAGGGGGATTGGGAGCCGAGTGGTGCGGCCACTGTTTCGAGCTCCCTCATGGAATTTACGATCCCCGGCTTGGACAACGGTATGGTGTACAGAGTCCGGCTTCTGGCGATGAACAGCCAGGGCGACGGCAAGAGGGCCGTTGCCACGCAGGCACCGGGATTTAAGCCGGAACAGCTTGGCGAAAACGATCCCATGCTGGCGCCGGATGACATGCAGATCACCGTGACGTGGACCGGGCTCGGGGATGACGATTGGGGCTCGGGTCCGGCGGACTCAACGGGTTACGTGGTGGACTGGGGAATGCATAGGCAAGAAGGGGATTGGGAGCCGAGTGGTGCGGACACTATTAGGTACGCGGACGGCCTCATGCCCCAGATGTCCCATCGGATCGACGGCTTGAAAAACGGTACCCTGTACAGAGTCCGGGTTCTGGCGATCAACATCGTCGGCGAAGGAATGAGGCGAGTTAAGACGGCGACGCCGATGTTACCCGTTCATACCGTGATGGCCGATGCCGCCACAGGAGTAGGCGCTGGCGCTCTGGTAGTCAGTTGGGAGGGTCACCCGGCGAGTACCGATGTGAACCTCCGAGTTCAGTATCAGCGAAAGACTGAAGACGATCCCGATCCCAGTCTTTGGGGCGTAAATGGTGATCCGGTCAACAACTACCGCCCGAGCGGCCACTTCCACGTCAGCAGGTGCGCCACCGAGGGCAATGAGTTGATGTTTGGCCACCTGGACCATTGCCACAACGCGGATGGCATGCCCTACGGTGATCATTTTCTGGAGCCGGGCCAAGCGTACTTCGTGCGCCTGGAATGGCGGCGAAGTGACGATACTCGTGAGGCTACCAATCACGACGACGGCACGACGCAAGGCACATGAGTCCATGGCGTTGAGCTGAGGGCTGACAGGTTCTAGTTACGGCCTTCGAGCTCTCAAGAAGGCAACTTCCCCCTTCCGGCGTCGCAGCCGGGAGGGGGAAGTCTTTTTTCGGGTGGGACGCGCGAGCGGTGGGAGAGGGGCGTGCCGGTTGTACCGGCGAGGAGCGGGTCGACGCACCTGCAGGTCCACGGTCTTGTAGTTGCGAAAGCCCTGTCGGCTCTCACGGCGATGTCGTTGCCGCCCCGCAACTTTTCGATCTGGAGAAGGCCGAAGACGATCTGGGGCTTGCCTCGCTTGCCGTCGCGAGAATAGCCGAGCTTGGCCAACGGACATCGCACAGGACCAGTGCGCCGTCCTTCAAGTGCTTATCGGCCAACTGGCGCTCGATGCGAACTTGGCGTCTGAGGACCCCCGGGTCCGTCTCGAACCTCCGGACCGGTTCCTCCGGCTCGTTCGGCCGGACCAGTCGGGCGTAGTGCTTTCACTTGCCCGTAGCCGCCCGGGTATCCGGCGGCTTGAACTTCCTCGGACAAGCGCCCGGCGCTCATCCGCGGATACTCGACCAAGCGCGCCCTGATGATCCCCTTGTACGGGTCCCGCTTCGACGAACGCCTGGGCCTCGGCCCATACGCCGTCGGCTGATCCCGCATCCCGCTCGAGCTCGCGTCCGTCGGCATCGACTCTTCGACCACCTCGGGACCGCCGTCAACGTCACCGTCACGCCCTCGAGACCCGCGCCTTCAACCATTACGGGACCCTGGAGCGAGGTGGTTTGCGCACCGTGCACGCTGTCGGTTAGTCTTCTTCCATGCGCTATTTCAACAAGGAAGGTCTGATCGTTGCCGAGCGGCACTACGGCATCGACCCCCTTGCGCGGTTGGATGTTGACGATCTGCTGGGAATGATCGCGAACCAGCGCTACTTCGCCCTCCACGCGCCCCGCCAGACGGGCAAGACGACGGTGTTGACCACCCTGCGCGACGTGCTCAACGACAGCGGCGAATACCGGTGCGCGTACGTGAACGTCGAAGCGGGCGCGGCGGCCGGGCATGACATCAAGACGGCGACGTGGGCGATTGTCGGAACCATGGCATGGGAGGCGGATCAGGCCGGCTCCGACGGGTCGGGGTTTCCCGAAGATTGGCCCGACCTCCTCGACCTGTACGGCCCCGTCGCCCTGCGCTCCTTCTTGTCGAAATGGGCGGCTGCGGATCGGAAGCCTCTGGTTTTGCTGATCGACGAGATCGACGCCCTGATCGGCGATTCGCTGTTGTCGGTGCTGCGACAGCTGCGGACGGGCTACAGGGACCGGCCGAGACGCTTTCCGCAGAGCGTGGTTCTGTGCGGGGTTCGAGACGTGCGCGACTATCGGATTGATCCGTCGTCGGAGCGGGTGCCGGCGACGGGCGCCAGCCCGTTCAACATCAAGGCGGCGTCGTTGCGGCTGGGCGACTTTTCGGCGGCGGAGGTGGACGAGCTGCTTGGTCAGCACGCCGAGGAAACCGGCCAGCGCTTTGCCGACGCGGCGGTGGCGGAGATCGTGCGACTGACGCGTGGCCAGCCGTGGCTGGTGAACGCTTTGGCTCATGAAACCTGCTTCGCCAAGGATGGCGTCAAGAACCGTATGCGCGATGTCGCGGTAGACGACGTTGGCAAGGCAGCCGAGCGGCTGATTCTGCGCCGCGACACACACCTGGACCAACTGCTCGAAAACTTGAAGGAAGAGCGAATCCAGCGTGTGATCGAGCCGCTGCTGAACGGTGCGGCGGCTGGTTGGCGCTTCGATCCGGAGGACTTGCGGTACGCACGCGACCTTGGGTTGGTGAGCCATGAACGGCTCGCCGTCGCCAACCCGATCTACCGCGAAGTGATTCCCAGGAGCTTGACCGCGGCCGCACAGGAAGATCTGGAGCATGAACCGGAACTCGTCGGGGATTCGACATGGTATGTGGGCTCGGACGGACGCTTGCGAGTTGACGAGCTCCTGGCGGCCTTCCAGCGGTTCTTCCGCGAGAATTCGGAGCATTGGTTGGACCGGTTCCAGTATCGGGAGGCCGGGCCACAGCTTCTCTTGCAGGCGTTCCTGCAGCGGATCGTGAACAGCGGCGGTCGCATCGAACGGGAATACGGAGCGGGCCGGCGACGGATGGACCTGGGCGTCGTCTGGCCCGTTCGGGGCAAGTCGGCAGGCGATCGTCCGGCGACTACCGAGGAGCAACGTGTCGTGATCGAGTGCAAGCTGGTGCGCTCGGGTCCGGAGCGAGCGATTCGCTTGGGCGTCGAACAGACGGCGGCGTACATGGACGTCTGGGGCGCCGACGAGGGCCACCTCGCCGTCTTCGACCGGCGCGACGGCGTGTCGTGGGAGCAGAAAGTCTTCCGGCGCGACGAGGCGTTCGGCGCGCACGCGATCATCGTCTGGGGCATGTAGGCGAACCGGATCATGCGCTATTTCAACAAGGAAGGGCCGATCGTCCGCAGTCGGCACTATTGCATCGATCCCTTGTCGCGGTTGGACGTGGTGGAGCTCCTGGGCATGGTCGCGGATCAGCGCTACTTCGTCCTGCACGCGCCTCGTCAGACGGGCAAGACGACCGTCTTGGGGGCGCTGCGCGACATCTTGAACGAGAGCGGCGAGTATCGATGCGTCTATGTGAACGTCGAGCCGGGAGCAGCGGCCCGAGAGGACGTGGCAGCGGCCATGCGGACGATCATCAGCCGGCTGGGTTCCGAAGCCCGGCGACGTTTCGGGGACCGTACCGTCTGCGATGCCCAACGCGAGATATTGGAAACGCATGGCCCGTACGGCGCCCTTCAAGAGACGCTTACCGTGTGGGCGGGGGCGGACCCTAAACCGCTGGTCTTGCTGATCGACGAGATCGACGCCCTGATCGGCGATACCTTGCTGTCGGTGCTGCGTCAGCTGCGGGCCGGCTACTGGGACCGACCCGATTATTTCCCCCAAAGCGTGGTTCTTTGCGGCGTGCGGGACGTGCGCGACTATCGGATCGAAGCGTCGTCGGAGCCGGAACCGGTGACTGGCGGCAGCGCTTTCAACATCAAGGCCGCGTCGTTGCGGCTCGGTGACTTTTCCGAGGACGAGTTGGACGCCCTGCTCGGCCAGCACACCAAGGAGACGGGCCAGCGCTTTGCCGACGAGGCCGTGGCGGAGATTGTACGAATGACGCGGGGGCAACCGTGGCTGGTGAACGCCCTGGCGCACGAGGCGTGCTTCGCGAAGGAGGGGGTGCGGGATCGAACGCGTGAAGTTGCGCCAGACGATGTCGGCGAGGCCGCCGAACGGCTGATTCTGCGCCGCGACACGCATTTGGACCAATTGGCGGAGAAGCTGAAGGAGCCTCGAGTCCGCCGCGTGATCGAGCCGCTGCTGACGGGGACCGCGCCCGGTTGGCGCTTCGACCCCGAAGACTTGCGTTACGCACGCGACCTGGGACTGGTGAGCTCACGGCGACTTGCCGTCGCCAATCCGATTTACCGCGAAGTGATTCCTCGGAGCTTGAGCGCGGCCGCGCAAGACGATCTGGATCACGAACCGGAGCTCGTCGGCGATCCGACATGGTACGTGGGTTCGGATGGTCGCTTGCAAGTTGACGAGCTAATGGCGGCTTTCCAGTCGTTCTTCCGCGAGCATTCGGAGCATTGGCTGGATCGGTTCCAATACCGGGAAGCCGGACCGCAGCTGCTTCTGCAAGCGTTCCTTCAGCGGATCGTGAACAGCGGAGGTCGCATCGAGCGGGAATACGGCGCGGGAAAGCGGCGAATGGATCTGGGCGTCGTCTGGCCGGGTCGCCGTATATCGGGGCCCGATGGTCGCGTGAAGCGAGAGGAGCAACGGGCGGTGATCGAATGCAAGCTCGCGCGCTCGGGATTGGAGCGAGCGATTCGATTGGGGATTGAGCAGACGGCGGCGTACATGGACGTCTGGGGGGCCGACGAAGGGCATCTTGCCGTCTTCGACCGGCGCGGAGGGGTATCGTGGGAGAAGAAGGTGTTCCGGCGCGACGAAGAGTCGTCGGGGCATCGGGTCACCGTCTGGGGCATGTAGACGGATAGGCGCAACGAAGACGATTACAGCCGCGGCGAGGACGGACCGCGCGGGCCTGCTTCCCCGTGATACCGCGCCACGGCTCCCCTTCGGGCGGTTTCGCCCCGCGCGTAGTGAGCGGGCATTCTCGCGGATTTCCAGCGCCCCGCGACCATGAGCGCGGCAAGGCCGACCCCCGCCGCGGCAAGGTCCTGGGCCATTCCCACCCGTGGAGAGTGTCCGGTGTAGCCCTCGCCGCGACCGGCGGCGAGCGCCATCGCGCCCAAGCGATTCGAGATGGCGCGACCGGAACGAAGTCCGAAGACGCGGGCGGTTGGCCGAGGTTCGTTGGGACAAATGCGCCGCAGGGCGCTGGTGGCCGCCACTCCCACGTATTGGATCGCGGACGCGACGCTCGTCTTTGAGCGCCGAATGGTAACGAGCGACGAGCCGTCATGGCTGAATTCGACGTCGCGCCACCGAAGCGCAGCGGCTTCGCCCCGCCGCAGCAGCGCGTCCCGCATGACCGATGCAATGGCGATGTCCTCGTTCCCTCGCCGACGGGCGGCGTCCGGCGACTCCCGGCGTCCCGACTCTCCCAGGCGGGGCAAATGGGCGGTCTACCACAGGTCGGCGGGGGTGCCTACGCCGACGCAAGCCGAAGGGGTGAAGCTCACCATCGCCGGCTTGCGCAATCAAGCCGTGGAATCGGGACGCGCCGATCCAAGCAAGCGAAAGGGCTGACCTCGAGGTGCCTCGAGGCGATCGTCGTCGCGCTGCGGAAAGACAGCGAGCAGCACAAGCTCGACGTCACGGGGACGCGCGGGACGTGGTTCGGCAGGGATGCGCAGAGAGTTCAGTGGTGCTTGGAAGCGCCATAAAGCCCTTCAAGAAGGGTGAGGCCAAATTCGTCTTGACCACCAACGACTTACTGATGGACGGCCAGTGTTTCCTGGCCATTGCGCGGAAGGCCGGGATAACGGAGTTCCAGGTTCTCCGGGGAGATGGCCGAAGTGGCAGTTCCAGGCAGTTGAGCGGGCAAGCGCCAATGGACGGCAGCCACTGAGTCCATGGCGTTGAGCCGAGGGCTGGGTTCCACGGCCTTCAGGCTCTTAAGAAGCAACTTCCCCCTCCCGGCGTCGCAGCCGGGAGGGGGGAAGTCTTTTTCGTGGCATCTGGAGGACCTGCGCCACCGACGATGCGGGAATGAACGGTCTTCACTACGGACCGCTACGAGGGGGATGCTGAACAATGCTCGCACCCGCATCCAGGACGAGGTGTCTACGGTCGCCCCTACGCAGGAAGCCCCCGCCCGACGTGTCGGGCGGGGGCTTCCCTTCCTACCTTGGTCGCTTCGGACTACCCTTTCGGGGCAAGTCCGACAGCCGTTTCCTCCTTGCTGCGCTGCCTAGCGCGGCGGAACTCTCCTTTCGGCGCTAAGCCACCAAACATTGCCTCCACCTCCACTTATACCGACTTCTTTGATCCGCCTCGCCAGCACACGGACCTCCAAGCCATTACTGAGATCCAAGGGCACACCACCAACCGAAATCGTGCCGAACTCGACCGTGGCCGACCTTGCAGTACCATCCGGAATCCCGTTAGGATCGTAGTACTCCTGTCCCACGAGGTTCCAATCCCCCCCCGGCACCTTGTACTGCACACGGAATTTCTCGTAGTCGTTGCCGGCGGCGACGTCACCAGGAGCCCACGTGATCGTCATATCGCCACCCGTTGTCACCCATTCGGCAGTCAAGATCGTTGGTGTCGGGTCAACGGCGGGGAGCACGACAGCCTCAGATGGTACCCAATGAGCATTGGGAGCACCCGTCAACCTACTCTCGACGGCTACCGTAAATCCACTCCGCAAATCACTGACCGTAAGGTTATCAGCGGCAAGGGTAGTATTATTCACCACCCCCGTAAGGGTATTATTACTCACCACACCCCGATGTTCCGCCATGGCACCGCCAGACGCCGCGCCACCCCTAAGTGTAACTGTAACGTCACTGCCCAACAGCGAGCTGTGGGCCGTCAACCGGATTCGTTCCCAGTTGCCGGCATTGGGGCCAGTGGATGACGTCCACGTCACAATCACGCTGTCAGCGGTAACGCCCGTACCTGCAGCGTCAGGAACGCCTTCGATTCGCGTCACCTCAACGTCGGTCGCCGCCCAACTATCATTCTGCGTGAAGTCCTGCATAGTAAGATTAACCATGTCAGGAGGACCGACAGTTACCTCCAGGTCCGGATCGACGAAAGCGTGACCGGTTAGGGTAGCCTCAATCGTGTATGTTCCGTGTGCCAAACCGGATATCGTATACGTGCCGTCCGCACTCGAAGTCGCAGTCGGATTAGGAGTATTCGCATCTCCATCATCCGCCGTGATCGTCACGCCCGGCAGACCCCTGTGGGTGATGCCGGTTTCTGGTATGGCGCCTGCCGGGATATAAACCGTTCCGCTGATCGTACCAGGCACTTCGGCAGCCATGAAGTTGTTGCCAGTATCATCAGGGTTGGTCCCGTCGACCATTACAACATGGCCCGGCGGAATGGGCGTAATGGACGTAATGGGCGTAATGGTGTAACCATCCATCATCGCCGTGACCGTGTATTCTCCGAATCGCAAGTTCTCAAACTCATACTTGCCATCCGCATTCGACATCTTATCCGGCGGATCGTTGCTCACATCGCCGTCGCTCATGTAGTCCGCCATGACCGTCACGCCTTCCAGACCAGTGCCGCCGAGCATGATCTCGCCGCTGATCATAGCGCTTTCCGCAGCGGTGAGCGTGACCATCTCCGTCATGCCCGCGACAACCGTGCCGGTCTGAGGCGCGAACGCGTAACCGGACGCAGAAGCGGTTACCTCATAGTTGCCCGCCAACACGGTGTTGCTGCTGTACACACCTGGCGTCGATTCAGTCAACGTGTACGTGGCACCCGTGTTCGCGTCCTCCGCCATGACCGTCGTCAGGCCTTCGAACGCGGTCGTTCCGTCCGGCATGAACACCGTGGCTTCGATCGTCCCATACACCGGGTTGGCCATGCCGCCAAAATCATTGCCCGAACTCGTTCGGCCTCGGACTACGGTCGCCGTCACAGTACTGAATCCGTATCCCGCATCCGCTCCGGTGACGTCATAAGTACCATGATGGGCCACATCCAGCGTATAGGCGCCGCTCGCGTCGGAATACGTCGTTACGGCGCTACCGGGCGTGGAACCTGTGGGAGTCGCCGTCACTTCGACGCCACCGGCAGCAGAACCGCCCACCGTGACCGTACCCTCGATCTTGCTGAAGAACCCGAAATAGGCATTGGGCGCAAGAGAAGTGAGCGAGATCGACTGGGGCTTGAAATGCTCTGCCGCATTGGCACTCCCTGCTTTGCTGATCGACACCGTGATGCCCGCATCCAAATCGAGCGACCGAACCCACAGCCACCACCTGGCACGGCCTTCAGCAGCCCGGACCACATTTAGACTGGGTTCGCCGTCGCCTACATGTTCGGTGCCGCTAAATTCAAGCTGAACTATTTCCCGATCTCCCGAGCTGGCTTGTGGATCCACCAGTCCAACGCTGATCCGGGAGGCTTCGTGTCCGACGAAGTCGTCCACGATCTTGTCGGCGTCGCCTTCGGACACGTTGACGCGTCGTTCGTCCGGCTCGAACAGATAGCGGTTGTTGGACCTGGTGGCGACGTCCTGATTATTCACATATACTCTGTATTCTCCCCACCCGACCGTAATCTTGTAGTTGCCGTCCCGATCCGTGACGCCGGAGGTTCGATATTCATCACCGGTTGCACTCTCTGCACTCTCTTTCCGTACGTACACCTGGACGCCTTCCATCACGTCCCCGTCGCTGTCCACCACCTTGCCCGAGATGGAGCCGCTGGCGCCAAACGTGAAGTCACGGCGAGACACCTCGTCGCCTGCATCCAGCTCGACGTGGTGGTTTTCGGGAGTAGCGGTGAAGTCCGGATCAGGCACGTAAGTGCCGTCTTCGTCCATCATCAGCATTGTCGCAGAGACGTAGTAAGAACCGTACTCGTTGACCGCGATGCTGTAGTCGCCGTTGACGGCAACGGTATCAAACCAACCCCCTTCGCCGTCGTCGTCCGCGGTTGGATCCCCCTCCGCCCTATAGACGGACATCTCTACCTTGCCGTCCGATGCGCTGGGATCGGTGGTGCGCAAGGTGCCGCCGATCGTGGTGACCTTATACAGATAGAGGTCTCTGCCGCTCACGTCGCCATTGAGCATCCCGATATCGAGCGTGTCCGAGCCCTTGCAGGAATGCCCGTCCCGCGTGCACGTGTCATGGTCGGCCTTCATGGCCTTCAACGTGTACTGCGCGCCTTCGGGCACCTCGAGAATGTAGTCGCCATAGCGGTCGGTAGTGGCCTCCTTCACCACATGGCCGTTGCTCGTCGCTTGGACCGTCGCGCCCTCCAGGCCACCGTTGTCGCGGTGGGTGCCGCGGAGCTCCACGCTGCCCCTGATCTCGCGGTCGGTGGCTTTGGTGCCCAACAAGTCGTCGTCAATGTCGAAGACTTGGCCCGGGGCCAACGTGACGGTGCGACTGCTGGCGAAGCTGTAGCCGAACTTCGAGGCCGTGATCGTGTGCTGGCTGAACGGTGGGATGTACAACTGGTAGTATCCCGTCGAGCCGGTCGTCGCCGTGTCGACCCCGACGCCGTCGGCGTTGCTCGCGATCACCGTCGCGCCTGCCAGCGCCCGGGTTCCTTCCACTACGCGACCGCGCACGGTGCCGTAGTCGTAGGCCGTGAAGTTGACGTTGATCAGTTCCTGACCGCCGACCAGAGTCGTCGTCCAGCTGCCGTCGTTCGGCGTGAAGAACGTGCGGATATTGTCCACGAAAATGGTCGTCTGTTTCGGCGTTCCCGGTTGCCCGGCGCGAATGCCCGCCGTCACGTCTATCTCGTACATGCCGTCCGCGTCGGTCAGCGCCGGCTTGAACTTCGTGTTGCCGGGTTTGGGGTCTTGCGTTACTTCGAACGCGTCGCCCGTCCTCCAAAAGACCTGTACGCCTGCGACCGGATCGCCCGTCTGGCCGTCGGTGACCTTGCCGCTCACCGTGGCCATCGGGGTCGCCATCCTGATTTCCACATGCTTCTCGTGGAGCATGTTCGCGGCGACCTTGACGTCGTCCGCGCCCTCCTCCGTGGCCGCACTGACGTATCCCGTCTTCTCCACCATGACGGTAACCGCTCTCGCGCTGGCGGCAACGTCCTTCAGGATGTAGCGACCGAAGAAGTCCGTGGTGTCGGTCACGCCGCCGGCCGAAACCGCCACGCCCCGCACGGGGTGGCCGTCCGATGGGCCGTGCTCCGTAACGCGTCCGTAAATCGTGCCGGTCGACGGCGTCACGTCAATCGTCATCGGCGCGGGACCCTCGACCTTGTCGTCCGAGCCCTCCGCAACCGGCTGGCCGAGACCGCTCTCGTCGAACGCGGCCACGACCGTCGTCCTGTACATTGCCTCGGTACTCCTCCAGCCGTCCGACGTGGCGAACGCGTACCAGCCGTCGGCAACGCCGGGGATCACGTAGCTGCCCAACTTCGGAGCCTTGGTAGCCGTGCTCGCGGCTCCTCCCATCTCTTCCGCGAGGTTCTTGCCCGCCACGGGGTCCAGCGAAACGCTGACGCCGCCCTTGGCCACGGCCCCGTCTCCCTCCATCTTTTTGAACCCGTCGCCAGTATCGCTCCTCACGACCTCGTTGGCCGTCGCGTTGCCCATGACGTCGCGCAGCCACACGTACGCGAACGTCGAGCATGGGGAGTCGTCGCCCGGGCCGTGGAAGTCCTGGTAGGCCTTGTCCGCCGTCAAGGGGCAGGCATAGACGTGCGGGCTGAAGCCGCCCTGATCGCCGAAGGCCCCCATCGCAATGTTGTTTTCGTCGAGGTCCCTGTACGCCAGAATTTCGTCGTCGCTCACGATCGTGCGGTGGTCGCCAACGCTCATCCTGACCAGCACGTTCATGTCCGACGGAACGCCGCTGAACGTCGCCATGCCGTTTTTCGGATGCATGACGATCGGGTTGCCCTCTTCGTCCAGCACCGCGCGCGCGCGACCGTCCCCGCGACCGCCCGTACGACCGTCCTCGGAGTCGATGTACATCAGCTCGAGGCGAATCGTGCTCGCGCTCATCGCGCTCGGACGCGCGTCGCCGCCGTGAATGCTGCCCGTGTACCCGGCGATCTGGTCCCTGTCCTGGTGCACGCCAACCGTCAGCGATTGCGTCGTGTACCTGACCTCCAACATGCCCGCGTCCACCGGCATCTCGCCCGGCAGGCTCAGACCGTCGTGCACGTGCATCACGTAGCCGTCGTCGTCCGCGCCGTCCAGCATCCACTTCTCGCCGCCGTCCAACGGATCGCCGTCCGCGTCGACCTGCACGCTGTCAAGCCCAAGCGCGAACTTGACCGGAACGTCGTCCACCGACGCCGCCGTGTGCATCACCGTCGCCATGCCCATGTCGTCCAGCCGCATCGGCTCGGCCGCCATGTCGTCGGCCGCCATCGTCATGTCGTCGGCCATCACCTTCGCGCTGTAGATCCAGTCGGCCAGCGCTTCGCGGCCGCCCGCGTCCGTCATGATCGTCTTCGCGCCGAACGTGAAGTCCGCCTTCAGGCTCACGAAGTCCATCATGTTCATGGTCGTCGTCGCCGGTTCCGGAGACTTCCAGCTCACCATCTGCATGCCTTCGGCCATCCCGAAAGCGCCCTCGGGTGCCGTGACGCCCGCGTACACCATGTTCGCCATGTCCCCGCGCGGGAACGTGATCGACGCCATGCCCATCTCGTCGGTCATGCCGCTCGCCACCATCATCGCGCCTTCCATGTCGGCGTACAGACTCACCGTCGCGCCCGGAACCGCCTCGCCCATGGCTTCGCCGTGCCTCAGCGTCACGCCGAAGCCCACCGTCTGGTGCGTGATGTCGAACGGAACGTCCTGCACCTCGGCCTCGCCCGCCGCCAGCGTGAGCGAATAGCCCGTCGCCGGGCCGCCGTAGCCGTACGGCATCATCGCCGCCGCAGTCTCCGGCGTCAGCAGAACCAGCAGCTGGTACGTGCCGGCCTTCAGATTCTCGAACATGAACTCGCCGTCGGCGTTCGTCGCGCCAGGCATCTGGTCGTTCACGCCCGGTCCCACAAGCGCCAGCGGGACGCCCGGAGCCTCGAACGGAGCTTCGCCCTCGTCGCGCATGTCGTTGCCCGCGCCCGCCTCGTCGTCCATCGTGCCTTCGTCGATGTACAGCTTGCCCGACACGCTCGCCGTGCGCGCGTGCATGCCGTCGAAGTTCGCGATCGCCGCCTCGTCGTCCATCACGCTCACGTCCATGTCCATCGCGTCGAACACGTACATCGTCTCGTCAACGCCCGAGATCGCCACGTTGTAGTCGCCCGCCGCGAGACCCGCGAAGCCGTACGAACCGGAAGCGTCCGTCGTCGTCTCCATGTCCGCCGCGCCCGACAGCGTCACCGCGACGTCCGCAAGACCCATGCCCTCGACGCTCACCCGACCGCTGATGCCCGCCGTGCGCAGCAGCTCGCCGTCGAACGGCACCGTCGCCGTCTCGCCCAGCGCAACCGTCACGTTGCGAGACGTCACCTCGAAGCCGTAGTCCTCCATGTCGTAGCCCGAAATGCCGACCACGTAGTCGCCCGCGCGAAGCTGCGCGAACGAGTACCCGCCGCTCGCGTCCGTCATGGTCGTCTTGTCCGTCGCGTCCGGTCCGCCCGTCAGGCTCACCGTCACGCCTTCCAGACCCTCGCCCCCGACGCTTACGCGGCCCTGAATGCCGGCCGTGCGCAGATACGTGCCGTCGAACGACACGATCTTCGACTCGCCCACGCCGACCGTCACGGCCGAAGCCGTGCTCGAAAACGCCACCTCGTCCGAATCAAACCCGGATATCTCGACCGAGTAGTTCCCCATCCGAAGCCCGGTGAACGCAAACTGGCCCGTGCCGTCCGTCACCGCCGTCTGCGCCGACGTCCCCGAAAGCGCAACCGTCACCCCCGACAAACCCATGTTCTCTACCGTTACCGACCCCATTACGCTCGCGGTACGGATATAGGTTCCGGAGAAGTTGACGGTCGAGGATTGACCGGCCGTTGAAATAGTCACAGCAGCCGACGTCGCGTCGAACGTCGCGTCCGACGGATAGCCGCTGATGGTGACGGTGTACGCGCCGCCTTCGACGTTGTCGAAGCGGAAGGTGCCGCCACCCGCCGTAGTGGTGGAGCTGCCGTTGCTCAGGTTGACCGACACTCCGTCGATCCCCGTGCCCTCGATGGATACCTGGCCGTTGATCGAACCAAGCGGCGGCGGAGGCGTGGCCTCCTCACAGGCAGCGAGAGGGATCCCAAGCAGGGCAACTGCCGCTAGTAGCTTGAGTCTGTTCATGCTGTCTCCATTCCTTGTGATGGAAAGGTCTTGGCCATCCGTTGGTTCTGCCGACCTCGTGCCGGGAGATTCGGATGACCGATCTATGTCTCACGTCTCGGTCGGGCTGACTCCGCCCGCGAGACGATTGTCAAGTTTGGCCCGGGCACTCCGAGCCGTGCTGTTGTGAAGCAAGAATGGTGCCACAATGCCGCCGGGCCGTAAGTCCATTGTTTCCAGCAGGTTGGACATTATGGCCAGTTTGCCGGCCGCACGGAAAGCGAACTTTCGTTCAGGTTTTCGACGCTTCGTCAGAACTATCCTACTCTTCCTCCGAGGTAATCTTCCGCCAGGTCGACCAGGCTCGCCGATCCCAGGAACAGGGGGGTTCGGTCGTGCAGTCCCTGCGGTTCGAGGTCGAGAATGTCTCGAGATCCGTTCGAGGCGCGGCCGCCAGCCGCCTCGCAAACCATGGCGAGAGGCGCCGCTTCGTAGAGGGTCCGCAGCTTTCCGCCCGGGGACTTCGCGTCGGGGGGATACATGAAGAGCCCACCCTGGAGCAGGGTTCTGTGAAAGTCCGAGACCAGCGAACCGATGTAGCGGGACTTGTAGGCGTTGGTGTCGCGAAAATGATCGATCAGCCGCTGTTGGTTGCGCGACCAGCGCGCGTAGTAGGCCTCGTTGATCGAGTAGACCCTGGCCGGGGGATCGGGAATGCGGATGTCGCGATGGCTCAGCAGGAATTCGCCGATTGAAGGGTCGAGCGTGAAGCCGTGCACGCCCTGGTCGATGCCGGTCGTGTAGACGAGCATGGTCGACGAACCGTAGACGACGTAGCCCGCCGCCAGCTGTCGCGAGCCTTTCTGCAGGCAGTCCTGGACCGTGCCCGGCTGCCCGCCTGGGGACACGCGGTTGTGGATGGAGAAGATCGTGCCGATCGACACGTTGACGTTAATGTTGGACGAGCCGTCGAGCGGATCGAAGAGCAGCACGTAGGGGCCGATGTCGAACTTTTCGGGAATGGCGATGATGTCGTCGCATTCTTCCGAGACCATGCAGCAGAGATGTCCCGCGTGGTCCATCGCCTTGAAAATGACCTCCTGGGCGAAGACGTCCAGCTTCTGCACGTTCTCGCCGTGGACGTTCCTGTCGCCGGTGCGACCGAGTACGTCGATGAGGCCGGCCATATTGACTTCGCGCGAAATGATCTTGGCGGCCAGCGCGATGTCGTAAAGGAGGGCCGAGAAGCGGCCGGACGCGCCTGGGTGGCGGCGCTCCTGATCGATGATGTGGCGGTCGATGGTGACTACTTTGCTGCGCATTAGGGGGGAATTCTAATGCCTACGCGCCCAATCCGCCATTCGATTCGGCCCATCACCGTGCGGGCAACCGATTACCGCCCCCTCCGCGCCACCACGCTCCCATTTTTCCGCGCACTGATCGAGACCGTTCCGTGGACGTCCGTTCTCAGCACCTCGACCCCCGCCCGCCGCAATCGGGCAAGTACGACGGGATCGGGATGACCGTAGCGATTGCGCGCGCCCACCGGGATGATCCCGTATTCCGGCGTGATGGCTCGCAGAAAAGCTTCCGAAGTCGACGTATTGCTGCCATGATGCCCGATTTTTAGCAGGGTGACGTCGTGGGATCCGCCGGCAGCCGTGCTAGCGCCTGGCGGCCCCACGCCTGCGGCCCCTTCCCTAACCACCATCCTCTCTCTCCACTTCCGCCCCCGCATCGCCCATCAGCGGCGCCGAGAACTCGCCAAACTCCACGCGAATCACCACCGACCAATCGTTCGGCTTGTCGGGATCGAGGCTAGAGCCGGACTCGCCCCCCGGCGGACTCAGCACCCGAAACGAGACCCCGTCAATGCTCCATGCGTCGCCCGCCACCGCCCGTCTCCACGGCACGCCCGCATCGCGCGCTTGGGTCAGGCCCAAGATGTGCCCGGCCTGCCCGCTCCCCAGCCCCGGCCCCAATACCGCACCGGTGCGCACATGACGCAGAACCGCCCCCAATCCTCCGGCGTGGTCTTCGTCGGGATGGGAAAGCACGATCGCCTCGAGCCGGCGCGCTCCCTGCCCGTGCAGGTAGGGGACCACGCGCGTCAAGCCTGCGTCATAACCGCTGATGCTGCGCGGCCCGGCGTCTACGAGCATCCAGCGCCCGTGCGGGGTGCGAATCGCGATCGCATCGCCCTGCCCCACGTCGATCGCGACGATCTGCAGGGTGCCCCGCCCGGCGAGCGAGAGCGCGGCCTGGCCTCCCCACAGCACGGCGAAGGCCGAGCAAACGCACAGGACGGCGCGCACGGCGGGGCGGGTCCGCCAGGTCGCGACCCCAATCGCCAACGGCAGGACCCCGCCCGCGGTGAGAAGCGCGGCTTCGCGGGGCGTGACCAACGCGACGGTTCCGGGCAGGCCGCCCAGCCACACGGCCACGCGCGTCACGGTCCAGAGCAAGGCTTCCGCCCCCATGCCGGCAAAGGCGGCGCCGGGAATGTGCAGCACGTCCATGACGATGGTGGCGATCACGCAGGGCACGGCCGCGGCCACGGCGGGGGTCAACAGCATCGACGCCGGCAGCGACAGCAACGGGATCTGCCCGAAGTGGTACGCCAGGACCGGCGCCGTAAAGACCGAGGCCCCGATTCCGGCCGCGACCGGCGACGCAATCCATTCCCTGCCCCAATGGTCGGGCCAATGGCGCATAATCCACCGCGTCATGATCAAGATGCCCGCCGTCCCCGTGACGGTGAGCTGGAAGCCGGCGCCCGAGACGGCTTCGGGACGGAGCACGGCGATCAGCATGGACAGGCCCAGGGCGCCGAGGGCGCGCGCCGGCGTCTGGCGCAGACGACCCAGCACGAAGGCGGTGGTCATCCAGGCGGCGCGGGTTGCCGAGGTGGGCGCAACGATGACCAGGACGTAGGCCCACACGCCGATCCCGATGCCGAGGGCGCGGCGACGCGGCGGGAGTCCGGCGGCCGACAGCATGGCGCTCAGCAGCGCGGCGATGACACCGACGTGAAACCCCGATATCGAGAGCAGGTGCGCGGTGCCCGAGCGCGCGAAGGCGTCCCAGAGCTCGCGCGGTATGCCGTCGCGTTCGGCGAGGACCAGGGCGGAAGCGACCCCGGCCTGGGTGCCGAGCCGACGGTCGAGCGCCTGGGATGCGCGATTGCGGATCGCGGTTCCGAAGCCGGGTTGCCCGCGGGACCTGCACACCGAGGTCCGCCGCGGCCTCGACACCAGGCGCCTCCACACTGGACGCGATCAAATACACGGCTTCGCTTCCGTCCGGACGCACCGAACGAAACCACCGTCCCTTCACGGTGACCGGACGCGCTTCGGGCGGTTCGTCGGAGCGGCTGAAGACCCGGATTTCGCTCGTGCAGCGGCGGCCGCCCTTCGCGAACGTGGCCCGCAGCGTTGACGCGCCTTCGGCGCTCACGACGGTGAAATAGCCCCCGATCTCCGCGGACGTACCGTCGCGGGCCGTCGGGGCGCAGCGTTGGCGGGCGCGGTGATCGGCCAGCGCCCACGTCAGCCCGGCCAGGAACGACAACACAACCGGGATACACCGCGATTTGGGACCGCGCCATAGCAGGATGGGACAACATGCGATCAGGAGCGAGAGGAGGGTCCGGTCGAACCCCAGCGCCGTGCTGGCCGCCGCGCCTGCGGCAAACCCGATGGCGGTCCACAAGATCGGGGGCGCGCCCCTCACTCCAGCAGCGATTCTCCCTTGCGTTGGTCGCCCCGTTCGGCAAGGCGACGGTCTTCCATGTAGCGCTCGCGCAGCAGCTGCCTGACCCGGAGGTCGGCCTTCATGCCCGCGATCAGAACGATTCCCATCCCGACGACCATGCCGCCAAAGGCGACAAAGGTTACCGGCACGTCATGCAGCGCGAAGAGACCAAGTTCAAGCGTGACCGCGCGCCCGGCGTTGGCGATCGAAAAGCAGACGCCCAGCAGAATGACCACGCCCAGACCCAACCAGTTCAGAACGCGCTTCATGCGTCGACCCGCGCGCCGACGAACGTGGGGCCGGTGGTGCGAATCAGCCGCGCAGTGACGTACCGACCGATTTCGGCTTCGCCGCCCGGCACCACCACCGCCTTGTTGCGACGCGTGCGACCCAGCACCATCCCCTCGCTGCGCGCCTTGCGTTCAACGAGCAGTTCCTCGACGCGCCCCACTTCGCCCTGGTTGATCTCCTTCTGAATCGCCCGGGTCGTCTCGATCAGCCGTTCCAGCCGCCGCTGCCCCACCTCGCCATCGATGAACTGGTGGGCCGGCAGGCGCGTGGCGGGCGTCCCCTCGCGGGGGCTGTACTTGTACGTGAAGGCGTCGTCGAACCTGACCTCGGCAACCAGATCGAGCGTCTGCTCGAAATCGTCCTCGCTCTCGCCAGGAAACGCGACGATCACGTCGGTGGAAAGCGCCACGTCGGGCAGCCCGCCGCGAATCAGATCCACCTTTTCCTTGAAGCTCTCCGCCGTGTAGCGACGCAGCATGCGCCGCAGCACGCGGTTGCTCCCCGACTGCACCGGCAGATGGAACTGCTCGCACACCGCCTCTTCCCGCGCCATGACCTCGACAAGCTCTTCCGTCACGTCGTTGGGGTGCGGCGACGTGAAACGCACCCGCCGGATGCCGGGTACCCGCGCCACCGCTTGAACCAATCGCGCAAACGACCAGTCCCCATAGCGATACGAGTTCACCGTCTGCCCCAGAAGCGTCACCTCGGTGATCCCACTCGCCGCCACGCTCCGGGTCTCGGCCAGAACCTCGCTGGGATCGCGATTCTTCTCCGACCCGCGCACGTACGGCACAATGCAGAAAGTGCACCGATGGTTACAACCCCTTTGTATGGGAATCCAGGCGGTGACCGTCGAGCGGCGGCGCTGTTCAAGCCCTCGGTAGTTCTCGTCCACGGACAGGTCGAGTACCGACAGTCGCTTGCGGCTGCCTTGGCGGGCTCGTGGCAGCGGCTGCCCGCGCGGCGGCGCACTCCGGATCTCGTCCAGCGCGTCTCCCAGCCCGCGATATCCATCCGGTCCCATCACCAGATCGACGTACGGCGCCCTTTCGAGAAGATCGTCGCCCATTCGCTGCGCCATGCAGCCCGTGACGCCGAGCACCATGTCGGGACGGTCGCGCTTGAGCGCGTTCAGCTGCCCCACGCGGCCCAGGACGCGCGTCTCCGCGTGCTCGCGTATGGCACACGTATTAATAAGGACAACGTCGGCCGACTCCGGCGCCGTTACGATGTCGTAGCCGTGACGCTCCAGCACGCCCTCCATGAGCTCGCCGTCGGCCACGTTCATCTGGCAGCCGTAGGTCTCGACATAGGCCCGCGTCTTCATGGCGCCCCGCGGTTTCACGACGCCCCGCCGTCAAGCGCGACGGACGACCCGTCGGACGAGAGCCGGCCTCGATGCAGCCGGCGCGGATCGGCCCGCGACGACGCGACCTTCACCCTCATGTAATCGCCGGTCAGCGCCGAGCCGCGGTGGCCCTCCATGACCACCTCGACGGGCTCCCCGCCCCGTCGCCTGGCGTGATGCGCGCCCTTCTCGGCGCCGAGCGCACGGAGCTCGCGGGCGCGTTCCCACGAGATGCGTTGCGGCAAGCGACCGGGCATTTCGGCGGCGACGGTGCCGTCGCGCGGCGACCATGGGAACACGTGCAGGTACGTGAACGGCAGCTCCTCGACGAGGCTCGTGGTCTGCGCGTGATCGGCGGCGGTTTCCGCCGGGAAGCCCGTGATGACGTCGGCGCCCAGCCCGATTGGCGACACGGCCTCGGCAATCTCGAACGCGCGCCGCCGGTAGTGCTCGCGCGTGTGCCAGCGTCGCATGCCGCGCAACACGGCGTCGGCCCCGCTCTGCAACGGCATGTGCAGGTGCGGCGCCAGCCGACCACCCGACTCGCGCAGCAGGCGAATCATGCCGTCGTCGACCTCGGTGGCCTCGATGCTGCCCAGTCGGAAACGCGGCGAGGGGACTTCGTCAAGCAGCCTGCGCACCAGCGCGGTGAGCGTGCTGCGCGGCACGAGATCGCGCCCGTAGTGCCCGATATGCACGCCCGTGACGACCAGCTCGGGGTGGGATCGCGCCAGCACGCGGGCCTCGGCCACGACCTCGTCCGGGTCGCGGCTGCGACTGCGTCCGCGGGCCAGCCGCGTGGCGCAGAACGAGCACTTGCGATCGCACCCGTCCTGCACCTTGAGCCAGCCGCGCGTGGCCCCGGCGCGCCGGCGCAGCGGCGCGGCCCGCCTGATCGGCACGAGTCGGGGGCGGGACCGGGCAGGGGGCGAAGCGGCGGTGGCCGCCTGCAACCGCTGCACTGCCGCCTGAACGGCGGCGGGATCGTGGCCCTCGACAACTGCGCCGACCTCGGGCATGGCGCGATAGTCGTTCGCGCGCAGCACCGCCGAGCACCCGGCAACCACGACCCTGGCCCGCGGGTTGCGGCGCGCAACCCGCCGAACGTAGCGGCGGCCGTCGGCATCGGCCTGGTTGGTGACCGTGCAGGTGTTGATCACGCAGAGGTCGGCGTCTTCCAGCGGCGCCGACCGCGCGGCCAACGCGCCGGACTCGAGGCGCTGGCGCATCCGCTCGGTGTCGTACTGGTTCGCCTTACAGCCGAACGTCTTGTAGTGGACGCGCACTGTGGGACCGCGACCTAGAAGCGCGAGATTCCCAGCGAGATCGTGCCTCGCCAGAAGTTCTCGTTAAAGGGAAGGCTGGTGCGCGTGGCGCGCTCCATGCCCAGGTCGATCCACCCGAACGGCGCGCCTTCGAGCTCGACCAAGTTCAGGCCCAGCCCGAACGACCACGAAGTCTCGGTGGGGTCCTGCGACTCGAAACGAAACGGCGGCGCGCCGCTGCGATACCCGACGCGCACCGGGAAACTGCGCGTTTCCTGTTGCATGGCTCGCCATTCGATCCCGGCGCCCCAGCTCAGCTTGCGGTTGGTCGTTACCCCGGTTGCGAATCCCTTTGCGCCCGTCCAGTCCTGATAAACCGCCGACGTGTTGAGAGACAAACGCTGCGTGAGGCTGCCGGTCGCACCCGCGGAGAGACGCAGGGGAATGCCGTAGTGGGTGACGGCGCCCTCGGTGCCCTCTTCCGGCGTCTCGGAAAGGTCCGACGACCATTCGAGCGCGCCGCCCAGGTGAATCAGCTCGTGCGGATCGAAGCCGAACCCGGCGGCCACCGTATAGCCGCCGTAGGCCCACTGTGCGCTCTCGGTGTAGGGACGAACCTCGTTGCCGACGACCAGCGAGTCGAGGCGGCGGTCGAACACCTGGTCGAGTCGCCCGACGTAGAGCCCGGCGCTCACCCCGACCGAAAGCTGGTTCCCGAGCCGCTGCGCCCACCCCAGGCGCGCCACCGAGGTGCCGCCTTCGGTCTCGAAGCTGTCCTCGATGGGAACGTCGACGCCGTCGATCGGTTCGATCTGGGTGCGCGTCCCCCGCCAGCGCTGTTCCATGTGCCCTGCGAATGAGACCGTGACGACGCCGCCCCGCGCGGGGTACCCAATCGCAATCAGCGGAAACCGCGTCGTGCGGGTCTCGCCGCTCTGGCTGCCGAACTGGAAGTCGCCCCAGGAGGGCTGCATCGAGACGGTGATGGTGGGCAGCGCGATTCCCGCCGCCGCCGCAGGGTCCATGGGCGACACGGCGGCATTGGGAAGGCCGATGCCGAAATTGCCGAGCGCCAGAGAGCGACCGCCCGCCGTCGCGATGGGGACGCCGAGGGCGCGGAATCCCAGGAAGGACTGGGACGCGGCGGGGTTGGGCGCGGCGAGCGTCAGCAGCGCCAGGGCCAAGGCGGGGAGCAGCGCGCGGCGCGTAAGGCGAGGGCGCATGATCAGCTCCCCGCTCGCACGAAGTTGAGGATGATGCGCAGCTCGGGCGATCCAGGTCGCGGAACCCCCGCGATGCCGCCGGGATCCTCGAAGGACGCGTACTCGATCGACAGCGGCTCGATCGTGGACAATAGGGCCACGGTGCTGCTCACGGCATCGCCGCCCACGGTCTCGCCGCGCAGAAGGTCGCGCACGAGGCCCGTGACGGGCACCTCGACCACGCGACCGCCCGGCGGCACGAACCATTCCGGCGCCAACAAGACGCCGCCGAGCCCTGCAATCGAAGGACCAAGGGGCGATTTGGGCAGCACGTTGGGAACCATGACCATGCGGAGATCGACGCTGATCGTGTCGGAGGGCGCGAACGCGGCCTGCTCGGCCTTGGTGTAGAGTCGCAACGCCGCGTAGGAAACATGCTCCTCGTCGAACTCGAGCGGACATCCCAGATCTGCGCACACCGACGGCGGACCCGTAATCGCCGAAGGCACGTTAAGGTCGAGAACGGTGCGCCACGCGGGCGCGCCGCCGACGCGCATGCCGCTCTCGGGCGGAGTGGGCACTGGATCGTAGATGAAGGTGATGTTTTCGGTGTCGGCCAGCACGTTGATGAGCGTGTCGGGGTTGATGCTGGGCAGCGTCTCGATCCACATGACCGCCGACCGCACCTGCAGGCGCACGCCGGGCTCCTCGGTGCTGAGGCGCACGCCCCGCGCGAGGTCGGTGGTGTCGGCCCAGGCCGCGACCTGTGCCGAGTCGACCGCGATGATCAGCGAGTCGCCCATCGCCGGGTCCCAGACGGCGCCGCCGATTTCCTGCAAGGCTCCGCCGCCGGGTCGGGACCAGGGCACCTGGTGGAAGATCGTGTCGACGGCGTGCCCCCAGTTGGCGCTGACGCCGTCCCACGGTTCGGTGATCGCGTGCGCCCGTATCGGCACGGGGCCGGAACGAACGCTTCCCAACGTGTCGAAGCGCGCGACGATCCGCGCCGAACGGTAGGTCAGGGACGAGTCGGGCCGACTGGTGCCCGCGGTGTCGGTCACGGTCACGACGGCGGGATAACGCCCAAAACGAAGCAGGGTCGCGGCTTCGAGGCCGCTGTCGTCGGCTCCGAAGCGGTGCGCGATGAACCCGCCGCCCAGCTCGGACGCGCGGCCGTAGCCGCCGTAGACGCGCACGTTGTGCAGGAAGTCGCGTGCCGGGAGGTTGACCTCGACGACGACGCCGGCGCGCACCAGATCGTCGCCCTCAGCGGTGGGAAGCAGCTCCTGGCAGGCCGCGACGAGGCCGAGGATCAGGACGAAAGCCGCCGCAGCGGCGCGCCCCGACGGTCGCCTATTCGGCGCGACCCGCGAACCGTTACTGGCCACTAAGCTTCTCCCCACTCATTCATGCTGAAGGCATCGGGAATCAGATCCCTCAACCGCCATTGCGCATTCTCCTCGCTTCCGAAGCTGATGATGTCCATGTTGTCGGCGAACTCGGCCAGCACCTGTCGACACGCGCCGCAGGGAGGGACTGCCCGGCGCGATGCGGTGACGATTACGAGACGACGGAACCGCGAGTGACCGCGCGCAACGGCATGCGCCACCGCCGACTGCTCGGCACATATGGTGAGACCATATGACGCGTTTTCGACGTTGCAACCCGTGAACACCTCGCCCGACACGGACTCGAGCGCCGCCCCCACCTTGAAGTTGGAATACGGCGCGTGGGCTTTCCTGAGCATGTTGCGCGCGATGGCCGCCAGCCGTCGCGCGGAGATTTCATGGGTCCTGGTCATAGTGAGATTCTGGGCAATCGCCGAGACAGTCCGGTGAGAATCTCGTAGGGGATCGTGCCTGCAAGCTGCGCCACTTCCTCCAGCGTCAACGCGATTCCACCATCGTAACCGATAAAGGTAACGATATCGCCGGGGCGAATGTTGGGTGCGGGCTTTCCAGAGATTCGCAGCACGCACGTGTCCATGGAAATCCGTCCGATGATGGGTACCCGGCGTCCGCGAAAGAGTGCCTGGCCGCGGTTGCCGAGTGCGCGGGGCAGGCCGTCGCCGTAACCGATGCCTGCCACTGCCCAGCGTTCGTGGCCGGAAGCGGCGTAGGTGGCGCCGTAGCCGAGCGTTGTGCCGGGTGGGACGTCGCGCACGAGGAGGATGCGGGCGCGCACCGCGACGACGGGCTGGGGCGGCGGGTGGTCGGGGGGTTGTGAAGGCGGGGCGTCGGGGGCGGCCCAGGTGGTGGCGCCGTAGAGGTAGATGCCGGGGCGGACCGCGTTGGCCGTGCGGGATTCGAGGCGTAGGGAAGCGGCGCTGTTGGCGCAATGGACGAGTGTGTCGGAAGGGAGGTCGCCGCTGCGCCGGAGGCCGGAGATGAAATGGTCGAAGCGGGCGATCTGGTCGCGTGCGCCGTTCAGGTCGTCGTGGTCGGCCGAGTGCAGGTGCGTGAAGACGCCGTAGAGGCGGAGGCCGGATTGGGCGGCGGCGCGGAGGGGCAGCGGCTGGTCGAGGGCGAGGCCGGCACGGCCCATGCCGGTGTCGACCTCGACCTGGAAGGCGATGGGGGCCGGCGCGTGGGTGGCCGGGTCAGGGTGGGTGGCCAGGTCGCGTAGCGCGTTAAGGCCGTCCAGGTCGGAGATGGAGGGGATGAGGCCGGCGCTCACCGCGCGGGGAAGGGCTGCGGGAGCGACGGGCGCGTAGATCATGACGGGCGCGCGCGCGCCGAGGCGCTTGAGCTCGAGGCCCTCTGCGATCGTGGCGACGCCCCAGCCGAATGGGCGCGCCGGGCGCAAGGCGTCGATGACCCGCTTGACGCCGAGGCCGTAGCCGTTGGCCTTCACCATGGGGATGAGCCTGACGCCGGGCTTGGTCAACGCGCCGACGGCGTCAAGGTTGTGGCGCAGGGCAGCCGTGCGCACCTCGACCCATGCGCGGTCGCGCTGCGGGGCGAGGGGGGTTGGGGGTTTCGTATCGTTCAGTTTAGGGCGTAAATTGTCGGAATCCATGAGTCTTTCCAGATCGGCGCTGGCGGGCGCCTTTGCCGGCCAGCGGATTGCGAGTCAAGTGGGCTTCGATTGGGACGACCCGCTCGAGGCGTTGACGAAGGTCCAGGAAGAGGTCGAGGAAGTTGCCGAGCTATTGGCTGCCCGAAGGGCCTGCAAGGGGGACAACGGCCCGACCGGCCCCGACGGTCTCGATGGCCCCGACGGTCTCGACGAAGAGGTCGGCGACCTGCTCTTCGCAGTCGTCAACGTGGCTCGTCTTGCCGGCATCACCGATCCTGCTTCGTCTCTCGCCCGCGCCACGGCCAAGTTTTGCGTCCGCTTCGACCAGGTCCGCCGCCTTGCCCGCGAGAGGGGCCTGCCGATGCCCGGCACGCCATTGGCCGAGCTCGATCGCCTATGGGACGAGGTGAAGGCCGCCGATTCGGGCTGATCTCAATACCCCGCAGCCTTGTCCACAAGGTTCCGAAGGCGCTCGCCCCGTGCGAAACGGCCCAGATTGTCGGTGATGAGCGTGGTCTGACGGGCCCAGAACCCCCGCGTGGTTGCGGAAACATGGGGCGTCATGAGGATTCTGGGGTGCCTGTAGAAAGGATGCCCGGTCGGCAACGGTTCCCGGCAAAATACGTCGAGGCCGGCGCCCCACAGCGGACCACCTGGTTCCAGCGCATCAAGCAGCGCATCCTCGTCTACCAGGCGGCCTCGGGCCACGTTGATCAGCACCGATCCCGGCCTCATGGCAAAGAGGCGCTCCCGGGTCGCGATCCCACGGGTCTCGTCCGTTTCCGGCAAGGTCAGCACCACATAGTCGGACTCGGTGAACGCGCGCTCCAGCGTGGCCGCGCCCGCCCCCACCTCGATTTCGCTTCCGGGCCCGGTTGCGACCCCGCCACCCCGCCGCCTCGCCGCCACCACCCGGCTCCCCAGTGCCGCGGCGCGCCGTGCCACCTCGCGCCCAATGCCGCCGTATCCGATCACGCCCACGGTCGATGCGCCCACCTCGCGTACGGGCGCGTCGGCCGCCCAATACCTGGGCGCTCCCCATTCGCCCTGGCGCTGGCATCGCACGGCCACGTCCAGCCCGCGCGCGAAGTACAGCATCATCGCCATGACGGTTTCCGCCATCGGCACGGCATGGATCCCCGCCGAGTTGGTGAACAGGATGGATTGCGACATCATGGCCGGCGTCAGCGACGACGCCACCCCGGCAGCGCCGGAATGCACCCATTCGAGCTTTCGCCCCGCTTCCAATACTTCCGCTGGGATCCCGTAACCCATGTACACGCGCGCGTCGGCCACCGCATCGAGCAGCTCGTCGGTCACATTGGGGATTCCGTCGCCCGAAGCGTCGGCGAGCGTCTCCATGAACCGCACCGTCCAACCCGGTGGAGCCGCGGCGCGAATCGCCCCACGCGCGCTGTCGGGCAGCTCCCAAATGGGCCGCCGGTCCCGCAAATCGATGACGAGGGTTGCCATGGATCCGCCGCTAACCGCAAGGCGCGGAGCGCCGGCCCAAAGGGGCGTTTTCCACCGCTGCTATGGCGTCAATCGATTGATCAGGCGCGGGAACGGAACCAGCTCCCGAATGTGCGGCCTTCCCGTAATCCAACCGACCGTGCGCTCCAGTCCCAAACCAAAGCCGGAGTGTGGGAAGGTGCCGTACCGGCGCAGGTCGAGATACCAGTCGTAGGAGTCCTCGGGCAGCTCCTCTTCGCGGATCCGCGCCAACAAGCGGTCGAAATCGTCCTCGCGCTGGCTTCCCCCAATGATCTCTCCGTAGCCCTCGGGCGCGAGCAGGTCGTTGCAAAGCACGGTGCGAGGATCGTCGGGGTTCTCCTTCATGTAGAAGGCCTTTGCGCCTTTCGGATAGTTGTAGACGAACACCGGCCGGTCGTACCAGCTCGCGATCGTCATTTCTTCGACCGCGCCCAGATCGCGCCCCCATTCGAAGTCGCGGCCGTCGGCGCGCAGCCGCTCGACCGCTTCGTCGTAACTGATGCGGGGAAACGGCGGCTTGATCCGTCGCAGTGGCTCGAGATCGCGTTTCAACACTTCGAGCTCCGGTCCGCACCGCTCCAGCGCCCGGCCCACGATGTGACAGACGAAGTCCTCCTGCAAATCCATGTTGTCGTTGGAATCGGCAAACGCCACCTCGGGTTCGATCATCCAGAACTCGGTCAAGTGACGACGCGTCTTCGACTTCTCGGCGCGGAACGTCGGCCCGAAGCAGTAGACCTTGCGGAACGCCGGGCATCCGCACTCGACGTACAGCTGTCCGGTCTGGGCCAGGAATGCGCGGTCGCCGAAGTAGTCGGTCTCGAACAGGGTGCCCGCCGATTCGCCGATCGCGCCGGTCAGAATGGGCGTATCGATGCGCACGAAATCGCGCTCGTAGAAGAAATCGTGGATCGCCTGCTCAATCTCGGCGCGCACGCGCAGACCCGCGCGCTGCAAGCTCGAACGCAGCCACAAATGGCGGTGGTCGAGCAGGAATTCGACCCCGTGCTCCTTCGGCTGAATCGGAAACTCGTCGCTCGCGCCGATCACCCCGATGGCCGCAACGGTCATCTCGTAGCCGCCCGGCGCTCGCTTGTCCGCGCGCACCATGCCGGTAAGGGAAACGCAGCTTTCCTGCGTGAGCGACGTCGCCAGTTCCCAGACTTCGGCGGTCACTTGCGACTTCACCACAACGCCCTGCATGACCCCCGTGCCGTCGCGCAGCACCAGGAACGCCACCCGAGCGTGGACCCGAATGGTCTCGATCCAACCGTTGAGTGCGACCGTCTTGCCCGCCTGATCGGGCAGATCGCGAATTACGTTAGCCATGGTTGCGGAAATTCGTAGGAAGTGGAATGAGTGGCAAGCCCCGTCAGCCCGCGTGAAAAAGCTTCGCCCGATCTCCGTAGCGGCGCTCCAGGTGGTTGCGTACCAACGAGTGAGAGGCGGCGGCAAGTTGCGGATCGACATCGATCATTGCTCGCGCCCGGTTGCGCGCAAGCTGCACGAGATCGTCGTGTTCGATCAGGTCGGCGAACTTCAGGTCGGTCCCGAACCCGTGCTGTTCGGCGCCGAAAAAGTCCCCCTGCCCCCGAATGCGCAGGTCCTCGGCGGCGATTTCGAATCCGTCGTTGGTGCGCGCGAAGACGTCGAGACGGGCCGAGCGCTCGCCGATCGCGATGCACAGTCCGCCCTGGTCGCCCCGCCCGATGCGACCACGGAGCTGGTGCAGCTGGGACAGCCCGAAACGCTGGGCGTTCTCGATCACCATGGTCGTCGCGTTGGGAACGTCGATGCCCACCTCGATCACCGTGGTTGCGACCAGCACGTCGACGTCGCCTCGCTGGAACGTCCGCATGATGCGGTCCTTTTCGTCGCCGGCAAGGCGCCCGTGCAACAGCGCCAGCTTGCGACCCGCCAAGTCTCCGTCGCGCAGCCGCTGGAACTCCGTCTCGGCGGCGAGCAGGTCGACCTGCTCCGATTCTTCGATCAACGGGTAGACGAAATAGGCCTGGCCGCCGCGGTCGAGGCGGCGGTTGATCTCGCGCAAGACCCTGGGCCGTTCCGCCGGGCCGACCAGCCGCGTGACGACGGGGACCCGCCCGGGCGGCAGCTCGTCGATGATCGAGAGGTCGAGGTCGCCCTCCAGCGTCATGGCCAGGGACCGGGGAATGGGCGTCGCCGACATCGACAGCGTGTCCGGCTGGGGCTCGCGTTCGGCCAGCGCCATTCTCTGCCGCACGCCGAATCGGTGCTGCTCGTCGATCACGACGAGACCGGGCGCGCGAAACTCGACCCCCTCCTGAATGAGCGCGTGCGTGCCCACCACCACGTCGGCAACGCCGGTCGCGATTCGGGCCCGCGCCCTGGCCCGGCTGCGCCCCGTGATCGACCCGGTCAGCAGTTCCACGCTGCAAGAGACGTCCCGCAAGAACTTGCGAATGCGGTCGGCGTGCTGCTCGGCGAGAATCTCGGTCGGAGCCATGAGCGCAGCCTGGCGCCCGCCTTCCACCGCCAGCAGCATGGCGAACAGCGCGACCAGCGTCTTGCCGGAACCCACGTCGCCCTGCAGCATCCGGTTCATGCGGTGCGACGACGTCATGTCGGCATAGATTTCGCGCAGCACTCGGGCCTGCGCGCCGGTCAGCTGGAACGGCAGCGACGCGTGCAAGGCGCGAATCAGGCGGTTGGTGCGGACGAACGCGATGCCGGGACGTTCGCGCGTGGCGTCGTGACGAATGCGGGCCTGCATGAGCTGCAGGAAGAAGAGCTCGTCGAAGGCGACGCGGCGGCGCGCTCGCGCGACCTCGGCCATCGCGCGAGGACGGTGAAGGTCGCGCAGCGCCGTGGACAGCTCGATCAGGCCGAGCTCGCGCCGGTCGTCGGCGGTCAAGTATTCGTCGGCGTCAATCTGGGCCAGCAACCAATCCAGGTTGACCTTGAAGAGGCGGCGGAAGACCCACGGCGGCACGGACTCCGAAGCCGGATAGGTGCAGAAGATCGTGCCGGGCGAATCGTCGCTGGGCGTTTCGGCGCCGGTGGGCGTGTCGCGGCCGGTGGGCGACCGACCGCGATCCGGGCTTGCGCGCTCCAGCACCGCGTGTTCCCGGGGGTGGATCTGGCGACCGTGAAAGAACTTAACCGGGCCCGTCACGAGGATTCGGTCGCCGCGCTTTACCGAACGCTCGACCCAGGGCTGGCCGGGCCACGAGCACGTGACGAGGCCGGAATCGTCCTGAATGACCGCCTGGAAGATGCGCAGTCCCGTGCGCGTGGGCACGATGCCCTTGCTGCGCACCTCGCCGATCGCGGTCACGTCCATGCCGACCCTGGCCGCCGCCACGGGGGTGATCGTCGAGGCGTCGTCGTAGCGGCGCGGCACATGGTAGAGCAGGTCGCGCGCGGTCAGGATCCCCATGCGACGGAGATGCTCGCCCCGCTTCGGTCCTACGCCCTTGAGGAACTGCACGGGTCGGTCGAGACGCGTCAGCCTCATGGGCGCGCGTTAGCCTGCCGAGCCTTGCGCGGCCAGCACTCCTTCGGCAAAGTCGTCCGGGTCGAACGGCTCCAGGTCGGTCAGGCGCTCGCCCACGCCGACCAATCGGATCGGAATGCCCAGCTCTTCGCGCAGCGCCACGACGATTCCGCCTCGCGCAGTGGAGTCCATTTTCGCCAGCACGATCCCGGTCACGTCGACGAATCGGGAAAACTCGCGTGCTTGCACCAACCCGTTCTGACCCACGGTTGCGTCCAGCACCAGCAGCGTCTCGTGGGGCGCTCCCGCGTGATGTTTGCGAATTACCCGATCGACCTTGGCCAGCTGCTGCATGAGACCGCCGCTGGTATGAAGTCGTCCGGCCGTGTCGATCAGCACCACGTCGACGGCGCGAGCGCGTGCCGCCGCGACGGCGTCGAACGCCACCGCCGCCGGGTCGGCCCGGGGCTGCCCTCTGACGAAATCCGCGCCGGCCCGTTGGGCCCATTGCTCCAGCTGGGCGACGGCGCCGGCCCGAAACGTATCGGCTGCGGCCAGCAACACTCGACGGCCGTTGGCCGCCAGCAGGTGTGCCAACTTGCCTGCGGTGGTCGTCTTGCCGACCCCGTTTACCCCGGCCAGGAGGTAGACCGTCGGCGGCTTCGGGGCCACCCTCAGCCCACCGAACCCGGCTGCAGCCGCGCCACCGGCCGCCAACGCCTTGCGGTCGTCCGCAAACACGTCGCAAATCGCGTCGTGCAGAATCGACCGCAGGGCGGCCTGGTCGCGGGCGTTGCCGGCGCGCGCCGCCTTTTCGACTCGCTCGACGACCTTCATGCTCGTCCCCACGCCGAAGTCGGCGAGGATCAGACGCTCTTCAAGCTCCTCCAACGCAGCCGCGTCGATCTTGCGCAGAGATCGCGGAATGACCCGCCGCACCACGCGCCGCCAGATGCTCATTCGTCCACCTCGCTCATGCGTCCCCCCTCGCTCATGCGCCTACCGCAACCCCGCGCGCCGTCTCCCGATCCACTCCGCGCACAGGGCTCCGAGGATCAGGACATAGGGGTACGGCGTGGTGCGCAGCGGCCGGTTGGCTGCGGCGGTCTCGCGCGCGCCCGCAGCACGCACGGTCAGCTCGCCTGGATCGGCCGGCAGCTGCAGCATCTCGTCGGTAAAGGCCTCAACGTGAAAGGAACCCCGAATCGTGTCGCCAGGGGCAGCCGCAGAGGCAGAATCGGAAGCCGCAGAGGCGGAGTCGTCGGCCTGGAGCACCACCTGGTACGCATAGGTCCCCGACTCGAGCGCGGGGGTGCCGAATCGTCCCGGTTGCGGGATTGTGAGGGTGGTGTCGAGAGCGACGTTGCCCGTTCCGTCCGCGATGGCCAGCGCGATCCGCTCCCCTTCGTAGCCGTGCGCGAGCCAGGGTGCCTGCAAGCCTTGCTGCAACACGGGCCTCGCAGGGCGCACTCCAGGCCCGGCAGCGACGGGCTCGTCGGCCATCATCCACCCTCCAATCGCAGACCAGAGACGTCGATAATGCTCCCGAGCTTCCGCGCCTCGAAACGCCCAGCGCCAGAAGCCCTGGGCCAGCACCACGCCGCGGCGCCGACCCCCTTCGCTGCGGAGCACGACGGCCGCCTCGGGCTCGCCCTGGCCCCCCAGGCGGACGTGCAGCGCGGATCCGCCCGTGTCATCGACTACTGGCAGGATCCGGGTAAGCGGCGGCAGGCCAGCCCCGGCAAACCGCGCCACCTCGCCAGCGATCGGCGACGGAGGCGCTTCGTCGGGGTACCACTCGCCCGGCAGCGCGCCCCCCACCGCCACGCCCGCGCCCGCCGCCCCCGCCGCGTCGCGCGCGAAGATGAGGAGTCGAGACGTGCGGGCAGTCGCGCGTTCCAGGAATTCGGTTACGGACGCGTCTACGCCCATCGCAACCACCATCTCGGCCCGGCGCAGCAAGCGACCCATGGCGGCAGCATCGATCGCGTTCGCGCCGCGCGCGTCCATGGGTTGATACCGAGAGGGGCCGGTCTGGACGAAGCCGCGAACCGGCAGGCCCGTCACCTGATCGAGCACGGGGAGCAGGAAGCGCGGCTCCCAGTCGGCCGAGAACGACACCAACAATACGCCCGTCTCCTCGGGGTCAATCCGAACGATCGCCGTCCGCTCGTCGTCGAGTGCGAAGGCGTCCGGCTCCTGAAGCCGGACGGCGACCGTATGGGTACCCGCGGCCAGCGTCGTGCCCAGGTCAATGTCCACGCTGCGCGTGCCGCCGCGGGCCGGGGCCGCGATGCGCAGGCTTTGCCAAGGCTCGTCGTCGATCGTCACCGTGACCGTGGCCGAGTCCTGGTCGGTCGCGCCGTCGAGTTCCACCCGACCGCGCACGGCTTCGCCGCCGACCCCCGATGCCGGCAGCACGAGCCGCCCCAGTCCGAGATTGCTCGCCGCTTGCGGCAGGGTGTCGACCGCGAGACCCACCCCCAGCCGTTGCGCGGTCACGGCCGTCGCGACGGGATCGTCCAGCCTGCGATCGGTGATCAGGACGACCTCGCGCGCGCCCGCCTCGGCTGCGACCGCAACCGCCTCCGAGAGACGCGACGATACGGCTGACGGCGCGAGCTGGTTGAGAGAATCGACGGCGACGGCGGGGACGCCCGCATCGACCACCAGGAGGCGGGCGCCGTCGTCGACCCACGCGCGGGCGCGGCCCAGCGCCGATTCCCATACGGCCTCGCCGTTGGCAGTGCGCGCGCCCATCGATGCGCTGGCGTCTACGATCACATAGCGGTCGGGCCCACCGCCGCGAACGTCGCCCGCGACGACGGGGTTCCAGAGCAGGGCCACGACCCCCGCCACGGCGACCAATCGCGCAGCGAGAAGCGAAGCGCGGCGCTGCACCGCGAACTCGCGGCGAAAGTACACCCACGTGCAGAAGCCGCCCACCAGAAGGAAGGCGACGACCAGAACGACGACGGCAGCCACGCCTGCCCGGCTACAGCCTCATCATTCGTCCGCGCGCCGCGTCGGGAGTTGGTCGCGAAGGGGTACCGTCATCAGGAGAGCCAATCGGGCCTGTTTGTCGAACTCCCATCGGTTCAGTGCGTCGGCGGGGACGGGGTCGTCGGCGGGCATTTCAATGGCCAGAGGGTCGACCCGGCGTCCGTTCACGTGCATTTCGTAGTGCAGATGCGGTCCGGTGGCCATGCCGGTCATTCCCACGTAGCCGATCGTCTGGCCCTGGGTCACGCGCGACCCGACCGACGTGCCCGAAGCAAACCCCTGCATGTGCGCGTAGCGCGTCGCGAACCCGTTGGAGTGTCGCACGTCAATCACGCGGCCGTAGGTGTCGCTCCACCCCCGGCGCGTCACGACCCCGTCTGCGGTAGCCTCGATGGGGGTGCCGGCGTCCGCCGCATAGTCTACGCCCCGGTGCGCGCGCCATCGACGCAGAATCGGGTGGAATCGGCTATTGGAAAAGCGCGACGAGATGCGGCTGAACCGAATCGGTCGCATGAGAAAACTGCGACGCACGGATTCGCCCTCGAGATCGTACCAGGTGCCCTCGCCGTCTCCGTTTGGATCGAACAGTATGGCGTAATGCGCCTTGCCGACGTTCACCAGCTCAGCCGCCAGGAGACTGCCGGAGCGCATGCTTCCGTCGGGACGCTTCTCGCGTTCGAACACGAAGCGGTAGGTATCCCCAACCCTGATGGCCCGAGAAAAGTCGACGCGCCATTGGAAGACCTTGTCCAACCGGTCGATGAAGTTGACGCGATCGGCGTACGGCATCTGGGAAAGCAGTCGATCGTTCATGATCGCCGACCATAGATCGGTTTGGATCTCGCCGGACGCATAGACCGTGTCGATCGTGGTGGGAATCATGACGGTGGACGACCACCAACGCCCTTCAGGACCTCGGTCCAGCATGACCGCGTTGTCCATGTCCAGGGGAACCCGCAAGCCCACGACCGCTTCGTCTCCACGGTAGCGCAACAGACTGACCTGCGTGCCTGCGCGCAGCCGTTGCGGGTTGTGTTCTTCGCGGTAGGCCAGAACGATGTCGTGCCTTTGGGCCGCGTCGACGCCGGCGTCCATGAGGAGCCCGTCGAAGGTCATGCCGAACCGGATCTCCCGCACTTCCTCGCTGTAGGGCGCGCGTGCAAACACCACGTCCGGCTCGTCCAGCTCCGGAACGCACCCGGCCAGTATGGTCGTCCCCGCCACAACAGCAGCGGCTGCGATCAAGGTGGCCCGTTGCTCCAACGTTGACTGCATGTTCGTGGCTGTCATGGTTTTCAGGCGCTCGCCCTCCTGACAAAGGTCGGAAGCTCCAGTTCGGGCACACTAAACATATCACGCGGACGGCCGCCGCGGATACTGCCGTTACCCGGCCTGCTCGCACCGGACACCCGCGACAATCCGCCCGGCGTCTCAGCGCGCCCCTCGTTCGGCGACGCCGAAGACTTGGACGCAAGCGGGGTTTGCAACGTTGCCGGCGTTCGGGATTGCGTCAGCCGCGAGCGTGCGGCGATCCCTGCATTTGACGGCGCAGTCGCAGGGCGCATGGGACGCCCCGGGTTCGCGTCGCCGGCCGTTTTGGGCTCGACCTGCTCCGACGCCTGGGGCGATGCGTTGCCGAACGAGAATCTCGGACGGACAACGGACTCGGCGGCGTTCGGTGGTTCTTCGAAGCCGGTGGCGATAAGGGTGACGCGAATCTCGCCCTCAGTGGCGGCGTCCTGCACCGCCCCGAAGATGATTTCCGCATCGTCACCAGCTTCTTCCTGAATCATGGTCGAGATCTCGGTGACCTCGTCGATTGCCAGATCCGATCCGCCCGTGATGTTGATCAGGACGCCCTTGGCGCCGCGAATCGACACGTTGTCGAGCAGTGGCGAGGTGACCGCATCCTGCGCGGCGCTGAAAGCGCGATTCTCGCCGCTTCCCGCGCCCGTGCCCATCAGGGCGGCTCCGCAGGAAGACATGATGGTGCGCACGTCGGCAAAGTCGACGTTGACGTCGCCGCTCACCCGGATCAGGTCGCTGATCCCGCGGGTGGCGCTCAGCAACACCTCGTCGGCCTTCTTGAGCGCGTCCTGGAAAGACGTGCCCTTGCCAACCACCGAGAGCAGGCGATCGTTCGGCACGACCACGGTAGTGTCGACCGTGCGACGCAGCTCCGCGAGGCCCTGCTCGGCCTGACGGAGGCGCTTCTTGCCCTCGAATGCGAAGGGGCGCGTAACCACCGCAATGGTCAGGGCCCCCAGCTCCATGGCCATTTCGCCGATGACCGGCGCGGCACCGGTGCCGGTGCCGCCACCCATGCCCGCCGCGATGAAGACGAGATCGGCGCCCTTGAGCACCTGGCGAATCTCGTCGGCATCTTCGGCGACGGCCTGTCGGCCGATCCCGGGGCGCGCGCCCGCCCCCAAGCCCCGCGTGAGCTTCTTGCCGATTTGAATCACATGCTTGCCACGCGACCGGGCAAGGGCCTGGGCGTCGGTGTTGGCGGAGATAAACTCGACCCCCTCAAGGTTCTCGTCTATCATCCTGTTGACTGCGTTGCCGCCCGCGCCGCCCACGCCGATAACCCTCATCATGGCGACTTTGCGGGGCAAATCGTCCAGTTCAAACATCATCGCTTCATCTCCTCCGGGACTCCACGCCCGGTATTCGAGAGACATGCGCGCCTCACACTGGAAGGTCGGTGATTCACGCTAGAAGAACTCCTTGAGCCAGGCGCCCACGCGGGTAACGATACCCGATGCAAGGGTAGACGCCCCCTCGCCCGTATCTATGAAGTAATCCGCCCCGTGGAGCGCCAGACCGCCGGCCGTGGCGAAGCTCGTACGGGAAACCAGATCGGAAAGGCCGCGAAGCCCGTCGCCAGGAATCCCGACGCGTGCCTCGACGCCGAGACATTCCGCCGCCAGCTGACAAATGCCTGCGGTGGCGCTCACGCCGCCCGACAGGACGACCCCCGCTCCGAGAGCGGACAAATTGCACGTCGCGCTTATTTTGCGCGCGATCTCCAGGAAAATGACCCTCAGCCGTTGTTCCATGAGCTCGGCGACGTACGCTCTGGCCACCTTCCTGGGACGGCCATTTGCGGTCGGCACGTCCAGCCACTCGGAGGGATCGACCGCCTTCGAATGCGCCGCTCCATGGTCTTCCTTGATGCGTGTCGCGTGCATGAAGGGAATGGACAGGCCACGGATCAGGTCGCTGGTAACGGCCGAGCCGCCGACCGCGAGCACCCTGAGCTCGCGGATCTTTCCTTCCTGATAGACCGCTATGCCCGTCGACGCTCCCCCAATGTCGATCACGGCCACGCCGAGCTCCTTCTCTTCTTCGGCCAACACCGCGCGCGCGGCCGCCACGGGCTCAAGTACGTGATCCTGCACCCGATAACCCGCCCGCTCGACCGCCCGCGTGACGTTTTCCAACACCGCGGAGCTCCCGGTCACGAGACACAGGTCGGTCTCCAAGCGCGTGCCGATCATGCCTACCGGATCCTGTATGCCGTTTTGACTATCGACGCGGTAATGCTGCGGAATCGCGTGTACGAGCTCGCGGTCCTGGGGCAGCGAAACGGCCTGGGCGACCGCGTTCACCCGGTCCACGTCGCCCGCGACGATCTCTTCGGCCGCGACGGCCACGACCCCCGACGACCGTTCGATGCCGACGTGTTCTCCCGCAACGCCCACATACACTCGGTCAACGCTCACGCCGGCCATGACTTCGGCTTCCGATACGGCGCCGTAAATGGACATGGTCGCCCCTTCAAGATCCGTCACCACGTCCTTGCGCACTCCTTCGGTCACCGTCTCTCCGACCCCAAGGATGCGCAGCTCCGGGCGGCGATACTCGAGCAGGTACTCGCCAATCACGGCGCGGGTGCGCGTTGAACCCACGTCCAGTCCGGTGATCAGTACCGATTTCATCGGGTCCTCACTACGACCTGGTCTGCGAAACGAAGATCGACCTCTCGCGGCGACCGTTCTTCGAATCGACCGAGCGCGTCGTTGAGGGCGATGATCCCGGCTCGAAGCCGGCTCTCGGAAATCGGCGGAAGGTACCTGACTCGCACTTGCGAATCGCCGAGAAGCAGCGAGACCTCCCGATCGTCGATCCGCGCTTCCGAAATCACGGCGAAGACTTCCGGAGACGTCTCGGCCATGTAATCGACGTCGCGGGCGAGAACGCGGAGACCCCACAAGGCATCGGCCCTTGGGGTCAGCACCCGCAGCACGGGCAGATCCAGGACGGGGTTCGCAGGATCAAGCGAAAGGACGTTGCCGCGCTGGTCCACGGCCACGACCGTGGGCGAGGCCAATAAACCGACGGGAATCGCGCGCTCGGGAGCCAGGTTCTGCGACGATCGCGACGGAGACGCCGAGTATTCCCACAGGAGTACCAGGCCGATGGTCAGGATCAGCATGCCGCACACGCCCGCACCCAACAGGACCACGCGGCGACGCGCGCCGCGCCGGCCGCCACGATCGTGGAGGTCCCTCTTCATGCTCATGCGCGTGCCTCCGTCTTCGCGGGACATCCTCGCAGCAGGGTCAGTAATTCGGGTCCGGTGAACTCGATCGATCCGGCCCCCATCAGAACGCACAGGTCGCCTTCGGTCAGGTCGGCCGCCACCGCGTCCGCCAGCGTGGCCAGCTCGGCGTGGTAGGACACGCCCCCGGAGGGCCCCGTGACCGCGTCGGCGACGATGCGCCCGCTAATCCCCTTGATCGGTGCTTCGCGCGCCGGGTACACGTCGGCGACCCACACGCGATCGGCGGCTGCAAGGGCACTGCCGAACTCGCGGAAGAAATCACGCGTGCGGGTGTAGAGGTGCGGTTGGAACACCGCGACGATGCGTCGATCCGGGTTGGCGCGGCGTGCCCCGGCCAAGGTGGCCGCAATCTCGGTGGGGTGATGCGCGTAGTCGTCGACAACTTGCACGCCCGCGGCCGTTCCCAGGATCTGGTAGCGGCGACCCACGCCCCGGAAGGCGGCGAGGCCCGTGCGCACCGCGTCCCACCGGGCCCCGAAGGTGCGGCCCACGCCTGCCGCCGCCAGTGCATTGAGCACGTTGTGAACGCCGGGAGCCGGCACCGTGAATTCGCCCGCGTTGACGCCGTCGTCGATCACGGTGAAGGTGCTCCCCGCGCCGTCGACCTTGACGTTGATCGCACGCAGCTGGGCCCCCGCGCCCATGCCGTAGCTGCGCGTGCGACCGCCGCGCCCAAGCCCTGCGCGCGCGGCACCGGCGTCGTCGCCGCAAATCCACAGGGTGCCTGCGGGGGCGATCCGGTCCACATACGCGTCGAACGAAGCGCGCACGCCCGCGAGGTCGCCGTAGATGTCGAGGTGGTCGGCCTCGAGGTTGGTGACGACCCCCACCTCGGGGCGCAAGGCGAGAAAGGAGCGGTCGAACTCGTCGGCCTCCACGACGAAGAGCTCGGATTCGCCCGCGCGCAGATTTCCGCCCCACGCCGGCACCTGCCCGCCCACGACGCCGGTCGGATCCAATCCGGCAGCGACGAGGACGTGCGTGACCATTGCGGTGGTGGTCGTCTTGCCGTGCGTGCCGGCGATTCCCGCAACGCGGCCGTGGTTCACCCACTGCCCCAACGCCTCGGCACGCTTGACGACGGGCACGCCCGCCGCCCGCGCCGCGAGCAGTTCCGGGTGGTCGCGAGGCACGGCGGCGGTCACCACGACGGCGGCTGCGCCTTCGACGTGGCTTGGATCGTGGCCGCGCCAGAACGGCATGCCCAGTTCGATCAACATCTCGGTCGCGCGGCTGTCGGTCAGATCGCACCCGGTCACCTCAAAGCCGCTGCGCAGGACCATCTCGGCCAATGGCGCCATTCCGGCGCCCCCAACGCCCATGAAGTGGATCGGGCCCTGTGCGGCCCACGCGCGGATGCCGCCCTGCGCGCTCACGCGAGCACCTCCGCAATCGCCACCGCCACCTCGCGCGCCGCATCGGGACGAGCCCGCCTGGACGCGGCGCGCGACATGGCCGCCAAGCCGCGAGAATCGCGCAGGAGGCTTTCGACTTCGCCCCACAGCGCCTCTCCGTCCAGCCGCCGCCCGTCACGATCTCGCTCAAGCACGCATTTCGCGGCCCCAGCCGCCTCCAGGGCGCGAGCGTTGATCGTTTGATGGTCCGCCGCCGCAGTGGGCAGCGGCACCAGGATGGACGGCAGGCCCCACGCCAGAAACTCAGAGGTTGCCATGGCGCCCGCTCGCGACACGGCCACGTCGGCGGCGGCGAGCGCCTGGTACATCTTCGTGGGTTCCAGGTATGGAACGACGGCGAGACCCTCGCGCGACGCGTCCGTCAATGCGGACGCGATGGGTTCGAAATGCGCCGATCCCGTAATCCAATACACGAAGCGCTCGTCGCTCGGCATTCCGTTCTCGATCACCTGCACCATGGCGTCGTTGATCGCCTGGGCGCCCTGGCTTCCGCCAACCACGAGAACGACGGCCCGATCGGCAGGGAGTCCCAAAGCTTGCCGTGCGGCGTCGCGTCCACGCGTCGCGGACATCGGCAGCGGGCGGATCGGATTGCCGGTGTCGCGCACCCTGGGTCTGGCTCGTGCTGCGAGCGCCGTCTTCGCCTCGGGATACGCCACGTGAATCTGCCTGGCCCAACGTGCGACCAGCCGCGTCACTTTCCCGGGACGAGAGTTCTGTTCCTGGAGCACCACGGGCAAGCGGAGCAAGCGAGCCGCAATCCCCGCCGGCGCGGACGCGTATCCGCCGGTCAGAACGACAGCCCTGGCCGCCATGCGACGAAAATCGGGCACAAGCTTGCATACCGCCACGAAGAGCAACCACAGCGCTTTCGCGTTGGCCGCGAAGGCGGCCAGCGGCCGTCCCGACCGGAAGGGATGCCGAAGCCCCGCGACCGGCAACAGGCGGTACGGATATCCGAGTCGAGGCAGTTCGCGCGCCTCGATCCTGCCCTCGGTCCCCACAAAGTACGGCCTTGCGCCGGGCTGGATTTCGGTTAGCGCCTCGGCAATGTTGCGGGCCGGATGGAAGTGTCCCGCGGTGCCGCCGCCCGAGAAGATCACAACCATTTCGAGCTCCCTGCCGCGGCCAAACCTCCCGCCGGGGTCTTTCGAGTGGTCGTCGTCCCTCCCCGCCCCGTGCGGCCTTCCGGCGTTTCGCGCGCCACCGCCAGCAAAATCCCCACCCCGGCCAACATCGCCACCAGGTTTGTGCGTCCGAACGAGATGAACGGCAGCGCCAAGCCCGTCGCCGGCAATACGCCCAATGCCACGCCGATGTGGAGAAACGCGTGCAGCCCGATCATCGACGCGATTCCCACCGCCAGCAGCTCGCCGAAGTGATTGGCCCGCCGCGAGATCCGGAACGCCAACACGATCAGGGCCAAGTAGCAGAGAATCACGGTCAGTGTGCCCACCAAACCCCATTCCTCTCCGATCATTGCGAAGATGAAGTCGTTGTGCGCCTCGGGCAGGAATCCGTATTTCTGTCTGCCCTGGCCGAATCCGACGCCGGTCAGCCCCCCCGAACCGATGGCGATCAGGCTCTGGGTTCCCTGGTAGGTGTGACCGGCGGGTATGGCGCCTGGGTTCAGGAGCAGCGATTCCCAGCGCGCGCCCCTGTACCCCGCGGTGAACAGCGGCGCGAGGAAGGGCGTCGCCACAAGCGCGAGAAGGATGAAGTGCGCAATGCGGGCGCCCGCGACAATGACGATCGTGGCGCCGAGCGCCGCGATGAGCATGGCCGTCGACATGTCCGGCTCCAGTGCGACGAGCCCCACGACAACCGCCCACACTACGAGGAAGGGGGCCAGCCCCTTGCTGAGGCTGTGGAATTGATGCCGCTTGCGGACCGCCACCGAGGCCGTCCAGATCACGACCGCAAGCTTTGCGAGATCTGAAGGCTGGATTGTGACGCCTACGCGGAGCCATCGACGAGCGCCGTTGATCGTGGGCGCAATCACCTCCGTAAACGGCAACACCAGGACGGCAAGCAACACGACCGCAGCAATGAGAATGTGATGCGCCATGCGATTCCACCATTCGGTGGGTACCCGGGCGCACACGATCATCGCGGCAAGGCCGGTCAGGACGCCGATCCCCTGACGCGCTACGTAGTAGTAGTGCGGCAGGTCCCTCTGTTGAGCCATCACGGCGCTGGCGCTGTGCAGCGTGATCAGGCCGAAGATGAGGAGCGTGACGGTGAGCACCACGATCGCAGCCGGTTCCCAGCCTCTGGCGAGACCGGTGTCGGGCAGGGATCGCGGGATTCGCGCGCCGACGTCGAACGCCCAGGCGCCGCTGCGGGAGGGCCGGCGGGAATCTGCGGCAGTCATGGCTGGGCACTCCGGGTGGTATGGCGCGCCATGGACCGGAAGGCCTCGCCGCGCCGCTGGTAGTCGGCGAACATGTCGAAGCTGGAACACGCAGGCGCCAACAGCAGGGTGTCGCCCGCTCGCGCAGCCCGTTGGCCGGCGCTGACAACCTCTTCGAACGCGCCGTCGATTCGCTGGACCGCAAAGGCGCGGCGCGTTGCGCCGCCGAGTTCCCGTGCCACCCGCTCGCCGGCGGCGCCGTACGCGATCACGGCGCGCACCTTGCCGCGCATAGCGGGAAGAAGGCCGCGAAAGTCCTCGCCCTTGTCGGTGCCGCCGAGCAACAACACGAGCGGGCCCTCGAGGCTGCGCAGCGCGCTCTCGGCGGCGGCCACGTTGGTCGCCTTGGAGTCGTTGACCCAGCGGACGCCGTGCGTAATGCCGACCGGTTCAAGGCGATGGGGCAACGGCGGGAAGGACCGCAACGCGGACGCCGCCGCGCCCGGTTCGCGGTAGCAATCCGACGCCCCCGACGCCATGGCCGCCAGCAGCGCGGCCAGGGCGTTGGCAACGTTGTGCCGTCCAAGCAGGGCCAGGTCGGTCTCGCGGGCGACGGCGGTCGCGCCGGCCGCGCCGCCCAGGTCGACCATGAGACCATCTCGGCTCAACCAGGCGCCGGGAACGCGAGGCGCGTCGAGCGAGAAGTGCAGCCGAGCGCCCGGGAACGGCGCCGCCATCCGTTGCACGGCGGAATCGTCGCCGTTAAGCACCCAGGTCGTGTTCTCGTCGCCGTTCTCGAACATGCGCCGCTTGTCGCCATGGTAGTCTTCCACCGATTCGTAGCGATCCATGTGATCGACGCCGAGGTTGGTCATCACGCCCACGTTCGGGGCGAGATCGCGGATGTCGGCAAGTTGAAAGGACGACATTTCCAGCACGACCCGCTCGGGCGCGGGGTCGACCAGCGCCAGAGCCGAAGCCGGCGGACCCAAGCCACCGCCGATGTTGCCTCCCAAGGCCGCGTCCACGCCGGCGGCGCACAGCAGGTGTGCGCACAGCGCGGCGGTGGTGGTCTTCCCGTTCGTGCCGGTCACGATCGTCAATGGACTCTGGATGAACCGGCTGGCGAACTCAGGTTCCGATACCCAACCGACGCCCCGCGCACGCAAAGCGGCGAGGACGGGTACTCCGGGCGGGATTCCCGGACTGACGACGACCGTGTCGGCGCGTGCGATCCGTTCCAGGGAATGGCTTCCGAGCCGTACATGGGCTCCGAGGCGGCGTAGGACGGCACCACGGGCTGCAATTGCGTCATGACTGTTCGAATCCGTGACATGTACTCTCGCTCCTTTTTGCAGGGCCAGCCGCGCCGCGGCGTCTCCGCTCTCGCCCAGCCCAATGACGGCAACACTCTCTCGCTCCTTCACGCCTTCAACGCAGCTTCAGGGTGGCGAAGCCAACCATTGCGCATAGAATTCCGAGGATCCAGAATCGGACCACGACCTGTTCGTTCTTCCAGCCGAGCATCTGGAAGTGGTGATGTATGGGCGCACACCTGAACACGCGCCGTCCCTCGCCGTACCGCCACCGCGTGAACTTGAAGTACTGGGTCTGGATGATTACCGACGCCGCTTCGGCCACGAACACGCCCCCCACGGCAAGCAGGAGGAGCTCGGCCTTCAGGAGCACGGCCATCGCACCGAGTGCGCCTCCCATCGCTAGCGACCCGGTATCGCCCATGATCACGCGGGCGGGCTGGGCGTTGAACCACAGGAATCCCAGCACGGCGCCGGTGATTGCAGACGCGAACACCGCCAGCTCTCCGGCGCCGGGCAGGTAGAGCAACCCCAGGTAGTCCGACGTGTCCACCCGGCCGATCACGTAAGCGAAGACGGCGAACGTCGTTACGGCGATTGCGATCAGCCCCGGGGCCAGGCCGTCAAGGCCGTCGGTCATGTTCACCGCATGCGTCGCACCGTTCAGCACCACCGTGACCCACAGCAGGTAGGTGATCGGGGTGAACACCAGCAGCCATTCGTCGAAGGCGGGCAGGTTGGTGGCCATGGGACCCACCAGCGACGGCGGATTCCAGGTTGTCAGGACCAGTCCCAGCGCCAGTCCCAGCACGATCGACCCCGCCCACTTGTAGCGCTGCACGAGCCCGCGCGGCGATCCGCGCACAATCTTGAGATAGTCGTCCAGGAAGCCGATCGCCCCCATCCAAAGCATGACGGCCAACGCGATCACGGTGTACAGGTTGGCGAGCTCGGCCCACAGCAGCGTGGCAAAGGTGACCACGCCGACGATCAGCAACCCGCCCATGTTCGCCTTGCCGCCCCGTGCGTCCCCCTTGTCCATCGCGCTTCTGGACGCGTCGACGACCCCGCGACGCTTGACCCACGCGATAAAGGGCTTGCCCAGGAGCAGCGTCAGGGCCAACCCGGTAACCATTGCCCCCGCCGAACGCACCGTCAGGTAGTTGAATAGGTTGAAGACGATGTGGGCGTCTTCCATTTGGGCCAGCAGCTGGTAGAGCATCAGATCCTCCCGTCGCCGTAGCTGGACTCGAGTGCCGGGATTGTGCGTTCCAGCCGCACGCCGCGAGATGCTTTCAGGAGCACGGTGTCGCCGGGCCGAGCGATGCCGGGGAGGCGCTGCGCTAGCTCGTCGACGTTCTCGACCAAGTCGATTCGGTCGTCTTCGTAGCAACGACCGGCGCGCGCGAAGGCCCCGGTGAGGACGTAGCCGTCGATCCCGGCTCCCAGTACGCGCGCCAGCGTTTCGCAGTGGATCGCGTCGGAACGGACGCCCAACTCCAGCATGGTGCCCAGAACCGCAATGCGCCGGCCGGGCGCCGCGATCTCCGCAAGCGTGCGTACCGCCGCTTCGACGCCGGCTGCGTTGGCGTTGTAGCAGTCCACCAGCAGCGTGAGGTCGCGCAGCTTCCGCACCTCGCCCCTCATGGCCGCCGGGCCCGTTGCCGAGACGCCGGCCGCCGCCTGCGCGGGGTCCACGCCGAGCGCGCGGGCAACCGCCAGCGCCAGCAACGCGTTGTACACGTTGTGTGCGCCGGGAATGCCCAGATCGACGACCTGACCCATCCACTCGAACGTATAGGAGCCGTCGGCCCGCAGCCGGACGCCGCGGGGGCGCAAGGGCCGATCCGCTCGCGACGACCAACCGGCGACGGCCGTGTCGGGGCAAATGTCCTGGGCCGCCGTCGCCAACTCGGGGGGATCGTCGCCGACCACGGCCCAGCCGCCCGGTTGCACCTTCCGTAAGAGGTCGAGCTTTTCCGTAAGGACGCCGTCGAAATCCCCGAGGCGTTCCACATGCGTCTCGGAGACCGTCGTCACAACCCCGACCGTGGGACGCGCGATGTCCGCCAGCGCGGCGATTTCCCCCGGCTCGTTGGTGCCGAGCTCCAGCACCAGGGCCGAAGCGGAAGGAGGCGTCGACAAAATGGTAAGCGGCGTGCCTACGCGATTGTTCTCGTTGGCTACAGTGCCGTGCGGTTGGAACGCGGCGCCGAGGGCACCCAGCGTGAACTCCTTGACCGTCGTCTTGCCGGACGACCCGGTAATCCCGACCACCGGAACGTCCAGCTGCAGGCGTCGGTGCCGCGCGAGATCGCCAAGCGCGTTCAGCGTGTCGGCAACCTGGTAGAAGGCAACGCGTTCGCCCTCATCGTGTGTCGCCGACCGGCGCGATGTCACCACCGCCGCACAACCCGCCGCCAACGCGGCGTCAATGAAGTCGTGCCCGTCGAAACGGTCCCCGACAATGGCTACGAACACGTCGCCGGACCGCAGGCTGCGCGTGTCGGTAGAGACTCCGCGATAACGCCTGCCGGCGCCGCCCGACAGACCCAAGGCCCGCCGCACCTCCAGATCGGTCCAACGGAAGGCGCTCATGCCGTCTCCAGGTGCTCGCGCTTGTCCAGGTGCTCGCGCACGATGCGGCGCTCGTCAAACGGCAGCGTTTGCTCGCCGACGACCTGGTACGTCTCATGGCCCTTCCCAGCGATGATCACCGCGTCGCCTGGCCGCGCCGCGTCCAGCGCCCATTGGATGGCAGCCAGACGATCCACGATTTCGACGGCCTCGCACTGCCGTACTCCAGCCGTTACCTCGGCCGCAATCGTCGCCGGATCCTCGCTGCGAGGGTTGTCGGACGTGACAACCGCCACGTCCGCGTGCCGACCCACCGCCGCTCCCATTTTCGGACGCTTGGTCGGGTCGCGATCGCCGCCCGCGCCAAAAACCACGATCAGGCGGCCCTTCACCAGCGGCCTCAGGGTCCGCAGCGCCTGCTCCAGGGCGTCGGGCGTGTGCGCAAAATCAATCACGACGTCAAACGGCTCATGGGCGACCCGCTCCATGCGTCCCGGCACCGCCGATGCACCCGTCAAGCCGGCCGCCACCGCCGCGAGCGGTCGCGCGAGCGCCAAGGCACAGGCCGCCGCGCAAAGCGCGTTGGACACGTTGAAGTCGCCGGGCAAAGGCAGGGCCACCCGCGCCCGCTCGCCGTTCACCACAAGGTCGAAACGCGAACCGCCGCCCGTAGAGCGAACATTCTCGGCCCGCACATCGGCGCCCGGGTTCAGTCCATACGTCAGCACCGCGCCCGTCGGGGCCAAGGCACGCCACGCCGGATCGTCGGCATTGATCACCGCGGTGCACCCGTCCTTCCCCAGCCGCAGCAGTCGGGACTTGGCCGCAAGGTAGCGGTCCATCGTACCGTGATAGTCCAGGTGGTCCCGCGTCAGATTCGTAAAGGCCGCCACGTCGAAACGCACGCCGTCCAGTCGGTGCTGGTCCAGTGCGTGCGATGAGGTCTCGAGGACGACGTTGGCTGTCCCTTGGCGAACCAACGCGGACAGCCGCTCCGCAATGTGCACGGGACCGGGAGTTGTGAGCCCTTCGGTGCCGGGAAGCACGCGTCCATTGGCGCCCACAACGCCCAGCGTGCCAATCGCCGCCGCACCGCCCCGTGCGGCCAGGAGCTCGCGCAGCAGCAGAGCCGTGGTGGTCTTGCCGTTCGTACCCGTAATCCCCACCGTGCGCAGCGAGCGCCAAGGCGAGCCCGCGACGAATCCCGCCGCCACAGCCGCGGCGAGCCTGGCATTGTCGACCTGCACTTGGGGCAGGTCCAATCCGTCTAACGACCGTTCCACGATCGCCGCTGCGGCGCCGGCCGACGCGGCCGCGGGCAGGTAATCGTGCGCATCGTGCGCGGATCCGGTCCACGCCAGGAAGATCTCGCCCGGCGAGATTGCGCGGGAATCCTGCTGCACGCCGTTCACCGCGACGCGCCCGATGCGCTCGTTGGCCGGGATCGTGTCCATGATCCCGACACCCGCGTCTTCCAGTGCGGCGAGGACTGCGTCGAGACTCACGGTCACCCCCCTCGCCCCACTACGCGAATTGTGTCGCCAGTGGAAATGGCGGCGCCAAACTCCGGAATCGTCGCCGCTACCGTGCCGCCCCCCTCGAGCCGCACGCGCAGGCCCAACTTGTGCAGCCTGCGCAACGCGACCCTGACCGACGCCCCTTCCAGGTCGGGTACGATCATGTCCTGCCGACGTGCGGTCTCGGCCGCCGAAGCCGCCGACCACGCCCTCAGCTCATCCGAATACTCGGGCGCACTCTGCTCAATCGCACCCTGTTCAATCGCCACGGCGAAGCGAATCAGGGGCTCGGCCGCCGCTGGCGCTCTCGGACCCCGCTGCGCCCTGGCCAACGCCGACCGGTCTATGGGCGCCTGGCGGGCCGAGAGTAGACTTTCGAGCATGGCCAGCGTGACCGGGGCTGCGGTTGCGCCTCCGTAGTAGGTTCCGTCGGGCCGGTCGAGCTTGACGAAGAAGAGGAGCTGCGGATCGTCCGCAGGGAAGAAGGCCCCGAACGAGGAATGGTAGGCGCCCTGCTCGTAGCGCCCGTCGATTCCGACCGCGCGCGCGGTTCCGCTCTTGCCAGCCACTTGAAACGAAGACATGCGGGCCCTGGTGCCGGTACCGCTGTCAACCACGTCCACCAGTACCGGGGTCAGCACTTCCGTCACCCATTCGGGGGTTACGCGGCGGATTGCGCGGGGTCTGCCGAACCGCACGGGCTGGCCCAGCTCGTCGTGGACCTCCTTGACCAGCCGCGGCTCCATGAGGAGACCGCCGTTCGCCAGCACGCCGAAGGCCATGGCCATTTGCAGGGGGGTCACCGAGAGCTCGTAGCCGAAAGCAAGCGAGTGGGCCGACTGCTGCGACCACATCTCCGGCCTGCGGAGCAATCCGGGGGCTTCGCTGGGCAGGGCAATGCCGGTTGGCATTCCGAACCCGAAATCCCTGAGCGTGGTATACTGCTGGCCGTCGTTGAGACGGTTTACGAACTTGGCAATCCCTACGTTGGACGACTCCATGATGACGCCGCGCAACGTGAGCCACCCCTCGCTTTGCACGTCGGTGATGGTGCGCCCGTTCACGGACCAGGTGCCTTCGCCCGTGTCGACCGAGTCCTCCAGCGTGGCAAGTCCGTGCCTCAAGAGCGCCGCGGTCGTGAACGGCTTGATCGTGGAACCGGGTTCGTAGCTCGTGTTGACGGCCGACAACGCCCCCGTCTGGCCGTCGACGATCGAGGTCATTGCCAGGATTTCCCCGGTTCGGGGATCGGTAACGATCAGGTCGCCGCCATTCGAACCTGTGGATTCGAGCGCTTTCGCAAGCATTTCCTCGGCGATCGCCTGCAAGTCCTGATCAATCGTAAGAACCACGTCTCGCCCGGAAACGGGCTGCTCCACGGTGAAGACTTGTCCCGGTATTTCGCGGCCGCGGAAATCACGCGCGACGGCTTCGCGGCCATTGCGCCCGATGAGGACCGAATCCATCGACTGCTCGATTCCGCCCTGTCCGACGCCGTCAAGCACGGCCCCGATCAATCCGCGGGCGAGGTCGTTGCGCGGATAGAGCCGGCGCAGCTCGCCTTCCACATGTACGCCGCGCATGGCGCGCAAGGGGGCAACCTGCGTCATGGTGTACCGGCCCGGTACCACGTGCCACGACTTCGTGTCGGCCGCGACCCGCCGCGCAATCGCCGGCGACACCCTGAGGTTTGCAACCAGGGCCTCCATCACGGCCTCTTGATCGCGGACCTCGTTCGGCGCGATTGCCACCCGCGCGCGCCAATGGCTTACCGCCAGCTCGCCCCCGCTGCGGTCGAGAATGCGACCGCGCGACGCCGGCACCGTGCGCGTCGTGCGCTGTTGCTGGAGCGCGTCGCGGGCCCAGGCTTCGTGCTCAAGCACCTGTACTTCCACCGAACGCGCGATCATGATCGCCGCCAGCGCAAACCATACCGACAGCAACAATCCGCGCCGTCCTCGGGTCTTGCGCGAGGCGTGGTCTCGTGGCTGTGAACGATTCATCTGGCATCTCCCGAAGTCATGACGAGTTCCTGTTCGCTGGGCACGCGCATGTCAAGACGGGCGGCCGCTTCTTCTCCGATCCACGAGCGCTTTTCGATCTCGGCCAGCTGCCGGGCCAGCGCTTCCCTTTCTTCCACCGCAACCGCCAGCTCGACCGCTGCGTCCTCCAGCTCCTGCATCGTTTCGCGGGCCGTGGACTGGCGCCACGCCACCGTGGTGAGCGACGCCAGCACCGCCGCGAGGGCTACGAATCCCTTCACTTGTCTTTGGCGATCGCTCATGCGGCCTTCCTCCATGCCCGGAGCCTGCCGGGCCGTGCACGCGGGTTCCTGGCGACCTCGCGCGCGCCCGCTCGGACGGGCTTCCGCGTCAGCACGACGCCCAACGGCGCCAATTCGGCCTGGCGGACCGGCAGACGCGGCGGCATTGTTCGCGACGGATCGCTCCAATCGCCGAACGCGCGTTTCACGATTCGGTCTTCCACCGAGTGGTAGGCGATGACGACGAACGTGGACCCGGGCCGAAGCAATTCGCGGATCCTGGGGAGTGCACGCTTCAGAACGCCGATTTCGTCGTTGACGCGCATGCGCAGGGCCTGGAACAAGCGCGCCTTCTCCGCGTGTCGGGCCCGTCGAGCCAACGCCGACTCCAGGACGGCCACCAGGTCGTCGCTGGTTCGCAGCGGTCGTCGGTCGCGACGGCGGACGATTCGGGCGGCCAGGCTGTCGCATTTGGGCGCTTGTCCCGCCCGCAGCGCGGCCGCCAGCTCCCGCCTTGGCGCCGTGGCCAGGAACGACTCGGCCGTGAGCGAAGCCCGTCCGTCCATTCTCATGTCGAGGGGAGCCTCGCGGCGGAACGTGAACCCTCGGCGATTTCTTCCGAGCTGCCGGGAACTGACGCCCAGATCCAGGAGGGCGCCGGCCAAACCCTCGAGCCGAAATCGATGGTCGTCGGCGACTTCGCTGAAACACCGCTGGGCAAGACGGACCCGGGCGCCGTAGCCCTCAAGGCGAGCCGCCGCCGCGGCCAATGCCTCTTCGTCGCGGTCCACGGCGACCACGCTGCACTCGGAGCAGTGTTCGAGCAGCGCCGCTGCGTGTCCGCCCCCGCCAACGGTACCGTCGAGGTAGGTTCCCGGCCCTCCCGTCAGGTAGCGCATCACTTCGTCCACCATGACCGGCGTGTGGTATTCCGAGGCACGCACATCAATCCCGCCTCACCCGAAGATCTGCGCGGCGAAGTCATCGTCGTCTCCACCCTCACGCAGCCCCTCGTCAAAGCGGGCCGGATCCCACAGTTCGATTCGATCGAGCGCGCCGATGAATACCACCGATTTCGCGAGCCCGGCGCCCGTTCGCAGCCACTGGGGTATGCGGATGCGCCCGTGTGAATCCGGTTCCACCTCTACCGCGCTGGCCGTAATGCGCCTGATGTAGGCGCCGCCGTTCGGATTCGACTTCCGGTAGTCCAGCAGATTCTGTTGGATCCGCGACCACGTCTCCGGCGGGAACAGCTCCAGGTGCGTGGGCTGCCACTGGAGCAACACGAGCGCCCCGCTGGACACGACGCGACGGAACGGCGAGGGGAAGCTTACTCTCCCCTTGCCGTCTATCGTGTAATCGTGTCGACCCAGAAATCCGGACATTCGCGCAGCTTTCCCATTGTATCCCATTTCATGCCCTGGCATCCCACTGTACCAAGAATTGGACCCACCCGCAACCCTTTTCGCGAAGAACGACCGGATTTGGAACAAAAAAAGGGGGGTGCCGCGAGGTTGACTCCCCCGCGGCACCCCCCTTGGATCCCGTACCGGGACCCCCTAACTAGAGGATGGCGCTAACGGTCCGTCGTGGACCGCTGCCAGTTCGAGACGCTGCCGCGATCAACGGCGGCCCCGCTGGATGATCGCCTCCTGGATTTCTATGTACTGTTGCGTGGCATCGCGAAGCTGCTGGAGACTGCCGGAGATCGACCGCGACTCGGCATACGAGGCCACCCGGGGCAAGGCGAAGAAGCGGGCCGCCTGCTGGAATTTCGGCAAGGTCGCCTGCGCGGTCTGCAGGCTCTGCGGTTTTTCCTGTTCCAGGGCCTGCTCGTAGAGCGCGTACCCGTGCCAGAAATCGATCTCGCCGGCCGCGCCATCCGAAAGCTCGTTCTGGAAGGTCTTCGCCATGCCGATCATGCGCAGGGCGTAGTCGAGATCTTTGGGCTCCGCGTTGATCCCCTTTGAGTGACCCGACGCGAAAAGGATCCGGGCCACGTTGTCGGCGCTTTGCTCGCCGTTCTCCACGGCCGTCTGCAGGTAGGGCAGCGATTCGTCTTCGCGCCCCGCGTCGATGAGCCAAGTTCCCTGGCGAACCTTAATGTTCTGGTACTCCGGATCGCGCGCCGCAGTCTCGTCCAGCGCCGTGATGGCCTCGTCCAGCCGATCGATTTCGCGCAAGAGGTCGGCATAGAGCGACCACAGCTGAGCTTCCCCGTCGTGCGTTTCAAGGACCTGCTCGGACATGTCCACGGCTTCCTCGATCTGACCGAGCTCCTTCATGATCGCAATCATGCTGCGCAGGTGGCCAACATCCATCTCCGTGCCGCGCTCCGCGTACGCTACCGCGTAGGACCGCTGTGCCTTGCGGTAGAGCTCAGCCGCTTCGGCCGAAAGCGGAGCATCGCCCGCCGCGCCGGTAAGGTCCTGCGCCGCCTTGGTCGCGAAGGACCCGTGCAGCAGGAGCAGATCGACGTTGTCCGCTTCGATCTCCAGTCCTTCTTCGGTAAGGAACATCGCGCCCTCCGGGTCGCCTGCCTGGGCCAACTCGTAGGCGATCCGCATGCGGACCTGTGCGTTCCCCGGGTTCAGCACGAGATAATCCGTATAATGCTGCCTCGCTTCGTCCTCCATCCCCAGCGTGGCGGCCAGGAATCCGGCAAGCTGCAGGGCCTGCTCGTGAAGAGGATCAAGCTCGATGACCCGCATCGTCTCGGTGTACGCCTGGTCCAACCTGTCTGTCTCTTTCAGCAGATTGGCGTAAATGAATCTCACCTGGGCGTGATCGGGGCTCATCTCCAGCGCCGCAGTGCAGTTCTCTTCCGCGCTGGCCCAGTCCTGCGACTCGAAGTATTGGCCGCAGAAGTCTGCGCGCAGTGACTGCTGCACGAAAGCGTCGAACACGGTTGCGATTTCCTGCGCCGCCAGCTCGGCGTCGTCCCTGGGCCAGGTCTTGTCGTCGATCCCGAGGGACGTGCCGCCCGGTGCAGCGAACTGAATCCCCGACAACGTGAAGGTCCTGTCGTCGCGGTTTTCGGTGACCATGCCGCAAAAGACGATCTCGGCGCTGACCAGGTTGGCCAGCTGAAGCGATTGAACGCAGTTGAGCTCGTCGTACTCGATGTCGTACTGCTTGGCGGCGTCCCGAACCTCCCTCTCCTCCACCGGCTGATGTCTGGGAAGCTGGTTGATCAGGTCGCGGAGCTCTTCCGCGAGGTCCCGGCCGAATCCCTTGTTCGCGTCATCCAGGGGTCGCAGGTTCGTGACCATGACGCGCGCGCGCTCGGTCGCCTGCGCGCTAGCCTGTGCCGTCACGACGGGGCCGCTCGCGACCGCGAACGCTCCCAAGCACAGAATTCCGACCCGTAGCCGATTCTTCATTGTTCCTCTTTCTCCGTTCAGGTTTCCACGGTCGGGTATGCCGACAAGCTAGCTAATGTATGGACGCACATTGCGCAAGGTCAAGGATTCGGCGACGCGCCGATCCGTATTGGACCCCGCTGCACGGCGAAGGTTCCCCGCCGCCGGGCAACCCGCACCCCCCCTGCGTCTGGACGAACGGCATCCTTCGGCTACAGATTGATAGGCGCGGGGCGGGGATGGCGCACGAGGCGTCGCACCGAACCCGCGCTGGCATGAACGTCAACCGAGAGGACACCAAATGAAGAAACTTGCCGTCGGCGCCTTCGCCGCGATCGCGCTGTTGTCGGGGGTCGCACTCGCGCCCTCGGGCCTTGCGGGCCAGAACTGCTGGAGCACCAGCGAGAACCCCGCCGACCGTCCCAGTCCGCTGGATTCCGCGGTGGCAGCCATGGGAGACGACATGGTCAAGGTCTGCTACGGAGCGCCGTCCGCACGCGGTCGCACGCTGGTAGGGGGCGAAGCGCATCCCTTCGGGGAGCCATGGCGTACGGGAGCCAACGAGGCCACTTCCATCCATCTTCCGTTTGCCGCCACCGTGGCGGGGGCCTCGCTGGACGCCGGGTCCTACTCCATCTACACGGTGCCAGGCGCGGAGTCCTGGGGGATCCACCTCAATTCGGTCGTGGAGCGATGGGGCATTCCCATCAACGCCGAGGTTGAAGCCAACGACGTCGGATCCGGCATGGCGCAGGCCATGGCCAACGATCACGTGGAAACGATGGAAATGACCTTCGAAGACGTCTCCGCCGACGCGGCGACGCTGGTGCTGCGCTGGGAGGGGTACAGCGTCTCGATCCCGATAGCGCGACGGAACTGAGCGACGAGCAGTGGAAGTGCTGCCCGTCGACATCGTCGCGCTGGTCTCCGTGATCATGGGTATTTCCGTGGTCCTGATTCCGATCGTGGGACTCACGGCGCGATACGCGTTGAAACCGATCGTCAGCGTCCTGGATCGTTACCTGAAGACCAGAGACGAAGAGGAGTCCGCCCAGGTATCCGAGCGCCGTCTTACGCTACTCGAGCAGCAGCTGGACGAAGTGCAGGGATCGCTGCGACGCCTTGTAGAAGTGTCGGAGTTCGACGCGAAGCTTCGGTCCGGCGATAATCCCGAAGCTGGCGAGGGTCCCGAAGCGTAGGGGCTACAACAGCCATCCCACCACCAGGTCGGCAAGGCGGGCGGCAAGGTCGGGCGCTTCCGGGTCGAAGACGGGCGTCGTCCATGGCAAGTTCGGGCGGTCGGTAACGACGCCCAGCACGCGTCGTTCGCGGCCCGTTTCGGGCGCCACTATGGGGTCTGGATGCGCACTGGCGCGATAGATCTCGATTTTGGGAATGGGGGCGTGGCGGAAACCCTCCACGACCACGATTTCCGCCTCCGGAAGGTGACGAGTCAGGAGGAGATCAAGGGTCGGGTCTCCCTCCGGCCCCCATTCCCCCATGAGCGCGAACTCGGTGGGTCCAGCCAACAGGACCCTTTCCGCCCGGCCGTCGTGGCGGTGTCGCCAGGAATCGGTCCCGGGCGTGTCGAGCCGGAAGTGGTGGCCGTGCTTGACCGACATTACGCGCCGTCCGCGCGCGGCCAGCTCGGCGATGACCGCAACGCTCAGCGTGGTCTTGCCCGATTTCTTGTTGCCAATGATCGAGAAACTCGGCGGCGGCAGGTCGCGCGGTCGGTTGACGCTGCGGAAGCAGCTGGAACCAAGACCCGTGTCGACGACAATGGGGTCCAGGGAGCGAGCAAACCGGCCGCTTTGCAGCTTTCGGGCCGTCAGCCGCTCGGTTAGCGGCCCCAACGCCTCGCGCGGGTAAACGGCGCAGAGCGGATGAAACCCCCACGGCGGTCCGGTGCGGGGAACGCACGCTTGGCCGTGCTCCCGCCACGCGTCCGCCAGACGGCGGAGCGCGTTCGTCCCCACCCAGGGCATGTCGACGGCAAGCGCCAGCACGGCGCCGTGTCCATCGCGCACCGCGCGGTGCAAGGCCGCATCCAGTCCCCCGAGCGGGCCCATCAGGCTGCGGCGGTCCGGGAGGGTATCGAGCTCGACTTCCCGGGCAACGCGAGGATGGTTGACCACGGCCACGACATCGTCGCACACGGCCTTGAGACGCTCGGCCGCCACCTGCCAAAGCGGCCGACCATGTAGGCGGGCCAAGGTCTTGGGGGAACCGAAGCGACGACTTCCGCCCCCAGCCAGGACCGCCCCGAGGAGACTCATTCCGCTGCCTGCGGCAAGCTCATCCGCCTTCTCCCGGCAAGCCGGTCACCCGCTCGCCACCCGAATACACGTTGTAGCCGTCGCTGTGCGTGAATCCCACCAGCGTCATGTTGAATCGTCGCGCGAAGCTCACGGCCAGGCTCGACGGGGCCCCTACGGCAACGACCATGGGGAATCCCGCCACCGCCGCCTTCTGCAGAATCTCGAATGAAGATCGGCCCGACACCACCAGCCCCCGATCGGAACCGGGCAAGGCGCGAGACAGGACCAGCGCCCCCACCACCTTGTCGACCGCGTTGTGACGGCCCACGTCCTCGCGCACCAACGCAACCCGGCCCGCGCGGTCGAACAGGCCTGCCGCATGGATGCCGCCGGTCCGGTCGAAGATTCGCTGCGCCGCGCGCAGGCGGCCGGGCAGCCCACGCAGATCGGCTTCGTCGACGGCGAGGGTGCCGTCCGGCACCGCCGCGCAACCCATCACCTCGACCGACTCGAGCGACGCCTTGCCGCAGACGCCGCACGACGACGTGACGTAGAAATTCCGCGTCAAGCTGGACGCGTCGAAGGCGTCCGAGTCGCGCACGGACGCGGTGACGACGTTGTACTCCTGGGGTTCCACGTCGCGACAATACCGGACCTCGGTCAATGCCAGCGGCTCGGTCACCACGCCTTCCGTGAAAAGGAAGCCGGCGGCGAGCTCGAAGTCGTCGCCCGGCGTCCGCATGGTCACCGATACGGGATGTTCGCGCTTGCCGCCTCGAGCCGGCACTTCCAACCGGACCTCCATCGGCTCTTCCACGGCAACGCTGTCGTTGCGTTCCGTGAACCAGCCGTTCCTCATCCGGCCCACCCGTACCCGTATCGCCCTGCGCCCCGCCTTCGTCGCCAATGCCGTCGCCCTCCGGTCGTGCGTACACCCGCCAAATGTATACACTCACTATACTTATTGTTCGCCAAACTCACACTGCAACCGTGGCCGCCCCATGCCCCAACCGACGGACGCCGAGCTCCTGGCGCGTTGGCAAGACGAACCCGCACCACTGCTTCCACTCCTGCACGCGTTCCACGAACGCGACGGATTCCTTTCTGAACCGGCCTTGAGGGCCGTGGCGCAGGGCCTGCGCATTCCAATCGCCGACCTCTACGGCACCGTCACGTTTTACCACCATTTTTCGCGCGACCCGGAAGGCCTTGAGCGCCCACGCGTATGCACGGGTCCGATCTGCAACCTGCGCGGAGCCGACGTGTTGATCGGCAGTCTGCGGGCCGCGGGACACGATCCGCAGACCATGCCCTGTCCGGGACGCTGCGACGAGCCGGTCCCGACGATTCACCTTGGCACCGTGCTCACCGGCAAGACGGCCGGCACGCTGGTGAGCAAGCCTTCGCCGCTGCCGCCTCCGCCTCCCGCCGGGGTGGTGGAGTGCGTATTCGAAGGCATACGCAAGCCGGGCCGGGCCACGCTGGAGGGCTATGGCGGCGATCGCGGTTACGCGGGCCTGGTACGGGCGGTGACCGAGATGACTCCCATCGAGGTGATCGACGAGATCGACGCGAGCGGCCTTGCCGGCAGGGGAGGAGCGGGGTTTCCGACCGGGCGCAAGTGGCGCGCGGTGGCCGAAGCGCCGGGCGAGCCCAAGACGATCGTCTGCAACGCCGACGAGGGCGAACCGGGGTGCTTCAAGGACCGGGTGTTGATGGACCACGATCCCCACGGGACGATTGAGGGAATGGCGATTGCCGCGTACGCGACCGGGGCGGTGCGAGGGTTCATTTACTTGCGCTACGAGTACCCCGAAACGTTCGAGGTGCTCGAGCGCGCGATCGCCGAGGCCGAAGCGGCGGGGCTGCTCGGCGACCGGATCCTGGGCGCCGATTTCACGTTTCACCTTGCAGTGCGTCGAGGCGCCGGCGCCTACATCTGCGGCGAGGAGACGTCGCTGCTCAATTCGCTCGAGGGCAAGCACCCGTTTCCGCGCAACCGCCCGCCCTTCCCGGTCACGCACGGCTACGACGACCTGCCCACGGTGGTGAACAACGTGGAGACGCTCGCTTCGGCGCCTCCGATTCTGGTTCACGGCGCGGACTGGTACCGGAGCCTGGGGTTCGGCGACCATGCCGGCACCAAAGTGATCAGCCTTTCCGGCGACATTGCCCGTCCCGGCAACTACGAGGTTCCGATCGGGTTGCCGCTCGCGACGCTGCTCTGCGATTGGGCGGGCGGTCCACGGCGCGGGCGCACCATACGGGCCGTGACCATGGCGGGCTTGTCCGGGGGCTTCCTGGCGGGCGACGACCTGGACGTAACGCTCGACGAGCCGTCCATTCGGGCCAAGGGAAGCTTTCTGGGCGCTGGCGGAATCATGGTCTTCGACGACTCGCGCGACATGATTGCCGTGACCCGCGAATCGATGGAGTTCTTTGCGGAAGAGTCGTGCGGCAAGTGCTTCCCATGCCGCATCGGGACGCAACGACTGGTGGAACGGCTGGGCGGAACCGGACCCCGCACGGTCGAGGCGTGGACCGACGAGGTAGCGGACCTGAACGACGTCATGAAGAAGACCAGTGCGTGCGGACTGGGGCAGGCAGCCCCATTATTGACCGAGAGTCTGATGCGATATTTCCCGGACCGTGTCCGGCAACACGTGGAGAACGGCTGATGAGCATGAAGCGGAACGGTGCGTCGCAAACGTTGACCCTCGACGGCAAGCGCGTCGCGTTCGATCCTGGCGAGACCATCTACGAGGTCGCCACTCGAGTGGGCAAGGACATCCCGACCCTGTGTTACGATCGTCGCCTCGATCCGTTTGGCGGTTGCCGACTGTGCGTGGTGGAGCTGCAAGGCGCGCGCAACCCCGTAGCGTCGTGCACGATGAAGGCCGAACCCGGGATGGTGGTGCGGACGCGCACGGCGAGCCTTGAAGTGCAGCGCCGCATACTGATGGAGATGGTGGCGTCTGAGAACCGCGACCTCGACGTCGATCCGATGCACGGTTACGCATCGCAGGAAATGGCGGAGCTGCTGGACCGCTACGACGCGCGGACCGGACGATTCGCGGGAGAGACCTCGGGCGAGAGCCGTCCCGACGACGACAACCCGTTCATCAAGCGCGACTACGAGAACTGCATCTCGTGTTACCGGTGCGTGCGCGTGTGCGCGGAACAGGAAGGCGACTACGCCATCTCGGTGATGAACCGGGGGTTCCACACCAAGATCACGACCGAGTTCGGAGGCCTGCTCAAGGACTCGGCCTGCACGTTCTGCGGACAGTGCATACAGACCTGCCCCACCGGAGCCCTGGGAGATCTCAAGGCGCTGGCCCACCGCCACGTCGAGGGCGAGACCAAGAAGACCCGCACGATTTGCCCGTATTGCGGCGTGGGATGCTCCGTCGATCTGATGTCTCGCGGCGACAAACTGGTGGGCGTGTTGCCTGCCATGGACGGCCCCGCCAACGAGGGCGCGCTGTGCGTGAAGGGTCAGTTCGCCTTTGATTTCGTACATCACCCGGATCGCCTCGCCACCCCCTTCGTTCGCGACGCCGCTACGGGTCAGCTGGTTCCCGCGTCCTGGGACCAGGCGCTGGACCGCGCGACGAACCAGCTCGGCACGGTGATCAAGGAGCACGGTCGCCGTGCCGTGTACGGGATCGCCTCCGGTCGGGCCCCCCACGAGGCCGCCTACATGATGCAGCGCTTCATTCGAGCCGGATTGGGGACGAATCACATCGACAACTGCAGCCGTGCCTGACACGCTCCCACAGTCGCCGGTCTGGCGGCAACAATCGGGAGAGGCGCCATGTCGAACCCGCTGGCGGACATGGACAAGCCGGACGTGATCTTCTGCATCGGCACGAACATGACCGAGTGTCATCCCGTGGCGGCCACGCGGCTGAAGCGGGCGTTGGCGCGGGGCGCCAAGATGATCGTGGCCGATCCGCGCCGAATCGGACTGGCCGAAATCGCCGACGTGCATTTGCCGCTCCGCGTCGGATCCGACGTGTCGCTGCTGCTTGCCATGGCGCACGTGATTGCCCGCGAAGGACTGCTGGACGAGGGTTTCGTCGCGGAACGCACCGCGCACGGCGAGGATTTCGTCGAGCACGTGGAGCGATTCACCCCGGAATGGGCGTACGAGATCTGCGAAGTGCCTGCGGACGACATCGAGAGAGCGGCGCTGATGTATGGGGGAGCCAACCGCGGCGCGATCTACTACACGGTGGGCGTCACGGAACACGTGTGCGGCGTGGACAACGTGCAGAGCCTCTGCAACCTGGCCTTGATGACCGGGAATCTGGGACGCGAGGGTACGGGCGTGAACCCCATGCGCGGCCAGAACAACATTCAGGGCGCCGGCGACGCGGGAGCGTTGCCGAACAACTATCCCGGCTTCCAGTCAGTCACCGATCCGGCGTACCAGGAGAAATTCCGACGGGCGTACGGACGCACGGTCGACCTTGAAGTCGGCATGACGAAGGTGACCGCGCTGGATCTATGCGGCGACCGCATCCGCGCGATGATCATCGACGGCGAGAACACCGTGGTGACCGACCCGGATCGGCATCACTGTGAGCACGCACTCAAGAGTCTGGACTGCCTCATCGTGGTGGACCTTTTCATGACCGAGACGGCGCAGCTGGCCGACGTGGTGTTCCCCGCCACCGCCTGGGCCGAGACCGACGGCGTCTGCACCAACACCGAGCGCCGCGTCCAGCGCTTGCGCGCGGCGGTTTCCCCGCCAGGCGAAGCGAAGCCGGACTGGTGGATCATCAGCGAGCTCGCTCGTCGCTTGGGATGGCAGGGTTTTGATTTCGCGTCGGCCAAGGAGGTCTTCAACGAGCTCTGCGCCCTCAGCCCCCTATACAACGGCCTCGACTGGGATCGAATCGCAGCCGGCGAGTACCAATGGCCCGTGCCGCATCGGGACCACCCCGGCACCCCGCGGCTGCACGAGGAGCGTTTTGAGAACGGCCGGGGACTCTTCAAGCTGTTGGAGTATCGCGACCCGGACGAGACGATCTCGGAGGCGTACCCAATGTGGCTTACGACGGGTCGGCGGCTACCGCACTACCACACGCGCACGCAGACCGGGCGGGCGAAAGGAATCGAGTACCTGCTCAGCGAGGAAACCCTGGAGGTGCACCCCAACGACATCGCTCGGCTTGGGCTGACCAATGGCGGCTGGGCGGAGCTGAGCAATCCGCGGGGGTGTCTGCACGTCAAGGTGCGCGCGACGACCCGCTCCCCCCAAGGCACGGTGTTCGCTTCGTTCGCGTTCAACGACGTCCCGGTGAACGTGCTGACGGGTGGTGGCTACGACCCAGTCACGCAGACCGCGGCCCTCAAGGCGTGCCCGGTGGCGCTGAAGCCGGTCGGGCCTCCGCCTGCGGCCTCCAAGTCGGGGCCCTCAAAAGCAGGGCTCGGGGCACTGCCGGATTGGCTGCAACAACAACCCGGCAGCACCCCTTAGTAGAGCTGCGTTGCGCTAGTTCCCGCGGTGCCCTCGACGCCCCCTTGGGGGCGCCAAGCGCGACTCACGACTAAGGCGCGAAATCAGTGATCGTGCACGTGGGCATGCACCGGCATGGTGACGAAATCCGCGTGACCCGATCCGACCGCCCCGTGCATGAGCTTGAAGGTCACGTCCGTTTCGCCCACGGCGTGCCCGTGCAGGTGACCGCCGAATTCGCCGGGCGTGTCCTGCTCCCACTCGGCGATTGACTCGTCCTCGATGTCCACTTCGAGGTAGAGATCGTCGTCGAGGGGGATGGGGTCGCCGTCGTGATCGACGAAGCGGACCGTGATGTGGGCCGTCTCTTCGCCCACATCCACTTCCAGCTCGCCCGTCCAGGTTTGCGTGTCCCCGCTGTAGGAGGCGATCACTGCGCCGCTGAGCACCAGCTCGACGCCCTCAGGCTCGGCGTGATCGTCGTCGGGTTCGGTCGCGGATTCGCATCCGAAGAGCAGGAATGCGGGGAGCGTCGCCAGCATCCAGAACCGGGCTGCACTTGATTGAGGCTTCATTTCTTCTCCGTCAGGTGAGAGATCAACTTGCCTGGTCACTTGCCAAGCACTTGAAGGTCTTCGCAGACTTTACGTAGTACACCGGACTCCGTGGAATGTTCCCGGGTGTTCCCGAATGTTCCCATCACGCCTCCCAACCGAACCCAGCGACGACTACCGCCCATGCTTTCCGATATCCAAATCGCGCAGGCCCACCAAATGAAGCCGATCACCGAGATCGGCGCGACCCTCGGCCTCGGCGAAGACGAGATCCTGCGATACGGCCACTACAAGGCCAAGGTTCCGCTCGACGTCGTCAACGCTCGCCCCGACCGCCAGGCCAAACTGGTGCTCGTTACCGGGTGCAGCCCCACCGCCGCCGGCGAAGGCAAGTCCACCACCGCGGTCGGTCTGGCCGACGCTCTCAACCTGCGGGGGCGCAACCCGGTGCTCTGCATTCGCGAAGCGTCGCTGGGTCCCGTGTTCGGGATCAAGGGCGGGGCCGCGGGCGGAGGATACTCGCAAGTCGTGCCGATGGAGGACATCAACCTGCACTTCACGGGTGACTTTCACGCGATCACCTCTGCGCATGCGCTGCTCTCGGCAATGATGGACAACCACCTGTTCCGGCCCAACAGCACGGGACTGGACCATCGTCGCATCACCTGGGGACGCGCGGTCGACATGAACGATCGGGCACTTCGCAACGTGATCGTAGGGCTGGGCGGTCCGTTTGGCGGGATCCCTCGCGAAGACGGATTCATGATCACGGCAGCGTCCGAGGTGATGGCGATTTTCTGCCTGGCGCGGGACTTGGCCGACCTGAAGAAGCGGCTCGGGAGGATCATCATTGGGTACACGAGGGGTCGCAATCCAGTGCGCGCCCGCGACATCGGCGCCGATACGGGCATGGCGATTCTGATGCGAGACTCGCTGCATCCCAACCTGGTGCAGACCCTGGGCGGAACGCCCGCGTTCATTCACGGGGGGCCGTTCGCCAACATCGCGCACGGGTGCAACTCCCTGATCGCGACGCGCGCGGGGCTCAAGCTGGGCGACATCGTGGTCACGGAGGCTGGATTCGGCGCCGATCTGGGGGCCGAGAAGTTCTTCGACATCAAGTGCCGGCTGGGAGGGCTGCGCCCCGACGCCGTCGCGATCGTCACGACGATCCGCGCGCTCAAGATGAACGGCGGCGCGGCGAAGGACGAGCTTGTCAACGAGGACCTGGGCGCGCTTGAGCGCGGCATGGCGAACCTGTTCGGGCACGTCGAGAACGTGGCCAAGTTCGGGGTGCCGGCGGTGGTCGCGCTCAATCGGTTCGCCAGCGACACGGCGGCCGAGGTCGCCATGGTGCTGGAAGGTTGCGCCAACCGCGAGATTCACGCCGTCGAGGCCGACCCGCACGGCGGCGGCGGGGCAGGCTGCGTGGATCTGGCTGACGCCGTGTGGGACATCGCCGAAAGCGGGGAGGCCGATTTCCGACCGCTGTACCCCGACGAGCTCTCGCTTAGGGAAAAGATCGAGACGGTTGCGACCGACATCTACGGGGCGTCCGGCGTTGATTTCCAACGGGGCGTGACCGCCGAGCTGGAGCGGCTGGAGTCGTTTGGGCTGAAAGACGCCCCCGTCTGCATCGCGAAGACGCAGTATTCGTTCTCGGACAACCCCACCTTGTTGGGGCGGCCGAGGGGTTTCCGGATTACGGTGCGCGAGGTCACGCCGTCGGCCGGCGCCGGTTTCGTCGTGGTGAAGACCGGTTCCATCATGACCATGCCGGGTCTTGCGGCCAAACCGGCGGCCCTGGCGATGACGATCGACGAGGACGGCGTGATCGGTGGGCTGATGTAGCAAGGGGTCGATTACATGGATCGTCGCACGTTCGTCCAATCTTCCGTGGCCGCAGGCCTGATCGGCACGGCGTGCGCCGACGCCCCTTCGAGCCCGCCGCCGAACACCCCCTCCCCGCCGCCCTTCCCCGGCCGCATCGGCTCGCCCGGCGAGCGCGACTGGCGCGCGATGGCGCGGCGCGACCTCAAACCACCGCAGCCGATCGCCGACCATGTCAGCGCGAACAGCTCGGGCGTCATGGCCACGACGACCACCCTTACGCCACCGAGGCGGCCCTCTGGGCGCTGGAACGGGGCGGCACGGCCGCCGACGCCTACATTGTGGCCGCGCTGGTGCAATGCGTGCTCGAACCCACCATGACGACGCTGGGCGGCGGCTTTGGCGTGACCTACTTCGACGCCGCGGATCGGACCCTGGGTACGGCGGCAACGTCATCGTGGACGCCGAAGGCAATGTCGCCGCGGGCACGCATTCGAGCTCGTCGGAGCCGTTCGGTACGGGAATCAACGTGGACGGCGTGGTCTTGAATCGCGCGACCTACTTGCGCAAGTACCGCAACCTGCCGATCGGCTTTTCGACCCAGCTGTGGCTGTTGCGCGACGGTGTGCCGGCCCTCGTCATGGCCACGCCGAGCCGGTCGCTAATGGAGTGCCTGCTGCAGGGTGCGGCCAACTTCGTGGAATACGAGATGACGGGGGCCGAGGTTGTCCGGGCTCCCCGTTTCGGGCATCCGCATCCGGGGATCACGGCGGCGGAGATCGAAGGGGACTTTGGCGACGACATGCTGGCCAATTTGGAGTCGCGCGGACACGCCCTGTTCCCGGTCAGCCCAAAGGATGCGAACATGGGGTCGATCCACGCCGTGCGGTGGCTGGCGGACGGCACGCTCGAGGGGGTCGCAGATCCGAGGAGGCGCGGACGGGCGGCGGGGGCGAGCGTTGCCGACGCGTAGCGGCACGCGCGGACTTGCCGCGCGCGCCGGTAGCGCCTTACGGTAGAGCTGAAGATGGGCCGTGGCCGTGCGTCGGCCCTGAGCTTCCCTGCGCCGCCGCACCACCGTGACGCCGCCGGTCATCGCCAATAGCCAACCCGCTGCGAGGTCTCATGCCATCTCTTCCAAAACACTTGCCCCAAGTCGCAACAACGCTGGCAACGCGTGGAATTCGCTCCTTGCCGATGGTCCTTGTCGGGTTGCTGGCGGTCCTGTCGGCGCCCTGGTCTCTGGACGCCCAGGACGCCACCGGGCAAGACGCCCGCGACGACGTCGCCGAGCTCGTTTCACGGCTGACCCTGGACCAATACAAGGCGACGATCAAGGGTCTGGCCCAGTTTGGCGACCGCCGCCAAGGCACCAAGCGCAATCGCGACGCCGTGGACTGGATCGAGGGCACCTTGCAGGACGACGGTTGCACCAACACCGAGCGCGTCTTCTACGTGTTTCCTCCGCCGGATGCACGGCCGCGCCGCCCGGCGACCCGGCCAGCCGGCCCCCCTCGCGCCCGCCCGCAACGGGCGGAACCGCAAGACCTTACCACCGCGACGGGTGGACGGGTTGGACGTCGCGGGCCAAGCTCGGGCGGCAGCGTGATTTTCGGTCATCGGGCCCGCACGGGCGTCAACCGCGATCTCATGGCGCAACCTGACGAGCGGATCCGCGAGATCAACCGCGAGCAACCGGTCGACGGCGAGCGTTCGCAAGTGTACTGCACCAAGGTCGGCGACGCGCAACCGGACGAGATGTACATTTTGGGCGCGCACATGGACGGCCACGGAGTCAACGAAGCGGTGAACGACGACGCTTCCGGGACGGCGCTCGTCATGGAGCTGGCTCGGATTTTCAGCTCGCCGGACGTGGAAACCGACCGTTCGATTCGCTTCGCGCTGTGGAACAACGAGGAGACCGGATTGAACGGGGCGCGGGCCTACGTGGCCCAACGCAGCGAGCTGCAGGGAATCGAGGATCCGCCCGGTTCCGGCCAGTACCCCGAGCCGCGCTGGTTGGGCATGATCCAGCACGACATGATGCTGTGGGATCACGGGGCGCCGGGCCCCGACGGCGTCGTCAGCCGCGATCAGCGTCCCGAAGCCGACGTGAACATCGAGTTCCAATCCAATTCGGAGATGGCAAGCGAGTCGATGGCGCTGGCCTTCTTCTTCAAGTCCGCAAACGAGCGTTATGCCACGGATTATCCGGCGCAGGTGGGTCCCCACATGACCAACACCGACTCGACGCCGTTCATGGACCTGATTCCCGCCATCAGCTTGCGCGAGAACGAGCGGGGGTCGCAGATCGGAGCCGGATGGGACCCGAACTGGCACCAACCCACCGACGTTTGGACGACCTATACCGACGACGATTTCAGGCTGGGGTTGAACGCCGCGCAAACCACGCTGGCCGCGATCGCGCAGCTCGTCGGCGCGAGGATCGTGCGATAATGCGCGAGACCAACGCCTACTGGTCCCGCAACCTGCGCTACCTGGGCATCCTGCTTCTCATCTGGTTCGCCGTGTCGTTCGGGTGCGGCATTCTGTTCGCCGACGCGCTCAATGCCGTCCGCATTCCCGGCACCGGCTTCAAACTCGGCTTCTGGTTTGCCCAGCAGGGGTCGATCTACGTGTTCGTGGTGCTGATCTTCGTCTACGCATGGCTGATGAACCGACTGGACCGCGAGTTCGGAGTGGCCGAAGAATGAGGCGGGAGACAAGCTGATGGACGTGCGGTTGTGGACCTTCGTGCTCGTGGGCGTGTCGTTCGCCCTGTACATCGGGGTTGCGATCTGGTCGCGCGCCGGCTCGACCAAGGAGTTCTACGTCGCGGGCAGCGGGGTCTCGCCCCTGGCCAACGGAATGGCAACCGCAGCCGATTGGATGTCGGCGGCTTCCTTCATTTCCATGGCCGGTTTGATCTCGTTCATGGGGTACGACGGATCGGTGTATCTGATGGGGTGGACGGGTGGATACGTCCTGCTGGCCATGCTGTTGGCCCCCTACTTGCGCAAGTTCGGGGCATATACGGTGCCCGAGTTCGTAGGGCAACGGTACTACTCGCAGGTAGCGCGCGTCGTTGCGGTGGCGTGCGCCATCTTCGTCTCGTTCACGTACGTGAGCGGCCAGATGCGCGGCGTGGGCATCGTCTTCAGCCGGTTCCTGGAAGTCGACGTGAGCACCGGCGTGATCATCGGGATGGGGATCGTTCTCTTCTACGCCGTCATGGGCGGCATGAAGGGGATCACGTATACCCAAGTCGCCCAGTACTGCGTCCTCATCTTCGCCTACATGGTGCCGGCGTTTTTCCTGGCAATCATGCTGTCGGGCACCTTTGTGCCGCAGCTGGGATTCGGCGGGGCCGATCCCGAGACCGGCGTCTTCCTGCTGGACAAGCTCGACGGGTTGCACCGCGAGCTTGGGTTTACGCCCTACACCGATGGAACCAAGTCCACGATCGACGTGTTTTTCATTACCGCGGCGCTCATGGTGGGCACGGCGGGGCTGCCGCACGTCATTATCCGCTTCTACACGGTGCCGAAGGTTCGCGACGCGCGCATATCGGTGGGCTGGGCGTTGCTGTTCATCGCGATTCTCTACACGACTGCGCCCGCCGTGGCCGTTTTCGCGCGGGCGAACCTGCTCGACACGGTTGCCGGGCAGCCGTACGACGCCATGCCGGAATGGTTCAGCAAGTGGGAAGACACGGGGCTGATCAGCTTCGAAGACCGCAACGGCGACGGCAACATTCAGTACGTTGGCGACGCCGCCGAGAACGAGCTGACGATCGACCGCGACATCATGGTGCTGGCCAATCCCGAGATTTCCGGGTTGCCGAACTGGGTGGTGGGCCTGGTGGCGGCAGGGGGGCTGGCGGCGGCGTTGTCGACGGCGGCGGGGCTGCTGTTGGTGATTTCGTCGGCGATCAGCCACGACCTCCTCAAGCGGGCGCTGGTTCCGACGATATCGGAAAGGGGCGAGCTCTTCGCGGCGCGGGTGAGCGCGTTGTTCGCCGTGATCGTGGCGGGGCTGCTGGGAATCTATCCCCCCGGGTTCGTGGCTCAGATCGTGGCATTTGCCTTCGGACTCGCCGCGTCTTCGTTCTTCCCGGTCATCATTCTAGGCACCTTTACCCGCACCATGAACCGGGAAGGCGCCATTGCGGGCATGCTGTCGGGGATCACCTTCACCGCCGCGTACATCATTTATTTCCGCTTCGTCAATCCCGCCGCCGATTCGCCCGAGAACTGGTGGTTCGGCATTTCTCCGGAAGGCATCGGAACCGTGGGCATGCTGATCAACTTCGCGGTCGCGTTCACGGTATCGAAGTTCACCCCTGCGCCGCCTGCCAGCGTGCGCGAGCTCGTGGATCGCATTCGGGTCCCGCGGCAGCATGGAGGCCAGGCATGAAATCGGTTCGAGGCAACCACGCGATTCTCTCCGCGCTCGTCTCCGTGCTAACTTTGCCCGTTTTGGCGGTGGCCCCCCGGACTATGCTCGCCCAGACCGAGCTTCACTACCAATACGGCAGTCTGACCAATCCGTTCGCCGAAACCGCGACCGGGACCGTCATACTGACCATTCAGCACGCCTCGTTCTGGAGGCTCGGCGACAACTTCTTCTTTCTCGACTTGATTGACGACGGCGTGAACGACGGCTTCAACGACAATGACGCTTACGGCGAGTGGTATCCCAACTTCAGCTTGGGGAAGCTGACCGGCAGGGACCTGGGCGTCGGTCCTTTCGCGGACTTCGGCCTCCTGCCAGCGGTGGCGTTCGGCGCCGACGCCAACGTGCTGCAATGGCTGCCGGGGGTTCGCTTCGCCTGGAACCTGCCCGGGTTCGTTTTCCTCAACACGGACGTTATGATGGCGGTCGACGGAGGAGGCGGCCTCGACGGCGGCAGCGTTCCCGAACAGGGCAACCGTTTGAACATCGACGTGAACGGGCTGCTTCCCTTCCAGCTTGGCAGTCAGTCGTTTTCGATCACCGGCCACGCGGAGTATGCGGGCCCGACGACCGACGAGCTGGGCAACGATGTGCCATCGTCGATTCTGGCTCAGCCGCAGCTGCGTTGGGACATCGGCGGCGCGGACGGGCTCTTTGTCGGGATTGAGTACCAGTACTGGCGCAACAAGCTGGGCACTACGGTAGACCAGAACGCCGTGCAGCTGCTGGGGGTTTGGCAGTTCTAGCGGCTGCCAACCGTGGAACGGCTCGTCGTCGGCAAGTCGTCCCGCGACCATGCGGGGCCCAGACAGCGACACAGCGTGCGAATGTAAGCCACCAGCGCCCGTTTCTGTTCGTCTTCGAGCGATGCTCCGAAGGCAGGCATGCGATGGCTCTTCCCGAGAATCCAGCCGCCGGCGTGGATGCCGTCGTAGAGGGTGTCGTCGGGACGCAAGCTCATGGCCGCCGAGTCGGCATGGACGGTGGGGGTCACCGGCAGAAACTGCGCGTTGAATCCGTCGCCGCGCCCCTGCGCCCCGTGACAGGGAGCGCAGCGGGCTTGGTACTGAGCCTCGCCGGGTGAGGCTTCGGCATCGGCCGCGACTGCGTCCGCACCCAACCCAGCCACCGGCTCGCTGCCCAGCCACCGGCCCTCGCGTTGTACCAGGTAGGAAGCGACGAGGTCCAGCCGGTCAGCCTGTTCGAGCGAGGCGGGCATAATCGTACCGGGAGCCAAGTGCGCGGGATGCTCGACCAATGCCCGCACGTACGACGGCCGCAGCCGCTCGGCGATTCCATCGAGGCGCGGACCGATGCGACCACCATCGTCGCCAAGCTGGTGGCACCCGAGGCAGCTCCATCGGTCGCGCAACAGGGTCTCGGCCTTCTGCATGGCAAACGGAGAGAGGGCGAGCGGCTGCCAATCGATCCAATCCGGCGCCGGACCGTCGCCCGGCTGTACCTGGGCGGCCGCCGCTTCAACCAAGGTGCCTGCCGCTCGCGCTGAGGTGCCGGCAGCCTGCGCTGGGGTGGCCGCAAGTTCCAGCAAGTACGCTGCAACTGCGCTGACCTCGTCGGGACCGAGGCGGAAGTCGGGCATTTGGCCGCCGTGGCCGGGCTCGGGCCCTGCTGGCCGGATGGTGCGCGGCTCCGCAAGGTAGCCGGGCAGCCATTCCGGGCGCACCCGCAGCCGCGTCAAGCTCAGGTCGGGGGCCGTAAACCTCGGTTCGACTTCGGGATGCGCGTGGCAGCCTGCGCAGCCCAGGTTGCCGAAGAGCGCCGCCCCCGCCCCGCGATCCGCTCCCGGGTAACGCGCCATCGCCTCGCGCAGCGCATCGTCCACGCCGCGCATTTCACGGTCGTTGCTCACGAAGAGCGCGAGCGCGACGCGTTCCCGTTCGGTGAGCGCGTAGCGAGGCATCCGCGCCGGGCCGATGTCGGGTCGCACGGTCTGCGGATCGGCCAGGTAGTGAAAGACATAGGCTGGGGCCATGAGCGGTGCCCCGGCGCCAAATGCCGGAGAGACCGTGCGAATGCTATCGGGACCGGGTACCCCCGCATGGCACGCACCGCACCCCAACGCCGCGACAAGTCCGCGGCCATCCGCCAACTGCTGAGACATCGCCAGCGCCGCGACGACGGGCCCCGAGGCGGCATCGGGCGTCGAGGCCGCAACAGGCGCGCCAGCCGCCAGCATGACAAAGCCAGCCATCAACCTCGCCGTTACCCTGCTGCCTTTCTCGTGCAACATCCTCTCGCAATCCCAATGGGCGTCTCGCAGCTCACGGCACCTCGTCGCACGCCACGCACCGCTGCGCCGACAGTATATTGCGGCACGCCCCAGCCACCAACCCCACCAACCCACCCGCCACCATCGACCACGCCGCCCCCGACCTCCTCGCCCGCATCGCCGACCCGCGCATCGGTCACCGGATCGCATTGGTGGACCGAGAGGGGAGGTGGAACTACGCCGACCTCCTCCGCGCGGCCACCCAATGGCGCGACCGGCTGGCCCAGGCGCGCTGCCGCGCCGGCGACAGGATCGCGTTTCTCGCGCCGCCGGGTCGGTCGTACGTGGCGGCGCTTCTCGGCATCTGGGCCCGGCGCGCAATCGCCGTGCCCTTGGCGCCATCCCACCCGCCCCGCGAGCTCGACTACGTGTTGGACGACGCGCGCCCCCGCGCCGTAATCGTCGATTCCTCCCACGACCGCGCGGACCAGCTCGCGGCCTCCGCAATAGCACGCCGCGCCGCCGTGGTCGCCCTCTCCTCCCCTCCGCCTCAAACCCCGCACGCGTCCACACCCGCCCCCGTCCGCGCGCTCGACGACCCCGCGCTGATCATCTACACCTCCGGCACGACCGGGCGACCCAAGGGCGTGCTCACCGACCACCGCAACATTGCAGCCCAAATCACGGCGCTTGTTTCGGCTTGGGGCTGGACGGCCAACGACCGCATTCTGCACACGCTGCCGCTGCATCACATTCACGGCATCGTCAACGGACTGGCCTGCGCGCTCTGGTCCGGCGCCGTCTGCGAATTCGGCTCCCGCGCTCCGGCCTCGACCTGGAAACGGCTTGCTTCCGGCCAAATCACGACGTTCATGTCGGTCCCCACGGTGTACGGGCGGCTGATCCGCGCCTGGGAGGAAGCGCCGCAGCGGGTGCGGCGGCGTTGGTCGCAAGGCGTTGCGCGGCTTCGTTTAATGGTGTCGGGTTCGGCGGCGCTGCCCGTCGCCGTGCTGGAACGATGGCGGGCGATTACGGGGCACACCCTGCTGGAGCGGTACGGAATGACCGAGATCGGCATGGCGCTGTCGAATCCGTTGAACGACGAACGGCGGGCGGGAAGCGTGGGGCTGCCCTTGCCCGGGGTCGAGGCGCGCATCGTGGACGACGAGGGGAGGCCCGTCGCGCCTGGCCGACAGGGCGAAATCGAAGTGCGGGGCCCACAGGTGTTTCGGGAGTATTGGGGGCGACCCGCGGAGACGGCGGCGGCGTTTCGCAACGGTTGGTTCCGTACGGGCGATCAGGCGCGCGCGGACGCCGACGGGTATTATCGCATACTCGGGCGCCGCAGCGTAGACATCGTCAAGACGGGCGGCTACAAGGTGTCGGCGCTGGAGGTGGAAGAGGTGTACCGCACCCATCCGGCAATCCGCGACTTGGCGGTGACGGGCGTGCCGCACCCCGAATGGGGGGAACAGCTGCGCGCGGCATGGGTGGCGTCGGATTTACCGGACGCGGGCGGTTTACCCAGCTCGGACGCGCTCCGCGCCTGGGGCAAGGAACGGCTGGCGCCCTACAAGGTTCCGCATCGGTTCCAGGTCGTGCCGTCGCTGCCCCGCAACGCCATGGGCAAGGTGCGCAAGCCGACGGTGCGTCGCATGTTGACGGACGACTCGCGCTTACCCTCGCACAAGGAGACCGCTTGATTCAGGCCATTCTGGACAACCTGCGCGCCTACTGGATCGTCTATCTGCTGCTGCTGATCTACACCGCCCTGCTGGCCCACCACGCATGGACCGGCAATCGCAAAACCAAGGGCGTGTCCGACTACTTCGTCGGCGGACGGTCCATGGGTCCCATCGCAATCGGGCTGTCGTTCTTCGCAACCTATTCGAGCACCAATTCGTTCGTGGGCTTCTCGGGCCAGGCGTACGACTGGGGCGTCACTTGGTTCCCGCTGGTGCCGTTCGTCGTGGGCCTGTCGCTGTTCGCGTGGCTCGGCGTGGCGCCCCGACTGCGCACGTTCACCGAATCGCTCGGGTCGCTGACCATCCCGGACTTCATCGGGTTCCGCTTCGGCAGTCCGGCGGCGCGCGTCCTGGCGGCGCTGATCGTGCTTTTCGCCTCGTTCTTCTACATGACCGCCGTGTTCAAAGGCATCGGCAATCTGCTGGAAGCGTTCCTGGACATCCCCTACCGAACCGCAATCGTGATCGTCTTCTTCATCGTGATGCTCTACACGGTTGTCGGCGGCTTCATTTCCGTAGTGAAGACTGATGCGGTGCAGGGTCTGGTCATGGTCGTGGCGGGCGTGCTGCTCTTTGCAGGAACCGTCACGGCAGCGGGGGGAGTGGGGTCGTTCGCCGCGCTGGCCCGCGACCCGCTCACCGAGCCGTTGCTGCGCTGGGGCGGCGGCGTGTCGGTGCCGTTGGCGCTGGGCGTCATGTTCGCCGCCACGGTGAAATTCGCGGTGGAGCCGCGCCAGCTGTCGCGGTTCTACGCGCTCGAGAGCCGGGCCGCCATCCGCAAGGGCGTGTGGGTCTCCACGCTCGCCTTCGTGCTCGTGTACTCCCTGCTGATTCCGGTGGGGTTGTACGCGCGCAACATCGTGCCGGGCGGCCTGGCCGACACGGACCTAGTCGTGCCTCAGCTGCTCACCACGCCGGGCGTCTTTTCCGCCGGGGCGAGCGCCTTCCTGCTGCTGGCCATGGTCGCCGCGGCCATGTCGTCGCTCGACAGCGTGCTGCTCGTGATGGCTTCGAGCGCCCAGCGCGACATCGTGGCCATGGTGAAGGAACCGAAGTCGGAGCGGTCGGCGCTGAACGCGACGCGACTGTACGTTGCGGTGTTCGCCTTCATCACGGCGATCATCGCGCTCAACCCGCCCGACGGGATCGTGGGACTGACGGCGTTTTCGGGCGCGGTATACGGCGCGTGTTTCGGGCCGCCGCTGCTGTTCGGGCTTTACTGGCGACGAGGAAACGGCGCGGCCACGGTGGCGTCGTTCGTGATCGGGTTGACGGTGCTGTTGCTGTGGAAACGGCTGCCGTTCGGCGCGGGCGTGCATCAGGTGTTTCCTGGCGTGGCGCTGTCGTTCGGCGTTTATTGGGCGGTAGCGAAGCTCACGCCGCAGTACGCGTCGGGAGCGATTGATCGGCTGTTCGAGGCCGAGAGGGGAGATCGGCAATGAGTTGGAGATCGGCGAGGCCTGGCAAGCCGCGATGGCACAGGTTGCTGGTCGCCGGATGGGTGATGTTTCTGGCGTCCTTCGTGCTCCCGGTCAGTGAACCGGTCCCCTTGCTAGACACTAGCTTGGGATGGGAGGCGGCCTTGGCGGCGATCTACCTAGGGATTGAGGAGCAAAGCGCATTCGCGTTACTCAGCGGTTTGAGCAACGTGCTGATCCTGGCGACCTTCTTGAAGCTGGGCGGGTCGAGACCGCCCACTTGGAGGTGGCTGACCTGGATCATTTCCGGTGCAGCGCTACTGAACCTGTGGTGGGTGTTCAAGGCCGGTGCAATCCAGTCCACCGCGGCCCAGATCGCGTTCGCCCGCATCGAAGGATGGGGGCTGGGCATCGGGTACCGGGTCGAGCCGGGCATCGGGTACTGGGTCTGGATCGCCTCTTTCGCCTGCGTCGCCATCGCCCTGCACCTTCGGGACCGCGAACTATCGCCGAGGCGGCTGGAGACGGAAGTGGCGACGTAAGGTCAGGGTTGGCGTCACGGGGCACCATCGCCCACCAACCTCCCGTCACGCACCCAGGCCACGCCATCTACCGTCACGGTCGCGTCGACGAAGAAGTTCCACCGCACGTAACCACCCCCCACCGCACCGCCCAGCTCGGTGTTGTCGCCCAGCGACAGCCGCACCACGCCGCCGCCGTACCCGTAGTACGGGATCCAGTCCTCGCCCTCGGGAATCGCCAGCAACGGGTTGAACCCCACCGCCAGCTCGCGGAATGTGCGTGCCGCTTCGCCTCCGGCTTCCATTTCGGCGATCACGCCGTCGCGCCCCATACCGGCTTCCACCTCGACCACGCGACCCTCTTCGAACCGCAGCACCAACCCCTCTACCCGTTCACCCCCCACATGGCTGGCGGGAACGCGATCCTGCCGGCCACCGTCTCCAGCGACGGCGACACGCGCACCGCTCCGGCCGGGAGCTCCACCTCGCGGTCGATCAGGTTGCGGGCCCCGCTGGCGCGCACCGCCGACGCATCGCCGTCCTGCCGCGTGACCGGGCGGTCGCCCACCTCGAAGCTGATGTCGGTGCCGGCAGGCGTCGTCACCCTCGCCACGCCTTGCCTTAGCGCCGCCTCGAACGCCGCCAGCGTCTCGCCCAAAGCCACGTAGTCGGTCTCCAGCAGCGCCCTCCGGTACACCTCGTCGGCCCCCGCGTCCATGGCAAGCTCTTCCATTTCCAGGGAGGTCTTGCCCGCCCAGTGGAAGTGCACCGTGCGGCCCCGGCCGCCTCGTAACACGTCCTGCAAGGCCCGGTACACGTCCATGTCAACCGCAGGATCGGGCACCGCGCCGGGGAGCTTCACCGCCACATCGACGTCACCCAGCATGGCGGTCCACCGTTCGGGCCCTCCAGCCAGCGCTTCGCTAAACTCCGTGGGCGCCGCACCCGCCAGCACCGCGCCGTGCACGTCGACGGCTCCCAGGTCGGTCGCGCCCACCGCGACGACCCCGTCGCGCAGCAACGGAATCAGCGCATCCCAGCGCCCCCCGCCCTGCCCCACCAGCAAGACGCGCTCTCCCGGCTGGAGGTCCATTCGCTCCAGCAGCATGTCCGAAATGGCCCCGAAATCCAGGCCGGCCGCGACTGCGCTCTCGGCGCCGGCGGCCATATCGGCCGACTCGGCGTCGCCTGTGTTGCCCGGCGCGCTAGTGGAACTGACGATCCGGATTCCGAAGGTCGCGGCGCACGGCTCGCACCTCCAGAACACGGCCAGCACCCCGAAGAGCATGGCCAGACAAAGATACAGGACGTAGTTCGTGACATAGTTGGCGATGTGCCGGCGCATTTTACGGCGCTGCATGGGGAACCTCCCTGAAGTTTGGGCCAATTCGTACTATGATTGCATGATGGGAATCCAGGCAATCTCGCGGCAATGGTCTCGGGGTTGGGGAATGGCGGCCCTGGCACTGGCCACAGCGTCCACCCTGACCCTCTGGGCCCATACGGCTGCGACGGCGCAAACCATTCACGGTACGGTCACCGACCCGGCGTCCGGCGCTCCCGTGGCCGAGGCCGTCGTGGTTATGGTGAACGCCGACGGCGAGCGCGTCGCGAGCATGTTCACGAGCGCAGACGGCGCGTTCGCGCTCTCCGCTCCGAAGCCGGGCGCCTACATGATCGGCGTGGGGCGCATCGGTTACGCGCAGGCGATCACGCCCCAGCTCGAAATCGCAACAGCCGACGTGCGCCTTGACATTCTTCTGCCGCCAAACCCGGTCGCGCTGGACTCGCTCACCGTACGATCCACGCGCAACACACCCGACGCGGGGCGGCTAAGGGGGCTGCTCATGCCGGAACGCCATCGCGGCACGCTGGTGGGACGCCTCAACCGGGCCGAGATCGAGTCGCGAGGCCCCCGCAGCGATCTGGTGTCGCTGCTCACAACCATGAACATCCCCGGGCTGACTGCCCACTGGATGTCGCTCTCGACGGGCGCGCCCGCAACCGGCATCTGCGTGGAGCTCGGCCGCAACCGATCGGTGCTCCAGAAGACCGCGAGTCGGCTGGCCACCGCGTCCGACCAGCTTGGATTCGCCACCGAGGACGACATTGCCGACCGCGCCGGCGCCTGCTCCATGGTGGCGGTCTACATCGACGAGATGCCCATTGCCGATCCGGGGGTGGTTCTGGCGTCCATTACTCCGGCCGAGCTGGAGAGCGTCGAAATCCTGCCGCCGCTCGAATCCCTGGCGCGATACGGGGCCCGAGCCGCCAACGGGGCCCTTCTGCTTCGCACCGCGCAGCGACGAAATCGGGAGCATCGCTGACGTGGCCTGGATCGCCGAGATACCGCGCGAACGCGCCACGGGGCCACTCCGGCGCCAGCTCGACGCCGCCGTCGAGCGGTCGGGCCGGGTGTGGAACATCGTGCAGGTCATGAGCTTGAACGCCCCCGTGCTTCGCACCGCGATGGATCACTACGCCGCAATCATGTTCGGGCCGTCGCCGTTGTCGCGGTTCCGCAGGGAGCTCATTGCGACCGTGGTCTCCGCCGAGCTCGAATGCTTCTACTGAACGCAGGCGCACGCGCATGACCTCCGTGCCGAGGTCGAGAAAGAGGGGGTGGAACAAGCTTCGGGCGATTCTCTCATCCACCAAATCGTCTCGGACTGGACGCGAGCGCCCTTGACGCCTGCGGACAGGGCGTTGTGCCGATACGCGGTGAAGTTGACGCGCAAGGCCGCGCCCATGACGCAGGCCGATCTGGCGCCGCTGCGCGCCGCCGGATTCGACGACCGCGCCATTCACGACGCGACGCAGGTGGTCGGCTACTTCAATTACATCACGCGCATTGCGGACGGCTTGGGGATCGAGCCGGAAACGTTCATTGAGGAATGGGGCCGCGCCCCGCGGGAATCGTCTGGAGACGGCTAGCGCCCCGTTCGGCGCCTGCGCGCGGGGGGTTCGGGTTGAGAATGCGGCAACGGGTCAGGATCGTCGCCAAGATCGTCGCCGTCGGCGGCTGGACCGTCGTGGTACTCGCAGGGCTGTTCTGCGCCTGGATCCCGACCTTGGTCCGGCCCCGATCCGGCGCGTCGCTGCGAGACGGGTTGCGGCGGCGAGCGCTCAGGATTTGGGGGCGGGGCCTGCTCCGAGCCAGCGGCGTTCGCGTGGCCGTCGTCGGGGAACCCCCGCCGATGGCCGCGCTGGTCGTGTCCAACCATTTGAGCTACCTGGACATTCCGGTGCTCGGCTCGGTGGCCCCGATGGTGTTCGTCGCCAAGGCCGAGCTGAGGGCTTGGCCGCTGTGGGGCTTCGCGGCGGCGGTGGCGGGCACGATCTTCGTCAACCGCGCCACCAAGCGGGACGTGTTGCGAGTGCGGAGGGAGATGCTGGCGGCGCTGGAGCGAGGGGACCGCGTGATCGTTTTCCCCGAGGCGACGAGCACGGCCGGCGATACGATTCTGCCGCTCAAGTCCGCGCTGCTGGCCGACGCGGCGCTGGCGCGGTCCCCCGTCCATTGGGTCACGGTTTCCTATCGGACGGCAGCCGGGGAACCTTCGGCGCGGGACTGCGTATGCTGGTGGGGCGACGTTGGTTTCGTTCGGCACGCTCTCGGTTTGTTGGCGTTGAAACGAGTGTACTGCACGGTGCGCTTCGGCGGCGCCGCCTTGCGCTCCGGCGACCGCAAGGCCCTCGCGGTGGCGCTCCGCCACGCCATGCTGAGGCGATTCGAACCCTCCGGCGGATAGCGGCTGCCCGGCGCGAGTCTGGACAGACCGCGCGGAACGCAATACCTTGCGCTTGCCGATCTTCGGCCTATCGTGGGAGCAGGGTCACCAAGGAGCAGAGTGAATGAGCGCACAGGACGGAACTCGGATCAGGGTCACGCTGCGTTGGCTGCAGATTCTGGACGACTTGGAGCCGTTTTTCAAGGACAAGGGAGAATTCGTCTTTTCGTCCAAGGTCTGGACGGACAACGGCGGCGAGGTCCAGAAGACCCGAATGCCCCGCAAGGGCCACTACCCGATTTCAGACCATCCGCGGTGGAATCGGCTGAACAATCTGGACATCGTGCTCTTCGAGGGCGACGTCGTGGATCACCTGGCGATCGAGCTGCGGGGCGAGGAGCTTGACCAGTTCAGCGCGAACGATCAGCTCGATTTCTATTCGCGCACGTTCACCGGTCCGATTGGCGACCACGTCGGCGTGATTCAACCCGGCGACGAGGGGTCGGACGATCCGGAGAACATGTCCAACTGGCGCATCGGCTACGAGATCGAAGCGGTCTGACCGTCACGCCAGCGACAGCGCCACCCGGCGAATCTTCTTGACCATCGAGTAGAATCCGTTGCGCCGGTTGGGGCTCAGCGCTTCGCCCAGTTCCAGGCGTTCGAAGACGTCGGACAGGTCCACGGCGAGCGCGGCTTCCGGCGGCTGACGGTCGTACACTTCCGCGAGAATCGCGAAGAGTCCCTTCACGATGATCGACTCCGAGTCGCCGACGAAGCGCAACCGGGCGGGGTCGCCTTCTTCCAGCCAACCGGCCAGCCAGGCGGGACTCATGCACCCGCGCACCTGATTCTCCGTAGTCTTCAGCGCGTCGTCCATCGGCGGTAGACGCTTTCCCAGCTGAATGATGTAGTGGTACCGGAGCGTGCGGTCGGACAGCGCGTTCAGTCGCTTTTCCAGCTGTTCAAGGGTCATGGCGGGTTCCTCTTGCGTGTAACCGAATATATACCGAACTTTGTGGCATGCGCATCTTACCGGTCAGGGAGCGAGCGCGCGTGCGCGCGATCAAGGGTCGGGGAGTAGGGTACGACCCGCCGAACCGTTTTGAAACCGTGCATCTGGAAATGGAACCGGGCCTGTACGTCGAAGAAAGGCCGCGCACGGAGCTCCTGGCGGACGACACCCGCGCCATTGTGACCCGCAACAACAGCCCCGACCTCAGCTTCGGCGCGACTCTGAACCCGTATCGCGGGTGCGAACACGGCTGCGTCTATTGTTACGCGAGGCCGACCCACGAGCATCTGGGATTCTCGTCGGGACTCGACTTCGAGCGCAAGATCGTGGTGAAGCGCAGGGCTCCCGAGCTGCTGCGAGCAACGCTCTCCAGCGCGTCCTGGCGTCCCCAGGTCGTGGCGATTTCAGGGGTGACCGACGCCTTTCAGCCCGTCGAGCGCCGGTTGCGCCTTACCCGTCGCTGCCTTGAAGTGCTGCGCGACTTCAGGAACCCGGTGACGATCGTCACCAAGAACCACCTCGTTACCAGAGACGCGGACATCTTGGGCGAGCTGGCCCGTCACGGCTGCGTGAACGTCCACGTCTCCGTCACAACCCTGCGCAACGAGCTGCAGCGCGTCATGGAACCCCGCACCTCGATCCCCGCGCGGCGGCTCGACTCCATTCGGGAGCTGTCGGAGGCGGGCGTGCCGGTCGGCGTGTTCGTCGCGCCGGTCATTCCCGGCCTCACCGACGAGGAGGTCCCGTCCATCGTGAAGGCCGCGGCTAGGGCCGGGGCCCAGCATGCGGCGTTCATGCTGCTGCGGCTGCCCGGGGGCGTGGCTGACCACTTCGTTCGCTGGCTCGAGACGTGGTTTCCCCACCGTAAGGACAAGGTGCTGGCCAGAATACGCGACGCTCGCGGCGGGAAACTGAACGACCCGGCGTTTCACGGCCGGTTCCGTGGACAAGGCGAGTACGCCGCGCAGATCGCGGGGCTGTTTCGGGCGGCGGTCAAGAAGGCGGGGTTGGATCGGAAGCCGCCGCCGCTGTCCGTAGAGGCTTTTCGGCGACACGGCGGCGTCCAGGGCGAGTTGTTTTGACCGTGGCGCCGCCACTCTCGCGGCGGGTATGGCGATGGCTACATGCGGCTGAGCATGTAGGCGTAGGCGGCAACGGCCTCGACCTGCTCGTCGGTCAGGGGCATGCCGGCGCGGGGCAGCATGGCGCCGGGGTGCTCGATCGGCTGCGCGACGCCGGTCTTGACGAGCTCGACGATCGACCCGTATTCGCCGTCGACGTTGATCCACACGTCGTCCGTCAAGTCCGGGGCCAGGGGGCCGCCGGTGGCTTCCATCGTGTGGCAGGTGAAGCAGATGCCGCCGCCGTTGAACAGCTCCCTGCCCTGTTCGACCATCTCGACGGTGACGCCTTCGGGCAGCAGGGCCGGATCGATGGAGAGCGCGGCCGGCGCGGCGGCTTCCTCGGCGGGCTGGGTCTCGGCCTCCGCAGCGCCCTGAGCTTCGCTACCGGCGTCGCCGCCTCCACAGGCGACGAGGAGCGTGAGGGTGCAGGCGCGAATGGCCGCGCCGCTGGTCTTGATCATTATCTTGCATTCCCTGCGTTGGGATTCACGTCGTACCATTATTCCTTGTGAGCTCTGATATTCGCCAACCGACGGCAGTGAGGTCAACAGTTGGAACCACTCGCGTGACGCGAAGTGCGAGGGTAGTCGTCGTGGGTGCGGGCCCGGCGGGCTTCTACGCGACCGAGGCGCTGCTCAAGGCCGACCCTGCCGCCAGGATCGACATCGTCAATCGGCTGCCGGCTCCCTACGGGCTGGCGCGCGACGGCGTAGCCCCCGATCACCAGGCCATCAAGTCGGTGGCGCGCGTGTACGGCAAGCTCCTCGCGCGCGACCAGGTACGCTATTTCGGGAACGTGACGTTGGGGCGGGACGTGAGCGTCGGGGATCTGCGCGCCCGCTACGACCAGATCGTCTACGCGGTGGGAGCGCAGAGCGACCGGCGGCTCGGGATCCCGGGCGAAAACCTGGGCGGAAGCCATGCGGCCTTCGAGTTCGTGGCTTGGTACAACGGCCACCCCGACCATGCGCGCGCGCGCTTCGATCTCGGTTGCGATCGCGTGGTCGTCATCGGCAACGGCAACGTGGCCCTCGACGTGGCGCGCATTCTAGTCCGTTCGGTGGACGAGCTCGCCCGCACCGACATGGCGGATCACGCTGTGGCGGCTTTGCGGCGCAGCCAGGTGAGGCACGTGACGCTGCTCGGGCGGCGCGGGCCGGCCCAGGCCTCGTTCACCAACCCCGAGCTGCGCGAGTTCGGTCGCCTGGACGGGGTCTGCCCCGCCGTGTGCGCGCCGGAGCTCGAGCTGGACGCGGCGAGCGCGGCGGCGATCGCCGAGAACGCGGTCAAGACGCGCAACATGAACACGCTGCGCGGGTTCGTGGGTCGCGAGTGCGGCAAGCGTGACCGCATCGTGCGGTTTCGGTTCTTCGCGTCGCCGGTCGCGATTGTCGGCGAGGGTGGCCGGGTGACCGGCGTGAAGATTGTGCGGACCCGTTTGGAAGAGCAGGCCGACGGGTACCTGCGCGCCGTGGGAACCGGGGAGACCGAGGTCGTGCCGTGCGGCATGGTGATTCGGTCGGTGGGGTATCGGGGCGCGCCCATTCCGGGCGTGCCCTTCGACGAGTGGCGGGGGGTCGTGCCGAACGAGGGGGGGCGGGTGGTTGGGTCGGGGGGCGGGGGGGGTCGCGGCAGGGTGAGCGCGGGCGAGGTCGTGCCGGGCGAGTACGTGGTGGGTTGGGCGAAGCGGGAGCCGTCGGGGGTGATCGGGACCAACAAGGCGGACGCGAAGGCGACGGTCAAGCTGATGATCGAGGACTGGGAGGCCGGGATCGTGGCGGGTGGGGGTGGGGGTGGCGCGGTTGGGGGTGGTGCGGGCGCGGGAGGGGGTGGTGGGGCCGAAGCCGGGGCCGGTATCCAGGACGCCGATCTGGTGGATCTGCTGCGGAAGCGCGGCGTCCGCGTGGTCGACGAGGCCGGGTGGCGGCGGTTGGACGCGGTCGAGATCGCGCGGGGGGAGGCCGAAGGGCGTCCCAGGGTCAAGCTGTGTAGCGTGTCGGAGATGCTGGCGGCGGGAGGCCGTTAGCCCGCGCCAGCCAAGCGCCACACCTGCGCCACCAAAAAACACGTGACCAGCCCCATCGCGAGCGGGAGCAGAGAGGAGAGACTGGTCCAGCGACCGCTCTTGGTCTCCTTGTATATCGTGTAGATCGTCGTTGAGCACGGATTGTGGAGCAGGCTGAAGAGCATGAGGTTGACGCCCGTCAGCAGCGTCCAGCCACCCGCGCGCAGCAGGCCCTCCATCGCTCCAGTCGATTCCAGCTCGAACATGACGCCCGAGCCTGCCCCCAGATCCGGGTTGCCGAGCACCGCAACGGTCAGCATGAGCACGGTGGGAATCACGATTTCGTTGGCCGGAATGGCGATCACGTAGGCGAGCAGAATCACGCCGTTGAGCCCGATCAGCAGGCCGAACGGATCCAGCATCTGAATCCCGTGCTGGGCCAAGGACACGCCGCCCACCGAGATGTTTGAAATCAGCCAGATGACGGCCCCTGCCGGGACCGCAAACAGGACCGCGCGCCACAAGATGATCAGGGTGCGGTCGATGACCGAAGTGTAGAGCGTTTGCAGGATCCGCGGCGGTCGATACGGCGGCAGCTCCAGCGAGAAGGTCGTGGCCTCGCCGCGCAGCACCGTGCGCGACAACCCCCACGACGTCAGGAACATGAACCCGATGCCCAGCAGCGCGATCCCCACGACCGCCCCCGCCGACACGACCCCGGCCAAGTGCGGCGGCACCAGCGCGCCGATGAAAATGGTCGCGATCAGGATCTGGGTCGGCCACCTGCCGTTGCACAGGGAAAAGTTATTGGTGATGATCGCGATGAGCCGTTCCCGGGGACTGTCGATCACCCTCGTGGCCACGACGCCGGCTGCATTGCACCCAAACCCCATGCTCATGGTGAGCGCCTGCTTGCCGTGGGCCCCCGCGCGGCGGAAGAGCGAATCGAGATTGAACGCGACCCGCGGCAGGTACCCGAAGTCCTCCAGCAAGGTAAACAGCGGGAAGAAGATTGCCATGGGCGGCAGCATGACGCTCACGACCCATGCGGTGGCCAGATAGACGCCGTCGAACAGGAAGCCGCTGAGCCACCAAGGCATCCCCGCCCAAGCGCCGAAATCCAGCAGCATGGGATGGACCTGGTCCAGCAGAAGTCCGGCCAGCATTGCCGAGGGCACGTTCGCGCCTGCGATGGTGAGCCAGAACACCACGGCGAGGATGGCCAGCATCAACGGGAACCCGAACACTCGGCTGGTGAGCCAGCGGTCGAGCGCGCGGTCGAATGGCAAGCCGGTCTTCTTGAGTTTCTTGGTCACGGTCCCGTCCGCAATCCGTGCCGCCTCGCGATAGATGTTCTCGGCGAGCACATCTTGAAAACCGGGGTGCAGGGACCACCGTTGGCGAGTCGCCGCCTTCAACAGCTGTTCGCCGCTCTCCGAAGCCACCACGGCCTGCCCTGCTCCGTCGCCAACGGTGCGACCGCCGTTTGCATCTTGCGGCCCTTGGCTCCGCGACTCTTCAGCACTGGCCGGCAGAGCGGAGTCCCCGGCCGCTTCTGCACCATCCAGCCGACCGATCTCACCCGAGCGCACGGCATTCGCCACGCTCTCGTCCCCGTCCAGAAGCCGCAGTGCGACCCAGCGAGAGTTGGGCAGCTCGGGAAACTGCTCGGCGACCAATGGCTCAATGGAGTCAACGGCTTGCTCAACGGCTGGCGGGTGCGACTGTATCCGGCGGGGACGGTTCCCGCGCGACTCCGAAGCGACTTGCGTCGCCGCCCGCAGTAGCGCTTCGACCCCTTCGCCTTGGCGCGCGACCGTAGGGATCACCGGCACGCCGAGCTCCATTTCCAAGCGCTTCACGTCGACCGATACGCCATGACGCTCGGCCTCGTCCATGAGGTTGAGACATACGACCACGCGATCCGTGATCTGCAGGATTTGTAGCGCGAGGTTCAGGTTGCGCTCCAACCTGGAGGCATCGACCACCACCACGGTCACGTCCGGCCGCCCAAACAGGATGAAGTCGCGCGCCACCTTCTCGTCGGCGCTGCCCGCCTGCAGCGAGTAGGTTCCCGGCAAATCCACCACCTTCACCCGGCGGCCGTCGTGCAGGAACGCGCCCTCAGCGCGTACGACCGTCTTGCCCGGCCAGTTCCCCGTGTGCTGACGCAGCCCGGTCAGCGCGTTGAAGACGGTGGTCTTCCCCACGTTGGGATTGCCCGCCAGCGCGATCAGGTGGTCCCACCGGTGCGGGCTTAGGCCCAGACGGACCAAGTTGCGCGAGCGCTGGGTCGGGGCGCAGGCGTGCTCGGCCGTCGTCGCAGCTGCGTTCACGAGGCCCTCGCCCTCGATGCGGGGGCGGCGTCCTCCACCTGAATGTGCGACGCCTGGTCGCGTCGCAGCGCGATCAGCGCCCCGCGTATGTCGTACGCGACCGGGTCGCCCGCCGCGCTCTGCATAACCGCATGTACGACCGTGCCGGGCACGACCCCCAGGTCAAGCAGGCGACGACGGGCCGGACCGCGACACAGCGACGATATCGCGGCTACCGTCGCGCTTTCGCCCGGTGCGACTTCGGCCAGCGTGCGAGATGAACCCATGGCCTCCACATCGTCCGACACCTCGACCGTGACGTTGCGCGCCACGTCACTGGAAACGTCCAGGGTCCGGTCCGCTGCACGAAAGCGAACCCTGCCGGGCTCGCCCGCCAGACACTCCACGGGGGTCAACAACGCGAGCTCCAGGGCGACGAGTTCACGATAGATCTCCTTCGGTTCGTCTTCGAGATGGGTGATCAGACCGCGCTCGCCGGGATCCAGCGCCGACAGCGGCACGCCCGAGCGCACGGGCATTTCGCCTTCGCTGGTGGGAATGGGGTCGCCGTGCGGATCGTAGGCCGGGTGTCCCAGTGCCGCCGCGAGGTCCTGCGTCTCGCTGACCGACAGCTTGTGCTCGCGCGCCTCCGCGTGGCCGTGCCAGTCTTCCGGGGGCATCCCCGTGCGATCGGCAAGGAACCGCTCCCAGAGCCGGTGCGCCCGTACGATGTGCACGGCTTGGGCCTTCCCCGGCTCCGTCAGCCGAAAGCGAGCGTCGCGCGCCGTCACGAGGCCGTTTTCTTCGAGCCGCTGCAGCAAGCGAATCGCATTGGCGCGCGTCGTCTGGACGCCTCCCGCCACGCTCTCGACGGTTGCCGGCAGCCTGTCGTATTCCAGCTTGTAGAGCTGCTTGAGCGCGTCTTCCAACTGCACGCGCCGGGTCAAACGCGCAATGCGGCGCAGTCGGGGGCCCACGCCTCGGTCGGGCCAGAACAGCGCCACGCCCAAAGCGGCCGTCCCGAAGAAGGCCAGCAGTGCAGTGATTGGATCGGTCATGGGAGAAAAGTTAGGCAAGCCTAAATTCTCGCGCAAGTCCTCCGCGCGAACGGAAGGCCAGTCGAGCCAGACCATGGGTAGGCACGACTCAGCGGGTGCAGAAAGGCCCCTCGTAGGTAGGGATCCCTGATAGCCATGCCCGAAACTCTGGCGTGCTTGGAACACAAAGGCCAGCGTTCTCATCGAAGTGGAACTCCACCAGAGCGGCGAGATCTAGGAAACTATTTGGTACCTCGCCCGCTAGTCGGTTTCGGGACAGTTGTAGGGACATGAGGTCTACCAGCTGACCGAGTTCGGAGGGTATCGCGCCCGCCAAGTGGTTGCCATTCAGGAATAGGCGCACGAGGTTTGTCAGTTGGCCGAGTTCGGGGGGAATCTGGCCGGTCAGCTGGTTGCCGTGCAGGTCCAGCCATGTGAGGCTTGTTAGCTGGCCGAGCTCAGCCGGAATCGCTCCGGCCAGCCAATTGCCACTCAGGGAAAGCCATATGAGGCTTGTCAATTGCCCGAGTTCGGGTGGGATCCCGCCTGTCAGCCGGTTGCCGTTCAAGTCTAGCCACGTAAGGTCCGCCAGCTGCGCGAGTTCAGCCGGGATCTCGCCAGCCAGCTGGTTGCCGTTCAAGTCTAGCCACAGGAGGTTTGTCAGCTGACCCAGCTCGGAAGGGATCTCGTCGGTCAGTTGGTTGTTGCGCAGGGATAGTCCCGCGAGGCCGGTGAGCTGGCCGATTGTAGGCGGGATCTCACCAGTGAGCTGGTTGTCGGACAGTACTAGGCTCGTGAGCCGCTTCAGCTGGCCAATTGTGGGAGGGACGCTGCCCGTTAGGTGATTGCTGAACAGGTGGAGAATCTCTAGCTCCGTTAGCTGGCCAAACTCGTCCGGGATCGCTCCCGTGAGCTCGTTTCTGTCCAGGAATAGGGATGTGAGGCTTGTCAGCTGGCCGAGTTCCGGCGGGATCGTTCCAGTCAACTCGTTGTCGGACAGGTTCAGGGTTTCCAAGCTTGTCAGGTAGCTGAGTTCGGGCGGGAGCTCACCCTTGAGGCCCCCCATTTCCCACTGGCCCGCATGCGAGTTCCATCCCCGGCCGGCCAAGTTGAGATACGTCACGCGTCCCGATGTTCCAGTACGTACTCCACGCCACTCACCCAGCGGCCGCTCCGACAGCCAGTTGTAGTTGTATGGCCAGTGCGGGCCGTCCGTCGCATTGTACAGGGCAACCAAGGCGACCCTGTCGGGATGCGAAACCGTGATCAGGGAGACGCCTTCCACTTCATGAGCCGTTGCCGCGATGCCGGCGGTTCCTTCGACCATTCCGCGAACCAGTCCACCTGCGTCCACGACCGCCACACCCGTGTCACTCGACGACCACTCAAGGTCCGGTTTGTCCAGAGCGTTACCCATTTTGTCAAACGCCTGTAGCGCGACAATCAGGATGAGACGCTTGCGACAAACAAGGTGAGACGGCCGGAGGTGGCGGCGGGAGGTTTGAGCTTTGGTGTTTCCCTGGGATCAGGAGAGACGCGAAGTGCCGGGCCGACGGATTACGGACCACCAGATGGAGCTGTACATGACCGCTCGACGGAAGGACGGGCCTGCGCTGGCGGCGGCGAAGGCGGGGTTCAGCAGGGCGACGGCGCATCGGATCGAAGGGGATCCGGGGCGTCGGTCGGTGAAGAAGCCTCGGGGGCGGAGACGCCCCGACCCTTTGGCGGGGATATTCGACGAGGAGATCGTGCCGCTGCTGGAGGCGAACCCGGGGTTGCGGGCGGTGGCGCTGTACGAAGAGATGATGCGGCGTCATCCGGGGGTTCGGCGGACGCTGGAGCGACGGGTTCGGAGCTGGAAGGCGAAGCACGGGCCGGCGCGCGAGGTCGTTTTCCGACAGAAGCACGAGCCGGGGCGACGGGGGTTGTCGGACTTCACCGACGCCGGGCGTCTGGGGGTGACGGTTGGGGGAGAGAAGCTGGTGCACAAGCTGTACCATTTTCGGCTGGAGTACTCGGGATTCTGCATGTGGCGGTGGTGTTGGGCGGGGAGAGCTACGTTGCCCTGGCCGAGGGGTTGCAGGACGCGCTGTGGGCGCTGGGCGGCGTTCCGAAGGAGCACCGGACGGACAGTCTGTCGGCGGCGTTTCGGAACCTGAAGCGTCGTGCGCGGGAGGACCGGACCGCACGTTACGAGGCGTTGATGGGAGACTACGGGATGAAGGCGAGCCGGAACAACCGGGGCCGGGCGCACGAGAACGGCTCGATCGAAAGCGCGCACGGGCATTTGAAGCGGGCCATCGAGGATGCGCTGCTGTTGAGGGGATCGAGGGACTTCGAGACGATCGAGGCGTACCGAGAGTTCGTGAGCCGGGTGGCGAGTCGCCGCAACGCTCGCAACCGCAAGAGGATCGACGCCGAGCGAGCCGTGCTGCGGCCGTTGCCGAGGCGTCGCAGCGACGGTTTCGAGGAGACCTTGGTGCGCGTGACGAGCGCGGGTGGGTTCTCGCTGCGGCGGGTGTTCTGCACGGTGCCGTCGCGGCTGGTGGGACACCGGCTGCGGGTGAGACTGTACGACGACCGCCTGGTCGTCTTCGTCGGGACCGAGGAGCTCGTGACGTTGCCTCGGGGCCACCCGGGACCGGGAGGGCGACGGGGACGGGTCGTGAACTACCGGCACGTGCTGCCCTCTCTGCGTCGCAAGCCGATGGCGATGATGAACTGGGTCCACCGCGACGGTTTGTTCCCCCGCGACGCCTACCGCCAGGCTTTCGACGCGTTGCGCGAGCGCCTGGACGACCGCGAGGCCTGCCGGCGGATGGTCAAACTCCTTGCGCTGGCCCACGATCACGGATGCGAGGCCCTGCTGGCCGACGAGATCGAAGCGCAGCTCGAGGCCGGGCGGTTGCCCGACGCCGAAGTGCTGCGCGACCGGTTCCCAGCGCCGGACTCCCTTCCCGACCTCGAAACGACCCTCCCGCCACTGTCGCGCTACGACGACGCCTGCCTGAACGGAGCACCGCGATGAAAGACTCCTTCATCGTCGATCCCCCGGCACTCGACCTGTTGCTGAAGCAACTGCGCCTGCCGAGCATGCGGGCGCTGTGGAGAAGCTTCACCGAACGCGCGGACCGGGAAGACTGGTCCTCGGCGCGCCTGCTCGCCGCGCTGGCCAGCCAAGAAGTCGCCGATCGCGAACGGCGGCGCTTCGAGCGGCACCGAGCCGAGGCGAAGCTGCCCCGCGGCAAGACGCTCGACAATTTCGACTTCAACCTCGTGCCCGCCGTGTCGAAGGCGCGCGTGGGCGTGCTGGCGAGCGGCGACATTTGGCTCGAAGAAGCGGCCAACGTGCTGCTCTTCGGCCCGCCGGGAACGGGCAAGAGTCACCTTGCCGCGGGCATCGGACTCAAGCTGGTCGAAAACGGCTACCGCGTGCTGTACCAGCGAACGTCGAGTCTGGTGCAGAGGCTCCAGGCGGCGCGGCGCGACCTCGCCCTCGACGCCGCCATCGCCAAGCTCTACAAATACCACCTCGTCATTCTCGACGATTTCTCCTACGCCACCTGCGAAGGGACCGAAACCAGCGTCCTCTTCGAACTCATCGGCGCACGCTACGAGAATCGCTCGCTCCTCGTCATCGCCAACGAACCTTTCAGCGCCTGGGACAAGATCTTCGGTGGCGAAGCCTTGACCGTCGCCGCCGTCGACCGCCTCGTGCACCGCTCCCACGTCTTCGAACTCAACGTCGAAAGCTACCGCCGTCGCGCCGCCGTGGCCGCCAGGAAAGCCGCCGCTGGGCATGGACAGACCGACGAACCGACTCCGGGACGTGGGGTACGCGCCGGGGCCGACCCCCACTCCCATCCTCGCCACCCGGCAAGTTGGCTATGGCGACGGCCCAACCCGCCACGCTCCATCGCCGGCGGCGGACGGAGGTCACAAGCATGAGGTCGGTACGCGGTCACGATTGGTCCGCGCACCGGCGGAAAGAACCGCGAGGGCTGCCGAGTGAGCGGGCCCGCCGGTCACCCGCCGGTCCATGTCGGAACAAGTTCCAACACGGAACGACGGGTAATGGTTACCCACCCACCCCGCAGCGACGCTCACGCTGGCACGGGCGTGGAGAACGGTACCGTCCAGCCTTGATTCCGTGCTCGGACCGTCCAACGAAGTAGGACCGCCTCACAGGCTCTCCAGGACGCTCAACTTGCTCCACGCATGCCACCTTGTTATCATCCCTTCGTTCACAACGTCGCGATCTCGTATTCTCACCTTGATTGTCGCTGTGCAAACGCCTCCGCAACCAGCCGCACGGTGTCGCCCGGGATGATCGTGTCCGCTGGTGGATGGACGATGACAGACGTCGCGACCTGTGTGACCCGCACCGTCCCAACTGCCGACACGGAGTCTGCCGTAGCCGCAATACTGGTTGTTCCATTGCCAATGGCTGTTGCCAACCCCGTCGAATTCACCACGGCAACCAGAGTATCCGTGCTCAACCAGACTACCTCGGGAGTCACGATTACCGCACCGTTCGCGTCCCGCACCGTCGCCCTGAAACTCGCCGTATCTCCCAGTGCCACGAGGAACAATGTGTCAGGCTCCAGGTGCACAGCCATCGCCACCTGCGTGACTCTTACTACCACCGATGCGCTTGCCCGTCCAGCAGTCGCGGTAACTGTCGCGCTTCCACTGCCGGCCGCCGCCACCAGCCCGCTGGCGTCAACCGTCGCCACCCCATCGTCCGAAGAGGACCACGTCACCGCCACTTGCATGGTCTGGCCGTGCTGGTCGAAGACCGTGGCCGAAACCCGCGCAGTCTCCCCGATCGCTCGCAGGAGAATAGACGTCGGGGAGAGATCAATCCTGGTTGCTACCGGACCCGGAGGAGGCTCGGGACCGGTCTGCCCCTGATCGCAGGCTACTCCTAGCAACATCGGGACGCTTATGGCCAATGCTCGCCAGAACCGCTGGAAGTCACAAAGCGTGTGTCTCAACTAACGTCGCTCGCCGCTGTAGGCCGCGCATAAAGGCACTGGCACCAATGTCTTTGGGCCGGAATCTTCGGCGTCCTTCCGTCGGTCGTCAAGCGGTAGGTAGTTTGCGCCGACAGCTAATTGACGAGGCGCAGCCGTCCGGTCCGTCATGCCGCGGTGGATGGCCGAGCCGCTCACCGCGCGCCTCCCACACGGGTGAGTTGCCGCCCCATCCGCAACACGCCATAATTAAGGGAAGCGGTGAGAGATACCCCCAAAGGACGAGCGCGTGAGAAAACCAAACTGCCTGGCCCGCGGATGGGTCGCATTCTTCGCCGCCTCGACCCTCCTCTCCCTGGCCGACTCGGCCCAAGCCCAACGCTCGCGACGCTATCCCGGCGCCCCCGGCAGCGACGGCGTCACTGCCGCATCGAACCGGGCCGAGTACTACGCCGACGTGATGCTGCACACCAACGATCTGTTGGGAAAATGGCGCGGTGCCTGGGCGGCGGACGATCTGGAAACCCTGCTCGAGCTGTACACGGAGGACGCCAGTTTCATTTTCAACCAGGACGATCCGGTGCGCGGACGAGAGGCGATTCAAGAGAAGCTGACGTCGCTCTTGGAGCGCTCGGGAGAGGTGCAGGCGTCCTTCTCGGACTTCGACGCCAGCGGGCGCATGGGCCTGGTCTCGGGATTGCTCACCATTCAGCTCCGCGACAACAGAGGCGCCCGCACCCTGGCCGGCGTCCACATGACCATCCTGATCCGGCGCGGACGCACCTGGGGAATCCGCAGTCAGCTCATTCGGCTGAACATCGACCAGCCGGGCTCAACCCGCTCACTTCGCGATCCGATACATGCGGACCTGCTGCACGTCGAGCTCGCCCTTCCACACGCCAAGCACATAGTCGGCGCCAATCTCCAAATAGGGCGTCTGATACTGCACGAACGCGCGATCAAGCCCCTGCGGCAGCGACACCGCCCCGAGCCAAGTCCCGTCGGGCGCGTGAACTTCGAACGGCGGCGGCTCGGCGCCCGCAACAAAGTACGGTTGCAGCCACACATGCCCGGTCGCATCCACGTGAACCGAGCGCAGCACGGGTAGCGTCGTCGCACGGGGCCGCTCGCGCCACATCCGCCGAAGCCCGTCGACGTCTTCGGGCGCGGCCTGATCCGGATCGGGGAACGCGATCTTCACAATGCCGTCCAAGTGGAGGTCGAGGAGGGCGGCGGTGGCCTCAAGGGGAACGACGTCGCGCCGAACGATTGCGTCAATCGCGCCGTCACGGGGCGATGCCAACCGCACCGACCAGGCCTCGGTATCGATCATGGCCACCCGCCCGGCCCCGGCACCGAACTCGGGCCCCTTGAAGAACACGTACGAGGCGATCGAATAGCGACCTCCTTCCCGCACGGTTACTTCGGCTTCGTGCCCAGGCACCAGCATCAGCGACCTCGTCGACCCGTCCGCAAGATCAAGGGCCACGACGCGCTCCAACGGCCACCGCACGATCCCCGTGGGCATGTCGTCGCCGTACTCGACGAACCGAAACACGAGCTGGTCGCCCACCACGCCGACCACCTTGTCGGGCACGGCGGTCTGCTGCTCGGCCTCGTCGTGCGCGAGCGCTACCCGCAACGTCCGCACCGGAGCGCCATGCGCGTCGAATACCTGCACGCGGACCAGCGCGTTGTCGTAGGTCACGAGCGAGTCTCCCGCGAAGACGCCCACGAAGTCCAGGCTCTGGAACTCTCCGGGACCCTCGCCAAAGCGCCCCGTCGCCCACCGAAACGCGCCCGTCGGGTCGTAGGCGCGCAGCTCGTGGGCGCCGCCGTCCGCGACGACGATGTCGCCGTTCGCAAGACGCACCGCCGCCGCGACGTCCGCGAACTGGTACTCGGGCGCGCCTGTAACCGTCCCGATTGCGACCAACGGCTCGGGCTGCACGGTCCAGCCTTCGCCCGGCCCCCACGCGGGCGCGGTTACCGTCGCGATCGGGATGCCCGCCGAGTCGCTGCGCACCACGGGGGCCGGAATTGCGCCGGGCTCGCAGGCTAGCGCGGCAAGGGTAGCGGCGACCCCAAGCCACATGCAGGACCAACCGCGTGTGGCGGGGGTTGCGGCGGGGCCGTGGGCGGGCGTTGCGGGGGCCGCGAGCCCCGAGCGGGACCGGATGGCGGCGGGCATCGCCGCGCGCACCGCGCGATTCACCGTGGCCACCGCATCGACCTCGACCAGCTCGCGCAGCGCCGCCGAAGTCTCGGCCAGCAGCGTCGAGGCCACCGCGTAGCTGTCGCGCTGGGTGGTGGTGGGCGCGGAGGTCGCCCTGAACTGCGCACCCACGATGCGCGAGATTCGTTGCAGCACCGAAGGGGGCGCGAACTCGGCGCGGTCCAGCGCGGTGCGGTCCCGCGACAGCACACGGCCGATCTCGAAGAGGCGCTCCTCGAAGGCGGCGATGCGGGCCTCGAACGGCCCCGCGTCGACACCGGGGGCCGCGCGCACCGCGCGGCGCAGCAGCGCCAGGCGGTCGGTGGTCGCGCGGGCGGCGCGGTCGGTTGCGACGGCGGCGCGTTGCAGCTGCGCGACCTCACGCTGAAACGCCAGTAGCTCTTCGCGGTCGGCGGCGGCCAGGGTGGCCGTGCCGAGCGGCCTCACGCGGAAGGATTGTGGCGCTGCGATCTCCTGGTGGGCGTCGCTCGTGGCCAGCACCAGGCGCACCGAGAATTCGCCGGGCGCGACCATGGGGCCGCTGGGCTCGTCGCCGCTCGACGACGGCGGGGTCAGCGACGCGTACCGTAGGTCCCAGGCAATGCGATGTAGGCCCGCACGCCTCGGAGCCGGGACGCGCCGCACGACCGCGCCCGTCGCGTCCGAGACCTCGGCGAACACCTCGGGTGGGCGCTCCACATCTTCGGCGGCCAGTGCGGCGCGGTCGGGATACGCAATGTTATCGCCCCGCGCGAGGGCTTCGCGTTCCAGGCGCTGTCTGCGCTCCTTGCGCGACTCGTACGCGCTCGGCAGGTAGTAGGTGAAGACGGCCCCGAAGGGCGGGTTGGGCGCGGTGAAGAAGGAATCGCCCAGAGTGCCCTTTTCCTGGCCGCCCAACGGGCGCGCGGCGATGTAGGCCCACGGATCCTTCACGGGAAACAGGTGCGGCGTCGCCGCGGCGACCGCCTCTCGCATTTGGCGCAGCGGCGAGTAGTCGTCGAGGATGTAGAAACCGCGCCCGAAGGTGGCCAGCACGAGGTCGTTTTCGCGCCGCTGGATCTCGAGATCGCGTACGGCGATGGTGGGGAGGCCGCCGTTCAGGCGCGCCCATTGGTCGCCGCCGTCCAACGTGACGAACAGGCCGAACTCGGTGCCGACGAACAGGATGCGCGCATCTGCGTGGTCCTCCACGAGGGTCCAGCTGGCCTGACCCTCCGGCAGGCGCGCCGCGATGCTGCGCCACGTCCGGCCCCGATCGTCGCTCCGCGCCACGTACGGTCGGAAGTCCCCCTCCTTATGATTGTTGAACACCGCGTAGACCCGGTCGGGATCGTGTCGGGACGCCACCACGTCGGCCACGTAGGTCATGTCCGGCACGCCCGGGAACGCGTCCTGGCGACGCCACGAACCACCGCCGTCCTCGCTTACCTGCACGAGTCCGTCGTCGGTGCCCACGTAGAGCAGGCCCTCGACCAGCGGCGATTCGTCGAACGCCACGATGGTTCCGAACGGCGACGTAAACACGTTCTTCCACACGGCCTCGGGCGGCCAGATGCGCCCCATCACCGGACGCTGATTGCGGTCAAGGCCCCGGCTCAAGTCGCCGCTCACGGGCGCCCAGGTCTCGGCGCGATCGTCGGAGCGGAAGAGTTTCTGCGCGGCAAAATAGATGCGGCGCGGGTTGTGCGGGCTGATGATCAGCGGGGAGTCCCAATGCCAGCGAAGCGCGCCCTCGCCCGCCTCGGGTTGCGGCTGAATGTCGAGCTCCTCGCCGCTGGCCCGGTCGTAGCGCACGATTCCGGCGTACTGGGACTGCGTGTAGACGATGTTGGGATCGTCGGGGTCGACCCGGACCTGAAAGCCGTCGCCCCCGTGCGTGATGAACCAGTCGCTGCTGCGGATTCCGTGCACGTTGTCGGTGCGCGAGGGTCCGCCAACCGAGGAGTTGTCCTGCGTGCCGCCGTAGACGGTGTAGAAGGGCGCCTTGTTGTCGATGCCCACCCGATAGAACTGGGTGAGGGGCAGGTTGGGCACGTAGCGCCAGGTTTGCGTGCGGTCGAAGGTCTCGTAGAGGCCCCCGTCGGTGCCCACCAGCATGTAGTTCGGGTCGTCGGGATCGAAGACGATTGCGTGGTTGTCGACGTGGCGAAAGCGCGTGTTGACCTGGTTGAACGTGCGCCCGCCGTCGTCGGTCACGTGGATGATCACGTCGACCGCGTAGACCCGATCCATGCGATGCGGGTCGGGGTAGAGCTCGCCGTAGTACTGCGGGTCGACCACGATGTAGTCGGACATGCGCCGCCACGTTTCGCCCCGGTCCGGCGAGCGGTAGAAACCGCTGCGATCCTCGGCCGCCGCTACCAGCGCGTACACGACGTCGGGGTCCACCGGCGAGACGGCCAGCGCGATGCGCCCGAGGTCGCCCGACGGGAGGCCGTCCGTGATGTCTCGCCATGTTTCGCCGCCGTCGGTGCTCTTCCAAACCCCCGACTCGGGACCGCCGGCCACCAGAACGCCCACGTGTCGCCGCCGCTGATAGGCCACCGCATAGAGCACGTCGGGGTCGCGCGGATCGAAGTGCACGTCGGCGATCCCGGTGTGTTCGCTGATTTCAAGCGCCGCTTCCCAGGTGGCGCCTCCGTCCACGGTCTTGTACAGGCCGCGTTCGCCGCCCGGCGCCCACAAACCTCCCATTGCCGCCGCGTACGCGACGTCCGAGTTGCGCGGGTCGATCAGGATCTTGCCGATATGCTCGGAGGTGCGCAGCCCCGTGTTGGTCCAGCTGCGGCCGCCGTCGAGGCTCTTGTAGACGCCGTCGCCCCATCCCACGCTGCGCTGACTGGTGTTCTCGCCGGTGCCGAGCCAGATCACGTTGGCGTCGCCGGGGTCGATCGCGATCGCGCCGGTCGAATAGGACGGGTAGTCGTCGAAGATGGGCGTCCAGGTCGTGCCGCGATTCTCGGTTTTCCACACGTTCGACGAAGCGGTGGCCACGTACCAGACGCTGCGGTTCGTGGGATCGACGGCCACGTCCGCGATTCTGCCGGACATCAAGGCCGGGCCGATGCCGCGCAGCGCGAGGGGGGCGAGGAGGTCGGCGGTGACCGTCGCCGGTGCGGGAGGGTCGGGCACGGGGGGCGGTGGGGGGGTTGGGCGGCGAGGGGGGTGGGGAGCGGGGCCAGGGTGGCGGCGATCGTCGCGCATAGGGCGGTGGCGAGGGTGGCGGTGGGGTGGGTGAGCGCGGCGCATGGCCTCATGTCGTGGCCTCGGGGGGCAGAGGGGGCGGGGGGTGGGCATGTGCAGGATGTTGGCGGAGGGGCCAAAGCGCAAACGATGGGGCGTGGCAAGCCAAATGGTTGCAAATCGGGCACGCCGTTCCCAAATTGCAAGACATGAGCATTCCGACAATCCCCCGCCTGTTGCGGGCTCGGGTCGAGGAATACCTGTCGATCTTCCCGGCCGTGGCCGTCCTGGGACCGCGACAGGTCGGCAAGACCACGCTGGCCCGAGCGATCGCCGATACCGGTATCGGGTCGACCAAGCGTATGCCGGGCCTGTATCTGGACCTGGAGAGTCCCGCCGATCGCGGACGCCTGGCCGACGCCGGAGCGTACCTACATCGGGTGCGCGACCGCCTGGTGGTCCTGGACGAGATTCACCGCACGCCTGAGCTGTTCAAGACGCTGCGCGGGGTAATTGACGAACGAATTCGGGCAGGCTTTCCGGCTGGCCACTTCCTGGTTCTCGGATCGGCATCGATGGACCTCATGCAACAGTCGAGCGAGAGTTTGGCAGGACGAATCGGCTATTTGTCGCTCAGCCCGCTTGACGTTCGCGAGCTCGCACCCGAAGCGATGCGGCGGCTTTGGATCCGAGGCGGCTTTCCGCGCAGCTTCCTGGCGCCGAACGACCAAGCCAGCACGATCTGGCGGGAGAACTTCATCCGCACCTATCTGGAACGGGACATTCCGTTGCTCGGCCCGCGCATCCCATCCGAAACGCTGCGTCGCTTCTGGACCATGCTGGCGCACTCGCAAGGCACGCTCTGGAACGCGGCGGCTTTGGCGCGCAGTCTGGCGGTCTCCGGCAAGACGGTCATGCGCTACCTGGACCTCATGGTCGATTTGATGCTCGTGCGCAGATTGCCGCCGCTGCACGCCAACGTTCGCAAGCGCCTCGTCAAGTCTCCCAGAACCTTCATTCGCGACAGTGGCATTGTGCACGCCCTGTTGGGGCTTCAGAGTGAACACGAAGTGCTCGGGCATCCCGTGGCGGGCCACAGCTGGGAAGGCTTTGTCATCGAGACGCTGCTGCGTGCCGCACCCGACCGTGCGCAAGCCAGTTTCTACCGCACTGCCACGGGCATCGAGGTGGACCTGGTGCTTGACATGCCCGGAATCGGCAGGTGGGCTATGGAGGTGAAGCGTGGTCCCGCTTCCATGAGTCCAGAGTTGGCAACGGCCATCGAGGACGTGCGCCCCGATCGTACGTTCGTAGTGTACGACGGAGTGGAGCCATATCCTCTCGGATCGGGCGTCGAGGCAATCGGGTTGCGGGAGATGGCAGAGCGGCTGGCTGCGGTGTAGAGGTAGATCGGTGACATGGGTGGCCACTTTCTGTGCGGAAATCACCCCCACGGTTGGCTGAAATCGGGACACTGGCTTACACTATTAGTGTACCGCAGCCACAACAGGAGCCTCCGTGACAGGAAAAAGCCATGGTCCACCAGATCGTTCCTGAGCGATCTCGGGGCCATCTGCGTGCGTTGACGCGGGTCGCGCTGGCTCTGGCCTTCCTCTTCGTAACCGTCGCCGAGGGTTCACACAGCCACGACGGCGCGGCCGGGTACCTTCCGGCGTGCGCCGTTTGCGAGCTAACCCACAACGCGGCACCCGCCATCGGTACGGCCCCATCCACCGTGGCGGGGCTCGACATCCTGTGGGCTCCCATACCTCCCGAGCAGCGCCAGGCGCGCAGGGCGCCCAGCCTCTCTTCTCACCGCAGCCGCGCGCCGCCGACACCCATCTCCTCGTAACGCAACACAACCCTTCGGCCGTCTTGCGCGGCGGTCGAACACGAATTGACGGTCGCGTCTTCAGCGACGCGCTTCTCGCGAGAGATGGGACACTCATGCCAACCAACGGAACGCAGGCAGGGCGTATGCCCCTGCTCGAGGCCCGCGGGCTCAGCAAATCCTATGGAGCCACGCGCGCGCTCGACTCCCTCGACCTAGCCATCGCACCGGGCGAGGTCTACTGTCTCCTCGGCCCCAACGGGGCGGGAAAAACGACCACCATCAACCTCTTTCTGGGATTTGTCTCGCCCAGCTCCGGTCAGGCGCTGGTATCGGGCCTGGACGTTTCTACGCACGATCGCGAGACCAAGCGCATGCTCGCCTACATCCCCGAGCAGGTCATGCTGTATCGCAACCTGAGCGGGCTGGAGAATCTGGAGTACTTCGTCGCGCTGGGGGGCAGGGTTCTCGACCGGGAACGGCTCACCGAGATCCTCGTCGAGGCCGGCTTGCAAGCAGAGGCCGTCCATCGCCGGGTGTCCCAGTACTCCAAGGGCATGCGGCAGAAAGTGGGCATTGCAATCGCGATCGCCAAGGAAGCGGACGCTCTTTTGCTCGACGAGCCCACGTCCGGTCTCGATCCCAAGGCTGCGAACGAGTTCTCGGCGCTGATCGAACGGCTTCGCAAGCGAGGCGTGGCCGTACTCATGGCAACTCACGATCTATTCCGCGCCAAGGAGACCGGGACGCGGGTGGGCATGATGCGGTACGGCAACCTGGTCGCCGAGATGGACACGGAAGAGATCGGCCATGCCGACCTGGAACGCATTTACCTCGAACACATGCGCGAATAGGAGGCGCTCCGATGATCAAGCACGTCGTACGCAAGGAGTTCACGGACTTGCTGCGGGACAATCGGTTCCGCTGGTGCTCGATTCTGGTGGGGGCGCTTCTGCTTGTTTCCCTGGGGCACGGGTTGGTCGAATCCCGGAAGGTCCAGGAGGAGCACGCAGCCGCGCAGGCCACGGCCCGCGACCACTGGGAAGCGCAGGGCGAGAAGAACCCGCACTCTGCGGCCCACTACGGCATCTACGCGTTCAAACCTCGTCTCGCGCTGTCGTTCGTGGACGCGGGCGTGGATCCCTACACGGGCACTTCGGTCTGGCTGGAAGCGCATCGCCAGAACGACTTTCTTCTCCGCCCGGCACAGGACGCCACGGCAGCGCAGCGCCTTGGAGGTCTGACGGCCGCTCAGGTGATGCAGCACCTCGTGCCGCTGCTCATCATTCTGCTCACCTTCGGCACGTTCGCGGGCGAGCGGGAGGCGGGCACGCTTCGTCAGCTACTAGCAACGGGGGTCGGTCGGCGCGATCTGGCCCTCGGCAAGGCGGCGGGCGTAGCGCTTGCCCTGATGCTCCTGATCGTCCCGGCCGCGGCCGTGGGCGCAGCGGCCCTCATCGTCAACAATCCCGGCCCGGCCCCATCGCCGCTGGGGCGAGGAGCGGTTCTCGCCGTCGTTTACCTGGGATACTTCGCCGTGTTCCTGGCGCTTTCGCTGGCCGTATCGGCGTGGGCGCGGTCGACCCGCACGGCACTGGTGGTACTGCTGGGAATATGGGTCGTGAACGGATTCGTGGCACCGCGCGCCGCGGTGGACCTGTCGCGATGGCTGCATCCGACGCCTTCCGCGCTTGAGTTCGCGCGCACCATGGAAAGCGAGATGGCCTCGGGCGTCGAAGGCATTGCGCGCCCCGACCGGGCCCAGCTGGCCGAGCGGCTGCTCGCGGAATACGGGGTGGACCGGGTAGAGGACCTCCCCGTCAATGAAGTGGGCGTCTATCTCCAGGAGAGCGAGGAGTTTGGGAATCAGATATTCGACCGTAACTATGGACGGCTGTGGGATACGTTCGAACGGCAGAGCGTCGTTCACGAGACGCTTGCAGTAGCCGCACCGGTCCTTGCGGTGCGTGCCCTTTCCATGGGACTTGCCGGAACCGACGTCGAACAGCACCGGCACTTTGCGGCGGCGGCAGAGGCCTATCGCAGAGACCTCATGCGACGGATGAACGGCGACCTGGCCCAAAACTCCCGCGCCGGCGAGGTCTATCTGGCCGGACCCGAGCTCTGGGAAGAGACGCCGCCGCTCCAATACGCCGCTCCGCCGCTGGGCTGGGTACTCGGCAACCGGACCCTGTCGCTGCTCGTGCTCGCGGGATGGCTGGCCGGCACGATCTGGGCCGCCGCAACGCGCGTTCGACGCGCCGAGGTGACGTAGCATGGTCGCGCGCACCGTATTTCGCAACGAATGGCGCCTGCTCATGGCGGACCGACCGCTTAGGATCGTCCTGGGCCTCTTCGCGGCCCTGCTGATCTACGGGCTGGTGAACGGCGTGGTCTGGCTGCGATTTCAGGAACAAACCGTGGAAGACGTTCAGGCGGCCAACCTCGAGCGCAGGCAGGCCCTGGACGAGGAGCTCGCTGCAATTGCCGCGGGCGGAGAGCCTCGCTCGCCTTTCGCCGATCCTCGCTCGCCCAGCGTGATGGGCGGCCCCAGGGGAAGCCGCACCGTGGTGCTGGAACCGGGCCCGCTCACGGCGCTGGCGGTGGGTCAGAGCGATCTGCTGCCCTATTACTACGACGTCAACATCTACACGAACGAATCGTCCTTGCAGCAAAACGGAGAGGTCGAGAACCCTCTCAACCTGATGGTCGGGCGCTTCGACCTAGCCTTCGTGGTAATCTATCTGCTGCCGTTGCTGGTCCTCGCGCTCAGCTTCAACGTGCTCTCGGAAGAGCGCGAACAGGGAACCCTGGCGCTCACGCTTTCGCAGCCCGTTGCGGCGCGCAGGGTGGTCGGGGCAAAGCTGGCGTTTCGGGGACTGCTGGTCGTCGGCCTGGTGCTGGCGGCATCGCTTTGCGGCATGCTCGTCACCGGCGGCTTCAGCGCGCCGGGAAGCGTACTGCTCTGGTGCGGGGCGGTCGTCCTCTACTCGCTCTTCTGGTTCGCATTGGCGGCGTGGGTGAACAGCCTGACGCGGTCGTCGGCCTGGAACGCCACCGTATTGGTCGGCGCCTGGCTCGTGTTGGTCGTCGTCCTTCCCGCCGCCATCAACATCGGGGCGGGATTGCTCCACCCGCTGCCGTCCCGGGTCGAAATGGTCACCGCGCAGCGCGACGCGTCCAACGACGCGGTAAATCGACGCAGCGAGCTTCTCGCCCGCTATCTGGAAGATCATCCCGAAATGGCCGGCGCCGTGGTGACCGAAGAGCCGAATCTGGGGGCGCTTGCCTGGGCGGCCACGGATGCCGTAAACCAGCGCTTGGACGAGGTGACCGGAGAGCACGACGTCCGGCGCGCCGAGCAAAACCGGGTGGTTCAGCGCTACCGTTTTCTGTCGCCGGCGCTGCTGGCCCAGGAGGCGCTAATTGAGGCAGCCGGAACCGGAGATCCCCGCTTTGCGGCCTTCCAAGCCAGAGTAAGGACATTTGCCGAGGAGTGGAGAGAGTTCTTCGTCCCTGCGATCCTCGCCGGAGAGCAGATGGACCGCGCCGTGCTTTCCGACCTGCCCGAGTTTCGGTCTGCGGACGCGGAATCGACCACGCCCACCCATCGCGCCGCGCTTCCGCTCACCGTGCTGGGCGGACTGGCATTGCTGGGCTGCGCCGGAGCAGCGACGGGGTTGGGACGGGTGCGTGGGGCGACGTGAGGGTCGCTCTCAACAACGTCTTCGATACCAGCTATGCCGTGGCCTCGCTCTTCGCCGCTCGCGCGGGCAACATTCCGGGCGATCCCAGGACGTTGGCCGTGACGCTCACAACCAGCTCGCTCTTCGTCGGAAGGTGACCCCAAACACCATGAACGATCGATGGAAGGGGCTTCGCAACGCTCTGCTCATTGCGCGTCGCCAGCTCGGTCAGATGCGCGAGGAGCGATATGTAGTGTTTCTGTTGGCGCTCGTGGCGGCGCTTGGCGCCGTGGCCGTCTTGGGAGCAAGACAACAGACTGCGAACGAAACGGAACAGCGCGCTCGTTACCGGGAAATCGTCGAGCGTCAGTGGGTCGAGCAGCCGGATCGTCATCCGCACCGGGTGATTCACTACGGGTTTCTGGTCTTTCGCGAGCCGGCGCCGCTGGAATTCTTCGACCCGGGGGTCGGCGACTACGCGGGCACCTCGCTTTTTCTGGAGGGACACCGGCAGAACACGGTGAACTTTGGCGAGGCGCGACACGCGACCGGCATGCTGCGCTTCGGCCGCCTTACTCCGGCCAGCGTGCTTGCTTTGCTGCTTCCGCTCCTCGTAGTCGCGGCGGGGTTCGCGTCGGTCAGCGGGGAGCGAGAACCGGGCACGCTGAAGCTCCTTTTGGCTCAAGGGGCGACACCGGGTCAGATTCTCGCGGGGAAGGCCTTGGGCGTAGGGGCGGTGGCGGCTTTGGCTGCACTGCCCATTGGCGCGGCGACGCTGGCGGTCGTGGTTTCCGGGTCGGACGGTCAGGACTTCATGGCCCGATTGGGCGTTTTGGCGTCGATGTACGCGGTCTATCTGGCGGGGTGGGTCTTGGTCACGGTCGTCGCGTCGTCGTTCCGGAACACCGCTCGGAGCGCCCTGGCACTGCTGATCGCGCTCTGGGTGGCGGTCTGCGTCGCTCTGCCGCGTCTTGGCGCATCGGTGGCCGGCGCCGTGCACCCCGTGCCCACGCGGGCCGAGTTTACGGGTCGGGTGGAGCGTGCCTTGAACGACGTGGGCGACAGCCACAACCCGGACGATCCCTTCTTCCGTGCACTGCGCGACGAATACCTGGCGCGCTACCAGGTCGGTTCGGTTGAGGAGCTGCCGGTCAACTGGGGCGGCGTGGTGAGCCGGGAGGGGGAGGCGGTCACCAGCCGCGTCGTCGAGGAGCACCAGCAGGAGCTGGCCCGAGGACATGGCCGGCAGGACGGGGTCCTTTCGTGGACGGGGCTCGTCTCTCCTTTCGTGGCGATTCGGGACCTTTCCATGGCGGCGGCGGGGAGCGGGCGGGAGGCGATTGAAGCGTTCCGGGCCCAGGCCGAGGCCCATCGCTACGACATCATCCAGCGCCTGAACGACCTGCACATCACCGAGATTCGCTATGAGAACGACCGGGCGCAGCGCCTTCCACGCGAGTACTGGACGCAGTTTCCCGTCTTCGAGGCGCGGCCGCCACCGCTGGGTGAAGCGTTGGGCCATCGCCCGCTCTCGCTGATGGCGCTGGCGTTGTGGATCGCGCTTCCGCTGCTTGCTCTTCGGGTGGCGCAAGTGCGACTGCCTCGGATCGGCACGGACGGGCCGGCATCATGAGGGCGTGGGTGCGCCTGCTGAAGCTGGACATGCTTCGCACAACCCGCGCGAGGGGCGTCTCGGTCGCCATGCTGCTCCTGCTGGGCATGGGGATCTACGGGGCTTGGCGCGGAGGACAAGGCAGAGACTCGGCGGCGTCTTCCGGCGCTGCGGCCCAAACCGCTTTCGAGGACCAGCTGGAATACCTGCTTGCGCGCTATCCTCCCTCGACCGAAGTCGCGGAGATGCTCTATTACCTGGCTTTTCCGGCAGTCCAGCCGTCCATGAGCCTCGCCGCCCTCGCCCAGGGCAGGACCGAAGTCGAAACAACCGACATGCGGATCCGTCTGCTGGCACTCGAAGGTCAGCTCTACGAGCACGAGACGGTAAACCCGCGTCTCGCCGCGGCGGGCGACCTTGATCTCGCCTTCCTGCTGGTCGCGTTGTTGCCGCTGTTCGTCATTGCGGTTACCTACAACGTGACGTCCGGGGAGCGTGAGAGAGGCACTTGGAACTTGGTCCGCCTTTTTGCCCCGCCGCGGCGGTTGCTTGCAGCCAAGGTTGCGTCGCGCCTGATTCTTGTCGGCGGCGTGGTCGCGGCAACTGTGGCGCTTGCAGCATTGCTGGCCGACATCGACATCGACGGACGCGCGGCATGGGCGGTGATCCTCGTAACGTTGCACATTCTGTTCTGGTTCGCGCTCTGCATCGCCGCAGGGTTCGGGCGTCGGTCGTCTACCGCCAACGCCATGATTCTGGTGGGAAGCTGGGTGACCCTGACACTGCTTGCGCCAGCCGCGCTCACCCTCGTCAACGGGATCATCCACCCCGTGCCGGAGGCGCTCGAGCTCACCGTACTTCAGCGTCAGGGGTATCACGAAGCGTGGGATCTGCCGCGCAACGCGACCATGGAGGAGCTCTACGAGGACTACCCCCAGTTCGCCGGTCGGACCGTGCCGGAGGACGCATTCACCTGGGCATGGTACTACGCCATGAACCACAGGGGCGACCAAGCTGCCCGCGATGCTTCCCGCGCGTACCGCGAAGTGCTGCAACGACGCGACCAGTGGGCGCGCAGATGGTCCCTGCTGGTGCCGCCCCTCGCAACCCAACTCGCCTTGGACCGTCTGGCCGCCACCGACCTTACCGCGCAAATGGCCTACCAGGACGCCGTGCGGAAGTACCATGAGCGGCTGCGTCTGCACTTCTACCCGCTGTTCTTTGCCACCGCGCCGATCGATGTCGTCGAATGGGACGAGGTGCCCGTCTTCGAGCCGGCCCCCGTCGCCGAGACTGGGGCGCGTGCTGCGCTTCCGGCAGCGATCGCCTTGGTGCTGGCTTCGGGGTTGGTTGTGTTGGGCGGGGGAGCGTTGGCGGGACGGAGGCGGTGACCCACAATCAGATGGTGTCGTCGGCTCATGGTTCTCGTGGGATGCGCCAGAATGCGCCTCGCAGTCCCACCGCGTGCAGCATCGCCTGTTTCTCTCTGACGGACGAGGGTTGCCATGCGTCGGCCATCCGACCAGCGTACCAACGCCGGCTTAGCTCGCCCAGCACCTTGACCGGCACCGTCGCGCCAGGGGCGCGGGACGGCTCCGAGGTCTGCGCATTCGCATCCCCAACCGGTGTATCGCTGGTCCGTGCCCATTCGGTGGCGTTCCCTTCCGACCGGAAGGCCACGATTGTGCTTCAGGTGAAGCCGATGTCGTTCCAGAACGCGCGTACGGGGACTCCGAAGCGAACGACGGCGTCTTCGGGGCTGACGGTGTCCCGCATGACGGCAAGGTCGAAGGCTGCGCCGGATAGGGGGCAGACGGTTGGCGTCCGGCCAGTCGTGTCGAGGAGGATGGGAATCGCGATTGCGTCCCAGGCGCAGTTGGCCCAGTAGGACCCGATGGGCGTCTTAACGCGATAGGGCGTGGGAATTGCCGAGAACGGGTGAGCCATCCGCACTTCGCCCGTCTTGTCGAGGACGAGAACGTGGATGTCGGCGAGGAAACAAAGCGCGTCGTCGATTTGCGCCATGGGTAGGTTGAGGGCGACATGCAACGCATTTCGCGTCGGGATCGTGCCGGTATCCCGGGTGTGACGGTATAGATGACCGCGGAGGGACCAAGCGAGCGGGGGCGTCATCCTCGCGGAAACCATTCCTGCAAGGTTTCGCGCAACTCTAGGAACGCGCCATCCCTGCACTTTGCAAGGGAGACCCGCTCAGCCAGCGACAAGTACAGCGATGCGCTGCGAGCCGTTTGCGAGCGTCGCAGAGCGGCGTGGAAGGCCTCCTTGGGGTGGAGCGGCTTCGCGTCACCGGGGGCAAGCCACCCTTCGTCTCTCAACCACCGCCGTAGCGACGGCTGACGGCCGCTCCATCCTGCTACGTTGTCGACTTGGCGTGACTTGCTCCACACCCAAGCCTCCAGTTCGGGAGCGACAACAATGGCTCGCGCGCGATCGCCCCAGGGCGAATGACGAAACTCGTCATTCAATTTGCGTTGCAACGCGCCGCGCTCTTCATCTTCGCGTCCGCTTCCTTCATGGTCGAAGACGAGTAACCCGTGCCTGTACTTCCTGGATAGACCGAGACCCGACAGGAACGCCACGCCCCGTCTCGCACAAGCCGGATCGTGCTGCGGGTGCACAATGATCTCGAAGCGCAACTTGCGTATGCCAAGGGCTTCGGGGCGCCCAAGCATGCCGTGCAGAGTTTGCTTCACGTCTTTGTCAGCAGCCAATATAACCAGGTCCCCGCCGCTCACCCCAGCACTCCCGATGCCAGCAGCGTGCCAAGATCAATTGCTTCCTGCCACTCGCGAAGACTGGGGTGTTCCGAGCCCAACACTACGTCGGTGGCCCCATCGTCGTCGCGGGCAAAACACAGTACGTCCTGGATGCAGGCTTCGTTTAGCACGACCGGGGAATGAGTAGCCAGCAACACCTGCGCACCGTAGATCGACAGGAGCGAATCGAAGACGGTGGAGACTGCTCCCGGATGAATGCCGTTCTCGGGCTCCTCAATGAGGTAGATTCCCTGGAGATCCTTCAGATATGCGGGTAACGTCAAGGCGGTCAATCGCAACGTACCGTCCGATACGAGCCATGACGGTACGACGAGCCCATTGGCGTATTTGTACCGCATATAGCAATGTTTGTCCTCGGGGCGTTCGACGGTGTCAATATCGGTCAAATCGGGCAGAGCCGTGCGCAAGTGCCGGATCCAGGAATCGTGCACTTCCCTGTCGTCGCTACGCAAACGGGCGACAACCCACGGCAGATTCGATCCATCGGAAAGAAAACCGGCCACGCGCGTCGGGGGGCTCGGATTGCGGATCGCCCTGCTGTTGAGGACGAAGCGTTGCAGCCCGCTGGCGAGATAATCGCGAAACCAGCTGGCGATAGGGAAGCTCTTTTCGTCGGCCGGAAGGTTGCCCAACGCCGATTTGCGAGGCCCCAAGCGAAAGGACGGTGCCCAGCTCCTGGACGACCGATTCTTCTCGTTATAGAAGTTGTCGTTCCCGCCAGGCACCTTGTTGAGAAGCGCCCTGTTGTTACTCTGCCTGATGCTGATCAGGACCGATTCGGGCTGCGCGGAAGGAAGAGGAAACAGCTCTAGTTGGCGTGGGGGGTGATCGTACGCTTGAAGCAACAACAACGTCTCTGCCTTGAGCTCGAACCTCCGCTGTGTCTCGTCCAAACCCAGGGCCACCTGGTACCGAACGGTTGTATAGTCTTTTTGCACTAACGCATCCGGCACTTTCGCTTCGATCGCCAGCTGCATCTGCGTTCCCCGGTGGCGAAAGAAGAGATCCGGCGGGTACGGTGCGCGCTGCTCCACGGCGTGGTCGGGCCCTTCCGCCACGATGTCCCGAAGCAAACCGACGACGTCGAGAAACGTCGACTTCCCCGATGCGTTTGGCCCCACGAGAACATGAAACGGGCCGAGCGGTTGCCGCACGTAGCGCAGGCACCGGTAGTTCAGCGCCTCGATCAGCGTCACCATGACGCGCAGACCCTTCTCGCCACCTTCCCCGCACGCTCGATCTCCGGCATCGACACGTCGCGATGGGTCACCGCACGCACGCTGCGGCGGCCCGAGACCAGCATGGCAACGCCGCGGGCAAGGCACCCGTCCACGAACTCGGCCGCGCTGCGGGCCACGTTGAAGCGCAGGATGTTCGTCTCGACATGCTGGCGCACCAGCTCTACGCCAGGAATCGCAACGAGCGCGTCCGCCAGGACGGCGGCCTTCTCGTGATCGCGGGCTAGATCGGCGCGGTGACGTTCCAGGGCGTAAAGCGCCCCGGCGGCAATGATGCCGGCTTGGCGAAACCCGCCGCCGAAGAGCTGTTTGAACCGCCGCGCCCGCGTGGTAAAGGTGGACGAACCGGCCAACGCCGAACCCACGGGTGCGCCAAGCGCCTTGGAAAAGCACACCGAGACGCTGTCGAAGTCGCGGGCGTAGCGAGCGGGCGGCGTGGCCGTCGCCGCCGAGGCGTTCCAGATGCGGGCGCCGTCGAGGTGGCAGCGCAAACCCGCCGCGCGACCGGTCGCCACCACTTCGTCGAGCAGCTCCAGCGGCCAGATGCTGCCGCCACCCCCGTTGTGCGTGTTCTCCAGGCAGAGCAGCGTCGCGGGTGGGGTTAGGGTGGTGGGCGATCCCGAATGCGTGGTGCCCAGGGCGTCGCGCAGATGGGAAGCCGGGAAGATGCCGCGGTCGCCCACGATGGGATGGACGGTCACCCCCGACAGCGCCGCCGGGCCGCCGCCCTCCGAACGCACCACGTGCGACGCCACGTCCATCACGACGCGGTCGCCGGGTTCGGTGTGGGCGCGTATCGCCACTTGATTGGTCATCGACCCGGTGGGCATGTATACGGAGTCATCCTTGCCGAGGATCTCCGCCGTGCGGGCCTCGAGGCGCTTCACGGTGGGGTCGTCGCCGTAGACGTCGTCGCCGACGGGCGCAGCCGCCATGGCCTCGCGCATGGCGGGGGTGGGGCACGTCACGGTGTCGCTGCGAAGGTCAATCATCGTGGCAAGGCACCGGGTCGGCGGGCGTTGCGACGGGCGGGCGTCAGGTGGCCGGGCACCCGGTGGCCGCGCGAAGGGCTATCCGTCCGAATCTTCCCCCGTGACCAGCGTCCTGATGAAGTCTCCGACGCCGGAAAAACGGGCCATGAGCGTGACGTGAAAGTCGTGCACGCGATCGTCGCCGCCGTTCCTGCCGTAGTAGTCCCCCACTTCGAACACCGCCGCGCCGCCACTCAACGGAGCCTCGATCCCGATCCCGCCGTGCCAGGTGCGCGCCCGCTCCGCGCCTACCAGAGAATAGGGCAGGATGGGCGTTCCTTGCGTAGAACCGATGATCTTGGAACCAAATCCCGAGAACATGTAGGCTCGCGCGCCATCGTAAGACGGGGTGTAGGCCATCAAGTCCACGACTACGGTCTCGAAATACTGCCCATCCGCCCCGTCGTCGCCCGCGAACGAATCGCCGGACAGAATGCTGCTTGCCAGGTCGCGCCGAGGACTCCACCGAGTCGAACGCTCGAACAACGCCCGCGCGCCGTACCACGACGCCTTGCGCTTCGCGACCAGCTCCATGCCGTAGGTAGGCCGGCGCACCGCGCGCTGGCCCCCGCCATTGCCTTGCTGCGGCAGGAAAAACCCGACCCGGGGCGAAAACGAGATTGCCCACCCCTCGGGTTGGGAAGCGCGAACTTCCCGATCGGGGCGCGCTTGGGCGGCGCCGTCCGCAAACCAGGAAATCGCGGCCACAGCCGCAAAGGCGAAGGGAAACGTAGGGCGGAAGATCCGTTTCATTGACCAAGCTCCTCATGTTCGGCGTGCCGAAGGGCTGCCGCGCGACCGGGTGGGTGGCGCGATCGCTATGAATTATAGCACCGCCGCGGCGGGTGGGGCCAATGCAGACGCGCACCGAAGGGCACAATCTCCGCCCGTGAGGCTAAACCGTGCGACTCACTCCAGCCGAAACAACCCATTGAGCTTCGTCTGCAACGCAAGCCGGTACCCCCTGTCGACAAGCCATGCTCGCAACGCCTCCGATTGCCGCCGCTCGCCCGCTTCCGCCGTCTTCATCTCGACCAGCAACAGCCTCGGCCACGACGCGCGCGGCGCATCCCGAAGAAACGGCTGCACGACCTCGGCCTCGCGCCCCTCCACGTCCACTTTGAGGCAGTCGATTCGGTCAATCCCGGCATCCCGCACCACCTCCGCAAGCGTGACCACGCGCACCGGAATCCAGTCCTCGTCCAGCTCCAGCCCGCCGCCCACAGCAACCAACCGCCCCTCTCCCGAGTTCCGCACCCCTGGCGCAAACCCGCCCGTACCGCCAACCGCGCCGACCGCCGCCTCCACGACCCGCATTCGTCCACCCAAACGGTTGACGCCCACATTGTACCGAAGCTGCCGGGCAAGATCAGGGTCGGGTTCAACGGCAACCACGCGCCCTGCCCTGCCGATGCGAGAAAGAATCCAGTAGGAATAAGCGCCGACGTTGGCCCCGACGTCGACGAACGTCGATCCTGGCTTCATCCATCGCCCGAGGTGCTTGCGCTCAATCCGGTCCCATGCACGGGGCAGGAACAGGATCCTGGCCTCGGAGACCGAACGGTCGGGGTGGAGCCGCAACCGGTGTCCCCACAGACGGGTATCGACGGGACCTGCCAGCAGGCGCCGCGCGGCGCGGCGCGCCACCAACGCGAGGCGGCTCCAGGGCCAGCCGCCTGGCATCCCGCGCGCGACGCGCAGCCAGAACGCGCCCCACCCGGCAGGGCGATGCGCGCCCCACGGGCTCGCGTCGTCGAACGGATCGCGATGGCGAACCTGTTGCACGCTTCCCCGCGCGGCCTGCGTCCGTAACGGGTTCATTCCGTCGGCGTTATCGTATTGTTCATCCTTCATCCACACCTCAGGCGAAGCCAACATGCACCCCGCACCCGGCGGGACCCTCAACTCCGGCCACATCGCGCGCTTCTGGTCTCCCCTTGCGGCAACCTGGATCATGATGGCGCTTGAAGGGCCTCTGATCGCTGCCACCATTGCCCGTCTGCCCGAGGCCAAGATCAATCTCGCGGCGCACGGCGTCGTGTTTGCGATTGCGATCCTCGTCGAGGCGCCGGTGATCATGCTGATGACCGCGGCAACCGCGTTGGTGCGCGACCGCGACAGCTTTCGAAAGCTGCGGTTTTTCGCGCAGGGGCTCAACGCGTTCGCCACCCTGCTGGTCCTCTTGCTGCTGATTCCAGCCGTCTTCGAGCCGCTCGTTACGGGACTGCTGGCGCTGCCGCGGGACGTGGCCGACATCATCTACGGCGCGCTGTGGATCTATCTGCCATGGCCGGCCGCGATTGGCTATCGTCGCTTCGTGCATGGGGTTATGATCGGCGCCGGCAAGACCCGGCAGGTCGCCTTCGGGACCGTGTTCCGCCTTGTGGCCATGGCGGCTACCGCGTTCACGCTGCCTGCGGTTACCAACCTGCACGGGGCGTGGGTAGGCGCGGCCAGCTTGACGGTCGGGGTCTGCGTCGAGGCCGTCGTCGCGCGCGCCATGGCGATCGGGGCCATCCGTCAGGTACTCGCGACTGCGCCGGGCGAGAGCGGCGCCGCGCCCATGACGTATCGCGGGGTGCTCGCATTCTACTATCCCTTGGCGTTGACCTCGCTGGTGGCGTTGGCGACCCATCCGGTGCTGACTTTCCTGGTGGGACGGGCGCGCGACCCCCTCGAATCCCTCGCGGTCCTGCCCGTGGTGCACGCGCTCTCGTTCCTGTTTCGCGCCATGGGACTGAGCTATCAGGAAGCCGCCATTGCGCTGACCGGGCCCGACTTCAAGCACCGTCATGCGGTTGGACGATTTGCGCTCGGCATGGGCCTCGCCACCACGGCCGCGCACGCGCTGATCGTGCTCACGCCGCTCTTCGGCGTCTGGTTCGAGACGATCTCGGGGCTCACGCCGGAGCTGAGCGAATACGCCAGGATCCCCGCGCTCGTGTTGATTCCGCTGCCCGCGTTGGGTTTCTGGTTGGCGCAGCAGAGCGCCGTGATGGTGTTGCAGCGTCGCACCAAGGCCATCACCGTCGCGACCACGTTGGGACTGCTCGGCATCGTGGCCATCTTTCCCGTGCTCGCGTGGGGGCTGGGTTGGGTCGGCGCCACGGCAGCGTTCGTCGCATTCCTGATTGGGCGGCTGGCGTCGAACGTCTATCTGCACTGGGCGGAGACGCGGCGGTGACCAGCTAAGGCAACGGCACCCCCAACGCCCCCCGCACCCGCTCCCCCAACCCCCGCAACCGCGCCACCGGCTCGTTGCTGAAAACGAGCCGCACGAACTGGGCCGCGTTCTCTCGGCCCCAATGCGTCATCGGCGTGGCCGCGACCTTGCCCCGCTCCAACAGCCGCGCCGATGCAGTCGCCCCGTCGTAGCCAAGTTGGCCGGTGTCGACCAGCAGCGACCACCCCCCGTCGGCGCGCACGACGGGCAGGCCGCGCAATTCCTGCTGCACGACGTCGCGCCTTCGTTCCCATTCGGCCACGGCGCCGGCCACGCCGGCTCCCGCAGGCTCAACGAGCGCGGCCAACGCGCCCGGCTGCGCGATTCCCACGGGCGTCACGACATTGTAGATGCTCACCAACCCAATGCGGTTCATGGCTTTGCGGGGTCCTGTAACCCAGCCGACGCGCCATCCGATCATGCGATATTCCTTGGAGATGGAACCGACGGTGATCGTGAAATCGGCGAGTCCGCCCACGCTGGCCGGATGTACGTAGCGGCGACCGTCAAAGAGGATGCGCTCCATCGCGGCGTTGTAGACCAGCCAGACGCCCCGTTCTTCGCAAATGCGCGCGACTTCCTCCCAGTCCTCGCGGCTCAGCACCGCGCCCGACGGAATGGACGGGCTCATGAGAAAGATCGCGCGGGTACGGTCGGTCACGGCGGCGCGCAAGCGGTCGAGGTCCAGCGCCCAGCCGCCACCCCGCACCACGAACGGCGCGAAGCGGCACCTGCCGCCGGCCAGGCGGACCCGGTAAAGCATGCCCGCGTAGGTGGGGTCGGTCACCACGACTTCGTCGCCCGGCTCCAGCAGCGCCAGCAGGACGTTGAACATTCCCTCGGTGCCGCCAGCGGTGACGATTGTCTGCGTGTCGGGGTCGTAGGGGACGCCGCTCAGACGACTTACGTGGGAGGCGGCCGCCGCGCGCAAGGCCTCGTTGCCGAGAAACGGCAGATAGCTGTTGGCGTCGTCGCGCCCAACGGCATCGCGGGTCGCCGCCACCGCGCATGGCGGCGGCGGGACATCGGTGTCGAGGTTCTCCAGGCGGAGCACGTCGGGGTCGGCGGCGGCAGCGCGGGCGACCTGGTCGATCGAGAAGCCGACGATGTTGCCGAGGCGCGAATCCACGCAGTCGTCCGGCGGGGGGCGAACGGTCCGATGGGTCATTGGGCGGCAGCGCGATGCGACGCGACGGGGCTTCTCAGGGCGTCGCCCACGTGGGCGTTCACGAACGCGACGACCTCGTCGACGGTCTCGGCAGTCGCCAACGACCGCAATGGGAGGTAGCTCGCACGCTCCAGGTCGCCAAACAATACAACGGGGCGACTGTAGCACACCGCCAGGGCAATCTCCGACGTGGTGCCAAGGCTGCCGGGAAGCGCAACGACCACGTCGGACGAAAGTACGTTGACGTGATTGCGGGAGTCGGCGTCCGCGTAGGTCTTGCCCAGATGGGTGCGAATCGGCAGTTCGACCCAGGGGTTCGGGTACCCCGGCGGCGGCTTCGGCCCGACGTAGTAGTCCCCAGCAGACTCGTCGCGAATGCTGGGGAGCACCCCGATCACCAACCCGACGCGATCCTCGACCTCGGCGAACGCCCGCGACACCGACGTCATGACCCCGCGACCGCCGCCGGTGAGCAGATGAACCCCGAGCCCCGCCAACCGGCGGCCCAACGGCACGGCCAGCGTTTCGTGCGCATCAACGCCCGATCCCATAACCCCAACGACGGGAAGACGCCCCAGCGGCGCGGTCTGCATCGTCTTCTCCTCTACACTGCGGGCTGCCCAATCGCGACTCTCTCGCGTAATGTACTGTAACCATGGACGCCCGCCGCACGCCGACCCACGCCTACAGCCGCTACGCCGCCACCTCGGTGGTCGTCGCGAACATGATCGGCACCGGCGTGTTCACCAGCCTGGGCTTCCAGCTGCTCGACATCCAGTCGTCGTTTCCGCTGCTGCTGCTTTGGGTGGTGGGAGGCGCGGCGGCCTTCTGCGGCGCGTTGTCGTATGCCGAGCTCGGGGCCGCGATCCCCAGGTCGGGGGGCGAGTACGCCTTTCTGTCCAGGATCTACCACCCTGCCGTGGGGTTCGTGTCGGGGGTCGTGTCGGCCACGGTGGGGTTTTCGGCGCCGACCGCACTGGCCGCCATCACCTTCGGGACCTACGTGGCCTCGGTGTTCCCCGCCGTTTCCGCAACCTGGCTGGGCGCGGCGCTGGTGGTTGCGATGGCCGCCGTGCACGTCACCAACCGGCGCAGCTCCGGCATGTTCCAGAGCGGCTTCACCACCGTGAAGGTCGGGTTGATTCTGGCCTTCTGCCTTGCTGCGGCAACCATGGTGGAGCTCCCTCAACCCGTGTCGCTCATGCCCGCCGAGGGCGACGGCCGGCTCATATTCGGCGGGGCCTTCGCCATCTCGCTCATCTACGTTTCCTACGCCTACACCGGATGGAACGCGGCGACCTATCTCACGGCGGAGATCGAGAATCCTCGGCGCGCCATTCCGCGCGTGTTGGGCGTGGGCACGCTCCTGGTCACGGTGCTGTACGTGGCGCTCAACTGGTCGTTTCTGCGGGCCGCCCCCATGGACGAGATGGCCGGCAAGATCGATGTCGGCTATGTTGCTGCTACGCATATCTTTGGCCCGGCGGGGGGTGCCATCATGGCCGTCACCCTGGCCCTCCTGCTCGTCTCGACCGTGAGCGCAATGGTGCTTGCGGGACCGCGCGTGCTTCAGGTGATCGGCGAGGACTATCCGCTCTTTCGCCGGTTGGCCCGCCGCAAACGGAACGGCATTCCGGCAGTCGCGATTCTCGTGCAGACCGCGCTCACCCTGGCCTTCGTGCTGACCGCATCGTTCGAGACGGTGCTGGTGTTCACCGGGTTCACCCTTGGCCTGAACAGCTTTCTCACGGTCCTGGGACTCTTCGTGCTCCGCGCCCGCGAACCGGGGCTGGCCCGCCCGTACCGCGCCTGGGGCTATCCGGTCACCCCCGTGCTCTACCTCGCGTTGACGTTCTGGACCCTGCTCTACATTGCCCGCGACCGGACCCTTGTAGCGCTGGTTGCCGCCGCGTTCATCGTTTCGGGATTGGGGCTGTACCGATGGGCAGCAGTCCACGCAGCTCGGACAGGTGGTGTATGACGTGAAGCGCGAGCTCTTCGGCGCCGCCGCCCGACAGGCGCATCGGGTTGTGCCAGACGACCGTCAAGCCTGCTCGAGTCGCACCTCGGATGTCCCAGGGAGACCCCGCGACGAAGAGCACCTCGTCCATGCGGAGCGATCCCAGCGCCCGCACCCCCGCCGCGTACATGCGCGGATGGGGCTTGTAGAACCCCACCGACTCGGACGTGACCACCGAGCGGAACGGCGCGTCGATCAGCGCGGCGGCACGCCGTCCCAACGTCTCTGAACAGTTCGTGGCGACGCCCAGCGGCCACTCGCGCGCCAGCTTGCGCAACGCCGGGCCGGCCCCCGGCCACGGCGCCAGCTCGTCCCACCGGGTCCCCAGCTCGGCGGCCAGCGCGCGCGGCAACCCCACGGCTGCGGCCGCTTCCGCCACCAGATTGAGATACGGGCGGTAGGCGCCCGCCGCGTAGGTGCGCTCCAGGTAAGCCATGCGCCACTTTCGCCCGGCTGCCTCGTCGCCAGCAATGTCGTCCCACAGCGACCACGAGTCGATCAGGGCCGACAGCAGATCGAACAGGACGGCCTTCACGGGGGGGCGGGCGCTCACGCCACCACCGCCTCGGCCTCGATTTCGACGAGCAGATGGTCGTCGACCGTGTTGGCCCGCACCAGCGTGTTCGCCGGCAATACGTTGGCGAAACGGGCACCGTGTGCGCGGGCCACCGCCGCCCAGTCGACTCCGTCGCCAATGAACACGCGAGTCCGCACGACGTCTTGCAGCCTCGCGCCCAGCGACTGCAACGCACACTCGATCTTGTCGACGATGAAGTGCGTTTGCGCCGCTGGGTCGCGCCCGCCGATGAGCCGCGCGCCGTGCGAAGCGGTGGTCCCCGCGACCCAGATGCGGTTGCCGCGCCGAATCGCGCGACTGTAGCCGGCCAGCCGCTCCCACGGCGTCCCCGTCGAGACGCGTTGAACGCGGCCTTCGCTGCGCACGGGGTACGGCGCCGGGATTTGCGTCACGTGGTGGCGCAAATCGCCCGACGCAGTGAGGAAGGGCGGGCGCCGGTACTCGTCGCCGCAGTCGCCCGGAATCGGCTCCATCTCGGCGCAGGCAGCGCTTAGGTCCGCGAGGGCGCTTTCGTCCAGGGAGAAGTCGAAGACGCGCAGATTCTCTTCCACGTGGCTGTTCTCGCCCAGCCGCGCCCCAATGGCGATACCCGCCACGGCGCGATGTTCCAGCACGTAGCGACACGCCACGTTGGCCACCGAGACGTTCAGGCGGCGGGCAACGCGCGCGGCCACCTCGAGCAGATGCTGCAAGCGCTCCCACCCGCCAGCCACGTCGATGAAGCGACGGTACTTCATCTGCGACCACGTCAGCGAATCGTCAATGGGCGGCTCGGCGCGACCCAGCCAACGTTCGGTTAGGAAGCCGCCGGCGAGCGTGCCGTAGGCGAGCAGCTTCACCCCGTGCGTGCGGCAAGCCTCGGTCATCGCGTCCTCGGGGCGGCGATCGAGCAGCGAATAGCAAACCTGGTTCGCGACGATGGGTACGCCGCTGCGAATGGCCATGTCGAGGTGCACGGCGTCGCAGTTGGTGAGCCCCAAGTGCCGGATTCGTCCCGCGGCCTGGTGTTCGGCCAGCATGAACAGACAGTCGAGCCAGCTGGGATCGGCGTAGTTCCAGGCGTGGAACTGCAGCAGGTCGATCGCGTCGGTGCGGAGACGTTCCAGCGCGCGGTCCACCGCTTCCTCGACGGCTTTCTCACTGGCGGGCCCCGGCTCGGGCACCCACTTGGTCAACAGCTGCACGTCGCGCCGGCCGTTGGCAAAGCTGCCCGCCAGCAGCTCGGCGGAACCGTAGTGGTCGGCCATGTCGAACGTGGTCAGGCCCGCGTCCGCGTAGCGTGCCATCGCGCGGCTGGCGGGCTCGGGATCAAGCGGTGCGCCGTCTCGTTCCTGATCGGCCACCTGCCAGAGCCCGGTCACGATGCGGCTGATTTCGAGCCCGGGGGCCAACGCGGCGCGTGCGGGGCGATTCACTCCCGCGGCAACTCGCGGAAAAGGGCGCGGGTGTCGGCGCCGCGACCGCGCATGCGCGCCATGCGGGTAAAGAAGATGGCCGATGCGAGCGCCATGACCCCGACCCACACCCAGGTCGAGTGGAAGTACCACGCCCCCACGTCGGCGCTCAGGTCCTTGTTGACGTGCACGACCAGGAAGACGGACAGAAGCGCCACGCCGACCGTCCCGACCACGATCTGGGCCCGGCGATTGCGCAGCACCTGCATGGCCGCCGCCTGTTCGGGATTGCGCCGCGCGAGGGTCAGCAGCGACAGGCACATGAGCAGGAAATTGACCAGCATCGACGTGACGAGAATGTCGATCCCCAGGAAGAAATCGCCCGCGAGGTGGCTCCCCAGGATGCCCACCGTGGCCATGAGACCGCTGGCGATCAGCGCGACGTGCGGCGTGCGCCACCGCGCGTTCACCCTGGCGACGCCGCGCGGGAAGATCCCGTCTTCGGCCCACGCGAACATCAACCGCGACACGGCCAGCAGCATGGCGGGCAAGTCGTTGACGAGCGCTACCGCCGCCCCCGCGACGATGGCCACCGTCCAGCCCGTGGGGAGCAGATAGCCCAGCAGGCCGGGCGCGGTGAGGTCGCGGACCTGCGCCTCCTCGGCCATGAAGCTCCACGGGATCGCGTGGTAGATCGCCGCCGTGAAGAGGAGGTAGAAGGCTCCCACCGTGACGACGGCGAGGCAGGTGGCGAGAGGCAGGTTGCGGGCGGGGTTGCGGGCCTCGCCTCCGGCCTGCGCGATGGAATCGAAGCCGATAAAGCTGGAGAAGAGCAGCGCCGCAGCGGCCAGGAACGGCCCGAGCCGGAAAGGCGCGTCGGGCGTCGCGGGAACCGCGCGGCCCTCGCTGGCCATGAGGCCGGCGGCGAAGTCGCCGTGGTCGAACAGGAAACCGGCCACGATCACCACGGCGCCCAGCGCGAACATCAGGAACATCATGGGCACCAACGTGACCTGGTAGATCCCCAAGCCACGGAGATTGACGACGACGAACGTCCATAGAAACGCCAGGGCCACGCCGACCCGCACGGGCCCCGTGTCGAGCGCCGTCGCGGTCCCTTCCCAGCCCACCGCGTCGGCAATGTCCCGCAGGAACGGCACGAGCACGTACGACACCACGCCGATGGCGATCGACAGCCCGAACCACTGCGAGAAGCTGGCGGCGAATCCCCAGTACGGACTCAGCGAGCGGCTGACGTATACGTAGCTGCCCCCCGCGCGCGGCATCGCCGACGATAGGCTCGCGTAGGCCAGCGCGGCGATCAGGGCCGGCACCGCCGCAAAGAAGTACGACGACAGGACGTGCGGACCGATTCCCGGCACGTTCCGCTGCAGCATGATCGGGATCAGGTTGATCGCCGCTCCCAGCATCGCGCAGATGCCGGTTGCGGTCAGGCCGAGCAACCCGAGGCGACGGTGCAGCGCGGGTCTGTCTGTCACGGAGGAGGGCTGGGGCACGTCAACCGTGCCGGTCGTGGCTCTCTTCGTACCGGATACGTTCGTGCATTCGGTCCCGAGCCTGGTTCGCGTCGCGTTTCCGAGCCGCTCGCATGGCCATCGCGCGCGTGGAAGACGATTTCACGCGCGGCAGCGACAGCCGCCGCTCGAGGTTCTCGGTGTCGCATTCCGGGCACGTTGGCGTCTTGCGACCCAAAACCAGCCGCTCGAAGTCCAGTCCACAGTCCTTGCAGGTGTATTCGTAAATGGGCATGGATGGAAGGTAAGGGTGTGAGGGGGACAGGGGCACCCCTGGGCGCCGCCTACCGGACCTCAATCCCTTGCTCGACCGCGACGAGCAAGTCTTCCCCGTCGTACTCGACGGCCAACGTCTTGCCGCCGCTGCCGGGGGGCGACGGCAAGTAGCCCTTGGGAATCATTCGCCCGCGCTTCCGTGCCAACCTGGCGAGCGTGTTGGGGGTCTCGACCGTGCGACAAGCTCCATGACGTCATTCTGCGCCGGCATGGCATCGCCGGGCGCGAGAAACGGACGCACGTCTGCGATCAGATCGTCCCAATCAAGCTGGACCAACCGATCAAGTACGGCTGTGCGCCATGTGGACTCGAGCAGCCCGGCCGAATCCCCGGTCTGTTGCAGGGCCGCGTTCAGCAATGCCAAGTTCCGACCCGGCCACGTTGGATCGCTCAGGTACCATCCGAGGTCGTACAGATCGCGGCCCTTTGCCCACGGTCGGCACAACACCGCATGCAGTTTCCCTGCAAGCAGCGACGCCCGATCGTGGTGGTGGATACGGAGGGACACATGTCTGCGTACCAGCTGGGTGCGCATGGTGGCGCCGGCCGGGGGGCGCGTGTCGACATCCACCTTGATTGCGAGTGACTGATCCCTGTGGGGCGACAGTCTAAGGTCGTAGAGCAGGCCACGGAATCGTAGCCAGCCCGCGTGCACGGCGCTGCGTTCCTTGACCTTGACGCGTACGTCGTACCCTTCCCGAAGCAACTGGCGGGCGGTCTCGCGGAGCCATGCGCTCAGATCGTACTTGGCGGTGCGGCCTTCCAGCGCGAAGTCCAAGTCTTCTGAATACCGAGGCAAGCCGTACAGAAATCGCAGCGCAGTGCCGCCATGGAATGCAAGCGCTCGCATGCACCCCCCCGCTGCAGTCCCTCCAGCACGCGTGCCTGGAGGTATTCTCGGACGAGGTTGCGTGCCGCCAACGGGTCGAGGCCGCGGGCGAGGCGACGAGCGTGGTCCTTCACGGCCGCGGTGTGCCACCGGCGGCTAGGTGGTTGGCGGCCCGAATCAGCTTGGGTCTGCCGGTTAACCGAGCTGTGCGCATCAGGCGCTCTAGGCAGATAGTCTCAAGGTTCAGCCGGAGGCCATTGACCCAAGCGGCATCGTCGCCACCCGGTTGGAGGTGAATCAGATCCAGCAGAGCCTTTTCGGCCGTAGCTACGAAGGCCCGCTGCCCTGCGGCGAGTTCCATCAATCGATATCCGGTGCGCAGGCTCGGCGTCAGGTAGCGAAACGAATAGCGACCCATCGGCGTGCGGCGCACTTGCGGACGCCCGGGGCCGCAGCTGGTGATTTCGGGCACGTATTCGGGAATGGCACCGGCGTGGGCCAGCGCCGACTGTGTACTCACGTAGGACCCGGGTACGATGCGGTTGGCAACCAGGAAGGGGTGGGGGACGACCTTTTGATACGGAGGAGCCAGCGAGAAGAGGTTGCGCCGATGACGGGACAGACGGCCGGATCGGCACCACCGGCTTAGCTGAGCCGGAAGACCGGGCTCGTCGCCCCGCCCGGATACTAGGAATCCGGTGTCGAACACGGGTTCGTCGTCCACGATTTCGAGGAGTTCTCGGAATTTCATTGCACTTGATTGCTGGATTCACCAATGTTCTAATAGTATAATGTTCTGTGCGCTTTGACGAGAGTTGGGTGTGCGGAGCAACTCCTTGCGTGTCTGGGCGGTTGGGGGGCGCACTACGGGCGGGCGACGCCGACACAACCCGCGATCAGCGCATCGTCATCGAATGCAAGATCCAGCACCAGGGCCGTGACGCCACGATCAGGGAGGGCCTGCCGCAAACGGTCGCCTACATGGACACCTGGGCCGCCGAAGAGGGACATCTCGTGATCACGAAACGCCTCGCGCCTTCACCCCCAATCCCAGATCCTTGCCCTTGAGAATCGCCGGCACGCCTTCTTCCATCCACACGGGCGCGGGCGCGTCCATGAGGTAGTGATCGAAGAACTGCTGCATGCGAATGGCCCAGTCCTTGCGGTCGGCCTCGCGTCTCAATCCGTGACCCTGACCGTTGTAGTTCAGCATCCACACGGGCTTCTGCAGGCGACGCATGGCGACGAACATCTCAATGCCTTGATACCACGGCACGGCGCCGTCTTCGTCGTTGTGCATCATGAGCAACGGGGTGTGGATCTTGTCGGCGTAGAACACGGGCGAGTTGTGCAAATACTCGTTGGTCGACTCCCACAACGTGCCACCGATGCGACTCTGAGTGCGCTCGTACTGGAACATGCGGCTCATGCCGGACTGCCAGCGGATACCGCCGTACGCGCTCGTCATGTTGCTCACCGGAGCCCCCGCCTCGGCCGCGGCAAACAGATTCGTCTTCGTAATCATGTACGCAATCTGATACCCGCCCCACGAATGTCCCTGCACGCCGATCTTGTCCTCGGCCACGAAGCCGCGCGCAACCAATCCCAGCACGCCTGGCACCACCGCGTCGAGCGCGCTCTCGCCGGGATACCCGATCTCGTACGGAATGTCGGGAATGAAGACGACGTAACCGCGGCTGACGTAGAAGGGCACCGACACGGACGAGCCTCCAGGCTGCGGCGAGCGGTAGAGGTGTACGCCGTCCGACATGCGCTCGTAGAAGTAGACCATCATGGGGTACTTGACCGATGGGTCAAAACCGTCGGGTGTATAGAGGATGCCCTGTAGCGGCACTCCGTCGTTCGACGCCCATTCGACGATCTCGGCGCTGCCCCAGGTGAAGTCCGCCTGTTGGGGATTGGCGTCGGACACCTTTGCCATGGCCTGGAAATCGGGTTGGGCGCCCTCGCCCCCGGCAACCCACAGATCGGGATACTCGCGGAAATCCTCGCGCGTGATCAGCCAGCGGTCGGCGTCGGCCGCCTTGCCGCGAAGCCGGAACATCTTGTCGGCCATGACGATCCGCTCGGGTGGCGCGGCGCGGTCGGCGCGCCCGCGATAGTAGCCCGCCTGCTTGTTCATGTAATGGAAGGCCGACCACAGCGCCTCGCCCTCGGCCAGGTGCGGGGTCTCGAAGTCGGCCCGTGCGTAGCGGAAACGGATCCCTGCGTCGCGTCCGGCGCCCGCGGTCAAGTTGGTGGTTTCTCCCGTGGCGGGCTCGAAGCGCCACGCGTCGTAGCGGTCGTAGAACAGGAAGGCGCGGTCGTCCTCCGTCCAGCCGGCGGACCCGTACGGCGGCGGCAGATCGGGATGATCGTCCAGCTCGTTCCACACGGGATGGGACGCGCCTTCGCTCGCGGCCACGGCGTCGCCGTCGTCCGTCGCGGCGACCATCCAGTGCCGCGCGGCGCCGTCCCACCAGGCGAGATACTTGCCCGCCGGCGACAGCATCGGGAATCCCTTGGTGCGCTCGGCCACGCGGCGTCGCTCGCCCGTGGCCACGTCGATCGCGTAGACGTCGTTGTAGCGCCCGTCCCACGAGATCATCTGGCGATACGGCACGTCGGTCGTGCCGATGGCGAACGCGGCGTCGCCGTCGGAGGCAAAGCGCACGGTGGGCACCTCGGGCGTGGCCAGCTGGACCACGCGGCCATCGCTCAGGTGCGCCACGGCCGCGTAGGTGCGCGTGCGTTCCTGTTGCAGCTGCACGAGCTGCATTGGTTGCAGATACGGGTCCTTCCAGTTCCACACGTCGAGGGAGACCTTGTCTTCGTCGAGCTGATCGTCGTCCTCTTCCTCGATCTCGGGTCGGGGAGCCGTGCCGAAGCGCACGCGCCCGCCGCCGTCCGAGAAGCTCACGTTGCCGTTTTCGCTCACCCACCACCCTGCCGGGATCCCGTCGGCGCCCGGACCGACCAGCGCGGCAGCCTCCCACGACGGCGACGCGCCGCGGAACAGGGTGAACTCGGGTTGCTCCGCTTGGTAATCGTCGCGGTCGCTCAGGAAGGCGACCTGCGTCCCGTCGTCGCCCACGGCCAGCTGCTTGTAGTTGCCCTCCCCTACCAGGACCGCCCGGCGGGTCATGTCGTCCAGCGCCATCACGTACACGCCGTCGCCTTCTCCGTCCTCGCTGGACGTGGCGAAGGCGAGCGTCGCGGCCTCTTCGGCGAAGAAGTAGTCGGTGACCTTTTCGTAGGCGACTTCGGCGCCCGACGCGAGGTCGAGCACGATCAGGGGCGAGCCGTCTTCCTTGTCCTTGTCCTCGGCGTCCTCGTCGTCCGGGTCGCCAATTGCGCCGGCTGGTTCCGGCTCGGCTTCTTCCTCGGGGTCTTCCTCCTGGTCGTCGGCGTCGTCGCCTTCGTCGTCGACCGGGACGTAGGCCACCCAGCGACCTTCCGACGCCACCTTGTGGCCGGTCACCGCGCCCACGATCCGGGGAGCTCCGCCCGCACCGAACAGCGTTTCCAGGTCCGCGACGGCCAGGCTGTCCGGGGGGAGATCGTCGCCCCTCTTCCCCTCTCTCCTCAGGGAATCGACAACGGCCTCGACCGGCGGTACGCGATAGACCACGAACCGCGAATCGGACGTAAACACGGGGTTCGAGCCGCGGAACGTCATGGCTTCGGCGTCGGCCTGCGCGGCCCTTATGGTGACGACCGGATCGCCCTCCATGGCCGTGAGCACGAACGCCAGCCAGCGTCCGTCGGGGGACAGGGATGCGTTCGCGATGGTGTTCCAGGTCAGCACGTCGTCGTGGTCCAGGGGGCGCTGGGCCTCGGCGGCCATGGCGCTCCAGACGGCGATGGCCAGCACGGCGTGGGCGATCGCGCGCGGGAACGGGAAAGTGCGAGGCTGCGTGGTCATGCGAGGCTGTGTCTTCATGATGCCGGTTCTCCGAATACGGTGGCGAGGATGTCCTGGTTGTAGCCGACCACGAACGTGCTGCCGACGCGCAGGGCGGGGGCGCGCAACCTGCCCCAGCGGCTGGTCGTGAGGGAGATGAGCTGTTCGTCGTCCGGTCGGTCCGGGTCGTCGAGCGCGATCCGTACGACCTTGCGGCCCTTTGCGATCACGAGATTGGCAACGCCGCCGAGCAGCGCTGGAACCTCGTCGGCCTTGACGGGATTTCGGGTGGCGCTGCGGGTCTCCGCGGCCTTGATGTCGTTCTTCGCAAGAAACTCTTGCGTGCGTTTGCAGCTTTTTCAGCCAGGGCGGTGGTATCGCCAGTCGAGCTGGGTCTTCATGAGCGGATTCCTCTCTTCGTTGCCGACGCCGGGTTGTGGGTCGCCGGGGTGCGACGCCTTGCCTGACGCGCCGGACTGCGTATCCTTGCACCGTCGCCAACGCGGCACAAGCCCCGCCACTGTCCCGGAATCGGAAAGGTTGTCCAGGAATGTCCAATCCAGCCTCGCGCATCCTCGCGCTGCCCCTGCTTCTCGCCCTCGCCTGCTACCCACAGTCGGAGGCCGGCCACGACGCCGACGCCGACGCCGCCGGGACGCGGGTCGAGCACGTGAACCCCCGGTCCGGCGCGGACGGAACCGTGCCGCCGTTCAGCGGAGCCGTGTGGGTGGACAACACGCTGTACCTGTCGGGCACCCTGGGACTGGAGGACGGGCAGGTGCCCGAGACCGCCGAGGCCGAAGCCATGAACGTGCTGAACAACGTCAAGTCGTCGCTCGAGGCGGCGGGGTTGACCATGGACGATCTCGTGACGGTCCAGGTCTTCGCTTCGGACGTGGCGGACTACGACGCGTTCAACGGGGTGTACCGCACGTTCTTCACGGGCCCCTATCCGGCGCGCGCGTTCGTCGGCTCGGGAACGCTGCTGTTCGGCGCCCGCTTCGAAGTGCAGGGCATCGCGGCGCGACGCTGACGCGATTCGGGCGGCCCGACCAGGGCGGCTCACCCCCCCAGCACCCCCCGCAGCGCCGCCGCCCCCGCGACGGCGCGGGCCACGTGGTCGCGCGTGTTGTAGACGTGCGGGCACAGGCGCAGCCCACCCGTCGCCGCACCCGCAATTCCGTGCTCCTCGTAGAGACGCCGCAATCCCTCGGCGCGATTGCCGGTCACCGCCGCGATGCACACGCCGCCGGAGAGATCGGGGTCCCTGGGCGTCACCAGCGACATCCCGTGCGCGGCCAGGCCGTCCTTTAGCTGGGTGGCAAGGTCGCGCACCCGCGCGGCCACCTCGGCGGGCCCGATCTCGTCGTGGAACGCCGCCGCCGTGGCCACCGCCGCCAGGCACGCGTCGTCGCGCTGGCCCAGGGACTCGAACTTGCGGGCGCCCTTCACGTCGGGGTCGGCGTCGTCGCCCCACCCCGGCGCGACGATGTTGGGCCAGATCTCGGGAATGCGCGATTCCTTGACGTAGAGCAGCCCCGCCTCCTTCGGGCCCATGAACCACTTGTGCGCCGACGCGGTGTAGGAGTCGCAGCCGAGCGACCGCAGGTCGACGTGCAGCGCGCCCCAGCTCTGCGCGCCGTCCACGTGGACGTGAATGCCGCGTGCGTGGGCGGCTTCGACGAGCTGCGCAACCGGGAGCCGGATGCCGCTGACGTTCGAGACGTGCGTGATCGCGAGCACGCGGGTGCGGTCGGTCAACGCCGCGAGGAAGGGGTCGGCAAGGGCCTGGGCCGAAGCCGGATGGGGCGGCACGGCTACCCTCGTCACCTTGATCCCGAACCTCGCCGCCCGCACGTCCCACGCCACGTTGTTGGTCGGGTGGTTCTGATCCCAAACAACCACCTCGTCACCCGCACGGATAGGCACGCCGTTGTTGATCACGTTGTTGGCCTCGCTGGTGTTGCGGACGATTGCGATCTCGTCGGGCGTCACGCCGAGCTGGCTCGCCACGGCGGCTCGGGACTGCTCGGTCAGGGTGCGGAACTTGGCGCGATTGTGGGAGGAACAGTCGCGGTCGATGTCGCGGGTGAGATCCTCGACGCGGGCAGCCACCACGCGGGGCGAAGGGCACAGGTTGGCCGCGTTCATGGGCACCTTGTCTTCGCGAAACGAGAACTGGGCCCGGACCATGTCCCAGTAGGACTCGTCGCGGGGGCTGCGGGAGCCTCTCGGCCTGGCGGGCAGGGTCGGCGGCAGGCCGGACGACGTGGGCGACTGGCTGGACGGCTTGGGCGCCAGGCCCGCGAGCGCGGGCGGGATCACGACCGCCCCGGCGGCCATTTCGGCGAGGAAGGTGCGGCGATTGGCCTGACGCTTCATGGGATTGGCTCCGAGCAAATGGGGCGCGGCCGCGCCGTTCACGCGCGGCTGGGTTGTGTTCATCATACGGTGGCCACACCTTGCTTTGCCAGTACGCACCCCCCTTTCCCGAACGAGAGACCGACCTTGGCCTTGATCGCCCGCCGCATGCGCCACCTCGGCACCGAGAACGCCTTCAAGCTGGGCGACGACATTCAGCGTTGTCTCGACCGCGGCCTGGACGTCATTCGGTTCAATCTCGGCGCCCCCGACTTTCGCAGCGCCCCGCACCTGAATCGCGCGGCCATGGAGGCGCTCAATGCTGGACGCTCGGGGTACTGCGATCCGGCCGGGATCCTGCCGTTTCGCCAAGCCATTGCGACGCATGTGGAACGCACGCGGGGCATCGAGGTCGCGCCGGACCGCGTGGTGGTGACCCCCGGGGCCAAACCCCCGATCGGATACACCATGCAGACGTACGTGAACGAGGGGGACGAGGTGATCTACCCGTCGCCCGGCTTCCCGATCTACGAGTCTTGGGTGCGGTTCGTGCGCGCGGTGCCGGTGCCGCTGCATCTCACGCCGGAGCGGGGTTTCGCCTTCGGCGCCGAGGACCTGGCGGCGCTGATCACCGAGCGCACCAAGGTGATCGTGCTGTGTTCTCCCTCGAACCCGACCGGCGGGGTGCTGTCGCGCGACGAGCTGGCCGGGATTGCACAAGTGATCCGCGAACGCTGCCGACCCGACGTACGCATCTATTCGGACGAGATCTACGAGCAGATCCTGTTCGACGGACTGGTGCACGAGAGCATCGCGTCGCACCCGTGCATGCCGGAGCGCACGGTAATCGCGAGCGGGCACTCCAAGGGCTTCGCCATGACCGGATGGCGTCTCGGCTGGGCGGTGCTGCCGACCGCGGACGAGGCGGAGATCTTCAAGCGCATCAACATCAACATCGTGTCGTGCGTGCCTCCCTTCCTCCAAGAAGCTGGGGCCATGGCCTACGAGGATCCCGCGTCCGCCGACGAGGTGGTGCGCATGGTCTCCGCGTTCCAGCGTCGCCGCGACTGGATCGTGCCGGCTCTCAACGAGATCCCGGGCGTAACCTGCCTGATGCCAAAGGGCGCGTTCTACGTCTTCCCCGACGTTTCCGGAATATGCAAGCGGCTGGGGGCGTTCGAGGCCCACGCTGCGCTCGATGAACCGGCGCGAATGCGCACGACGCCGGCGGCGATGCTGCAAATGTTCCTGCTGTATCGCTACGGCGTGGCCACCATGGACCGGGCCTCGTTCGGCAGAATCGGGGCCGAGGGGCAGCACTTCCTACGCATGTCGATCGCGAACGGCATGGACGACATTCGGCGCGGGGTCGGGCGCATAGGCCGGGCGGCAGGCGATGCCGACGGTTTTGCAAACTTCGTAGGTGAGGAGACCGAGGGCGGCGAAGGGGGCATGTTCTCGTGATCATGCGCGTCTGCGTGGCCGGCGTCACGGGGTGGACGGGGAGCGCCGTGGCGCGCGCGGTGGTGGAGTCGCCGCATTTCCAGCTGGTCTCCGCTGTGGCGCGCACGGCTGCCGGGCAGGACGCAGGCGTCGCCATCGGGCTTGACGAACCCGTCGGCGTGACGATCGCGGCGGATGCGAGCGCGGCCCTGGCGGCCAACCCCGACGTGTGGGTCGACTACACCCACCCGTCGGTCGTGAAGCGACACGCGCTCGCCGCGCTCGGGGCGGGCGTGCACGTGGTCGTCGGCACCTCGGGCCTCGACGACGATGACTACCGCCACATCGGCGAGGCCGCGGTCGCCGCGCGGTGCGGGGTGGTCGCAGCCGGGAACTTCTCGCTCACGGCCGCGCTTCTCAAGCACCTTGCCGGGATTGCCGCGCGGCACCTGCCTCACCGCGAGATCGTCGACTACGCGCACGCGGGGAAGCCGGACGCCCCCACCGGCACCGGGCGGGAGCTGGCCGAGTACCTGGCCACGGTCTCCCCGAACGAGCTCGGCTACCCCGTGCAGGACACGCTGGGGGCGCGAGATGCGCGCGGCGCCGACATCGGCGGCACGCAGGTCCATTCGGTGCGCCTGCCGAGCTACGTGGTCTCGGTCGAAGCGCTTTTCGGGTTGCCGGACGAACGCCTCACGATTCGCCACGACGCGGGCACTTCGCCGGAGCCATATGTGGCGGGCACGTTGCTGGCGTGTCGGCGCGTGAGCGAAGTCGGGGGCTTGGTGCGCGGGCTGGATACGTTGCTGTTCGGGTAGGCGGAGCCCGGCAGCGGCGACCATCCGGCCGCTTCCCCCGTCACAATACCGCTTTCCGAGGCACGGCCAGCACCCGGTTACTTATCCAGTAGGTCTCGCTTCCGCCGTAGATGAGTAGTCCGGCCGGGGCGGTCTTCGGATACTCGGCCATGAACGCGTGGAGGCCCTTGGCGTCGGCACCCCGCACCTTGGCGTCGGCCTTTGCTTCGATGGGCACGAGCGAGCCATTCGGAGACTCGATCACCAGGTCCACCTCGGCGCCGCTACTTGTACGCCAGAACAGGACATTGGGACGCGGACTGCGGGTTTCTCGCCACGCCAGCAAATCGTTGAGCACCAGGTTCTCGAGGTGCGCGCCTTGCGGCTCGCCCGATTGCGCCAAGTGGAGCGCGAGGCCCGCGTCCATCCAATACAACTTGGGGCTCTTGACCAGCCGCTTTGTGACGTTCACGGAATATGGTTCGAGCGGCACCAGCTGGTACGATGCCTCCAGGAGGTGCAGGTAACGCTGGGCGGTTGTTGGGGGCAGCCCCGCGTCCCTGGCCAAATCGGCCTTGTTCACCAACCCGCCTACACGGGCCGCCGCCACCCGAACGAGCCGTCGGAAACCGATCAGGTTCGCCACCGCCGACAGGTCGTGAATGTCGCGCTCGAGATACGTCCTCATGTAGCCATCGTACCATGCGGTGCGGTCGGCGGCATCTTCCGGTGCACGCATTCGCAGCGCCGGTTCGGGATAGCCGCCCTGCCGCACCAGCTCCTTCCACGGCGAAATGGAAGGATTCGCACTGGTGAGCGCTTCTCGCCATCGGTCCGGGCTCTGATCCAACAGGACATCCCACTTGCCCGCTCGCCCATCGCCCGCCAGCTCGCTCGCCGTCAGGGGCCGGAGAGTCAAGTATGCGGCGCGCCCGGCGAGCGTCTCCGAGATGGCTCGCATTAGGCGCAGATTGGCGGATCCGGTGAGGAGGAATCGCCCCGGCTGCGGGTCGGTGTCCACCTCGCGCTTAATCGCGTGTAGGAGCTCCGGTGCACGTTGCACTTCGTCGATCGTGATCCGATCCCCGCGAGCCAACAGTTGCGACGGTGCCGCATGGGCTTGGTCCAGCACGTCGTAGTCGTCAAGGCTGAGATAGCGGCGGTCCGGGAACGCCTTCTGCACGAGCGTGGATTTCCCGGTCTGGCGGGCGCCCGTGAGGACCACGACTCGGAAGGCGCGAAGGCGCGCTCGCAAGACGGGCTCAATGAGGCGGGGGACCACCACTGGCAACGACCTCCTGAAGTCTGACGGCTCGAAGACACGGCAAATCACCCGTGCGATGGGTGATATGCACGATCATCGCAAGTAGCCCTGACCGTTGTCGAGACCGCCGCCACCACGGCCACGCGCGCCTCGTCCTCCGCTTGCGAGCTCCACTGGCGGACCCAAGCGGCACCCGAGGGATCGACGACGAGATCCTCCCACCGAATTCGCGCGGTGGGTGTCGCGCCCGATCCTGGGAGCCCCCGAAATCTCGCTCCGGTGCTTTCCGAGGTCGGCGTCAGGGGCCAATTGGGCAGCTCATGCCTTTTCGCAACCCCCGTGTCGATGTTGAAGACCCACAAGTCATCGCTCGCGCCGTCCGAGGCGAACACGCAGTGACCCCATACCGTCCAAAGCGGGCGCGCTTGTAGACTGGGGACCACGGGACCGCGCCCGGTCGTCGGCGGATCCGTCAAGGGTAGCTGCCAAAGGATCCTAGGCGCGACACCCAACGGCGGGGGATTGGAACGGTCACCCGAATCAAAGACCAGCGTTTGCAAACGCCGCCCGGGATCGCTGCCGGTACCGGGCCGGTCCACCGCAAACAGAATGCGGCCGTCCGGATCGCTCAATCCAACATATCGGAAACCGAACACCCGACTGGCTGGCACCCCCTCCAGGTACCGGCGCATGAACACTCCCCCCAAGTCGAACAGCTCGATGCCGCTTCCGTCGTACACCGCAACGCTCCGCGGCCCCGCGGCGAGAAACCCGAAGTCCACATACCGACCCAGAGGGAAGGGTCGCGCGGCACCCCGAAACTCGCCAGGGCCGTCGCCCCGTCGCCCGAAGCGACGCATGGGGAGCAGTGAATCCGCCGACAACGCCACTACCTCCGGCACCGATTGGTCAAACAGGTACAGCACGCCGTCACGGTGGCCCAGGCCGCCGAAGCTTCCGATCGCCTGTTCGTCGGTCGTGCCGTACCGCGCGATCCGAGTGAGGGCATAGTCGTCGGGAAGCCAATTGGCGCGTCCATCGTCCAGCGTTGAGGTGTGGCAGTCGGCACCGATTGGCGTGGGACCGCTGAAACTGGCCGCGACCAAAGGACCACCCAGCACCGCGGCAAGAACCGCGATCATCGTTGCGCCGGTCGCGCGCATGGTCACGGTCCGAGCGACCCCACGGGAATCACGCCCACCCCGTCCGGGCGCTGGTAGCCGTATCCCGTGGCGGTGACGACGGCAACAGCGGCAGGCGCTCCGCAGCGGTCGGTGTCCACCCGTTCAACGAAGTCGAGCAGGTTGCGAGCCCCCTCCTCGATCCGCCCGGTTCCAAGGTCGCCGACGCGATGGTCCGTGTCCATCAGGACTTCGCTCGCCGCCGCCTGCCGCGCGGTCGCGGCTACCAGAATATGACGCCATTCACGGTTTTGCAACGGAATCATTCACGGTTTTGCAACGATACCGACATCGGTTTCGCAACGACGCGAGCATCGGAATTGCAACGCGCCGCCCCCGGAATCACCGCCCAATCGCGATCTCGAACACCTCCGGCCACAGCTTGCCGGTAACGTAGAACAGACCCGTGCGATCGTCCCAGGCGATGCCGTTGAAGACCGCGCCGGGGTCGTTGGGTCGCCCGCTGGCCAGCGCGAGACCCAGAGCGTCCACCGCGCCGGTGACTTCGCCGGTCAGCTTGTCGATCCGCACGATCTCGTTGGTCATGTAGACGTTCGCGTAGATGTCCTGGCCCACGCACTCGAGCTCGTTGAGGTTGCGCGTGGAGAACCCGTCGCGCGTCACGCGCAGCTCGCCCAGCACCGCGAACGTGCCGGGGTCGCGCCGCAGAAGGGTGCCCGATCCGTCCGACTGGAAGAGCGACACGCCGTCGTAGCAGAGTCCCCATCCTTCGCCTTCGTATTCGAGGGTGTCGACCACGGCCAAGGTCTCGACGTCGTAGACGAACGCGAGACCCGCCTTCCAGGTGAGCTGGATTACGCGGTCGCCGACGACGGCGATTCCCTCGCCGAAGTGGTCGGCGTGGAGGTCGACGCCGTGCAGCACCTGGCCGGTGGCGATGTCGACTCGCCGCAGCTGCGATTGGCCGTACTGCCCCGTGCTTTCGAGGAAGCCGCCGTCATGGATCAGCAGGCCCTGGGTGTACGCCGCCGCGTCGTGCGGGAGCGTGCGCTGGAGCTCGTAGCCGAGCTCGGGAACGTCCACTTCTCCGCAGGCGAACACGGGCAATGCGGTCGCCGCCAGAAGCGATAATCTTCGTAGCGTCATACGTTTCATTCTCCTACACCTTCGCTAACGGGCTTTACCGGGCTAATTTAGTAGAGGCTCTCGACCCAAAGGAGGCAGGCGTGCCCGGGCTTCATTCCCACATTGATCCCGATGGACTGCTGGAATACTCGGTCGTCTTCACGGATCGCTCGCTCAACCACATGTCGGCGCGCTTCCGCGAGGTCATGCGGACGATCTCGTCGACCTTGAAGGATACCTACTCCGCCGATTCCGTGGCGGTCGTGCCCGGCGGAGGTACGTACGCGATGGAGGCGGTCGCGCGGCAATTCGCGACCGGCAAGCGGTGTCTGGTGCTGCGCAACGGCTGGTTCACGTACCGCTGGACCCAGATTTTCGAGACGGCGTCAATACCCTCCGAATCGACCGTACTCAAGGCCCGTCCCGTGGACGACGGCCCCATGCCGGCCTTCGCTCCCGCGCCGATCGAAGAGGTGACCGACGCCATTGCGGCGAGGCGCCCCGACATCGTGTTCGCGGCCCATGTGGAAACCTCGGCGGGGATCGTGCTGCCCAACGCCTATTTGCGCGCGGTTGCCGACGCCGTGCACGCGGTGGGGGGAATCTTCGTGCTGGACGCGATTGCTTCGGGCGCGCTCTGGGTCGACATGGAGGCATCGGGCGTCGACGTGCTGATCAGCGCGCCGCAAAAGGGCTGGAGCGGGTCCCCGTGCGCGGGGATCGTCATGTTCGGACCCGAAGGTCGCGCTCGCTTGGCAGCCTCTCGCAACACCAGTTTCGCGGCCGACCTGCACGCGTGGACGCGGGTCATGGACGCGTACGTGGACGGTCGACAGGTCTATCACGCCACCATGCCCACCGATTCGCTGCGCTTCTTCAGCGAAGTCATGCTGGAAACCCGCAATTTCGGGCTGGAACGCGCGCGCGCCCGCCAGTGGGAATTGGGCAATCGCATCCGCGCCCTTCTCGCCCAATACGGCTTCAAGAGCGTAGCGGCACATGGGTTTGAGGCTCCTGGAGTCGTCGTTTGCCACACGGACGACCCGGCCATTCACAACGGCTCCCGATTCGCCGCGGCAGGCCTGCAGATTGCCGCCGGAGTCCCGCTGCGATGCGGCGAACCCGATGGCTTCCGCACCTTCCGGCTGGGGCTTTTCGGCCTGGACAAGCTTGGCGACGTGGATCGCACGGTGGCCACGTTTGCCACCGCGCTGGAGCGGGTCGTGGCGAGCGGCGCGGCGGCCGAACCGGTCGCGGTCGGCGGATGACGCGGCGCGTGCTCGGTAGAGACGGGCAGCAACGGCGGGGCTTTGCCCGCGGGCTGCAGGGGGCCGCGCGCTGTGCGTGGGTCGCCTGGGTCGCGTTCGCGGCGGCCTGCTCGTTTGCGCCGCCGCCATCGCTTCCCGAACCCGCGGCCGAGCTCCCCGACGATTTCGACGAGAGCCGCGGTGCCGGCGGCCACGAGGCGCGCGAGTGGTGGAAGGCGTTCCAGGACCCGGCGCTCAACACGGTGATCGATTCCGTGCTGGCCGCCAATTTCGACTTGGCCGAGGCGGTGGCGAGGGTGCAGCAGGCGCGCGCCCAGGCCGGGGTCGCGCGGGCGGGGCTGTTCCCCACCCTGCAAGCCAGCGGCACGGCGACGGACCAGGACACGCCGGCGAATGCGGGATTCGGCCAGCAGTTCCGCGATCTGGCCGGCGGCGACGACAGCGGCTTCCAGTTTCCGGACCGCCTCGGTTTGACCACCTACTCGCTGGGCGCCGACTTCGCCTACGAGCTCGACTTCTGGGGCCGGGCCCGGAACGACGCCAAGTCGGCCGGAATGGAGTATCTCGCATCGGAATCGGATTTCCACGCCGCGCGCATCGGGGTGCTGGCCGAGACCATTACCACCTACTTCGAGATCGTCGACCTGCGCCGCCGCACCGCTTTGGCCCGTGAAGCGGTCGACGTGGTCATGGAACGCGTGGCGTTGACGGAGACGCGGTACGATCGCGGCTTGGCGAGCGCGTTCCAGCTCTACCAGGCGCGTCAGGAGCTGCGCAACGCTCAGGCCGGCGTGCCGCAAATCGAGAGTCAGCTTACCGGCGCGGAGGGACGGCTCGCCGTGTTGCTGGGCGGTTTTCGCACCAAGCTGGACGCGGTATTGCCGAGCGCGCTCAGCCCCGTGACGCTCGACGACCCCGTTGCGGCGGGGGTGCCGGCTGATCTACTGCTGCAGCGACCCGACGTGCGCGCCGCCGGGGAGCGTTTGGAGGCCGCGCGCTTCGCGATTGGGGCGCGTCGCGCCGAGCTGCTGCCGTCGCTGTCGTTTTCGGGAACGATCGGCGTGCAGTCTTCCGAAGTGGACGGGCTCTTCAGCGTCGATCAGTGGTTCCGCAACTTGCTGGGCAATCTCACGGCGCCGATCTTTGCCGGGGGTCGCATCCGCAACAACATCGCGCTGGCTCAGGCCCGCTTCAATCAGGCGGCCGCAGCCTACGGCCGCACCGTGGTGACGGCCGTGCACGAAGTGGAAGCCGCGCTGGCCACGCTCGACAACGAGGGACGACGGCACGATTTTTTGGAATCGCAGCATCAGGCGGCGCGTGCATCGGTGGATCTACAATCGCAACGATACTCGTCGGGCATAGGGAGCTACGCGGAATACCTCGACGCCGTGCGTTCCCTGCTGAACGTGGAATCGACGCTGTCCACATCGGTTCGCGACCTCGCGCTGGCGCGGTTGGCCGTGCATCGGGCGCTTGGCGGCGAGTGGATCGAACCGCCGGACGCGCTGGAAGGACCCCGTATGGTGCCTGGCGAACGTTCAGACGGCGGTAGCGACAAACTGCAACAAGGAAACGGGCAATGACTGGTCTTCGCAGGTGGCTGCTTCCGGTGGGGATCGTGCTGTTTGCCGTGGTCGTTTCCATTGTGATGATCCAGCTCAGGCCCGACCCTCCCGTGCGGGAACCCGATTCTCGTCGGCCGTTCGTAACGACCGCGCCCGCCGAAGCGCGCGAAGGCGCAATTCCAGTGTATGGGGCGGGAACCGTGAGGCCGCGCGCGGAGATTGGGGTCGCCGCCGAGATCGGGGGCAAGGTCTCCTGGGTAGCGCCGGCATACCAGAGCGGAGGCCGCGTCGGAGCGGGACAGGTCTTGTTCCGCATTGACGACGCCGACTACCGCAACCGCGTGCAGCAGGCGCGCGCGAACGTGGCGGCGCAGCAGGTCGCGCTGTTGCAAGCCGAAGAGGAAGCCCGAATCGCGCGCGCCGAGTACGAGGGCTTCCAGCGTCGGCGCGCGGACGGGGCGGCGTCCGCGCAGGCCAATCCGCTCGCGCTGCGCGAACCGCAGCTCGCCGCCGCGCGGGCCGCGCTCGCCCGCGACAGCGCGACGCTGGCCGACGCCGAATTGGCCTTGGCGAGAACCGAGGTCGCCGCCCCGTTCAGCGGCATCGTGCGCTCCGAAACGGTGGATCTGGGCCAGTTCGTAGCCGCCGGGCAAAGCGTGGGACGACTGTACGCCGACGACGCCGTCGAGGTCGTGGTGCCGTTGTCGGATCACGACGCCGCGCTCATTCCGGGACTGTGGAGCCTTGCCGCCGGGGTTGCCGATGCGCGAGTCGAGGTTGCCGTGTCCATGGGGTATGGCGACGCGGCATACCGGTGGACGGGTTACGTGGACCGCGCCGAGGCCGCGCTAGACGAACAGACCCGTACGATCGACGTGGTGGTGCGCGTGCCGCGTCCCATGCGGGGGGGCGCGGTGGTTGGCGGGGACGGCGAGGGGATCGCTCCCGCCGACGGGCGCGATCCCCCTCCGCTCATGGTGGGGCAATTCGTGGAGGTGCAGATCGACGGGGTCGCGCCGGAACGCTACTTCGCCGTGCCGCGCGCCGCGCTCAAGACCGGCAACGAGGTGTGGGCGTTGCGATCGGGCGATCGGGTGACGATCGTGCCGGTCCGCGTGTTGCAGCGCGCCGACGACCTGGTGTACGTCGTCGGCGGACTGCAAGCTGGGCAGGGCGTGATCGTGACCGGGCTGCAGGTCGCCGCCGAAGCAATGACGGTGCGGACGGGCAGCGAATGAATCGGCGTCGGGACGAGCGAGGACCAATCGCCTATATGGCGCGAAACGGCGTTGCGGCCAACCTCCTCATGGCGTTCATTCTGCTCGCTGGGTTCTTTTCGCTGACGACGCTGGTCCAGGAAGTATTCCCCGAGATTTCGATGGACCGGGTGAACATCTCGGTGCAGTATCCGGGCGCCACCCCGGACGAGGTGGAGCAAGCGATCATCCTGAAGATCGAGGAGCAGATCGAGGGGGTCGAAGGACTCAAACAGGTCAGGTCCACCGCCAGGGAAGGGCGTGGTTTCACCACCGCGGAAGCGGAGCTCGGCGTAGACCTAGCGCGTTTCCTCGACGACATCAAGGCCCGTATCGACAGGATAGCAACCTTCCCCGCAGGGTCCGAGCGGCCCGAGATCACCGAGGTCACCAATCGGCAGAGCGTCATGCGCCTGGCGATCTACGGGGACGTGCCCGAACGCACGCTCAAGGAACTGGCCTACCGGACCGAGGACGCCCTTTCCACTCTTCCCGAAGTCTCCTACGTAGAGACGTCAGGCGTTCGTCAGTACGAGATCTCGATCGAAGTCCCGATGCAACGATTGCGTGCTCTGGGCCTGACGCTCCAGGACATCTCGGCAGCCGTGCGCGGCGGGTCGCTGGATCTCTCGGCCGGGAGCATCGACACCACTGACGAGGAAGTGCGAATCCGCACCACCGGTCAGAACTATACGCAACAGGATTTCGAGGAGATCATCGTCGTCAGCCGCGGCGACGGTACGGTGCTCCGGCTCGGGGACATCGCCGAGGTTCGAGACGACTTCCGCGACGTCCACCTGAGCGGGCGCTACGAGGGACAGCCGGCAGCGTATGTCGAGGTGTTCCGCTCCGCCGACGAAAAGGTTCTCGAAATCGCGGAGGCGGTAGCGCAATTCATCGACGAAGACCTGATTCCGTCGCTTCCCGAAGGCGTTGGGATCGAGATCTGGGACAACGCTGCCGATACGCTCCAGGGACGCCTCGGGCTGCTGGTGAAGAACGGTCTGCTGGGTCTGGTGCTGGTATTGCTGTCTCTCGCACTCTTCCTCGAGGTCAGGTTGGCATTCTGGGTGGCGGTAGGGATCACCGTCTCGTTCGTCGGTACCCTGGGCGTCATGGCCGTTCTGGGCGTGTCCATCAATCTGATGTCGCTCTTCGCCTTCATTCTCGCGGTGGGCATTGTCGTGGACGATGCGATCATGGTGGGCGAGAACATTTACGCCGAGCGTGAGCGGGGCAGCAAGGGCGTTGTCGCGTCGATTCGCGGCACGCGCAGGATTACGTCGCCCGTCATTTTCGCCGTTTTGACGACGGTCGTGGCGTTTTGTCCGCTGTTCTTCGTTCCCAGCTCGATGGGAAGAATCACGGAGCAGATTCCGGTCATCGTGATTTCCGTTTTGATGTTCTCGTTGATCGAATCTCTGCTGGTCCTGCCAAACCACCTTTCCCACCGACCCCGACGGCGACCGCGATCCACCCACCGACGCCCCAACCTGTTCAAGCGGACCCAGATGCGTTTGGAAGCCTGGCTGAAGTGGGTCATCGAAGGGCCGCTGGACCGAAGTCTGCGCTTCGCGACCGGACGGCCGGAGCTGGTCATCGCGATCGGAATCGCCTTGATCGTCGTGTCCGTCGCCATGATTCCCGCCGGAATCATCAGGGTCGCCTTCCTACCCACCGTGGAGGCGGACGAGGTCACCGCCAGTTTGGAAATGCCGGAAGGCACGCCCGTGGAGCGCACGACCGAGGTGGTGGAGAGGCTGGAGTCGGCCGGATACGCGGTGCTTGAGCAGCTGACGGGGGGTGGCGATGGCGTGGACGCACTGCTGGAGGCCGTAAACGTCACGGTTGGCTTGCCCGCCCAGAACTTTGGTCCCGGTGGATCATCCACCGCACAATCCGACCCGCAGGCCAACATCGGCGCCGTCGAATTCCACCTGGTGAGTTCGGAAGACCGCGAAGTATCCGCTGCGGAACTGCAACAGGCATGGCGCGAGGCCGTGGGGGCGTTTCCCGAAGCCAAATCGCTGGAGATCTCGTCCGAGCTGCTGGACTTCGGCGCCCCGATCCACGTCGAACTAACCCACCAGGATCCCGATCACCTCGCCAGCGCCGCTGACGCGTTGATTGCGCAGCTCGGCACGTTGGAAGGCGTCTTCGAGGTCAAGGTGGATCAGGATCAGGGCCTGCGGGAGATCCAGCTTGATCTTCGTCCCGAGGCGCGAACTCTGGGGCTCACGCTCGACAACTTGGCCCGACAGGTCCGGGCGGCGTTCTTCGGCGACGAGGCTCTGAGAGTTCAGCGAGGCCGCGAAGACGTTCGGGTCTACGTCCGGCTGCCCGAGGAAGAACGCAACGCGATCGCCGACGTTGAGGGTTACCTGGTGCGTACGCCCGGCGGTGGCGAGGTGCCGCTTGGTCGGGTGGCTTCGGTGGAATTCGGGAGCTCGCCAACGACAATCAATCGTAAGGATGGTGCGCGCGTGCTGACCATTACCGGCGAGGTAAACACCGGGGTGGTCACGGGCGACGAAATAACCAACCTCCTGGACCGCTCGTTCCTCCCCGAACAGGTGGAGCGCAACCCTGGACTGGCCTATTCGTTCGGCGGCGAGCGTGCGGAACAGGTTGATTCGTTCGGCGCTCTCGGCGGCGGATTCGCCCTCGCGCTGTTGGCCATCTACGCACTGCTGGCCATTCCCTTTGCCTCGTACAGCAAGCCGCTGATCATCATGGCGGCCATCCCGTTCGGGATCATCGGCGCCGTCATGGGCCACGTGATCCTAGGTCTGGAAATGGCGCTCATGTCTCTTTTCGGCGTTATCGGCCTGAGCGGCGTCGTGGTGAACGATTCGCTCGTGATGATCGACTTCATCAACGAGCGACTGCGCCAGGGACTGCCCGGTCGCGAAGCCATCATCGCGGGCGCCAAGGCGCGGTTCCGTCCCATCTTCCTGACGTCGGTAACCACGTTCCTCGGCGTCGCGCCCCTCGTCTTCGAGACCAGCGTACAGGCCCAGTTCCTGATCCCGATGGCGGCATCGTTGGGGTTCGGCATTCTATTCGCCACCGCAGTGCTGATGATGATCGTGCCCGCGCTGGCCATGGTGCAGCATCGAGTCGTGGGTGCGCGGGTGTAGCTCTGACCTGCGGCACGGGAGCTACCCCCCGCCCAACGTCCCCACGGCTTCCTCGAGCGCCGCGCTCGCCCGCATCAGGGCCGCAGCCAGCCGTTCCATCTGTACGGGTACCAGCTCCCATTCCCGCTGCTCGATGGCTTCGCGGATACCGGGCAGCGTCTTGACGCCGTAACCCGTGTAGAAGCCGGGCGCGTACACTTGGTGCCTGAACCAGGGTCGCTTTGGGAGGCCGCGCTCGTCGGTTAGCAGCTGTTCGATCCCTTTGAGGTGATTGTTCAGGGCCTCGGCCTGGCCGGGGGACAGAGTTGGCGCGGCTGCGCCCGCGAGCGCCGCGTCGACGGCTTGGTCGTACGCGCTCGCCGCCCGCCCCAGCGCGGCCACGGCGTTTTGGACGGGCGCAAAGTTCAGGTGCGGCACGGGGTCGTTCCCCATCGGCGGCACATAGGCGCGGGTCGGGTCGGCCGCAAGACGAAAGGCGTCCATGCGGACCAGGCGGTTGTGCGTCTCGGTGCTGCCGCGCAGATCTTCGGCGAGCTGTTCCACCTCTCCCAGAAAGCGCCTGACGTTGTCGGCCAGCCCGCCAAAGCGATACGGAAGCACGTCGGCGTTGGCCATGCGCAGCGTAACGCGGCCCGTCACTTGCGCGAGGGCCACGCCGTAGTCGAATTCGGGGTCGCCGAAGCGGGTGTAATGGTCGAACGAGTCATACAGCGAGTGGTAGGCGCCGCCCCCGCCTTCTCCGCCAAAGCTGAGGTTGAGAGAAGGCAGACCCAGGTGCTGCAGGAATGGCGTGTAGTCAGAACCCGAACCGAGCGGCGCGATGCGCAGATCGCCGCGCGACAGGGCCTCGGCGTCGCCTCCCACCGCGCGTCGCGCCCGCGCCCGTTCCAACACGCTCACGCCGGTCTGCGGATCGGGAACGTCGCGGGCGACGCCGTTGATCATGGCTTCGAGACTGTGCGACCCGCCCATGCTCAGGAAGCCGCGATTGTTGCCGTCGGTGTTGACGTAGACGGCGGCCTTGGCCTTCAGCTCGGCGGCGTGATGCTCCGCCCATTCGGTGGACCCCAACAGCGCGGGCTCCTCCGCGTCCCACCCCGCATACACGATCGTGCGACGGGGCCGCATTCCGGCCGCCGCCAGCTGCCCAATCGCCCGCGCCTCTTCCATGAGCGACACCATGCCGCTCGTGGGATCGGCGGCGCCCATCGCCCAGCCGTCTCGGTGGTTGCCCCGGATCACCCATTCGTCCGGGAACTCGGAGCCGGTCATCCTGGCGATCACGTTGTACGCGGGCGTCAGGTTCCAGTCGAACTCCACGCGCAGGCGCACGGTGGCGGGACCCGGCCCGACGCGATAGGTGAACGGCAAGGCGCCGCGCCACGACGGCGGGGCCACCGGGCCCTCGAGCGCCTCGAGCAGCGGCTTTGCGTCGCCCCAGGAGATCGGCAGCACGGGAATCTTCATGATCGTGGGCGCCTCCAGCCGATCCAGCCGTTCGGCTTCGGGAACGGCCCCCACCATGGGCGTCAGCGGGTCGCCGGGGTATTGCGGCATGTCGAGGACCGAACCGAACTGCACGGCGTGTTCGCCCCGGTACGGGCCCTCGGGGTATGGAACGCCCTGATAGTAGCCGTCGTCGCGCGGATCGGAATACATGAGCGCGCCGATGGCGCCCCGCTCGTGCGCGACCTTGGGCTTGATGCCGCGCCACGATCCCCCGTAGCGCGCAATCACGATCTTGCCCGCGACGTCGATGCCGCGGCGCTCCAGCTCCTCGTAGTCGGCGGGGATCCCGTAGTTCACGTAGACCAGCTCGCCGGTCACCTCGCCGTCCGCGGAAAACGCGTTGTAGGGCGGCAGCCGGTTCTCCTCGATGCCGGACGTGGCATCTTCGGCGAGCGGAGGCTCGCGCAGCTGCGCCGTGTAGCGGGTCGGCGCCAACAGCTCCAGCTCTCGAATGCGCGGCGTCGGGAAGAGGACGTGGTACTCCGCAAGATCGGCCTCGAATCCCCACGAGCGGAACTGCTCGACCATCCATTCGCCCGTCTCCTTGTTGTGAGGAGACCCGGCGTAGATCGGCTTCGAGACGATGTACTCCATGCGATCGCGCAGGTTGTCCGCGTCGAGCTCGGTGTCGTACTGCGCCTCGAGGACCCGTTGCGCGGCCGTGCCCTGGGCCGTGAAGCCGAGGATGCGGTCGTCCTGGGGCCCGTCGAGGGGGTCGGGGCCGATTTCGGTGGGCAGGTCGTCGCGCGTGCCCCAGTCGCGCCAGCTGCCGTCGTAGAAGTGGACGTCGAGGCCGTGCATGCGCGCCGCGATGTACGCGACGCTGGCCCGCATGCCGATCATGCAGTAGGCGACGTGGGTCTTGCCCGCACCCGCGCCGCGGCGTTCCAGAATGCGCGCGATCCGGTCGCGGGGTAGGAAGCGCGTGTTGTTCGCGGGGTCCATGAGCTCTTCCCAATACAGCTGGGTCGCGCCGGGAATGTGTCCCGGGTTCGCCGTGCCGCCCAGCCCGCCGTCCGTGCCCGTGTACTCGTCGTCGGGACGCGCGTCCAGCAGCACCACCGAGGGATCGTCGAGGCGTTCGTGCACCCAGTCTGCCGAGACGCGGAAATCGACGGGGTTGTGCGGGACCAGGTCGCCGGGCTCGACGCTGGGCGGCTCCCCGTGCTCGACTTGGCCGCCGGCCGCTTTCCAGTCCGCGATGCCGCCGCTGAGCAGGAATGCGCGATCGCCCAGGCCAAGGAAATCGAACGTTACCCACGCCCGGGCGGTGGCCGTCATGCTCGTGCCGTACAGGACCACCTTCGAGTCGCGTCCGATGCCCGCCGCGCGGAGGGCGTCGACCATCTCGTCCACCTCCGGAAACTCCACCACCCAGCCCTCTTCGCCGTCCCAAACGATGTCCTGGAAGCGCAAACGGCGGGCTCCGGCAATGTGCTCCTCGGCGTATTCGCCCGCCTGGCGCTCGAGCTCGACCACCACCACGTCGTCGTCGTTGACGTGGCGCAGCAGCCAGTCGACTTCGACGATCGGATCGACGGACGCGTTTTGCAGGGGATGCTGGGGCGCGGAAGATGCGCCGGCGGGTGCGGCGAGCCCGACGGTAAATGACGTCAGGACAACAAGATGCGATGTTTTCATGGCGGTCGGTTCGGGGTTAGAAGCGAGACGTGACCGTGACGCGGAAACTGCGCGTGGCTCCCGGGTTCCGCTCCTGCACGTCCACGTATTCGGCCTGGAAGAGGTTGGCGATCTTGGCCTGCACGTCGAGGTCCAACAGGGTCGCGTTCATGCGCAGATCCACCAGGGTAATGTCGCCGCGGTCGTCCAGCGGATAGGCCAGAACCTGATCGGCGCGGCTTCGGTAACGCACGTCGAGGGCCACGCGGTCGCCCCAGCCGGAGAGGGTCGTGGTGAGGTTGTGGGTCGAACGGTACGCCAGCGGACGGTCGTTGCGCTGATCCCTGGAGTCGAGCAGCAGGTAGTTGGCGTGCAGGTTGAGCTTATCGGGAATCGCGCTGAATCGCCCACCGAGGTCGAGTCCGCGGACCCTGGCCTCGGCAACGTTGCGGAACTGGAAGGTAAGGAACTGCCCCGGCGCGCCCGCGACCTCGATCAACCCGTCGAATTCGCTCCAGTACAGGCCCGCGTCGAACCACAGCCGGGCGTTGGGTCGGATCGTAGCGCCCACTTCGCCCGCCCACGCCGATTCGCCGCGAAGTTCGAGATTCGGCACCACGCGGAACCCGAAAACGGTCGTCGAAGTAAACTGTTCCGACGCGCTGGGCGCCCGGTACCCGCGACTGATCGAGGTACGCAGATTCACGCGGTCGGACGCGTCGAACACGATGCCCACCTTGGGGTTGAGCGAAATATCGTCCTCGACGACCGAGGCGCGGTGCATGTCCCAGCGAATGCCCGCGGTCGCCCGCACCCTTTCGGAAACCTCGATTTCGTCTTGCAGATAGGCCGCAACGTCGGTCACGTCGGGATCCGGCGCAAGAAAGTTGGACGAGATGCGGGTGTGCGACGCCTCGGCGCCCGTCGTAATCGAATGACGACCCCCGCTGAACCGCGAAATCTGAAAGTCGGCGCCGTAGCGCGTGGAGCGGTGAAAGTCGTCGTTGTCGTGAAAGTGGTTCTGCAAGTGGACGTGCTGGACCTGGGGCCGAACCTGCAACTTGATGGACGAGTTCACGATGGGGCTGGCCGTTGCCCCGACGACGAAATCGACCGTGCGAATCCAGTCGCCCAGCTGCGACGGGTCAACCTCGAGCGGACGATCGGGCGACAACCAGGTGAAGAACTCCTCGGCGTCTTCGCGCTTCCAGTTGACGAACACCTCGACCGGCGCCAGCGATTCCGGGCGGAAAACCGTCTTGGCCCTCACGCGCCAGCGTTCCAGACTGCCGTTCTGCCGGAATCCGTCCGAGCCCTCGCGCCCGATCATGACGGTGGCGGCCGCGCTGCCGATTTGCCGGGCATGCTGCACCTGCAACCCCTGCATGTTGAGCCGCTCGTCGGTAAAATGCAGGTCGCCGGGGGTGTCGTAGACGCCGAAGTACGCCCGCGCCACGGTGCGCGTTCCATCGATCGGCGGACGGGTGATTACGTTGACCACGCCCGCCATGGCATTGGTGCCGAACAGGGTGGAATGCGGCCCCTTGACGATTTCGATCCTCTCCACGTCGAGAATTGGGAGCAAGCCGAAGTCGATGGCCAAGCCGACGCCGGTAAGTACTCGGTGTCCATCGAGCAGCATCAGGACGCGGCTGCCCACCCCGCGCGCGATTCCGCTCGACCCCCTTATGTCCATCTGGCCTGCGTTGAAGGTGACGCCCTGGGCGAAGGGTAGCGCCTCGTCGAGATTGGTTACGTCTCGGCGCTGCAATTCGTCTCCCGTCATGACGGCGACGCTTACGGGGGCATCGCCCGGGCGCGCGTTGCCCCGGTTGACCGTCACGGTGAGCTCGGGGATTTCGAACGGCGCCCGCTCCAGCGCAATCGCGACCGGCCCCGCCACCGTCTCGGCAGGGTCGATGGACCGCTCGACCGTCACGTATCCGGTGGCCACCACCACCAGGACCACGCGCCCCGTTCCGCTCGGCAGCGCGATCTCGAAACCGCCGTCCTGGTTGGTGGCCACGCGCAGCTGCGTTGACCGCACCAGCACTTCGGCGCCGGCAATGCCCCCGCCCGATTCCGCGGCGACCACCGTGCCGCGCAGCACGGGGGCCTGTGCGATCGTGGTCGCTGCGCGCGCTTCGCGGGGCGACAACGGCGCGGCCAGCGCGAGGACCGCCAGCGCGAGCGCCAGCAGTCCGCGCGGTCCGCGCGACCAACCCCTTGACGGGCGCGTCATAGTCACTGGCGTTATGGTCACTGGCGTTGCAGCACCACGGTCGACACGCTGATCGCCGGCTCCGTGACCTCTACCGTAAGCGTGGCCCCGGCCAGCAGGTAGGTGCCCCGGGCCTGACCCAGGCTGCCGGATTGCTCCCAGGTTCCGTCGGTGCGGACCGCGTAGACGCCTTCGTCGTTGATCTCCGTGCTTCCTCCAGTTACGTCGGGCACCACGATGTTCATGGACAGCGTGCCCGAGGCCGCGACGCTATCCGCGCTGGTCTGCTGCAACACGAACGTGCCGGACACGGCGGGCGGGGTCCACGCCTCGCCACCGGTCAACAACGCAGACGCGAACGACTGCAGAGTGTAGGTTCCAGTCAGATCGGGAGGTCCGGTCGGGGGTTCGACGGGATCCCCGCCGCCGCAGCCAACCAGGATCGCGCAGGTTGCGATCGCGGCGATCGTCCACGATTTGGTGGATCTCGACTTCATGGGCGTGAGACCTTTCCTTATACGAGTGATTTCGTGCCCCAACCACCGACAAACTAAAGTGCCATGGCACGGTCTGCCACCAGGAGCCTCGACGTGACTCGCAAGCAACCAACGCTAATCGACGGCGGCCGCGCCCGCGGTCCCGCCGATCTCTTTCGCAGACTGGACGAGCTGGGAATCGCGCACCGCACGATAGACCACGTGCCGGTGTTCACCGTCGAAGAAGCGCGTCGGCTGCGGGGCCGGATCGAAGGGGCGCACTCCAAGAACCTGTTCGTGCGCGACAAGAAGGAAAACCACTGGCTGGTGTCGTGTCTCTCGGAGCGGAAAGTCGACCTCAAGTGGCTGGCGCGGGAACTGGGCGTCAAACGTTTGACGTTTTGCAGCAAGCGACGCCTTACCGGGTATCTCGGCATTCGGCGGGGCGCGGTGTCGCCCTTCGCGGTGATCAACGACGTCGGCAGGATCGTCCGCGTGGCGCTGGACGCCGATCTGGTGGATTCGGAACCGCTCAACTTTCATCCGCTGGACAACGCCAGGACCACGACAGTTTCGAAGGCGGGGCTGATCCGCTTCCTCGAGGCCGAGGGGCACCCGCCGCGGATCGTAAGGTTCGACTAGCGAAACGCGGGTCGACTAGCGAAACGCGGGGATGACGTCTTCGACGATAATGTCCATCGTGCGGCGTTCGTAGTGCGCGGCGCCGCCGTCGCGACTCATCCAGTGCCAGTCGTTGGTGGCCACGACGACGAGCTGCAGCGTCGGCACGACCACCACGTATTGGCCGCCGTAACCCCACGCAAAGTAGAACGGCTCGGGAGCGTTCGGGACGGTCCACCACAGGTAGCCGTACGAGATGCCGCGCAAGGCGCCCGAATCGAAGCGCCACTCGAACTCGGGCGCAGACGCCACGTCAACCCATTCGGCCGGGAGAATGCGCCGACCGCCGCTGGAGCCTTGCTGCAGGAACAGCTGCCCGAAGCGAGCAAGGTCGCGAGGTCGGAGGTCGAGTCCGGCGCCGCCGTTGTAGTACCCTCCGCCGAGGGACTCCCATTGGCTGCCGGAAACGCCCATCGGGTCAAGGAGAGCAAACCGCGCCAGACTGGGCAGTGGCATGCCCATGGCCCGCTCCAGAACCACCCCCAACATGTGGACCGCCGCCGAATTGTAGTTGAAACTCGTGCCGGGATCGGCAACGAACGGCTGGTCCAGCAGGAACTTCAAGTGATCGCCGCTCCGGATCCAATCCTGGTAGTACCCGAACCCGCCCGTCTCGTCCCACTGCAAACCGCTGGTCATGGTCAGGAGCTGACGGATCGTGATTGCGCCCTTCTCGGCTTCGAGCGCTGGAACCAGCGGGCCGAGATAGTCCGCAACGGGGTCGTTGAGACTGCGGATGTCGCCCCTGTCGAGGGCAATGCCGGTCAACGCGGACACCACGCTCTTGGTCACCGAGCGGACGTCGTGAAGGTCGTCGGGGCCGGCGTCGCCAAAGTACTCTTCCACGACGAGCCGCCCGTCCTTGACGACCAGGAGGCTGCGCATGCGGTGGTTGGCGCGGGCGCGTTGAACGCCGCGCTCCACCATGTCGGGCGCGCCGCCCGCCTCGGCCAACGAGGCCGTGGTCCAGGGAAGACTGAGATCGACTTCCACCGGCCCGTCGGGACCGGAACCGACGATCGTGTCGCACGCCGCGGGGCCTAACGCGCCAAACAGGATCAGCGCAACCGTGGCAAGTCGGTGTTTTCGCATATTGCAATGTGCTACCTATCTTGGACTACTGACAAGTTCGCGTCTCATTCGTCTCATCTTCAACAGACCACAGGTACCGCCATGTTCATCGAACGTTTTTCCGTCGGTTTGACCGTGTTGGCCGTTTCCGGCTCCTGGAGCTGCGCCGCTACGCAGGTGGCCAATCCGGAAGAGCAGATCGCCCAGGCGCTGGCCGCCGCGCCCGAAGACAAGGCCGAAGGGGCCCGCGTCCTCGGCTACGCGACGGACGGTAGCGTCGTGGAGCTGAGGGCTGGTTCCAACGACTTCATTTGCCTGGCGTCCAATCCGGCGAACGAGCGGTTCTCGAGCTCGTGCTATCATGGATCGCTGGAGCCGTACTTCGCGCGGGGACGCGAGCTCACCGCCGAGGGGATTTCCGGCCAGGACCGTTACCGGATTCGCTACGAGGAAATGGAAGCCGGAACGCTCGCCTCGCCGGTCATGTCGGCCACGCAGTACGTGCTCGACGGCACCTGGGACGCGGAGTCGCAGACCGCCGCGGGGACCGTTCGGTGGGTGATCTACGTGCCCGGCGCAACCGCCGAATCGACGGGATTGTCTCCGCAACCACAGCCGGGCGGGCCCTGGATCATGTATGCGGGAACGCCCGGGGCTCACATCATGATTATGCCGCCCAGGGACGAATAGGGCGCACGCGCTCCGCGGCGCTTCCATGTTGGGGAGCATCTCCACTTTCGCGTTTACGGTCGCGGCCTACGCGCTTCATCTGCTGTTTGTGGTCTACGTTCTGCTGCGTCCTCGGTCGCGGCAGCAGTCGTCGATGGCATGGATCCTTTTCATCGTGGCGGTGCCGTTCGTGGGGATCGTCCTCTATCTGGTGGTTGGAGACGTTAGACCGGGCAGCCGCAGGAAGCGGCGTCACAAGCGAATTCAGGCCAACCTGAGGGCCGTGCTCACCCAGGCTTGGCGCGACGCCGACGCGACGACCTCGGTGCCGTGGGGTACGGAGGCGCTCGCGCGGCTCGCGCGGCTCGGCAGCGATACGCTCCCTCGCGGCGGCAACAGGCTGACGCTGCTGACCGGCGCCAAGGACTTCGTGCGCGCACTGATCGAAGACATCGACGCGGCCGGAGAGCACGTCCACCTGCTCTTCTACATCTACCTCGACGATCGCGTGGGGCGGGAAGTCGCCGACGCCCTGGTGCGCGCGGTCGTCCGCGGGGTGGAGTGTCGCCTTCTAGTCGATCACGTGGGATCGAGCGAGTTCCTGAAGTCGGAACTCTGTCTGGAGATGCGGCGGGGCGGCGTACAGGTGGTGCGCGCACTGCCCACGCATATCACCCAAATCGCGTGGGTGCGTCTCGACATGCGCAATCACCGCAAGATCGGGGTGCTCGACGGCAAGGTCGGCTACACGGGAAGCCACAACGTCGCCGAGGAAGCCTTTCATCCCAATCCGCGGTTTGCGCCCTGGATAGACGCGACGGTGCGGATCGAGGGGCCCACCGTGCGCGACCTGCAGGCCCTGTTCATCGAGGATTGGTACATGGACAGCGCCGAGAACCTCGACCATCTCATTGCGGTCGAGCCGGTCAGGCACGATGACGGGCGCATCGTACAGGTGGTCGGCACGGGCGTGAACTCGCAGAACGAGGCCTTGATGCGGGTAATCCAGTCCGCCGTGCACATGGCCGAAGAAGAGCTCATCGTGACGACGCCGTATTTCGTGCCCGACGAGGGGACGCTGGCCGCAATCACCACCGCCGCCGTGCGGGGCGTTCACACGATCATCGTGGTTCCCGCCCGCAACGACTCGCCGCTCGTGGCGCTGGCGAGTCGCAGCTTCTACCAGCCGCTTCTGGAAGCCGGCGCCGAGATCTACGAGTACACGCGCGGCCTGCTGCACGCCAAGACCATCACCGTGGATCGAGACTTCGCCATGGTAACCACCGCGAACCTCGATCGCCGCAGCTTCGAGATCAACTTCGAGATCAGCACCCTGGTCTACGACAGCGATTTCGCCTCGGAGCTCCGGCTGTTGCAGAAACGCTATCTGGAAGACTGTCGCAGCGTGCACCCGGGTCCCTGGGCAAAGCGGAGGTGGCCGCGCCGGTTGGCGGAAAACGTGGCCGGCCTGTTCAGCCCGCTCCTGTGACCCCCCGCCCCGCCGCCGCGGACCCCGCCCCGGTCGTGGCGGCCGAATGGGCGCGGGTACGACCCCGCCCCTCGCCCGGCGACGATCCTGGCGCCGCGGCCACCTCCCTGATTCTGGGCGACCCCACCGCCTATCTCGCGCGTGCGCTGCGCGACGCCGGAAGCGGCGTCACGCGCTGGAGCCGCCACCTGAGCCGCGACCAGCACTGCTCGGCATGGCCCCCGCCCGGCCCCTTCTCGGAGGCCTGGGTACGGCTGCCGAGATCGTCTCTGGAGGCCGCCATGCTCCTGCACGCCGCCGCGGCCCGGATCTCCGACGGGGGGCAGCTCCATCTGTACGGGGCCAACGGCGAAGGCATCCGCTCCGCCGCCAAGCACTTCCCCGACGGCGTTACGGCGCCGCAACCGTCGCTCGTCAAGCGGCGGTGCCGGGTGCTGGTCGGCACGCGCACCGCGCCGCCGCCCCGTGCCGACGGCCTCGAGGCCTGGGAAGTGAAGGCCACGGTGGATTGGGGCGCGGGCCAGCGCGAGTGGGTGTTCCATCCGGGCGTCTTCGCGTGTGGCCGTCTGGATGCGGCTACCGCGCTGCTCATCCGCCACCTGCCGCGCGTGCGACCTGGGCAACGCGTCCTGGATTTCGGCGCAGGGACGGGGTTCATTGCGGCCGCGATCCAGGAGCGCTGCGGCGATGCCCGCGTGACCCTGCTGGAACGCGACGCGATCGCCCTCGTCGCGGCGGCCCGCAACCTGGAAGGCGGCACGCGGGTTCCGGCAACCCGCGTTCCAGCCACCACCGTCCTGGGAAGCAGCTTGGGCCACATCCAGGGTCCCTTTGACCTCATCGTCTCCAATCCGCCCGTGCACATGGGCAAGGCACACAGCCTGAAAACGCTTACGGCACTGATTCGCGACGCCCCCGGCGCGCTAACCCCGAGGGGAACGCTCATGCTGGTGTCGCAGCGGCGTCTGCCGGTCCCGGCGATGTTGCGGCGGTCGTTCGGCAGCGTACGCACGGTCGCGGACGGTGGTCCGTTTCGGGTCTGGGTGGCGCGGAGGGCCAAAGCCTGAGATCTTGGTCTTCATGATCAGCGCATGGATCGGTCCGAAGCGCGTTTGCCCACAGCCATACGGTCGCGGATGGTGGCCCGTCCGGGTCTGGGCTGCACGGGGGGCCGAGATCCGATGTCTTTGTTTTCGGCATGGGGATTCAAGCATGGGAGGGGAGTTCATGACAATGACATGGCCGGATGTGCTGCGGTGGCTGGCGCTCGTCGTCGGCACGCTGGCATCCTTTGTAGGGGCGGTGTGGACGGTACGGCGACTGGCCCGACCTTGGGTTCGCGAGGTAGCGAGGGAAGCTGCGGACGACGTGCGCGCCGACGTGAAGGCGCTCGCCGAAAAGCTGGCGACCGACGACTTCCCCCATATGGAAGCCAAGCTTGAACGCCGGATCGCGGAAGTGCGGGATGACTTGGGCGGACGCATCGACCGGCTGGGTGCTCGTCTTGGCCAGCGCATCGATCGTCTTGGCCAACGCATGGATCGGTTTGGCCAGCGCATGGAACGGTCCGAAGCGCGCTTGCTAGCGGCGATACGGGGTCGTGACGCGCCTGCAGAGCCGAGGGCAACCGTCAGGGCACCCGATGTCCATCGAGAAGGCTGATTCTTCTCAGCGCCTGCTGAGCTCTCCGAAGCGACTACCCCCCATCCACGACCCGACCCCCCACCACCGTAACGTCCACGCCCACATCGGGAATCGCGTCCTCGGCGACCGTCATGTAGTCCACCGACAGGATCGCCATGTCCGCCGCCATCCCGGGGGCGAGCGTGCCGCGCTCCGTCTCGGCGAAGACCTGATACGCATACCCCGAAGTCATGATGCGTAGCGCCTGTTCGCGCGTCACCGCGTGTTCCGCGCCCATCTTCCCGGCCGACAGGGTGCCGCGGGTGGCGAAGTGGTACAGGACGTGCCACGGATTGTGGGGGATGACCGGCGAATCCGTCCCGAGCGAGACGGGGATGCCCTCGGCGACGTAGAGCCCCAGCGGCGTGGTCAGCGTCGCACGCTCCATTCCCCAGTAGGCGACCAAGCTGGGCGCCGCGACGTACAGGTGGTGCTGGGCGGTGACGGTCACGCCAAGGTCGCGCATGCGCTCGAAATGGTCGGGGGCAGGTATGAAGCCGTGCTCAATCGTCCACCGACGAGCCCCAATTGGCCGCAGGGCGTTCGCTTCTTCGTAGGCGTCGAGAACTAGGTCAATGGCCGCATCTCCCACCGCGTGGGTCGCAACGCGCCAGCCAAGGGCGTTCAGCTCTCGGACAACCCCCCGAAACACGTCGGTGGGCATGGTCTGGAGGCCGCGAAAGGCGCCTCCCTTGCCCCACGGTTCTTCGTAGGGCTCGCGCATCCATCCTCCCTCAAATCCTCCATCCACACCCAGTTTCACGCCCCCCACCGACAGCAGTCCGATACGGTCGTCGGGTGCGACCCCCCACGATTCCACGGTGGCGCGCACGTCTTCCGGCAATACGCCGCGCAACCGGAAGAGAAACTCGACGCGCAGGGGCAGCCTGTCCGCTTCCGCAAGCTCGCGATAGAGCGCAAATTGCTCGGGCGGGCCGCCTGGGATCCGCAACGAGGTGATGCCCAGCGCGCTCATGGTGGCAAGCTGGTCGAGAAGGCGATCAATGGGATCGTTCTCCAGGACGGGCGCGGGAAGGCGCACCGGGTCCTTGGCGCGGTCCACGAGCTCGCCGTTCAGCCGGCCGTCGTCGTAGCGGCCGATGCGACCTCCAGGTGGCGATTCGGCATTCTCATCGATCCCGAAACGATTGAGCGCCAACGAGTTGAGGATGTACTCGTGCCCGCCCCGTACCACCACCACCGGGTGATCGGGGGCGGCGCCGTCCAGGTCGTCTCGCAGAGGCAGGCGCTGTTCCCGCAGCTGACCTTCGTGCCAGTTGCTGTTGGTGACGACGAGCTCGCCGGGTTCGGTCGCGGCGGCGCGAGCCGCAATGGCGGCCAGCACCTCGGCCATGCTGCGCGTGCCTGAAAGGTCGACCCCGGGACCGCCGCCGAGAGCGTGAAAATGGTTGTCGGCAAGCCCGGGGACGACCGCGCGGCCCGCGAGATCGATCACCTCGGTGCCAGTGTCGCGATGCCGCGTAATCTCGGCGTCGGTTCCGGCGGCAACGATGCGGCCGCCGCGCACGGCGAGCGCCTGCACCGCGCCGACATCGTCGTCGAGCGTGTAGACCACGCCGTTGTGGAGAACGAGATCGGCGGCTTCGGGAGCGGACGCATCCGACCCGGGTGAGCAAGCCAATGCGAGCAGAGCGGACATCGCGACGCCGAGCCAGGCGTGCAGCCGCTGAAACGCGCGATCTGCCGGGATGGGGGAGCGCTTGGCGGCGACGGTGGTCACCGACTCGATGCTCCGGCTCATCCGTAGCGACCCTCGATATAGTCGGCGGTCTCCGTGTGCTTGGGCGCCAGGAACACTTCTTCGGTCCGTCCGTGCTCGATGATCCGCCCCAGAAGCATGAAGACGCACTCGTCCGACGCCCTGCGCGCCTGCGCCATGTTGTGGGTCACGATCACAATCGTATAGTCTCCGCGAAGGCCCCAGATCATCTCTTCGACGGCCTCCGTTCCCGCCGGATCCAGCGCGGAACAGGGCTCGTCCATTATCAGCACTTTGGGCTTGACCGGCAACAGCCGCGCGATGCACAGCTTCTGCTGCTCCTCAAGCGACAGCCCCGTGGCGGGCTTGTCGAGGCGGTCCTTGACCGCGTCCCACAGCAGGACTTGGCGCAGCGCCGACTCAAGCGTTTCCTGCTCTTCGGCGCGCGAAACGCTGCGCAGTCGCGCCTCGTGCAGCCGGAAGCCGAAGAGCACGTTGTCGCGAATCGAAATCGGCAGCGGGTTGGGGCGCTGGAACACCATGCCCACCTGCTTGCGCACCTGCACGAGCTCGACGTCGGCACCGAAAATGTCGTGACCGAGCACATAGACGCTGCCGGTCGTCCGCACGTAGCCAAGCCGCTCGACGATGCGGTTGCAGGTCCGCAGCAGCGTGGTCTTGCCGCACCCGGACGGACCGATCAACGAGGTGATGATCCCGCGCTTGACCTCCAGATCGACGTCGTAGAGGGCCTGGAAGTCGCCGTACCAGAGGTTGAGACCCCGGGTCTCGATGCCGAGCGCGCCGCCCATGGGGGACCTCGCATCGACCGTCGTCATCCGTAGCGTCCTTCGATGTAGCCGGTGGTGCGTTTGTCCTTCACCTTGCGCTCGAACAGGTCCTCGGTGTCGCCGATCTCCACGAGCTCGCCCGTCAGGAAGAAGGCGGTGCGATCGGCAAGCCGCCGCGCCTGCTGCACCAGATTCGTCACGAGTACGATGGTCATTTCCGAGCGCAACTCCTTCAGCACGTCTTCGATGCGCATGGTGGTCACGGGATCGATGGCAATCGAGAATTCGTCCAGCAAGAGGAGTTCGGGGTCTTGCGACAACGCGCGTGCGATCGTCAGTCTCTGCTGCTGTCCTCCCGAGAGAAGGCTTCCCAGCGAGTCGAGACGGTCCTTGACCTCATCCCACAACGCCGCCCTGGTCAAACATCTCTCTACCACTTCGTCCAGCTCGGCCTTTTTGCGGATCCCGCGCAAGCGGGGCGAAAACGCCACGTTCTCATACACCGTCAGCGGAAGTCCCACCGGCAGCGGAAACACGACCCCAATGCGGCTGCGGAGCGCATAGACGTTGCGCCATTCATTGACGTCCTTCCCGTTGATGCGAATGTTGCCCTTCACTTCCATGGCCGGATTGAAGGCATCCATGCGATTGACGGCTCGCAGGAACGAGGTCTTGCCACTGTTGGCCGGGCCGATGATTCCGAAGATCTCGTGGCGATACACGTTCAGAGACACGTCGCTCAGCGCCGGCTTCCCGTTGTAGCTGATCGTCAGGTCTCCCACTTCGATCATCGGGTCGGCGTCGTAGAGAGGGCTCGTCCGGGCTACCACTTTTTCAACCCTCGGAGATACATGCGAAATCCGATTGACACCGCGTTCATGACCAGCACGATCCCGATCAACACCAACGCAACGCCGAACGTGAGCTCTTCGGGCACCCCCGTCTGCTGGGTCGCAATATAGTACAGATGGTACGACATGGCCATCGTCTGATCGAACACGCTTTCGGGAAGAAACGCCAGGAACGCGGCGGCTCCCGTAAACATGATCGGCGCGGTCTCGCCGGCGGTGCGCGACACCTCGAGGATCACGCCGGTCAGAATGCCGCTCACCGAATTGGGCAGGACCACCTTGCGAATGGTCTGCCAGCGCGTGGCGCCCATGTTCCAGCAGGCCTCGCGAAACGCCTGCGGCACGGCCTGTAGAGATTCGCGCGTGGCGACGATGACGACCGGCAAAGTCATTACGGCGAGCGTGAGACCGGCGGCCAGAATCGACGCCCCGAAGTTGAAGAAATACACGAATGCGCCTACGCCGAACAGGGCGTGCACGATCGACGGCACCCCGGCCAGGTTGATGATCGCCAGGTTGATGGTGCGCGTAAGCAGATTGTCCGGCGCGTATTCGCTAAGGTACAAGGCCGCCGCCACGCCAACGGGCACCGAGGCCAAAAGCGCGACCGTAACCAGCCAGACCGTGCCCACGAGCGCCGGGAAAATGCCCCCCTCCGTCATTCCGTTCCGGGGCGGCGAAAACAGGAACTCCCACGAGATCGCAGGACCCCCCTTGTAGACCAGCGTACCAATGATGATCAGCACCGGAATCACCAGCACCACGGTCATGAGGAAGAACACGGCCCGTGCAAGTCCCTGCGACCGGTGGCTGCGTCGATTGAGGGCGGTGGCGGTGAACACGGACTATTTTTTCCCGATTCCCCGCACGACGATGTCGGCGGTGAGGTTGATGATGAACGTTACCAGGAACAGAAGAATCCCGAGGGTGAAGAGCGCCCCCCAATGGTTCGAGCCCACGGCCGTGTCGCCAAGTTCCGCCGCGATCGTCGCGGTGAGCGCGCGTACAGAGTCGAATGGACTTGTCGGCAGGTTAATCGCATGCCCGGACGCCATCAGCACGGCCATGGTCTCCCCGAACCCCCGCCCCACGCCGAGCAGCACGGCCGCGAGCAACCCGTTCTTGCTGGCCGGGATCACGACCTTGCGAATCACCTCCCACCGCGTCGCCCCCAACGCCTCGGCGGCCTCGCGGTAGGTGTCGGGCACGGCCTTGAGCGCATCTTCGGCAATGGTCGTCATGATCGGCGCCGCCATGAGTCCGAGCATCAGTCCCGCGTTGAGCACGTTCAGGCCCACCGGCACGTCGAAGATGTCGATAATGAGCGGGTTCATGATCGACATGCCCACGAACCCCCACACCACCGACGGGATCGCGGCCAGCATTTCCACCAGAACCTTGAGCGCCTCGCGGGTCTTGCCACTCGCGAACTCCGCGATGTAGAGCGCCGCGCCCAGCGACAGCGGCACCGAGAAGAGCATCGCGAATCCCGTCACGCTGGCCGTGCCGACCATGAGCGCAAGCGCGCCGTACGTGGCGTTGTTGGAGGTGGGTCGCCACGCGATCGACGAGATGAATTCCCACGGGTTCAGCGCGCCGAATACGAAGCCGAATCCCTCCTTCGTGACGAAGACGAAGATTCCGATGATGAAGACGATCGCCGAGATGCCGCCGACGAACACGAACCCCTGCGCGGCCCGATCCGCGTACCACGCAAAGTTGCGGCGATCCATCGCGCCGCGATTCGATGCGACGCCGGGCAACGGGTCGGACGGCGTCACCCGGCGTCCCCTACTCCGAGCGTCGCCATGAGGTCGCGCACGCGGATCATGAGAATGCGGTACAGTTCGTCGGCGCTGGTTTCGGGCGTGACCAAGTCCTCGGCCAGGTCCCATTCCAGAACGGCGGTGGTGTGTGGAATGTCGAAATGGGGTGACGGATCCACGCCGAGTCCGACGACGACGTGGTAGTCCGGCCCCACGTCGAGCGCCTCCCCCAAGGATCGAGGAACCTCGTAGGGATCGATCTGAATTCCGCGTTGTCCACAGAACGCCAACAGTTTCTCGTCAAAGGCGGCCGCGGGTTTGAGTCCTGCCGAAGCCATGCGTCCTGCGTGCGGGTACCCCTCCTGCACCGCGATCTCGGCCAGCTTGCCCGGCATGGAGTGGTCGCGGTCCAGGAAGAGAATCCGGTACCGCGGTTCCTTCTTCCGCAAGCCTTCAACGGCAAACAGGGTCATTTCGCTGACGTTTTCGGCTTGTTCCGCGGTCCGTTGCAGGAGCCTGAACACCAGCAAGGCGGCAAACAGATCGCGCGCAGGGCGGCGATCGGCGTCCGCCGTGGCAGTCAACACCCTGACGGCAAACTCGTAGGTCGCCGCCGTCTGCAAGGCGATCCCCCCCGAGACGTAGGCAATGGCGGGATCGCGCGCCAGGAAGCCTTTCGCCGACCTGCCCAGCGCCTTGCAGGCGTCGCGACCCATCATCTCGATATGGTGCCGAACCGTGGCGGGCAACGGCACCTCGACCTGGCGAGCCGCGCGACAGATCGCGACGGCGTAGTCGCCCACGCGCTCCAATGCCACCGAGAGACGAAGCACGGCCGAAATGAAGCGCAGGTGACTGCCGCTGGGAAGGTACCTCACCACGAACAAATGGCACAGGTGATCGAGCTCGCTGATCCGCAGGTTGACCACGCGATCCTTGATCATGGTTTCGTTGGCCAGGCGCATGTCCAGATCAAGCACGGCCTGCACGGCATGACGCAGATTGTCCTCGACTTGCGTCGCGACTCTTCTCAACCGGTTGCGAATGGCGCGGATGTCCGCGTCCAGTCGCTCGTCGTAGAAACTCAAGCGCACTCCACTTCGGTGTACGCCGCGTAGCCGCGATCCTGAATCACGCACTGACCGTCGGGGGAACGGATCCAGTCCATGTACGTCTTGACGGCTCCCTGTGGCTCGCCTGCGGTGTACATCAAGAGCGGTCTGGCGATCGGGTAGCTGCCGTCGACGGCCGTCGCGACGCTGGGCGCCACGCATTCCCCGGCTTCGTCGACCGATATGCACGGCATGCGCACGTGGTCGGTCGCGTAGGCCAGTCCGCTGTATCCAATCGCGCAGGGCGTGTTTTCCACAAGGTCCACCACGTCCTTCGATCCGTGCATGTCCCGCGATCCGAGCTTGTACTCGATCTCGTCGCCCAGCACGGTCTCCTTGAAGTAGACGTAGGTTCCGGAATTGTTCTGGCGACTGACGACGACGATCTCGTCCGAGTCGCAACCCGGCACCGAAACGCCCAGGTCGGCCCACCGGGTCGCGGTGCCGTCCTCGCCGTAGACGGCGCGGAGCTGGGCGAGAGACATGCTCTCGATGGGGTTGTTCGCGTGCAGGTACACGGCGAGCGCGTCGTACCCCACGATGAACTCGACGGGCTGGACGCCGTTGCCTCGGGCCGCCTCCATTTCCTCCTCGCGCATCTTCCGCGACGCGTTGGCGATATCGACGCTACCGTTGATCATCGCGGAGATGCCCGTGCCGGACCCGCCGCCGGTGACCGCGACCGCCACGTCGGGATTCACCGTGCTGTAGGCCTCGGCCCAGGCCTGCGCGACGTTGAGCAGGGTGTCCGATCCCTTGTTCTGGATGAGCGCGCGCTGTTCGCGGTCGCCGCCTCCGCCACAGGGGACGATCGCGAGTGCGAGCAAGGGGATTAGTTGTTTCATTCCGTCGGCTCCGTTTCCTTGAAGATTCAATAGTAGAGGTAGGTTTGCAGCTTGAACGAGTGTTGGGCGGGGTGCGACTGGGGACGGTAGACGTCCAGGTTGAGGCCAATCCGGTTTTTTCCGATCACGTATATGAAAAAGCCCGGCGTGAGCAGCCACGCAGCGTCGCCGCCGGCTTCCCTGTCGGGATCTCCCCAGCTGACGCGCACCATGGGTTCCACGCCGGCCAACCTCGTGCTCCGGCTGGTGGGCACATAGTGGCTGAGGATGGCTTGTCCGGTCAGGAATTGCGGACTGTCGCCCGAAGGAGTCGCAACGCGCCAGTTCGCACCGCCGATCAGGCCCACTTGAAGGTGGGTGCCGTCGCGAAAACCCCCGACCTCCAGGTCGGCCCCGAACCCCGTGCCGGAACGCGTCTTGGCGTTGTCGTCGACGTAGTCGTGCCTCGACACGTTGGCCGCGATGCGGACCTGGTCCGTTATGCCCACCGACACGCGCCCTGCCCCGGATTTTCCCGAGTTCTCGTCCGACCCCGAGGTGCCGGTTCCGTTGGTGAGCGTGGCCATGTAGGAAACGCGGTTGCCGATCGCACCGTCCATCTTCAAGCCGACGTCGCGGTCGGAATACCCGAGCTTTTCGGTGAAGTGGCTGAGCGTGCACAGACCGCCGGGTCCCGAGCATCCGCCGACGCCGTCGATTCGGCCGGTGCGCTCCACGACGACGATGTCGGTCGAGCTGTTGAGCTCGAAGATGTCGAAAGCCCTCTTGACCTGACCTAGGGACAGCCTCAGACCCGGATCGAGATTGAGCCGGAAGTATGCGTCCTTCACGTCCAATTCGCCGCCCCCGAAATCGGGCTGCACCCGGGCGTCCAGGAGATCGGACACCGAGACGTCGAGGGTGAAGCGGGCCCGCCTCGTGAAGAAGTCGGTGGACTTTCCGCCTTCAGCCGAGCTGGTGGCAAACTGCGAGTGGAGCCTGCCGCCGAAGCGGATGTCGTGGTTTCGGGCAGTGATTTCGCTCTGCGCCTGCAGGCTCCGCGGTGCGGGAGACCCGAGCACGGCGGCCAGGGCCGCGACCAGAAGTCCTTTCGTGCCGTTCACGAGCATGGGGTACCCAAGTGGAGAGGAATCGCAAGTTTGGGGATTGCTTGCGAGGGGTTGCCATGTCAAGAAAGGGCCGTCATGTCACGATTGTGCTACAACTCAGAGCGATTGTGGTAACGAGTCGTCGGGGCGTCTGTTGCGCATGATCCATTCCTTGGCCACACTATCTTCGCATCGCCTCCGCGCCCGCTCCCTTCAGACCGGAATGCTCCCTTGCGGTTTCAAGTCACTCCAATCGTCTGCGCCCTGGCCCTGCTGACCGCCACCACCACGGCCACGTCCCCCGCAGCCGCCCAGCACGGCGCCGCGAACGGCGAGTGGCGCTACTACGGCGGCGACGCGGGCAGTACGCGTTACGCGCCACTCGACCAGATCAATCGCGACAACGTGGCCAACCTGGAGATCGCGTGGCGCTGGCAGTCGCGCAACTTCGGCCCGGCGCCCGAGTTCAACTACCGCGCCACGCCGCTCATGGTGGACGGCGTGCTCTACGCCACGGCAGGGTACCGGCGCACGGTAGCGGCCATTGACGCAGGCACGGGCGAGACGCTGTGGACGTACCGGCTCGACGAGGGCGACCGTTCGGCGCCGCGCCGCAATTCCGGTCGCGGCGTCGCCTACTGGGAGCCGCCCGGCGCGACCACCGCCACCGGCGGCGCCGCCGCGCGCATCTTCATGGTCACGCCCGGCTTCCACCTGGTCGCGCTGGACGCGGCGACCGGGCGGCCCGTACCGGGCTTCGGCGACGGCGGCGTGGTCGATCTGCGCCGCGACCTGGGCCGCGACCTCGACCTGGAGAGCGCGCCGATCGGGTCGAGCTCGCCCCCGATCGTGGTCGGCGACGTGATCGTGGTGGGGTCGGCGCTCCCGTCGGGAGGCGCGCCCCCGTCGCCCGAGATGCCGCCGGGACACGTGCGCGGCTACGAAGCGGCCACCGGGGCGCTGCGGTGGACCTTCCACACCATACCGCAGCCGGGCGAGTACGGGCACGACACGTGGCAGGGCGATTCGTGGCGATACACCGGAAACGCCGCCGTGTGGACCGCGCTCAGCGCCGACCCCGAGCTCGGCCACGTCTACCTCCCCGTCGAACTCGGCACGGGCGACTACTACGGCGGCCATCGGCCCGGAGACAACCTGTTCTCGCAGAGCCTGGTGGCCCTCGACGCGGCCACCGGCGAGCGCGTCTGGCACTACCAGACCGTGCGTCACGGCATCTGGGACTACGACCCGCCCGCTGCGCCCATCCTCGCCGATCTCGTGGTCGACGGGCGCGAGATCCCAGCCGTCGCGCTCATTACCAAACAGACGTTCACGTTCGTCTTCGACCGCCGCACGGGCGAGCCGGTGTGGCCGATCGAGGACCGGCCCGTGCCGCAAACCGACGTGCCGGGCGAGTTCACCGCCGCAACCCAGCCCTTCCCCACCAAACCGCCGCCGTACGACCGTCAGGGGGTCGATCCCGACGACCTCATCGATTTCACGCCCGAGCTCCGCGCGGAAGCGGAAGAGATTCTGGCGCAGCTGCGCTGGGGACCGCTCTACACGCCCCCGTCGATGCCGGTCGAAGGCGGCACGCAGGGCACGCTCATGGTGCCGGGGTCGCTGGGCGGCTCCAACTGGCCAGGCGGCGCATTCGACCCCGAAACGGGCCACCTGTACGTGCAATCGGCCACCGCGCCCAGCGTGATTGCCCTGTCGCGCGAGCCGGACGTGTCGGACATGGACTACATTCGCAGCGGCGGGCTGCGGCTGCGCGGCGGCGGTGGTCCGCAGGGGTTGCCGCTGTTCAAACCGCCGTGGGGGCGCGTTACGGCGCTGGACCTGAACGCCGGCACGATCGCGTGGCAGGTTCCCAACGGCGACGCGCCCGACTACGTGAAGAATCACCCCGCCCTTGAAGGGATCGACGTGGGCCGGACCGGCAGACCCGACCGAGGCGGCCTGCTGGTCACGCGGACGCTGGTGTTCGCGGGAGAGGGCGGCGGGATGTACGCCGCGTTCGGGTCGGGCGGAAACATGCTGCGCGCGCACGACAAGGCCACGGGAGAGATCGTCGCCGAGATCGCGCTGCCCGCGAACCAGACGGGCCTGCCCATGAGCTACGTGCACCAGGGGCGCCAGTACATCGTGGTGGCGGTGGGGGCGCGGGGTCATGCGGGCGAGCTGGTGGCGCTCGCGCTGCCCGATGCGTAGGGGCGGCCCGTGACCCAATCTCCCAACACAATCGCCGACCTGTTCCGCGACGCCGACCAAGACGCGACCGCGCTGTCCGCTCCAGGTCGTCCCGATCTCGATTACGGCGCGCTGCGCAGCCACGTCGATCGCACCGTGGCCGCCCTCAACGCGCGCGGGATCGGGCGCAACGATCGCGTGGCCATCGTGCTGCCCAACGGGCCCGAGATGGCGAGCGCCTTCGTGGCCATCGCCGCCGGAGCGACGACCGCGCCGCTCAACCCCGCGTACCGTCAACCCGAGTTCGAGTTCTACCTGCGCGATCTGGGGGCCCGCGCCGTGGTGCTGGCCGATGGCGATCCGTCGCCCGCCCGCGCCGCCGCAGCCGCGCTCGGGGTGGATGTTCTCGAGATCGCCACCGAGCCGGGCGCACCGGCGGGAACCTTCCGCTTCGTGGGCGAACCCGGCGGCGAAGCCCCAGCGCGCCAAGGACTTGCGGGAGCCGACGACGTCGCGCTCGTTCTCCACACCTCTGGTACCACTTCGCGTCCCAAAATCGTGCCACTGCTGCACCGCAACGTTTGTGCGAGCGCCGGCAACATTGAGCGCACGTTGCGTCTGACGGCGCGCGACCGATGCCTTAACGTGATGCCGCTCTTTCACATACATGGTCTGATGGCGTGCGTGCTTGCGACCCTGCGTGCGGGGGGGAGCGTGTACTGTGCGCCCGGTTTCAATGCGCTGCGGGTGTTTGGTTGGCTTGACGAGTGCGACCCGACCTGGTATTCGGCGGTTCCGACCATGCATCAAGCGATTCTGGCGCGGGCCGGGAGGAATGCCGAGATCGTCGAGCGGCTGCGTTTGCGGTTCATTCGGTCGTCTTCGGCGGCATTGCCCACGCGCGTCATGGCCGAGCTCGAAGCGACGTTTGGCGCGCCCGTCGTCGAGGCCTACGCCATGACCGAGGCCGCCCACCAGATGACTTGCAACCCTTTGCCGCCCGCCACGCGCAAGCCCGGCACGGTGGGAATCGCCGCGGGCCCCGAGGTGTCGGTAATGGATGCGGACGGGCGGCATCTGGAGCCGGGCGACGAAGGCGAGATCGTGATTCGGGGACCCAACGTGACGCCCGGTTACGAGAACAACGAGGCGGCGAACCGCGAGTGTTTCACGGGGGGGTGGTTCCGCACGGGCGATCAGGGGTTCCGCGACGGCGACGGCTACGTCACCATTACCGGGCGTCTGAAGGAGATCATCAATCGCGGGGGCGAGAAGATTTCGCCGCGAGAGGTGGACGAAGTGCTCATGGAACATCCTGCCGTGCAACAGGTTGTGACGTTCGCCATGCCGCACCCCAAGCTGGGCGAGGAAGTGGCCGCCGCCGTGGTGTTGCGCGAGGGCGCGTCGGCGACGCCGGGCGACGTGCACGGGTTTGCCGCCGGGCGGCTGGCTGGGTTCAAGGTGCCGCGCAAGGTGGTGATCCTGGACGAGATTCCGAAGGGACCGACGGGCAAGCTGCGCCGGATCGGGCTGGCCGAGCAGCTCGGGTTGGGCGCGTGAAGGTCGCGATCTATGGTGCGGGAGCGACGGGGGGGTACCTGGGCGCCAAGTTGGCGCTGTCGGGGGTCGATACCACGCTGATCGCGCGCGGTCCGCATTTGGAAGCCATGCAACGGCGCGGCCTCAGGCTGCTGGCGGGCGACGAAGAGCTGGTGGCGCACGCCTCGCGCTACACTGACGACCCCGTCGAGGCGGGACCGCAGGACTACGTGATCATCACGCTGAAGGCGCACTCGACCGTGGGGGTGGTCGACGCCATGCAGCCGCTGTTGGGGCCGGACACGGCGGTGGTGACCGCGCAGAACGGGGTGCCGTGGTGGTACTTCTACGCCGTCGGCGAACCGTGGGAGGGCACGCGGCTCGAGAGCGTGGACCCGGGGGGGCGGCAGTGGGACGGGATCGGCCCCGAGCGCGCGATCGGGTGCGTGGTGTACGTGGCCAGCGAGATCGTCGAGCCGGGCGTGATCCGGCACCTGTCGGGAAACCGCTTCAGCCTGGGCGAGCCTGCGGGCGTGAAGTCGGAGCGCGCGAGGACGCTGGCGAGGACGTTTGCACGAGCCGGGGTGCGCGCGCCGTTGCGGTCGATTCGGCAGGAAATCTGGGTCAAGTTGCAGGGCAACGTGTGCTTCAACCCCATCAGCGCCTTGACGTTAGCCACCCTGGATCGGGTCGCTTCCGAGCCTGGTACGAGGGGCGTTGCCAGGGCGATGATGGAAGAGACGCGAGACATTGGCAAGGCGTTGGGGATCCGCTTCCCGATCGGGATCGAGCGCCGCATCGACGGGGCGGCGGCGGTGGGGGCGCACCGCACCTCGATGTTGCAGGATCTTGAGCGAGGTCGCGCCATGGAGATCGACGCGCTGGTGACGTCGGTGCAGGAGCTGGGGCGTCTTGTCGGCGTGGCCACCCCGACGATCGACGTGGTGCTGGCGCTCGTGCGCCAACGGGCGGAAGTGGCGGGGCTGTACGGGAGGCGCAAGTATTAGGGTTGCGCTGAGAGTCCCGCCATCCCGCACAGGAGAATCGTCATGCGTGTATTTCCGTTTATTGCCGTCATCGCCGTCGCCGTCACCGCGTGTCAGGTCGCGGACCGGCCTGCCGACCCATCCGGCGGCCCTTCCGATGCCACCGACATGGCTGCGCCGCCCGGATCGGACTACGCGGCTCCCGCCTTCGAGTTCGAGGAGGTCGTACCGGGCATCTACCACGCGCGCGGCACCGGAAGCCTCGCGGTGGGGTCGCACGGCGCCGTAATCGTCAACGAAGACGACGTGCTCCTGGTCGAGTCGCACATCTCGCCTGCGGCCGCCCACGCCGTTGTGCGCGAGATCGAGGCCTTGACCGACAAGCCCGTGCGCTACGTCGTCAACACGCATTTCCATTTCGACCATGCGCACGGCAACCGCGTTTACCCGGACGACGTGCACGTCATCGGCCACGAATTCACCCGCGAGATGATCGAGAACGGCGGGTCGATGGGGCGGTCCTATCAGGGGTTTGTCGGCGGCCTCCCGAATCAGGTTGCCGCGCTGGAAGAACAGGTCGCCCAGGCCGAAGACGAGACCCAGCAGCGCGCCGTGCTAGAGGCCCAGCTCGCGTACATGCGCAATTATCTGGCAGGTCAGGAAGGCCTCGACCCCGTCGCGCCCAACACCACCCTGTCCGAACGCATGACCCTGTTTCGCGGTGGTCGCGAGCTCCGCCTGCTCTTCTTCGGGCGCGGACACACCGGCGGCGACGTGGTGGTGCATCTGCCGCAAGAGCGGGTGCTCATTACGGGCGACCTGCTCCTGCCCGGTTTGCCCTTCATGGGCGACGCCTACCTGGACGAGTGGGACGACACCCTGGAACACCTCAAGTCGCTCGACTTCGACTGGGTACTCCCGGGACACGGCGACCCGTTTCAGGACAAGGAACGCATCACCTACCTTCAGCAGTACATGAGGGACCTCCAGAGCCGCGCCGCCGCCTTGCACGCCCAAGGAGTATCGTACCAGGACGCGGCTGCCCAGATCGACATGTCCGACCACGCCGAGCACTATCCCCAGATCATCGGCGCCGGAGTCCCCGCCATCGCCGTCCAACGAATCTTCGAGCTGCTCGACGAGGGGAGCTGAGGGGCTTGGGCAGGTTGGTCCGCCACGCGGGTGGGCTGATGAATCCATGAACACGCTGCTGCCGATCAATCTCGACGACCTTCTCCACGCGCGCACCGTGGAATCGCCGCGCATCGAGTTCAAGGCGTCGTGGTATCCCGACACGACCGGTCATCAAGTCCTCAAGACCATCTGCGCGTTTGCCAACGACTTCCACAATTTGAACGGTGGGTACGTTGTGCTGGGCGTCGCGGAACATGCAGGCGTCGCGCAGATGCCTCCCGCCGGCCTTTCGCCGGCGGATGTCGCAGCGGCAGGACGGTGGATCAGGGGAAACTGCAACCGGATCGACCCTGTGTATCAGCCGATTCTGTCGCCTGAAGTTGTACACGGACGGCACATTCTCGTGTTGTGGGTCCCAGCAAGCGACACCAGACCGCACAATGCTTCTGACGGTCCTCGCGGGCGACGGAGGTATTGGGTGCGGTTGGGGTCCGAAACCGTCGATGCCGAAGCCAACGGGCTGCTGCGCGCAGTCATCGATCAGGCCGCCCGGGTCCCATGGGACGAAAGGCGAGCGCCCGGCGCGGAGACATCCGACCTTCAGCCGCAGAATGTCAGGAGTTACTTGCGCGAGGTCCGAAGCGCGCTTGCTGATGAGCCCGACGCGCTGGAGGTGTACCGCCGCATGCGACTGGTGGTGCGGGCCAATGGACGCGAGGTCCCGCGCAACGTTGCGTTGTTGTTTTTCGCCGACGATCCCGAGCGTTGGTTCCGCGGTGCGAGGATTGACGTGGTGGAGTTCCCTGAAGGGCCCGCGGGAAGCGTCCTGGTCGAAAACCTGTTTCAGGGCGGTCTGGTGACCCAGGTGCGCAACGCTCTGCGGCTTCTCGACGGCCTGCGGACAAGGCGGATCACCAAGCGGGACGACAGCGCTACCGCGCACCATTCACACAGCTATCCCGAAGTGGCCGTGCGCGAGGCTGTGGTCAACGCCGTGTACCATCGCGGGTACGACGCGGACACGGTCGAGCCGACCAAGGTCTACCTCTACCCGGACCGCATGGAAATCACCAGCTATCCTGGACCCGTGCCCGGCATCGAGGCTCATCACTTTCGCCCCGGAGCCTCCGCTCCTTCGACACCCGCTCGCAATCGGCGGATCGGCGAGTTCCTGAAGGAAATCCGCCTCGCCGAGGCACGGCTGACCGGGATCGGCAAGATCATGGACGCCATGGCCTGGAACGGTTCGCCCCCGCCCCGGTTCGACTTCGATGGGGGCCGAACGTATTTCCGCGTGACGCTGCCGTTGCACCCAGATCATTCCGGCGCGTGAGCGTCGCTATAAAGCGCAAGCTCCCCGTCGGCATCCAGACGTTCCGCGAAATCCGCGAGAACGACAGTCACTACTATGTGGCGCTGGCCAACGGGTCGTGGTTCTCGTGGACGAGTACGACAAGCCCATCCTCGACCCGCTCACGGATTCCACTGCGCGAGCCGAGCTGGCCCACCACAACCGCGACGCTCTACGAGCACTCTACGGCAACGTCAAGGAGCTCGACGCCCACATCCGCTTCGCCCTCCTCACCGGAGTCAGCAAGTTCAGCAAGGTCAGCCTGTTCTCCGAGCTCAACAACCTTGCAGACATCACCTTGGATCCACGCTACGCCACGATCTGCGGATACACCGAGCACGACCTCGACGCGGTGTTCGCTCCTGAACTGGAGGGTCTCGATCGGGAGGATATCCGCGACTGGTACAACGGCTACAGCTGGCTCGGGGCCGAACGCGTCTACAACCCCTTCGGCATCCTGCGTCTCTTCCGGCTCCGGCGGTTCGCCCCCCACTGGTTCGAAACCGGGTCGCCCCGGTTTCTCGTGGACAAGCTGAAGGAACGCGGCGTCGGGCCCCTGCAGCTCGACGACGTGGTGGCTTCGGACGCCCTGTTGTCCGCCTTCGACGTCGACCACATGTCGCGGAAAAATACCGCGCGCACGGCGAACCCATCCACTTGGTCGGGGTCGAATTCAGCCCACGAGAACGCAATCTTGTGGCGTTCCAGACGGCCGTCGGATAGACTGCCCGACGCGGACGCTGCGGTGTCCGTTCGCCCTCGTCAGTTCCACAGCGCACCGATCGGCACGGCGAAGAGTCGTTCGCCAAACGATGTGGCGTGATCGCCGTCATAGAGTAGAATCCCCATCCCGAACCGCTTGCCCGCGATGCGTCGAAGGCGCCTCAGGCCGGTGAAATCGTACGGACGGAGCGAGGCCGCCGCTTTGACCTCCACCCCGTAGCAGGCGCCAGCCGCGTCTTCAATCACCACGTCGACCTCGACTTGGTCCTTGTCTCGATAGTGGTGAAAGGCCAGTGGCTCGTCCATCCAGGACGCCTGTTTCCGCAACTCGTTGTAGACGAGCGACTCGAAGAGGGTGCCGAGCTCGGCCGGGTTGCGAAGAAGCCTTCGTCGGGTTATTCCCCGCAGGGCGCACATCATGCCGGTGTCCACGGCATGCAGCTTCGGAGTCTTGACCAACCGCTTGGATTCGCTGGCGTGCCAGGCGGGCGTCCGCTCCACCAGAAACAGCTGCTCAAGGAGCGCGAGGTATCGTCCCGCCGTGATTCGGCTGAGTCCCAACCTGCCGCCGAGGGCGGATAGATTGACGAGCTGACCCGAGAGCGTGGCGGTCATGCGAAGAAGTTTGGACATCGCGTCGACGTGTTGGATCCGCGGCAGGTCGCTCAGGCTGCGCTGGATCAGGGTGTTCAGGTATTGCCGATACCAGGCTCGCGCCCGCTGCTCGCTGGTCCTGAGCACCGGTTCGGGAAAACACCCCGTCACGACGCGCCGGACCAAGTGATCCCGCACCCGCACTACGTCGGTGGTCGGGGCTTCCCCGTCGAGAAGCTTCCCCAGGAACGTTGGCCGCGTACCGTTGATCTCGCACTCAGAGAGGGGGGACAGCCGCACGGCCTCGACCCTGCCGACCAGGGCGTCCGACATCTTGGGGAACAGCATCGCGTTCGTCGAACCCGTCAACAGAAAGCGGCCCGGCGTGCGGTCCTCGTCCACCGCCTGCTTGATGGCCATGAGCGTCTCCGGCACGCGCTGCACCTCGTCGAGGGCAATCTGCTTACGCGGAAGGTTGCGGATAAAGCCCACCGGGTCGGCCCGGGCCAACTCCGACTGCGCCAGATCGTCGAAGGTAATGTACGTCCAGCGCTCGTCGATCAGGTCCTTGACCAGGGTCGTCTTCCCGACTTGTCGCGCGCCCATGACGAAGAGCACTGGCGTGTCGGCCAGTGCTTCCGTGACCAAGCGAGCGGCGCGGCGCGTGAACTTGGTGATTGGCACCTCCTTGCGTTTCGGGGGCTGGATTGGTGGGCACGCAGTGAATCGTCCGATTGTCGAAGCTATGAGCGTCCAATCGTTAGGACAAGGGCGTCCAATCGTTATCGTATTGGCGTCCAATCAGTCCCGTTCGGCATCGACGACCCATTTCGGATTATGTTTCCGAATGGCCATCAGAAAATCTCAACTCTACTCGTCGCTTTGGCAGAGCTGCGATCAGCTCCGCGGCGGCATGGATGCGTCTCAGTACAAGGACTACGTGCTGACGCTGCTGTTCATGAAGTACGTGTCCGACAAGTACGCTGGCGCCGGCCCCATGGCGGACATCGACGTGCCGCCCGGGGGAAGCTTTGCGGATCTGGTCAACCTCAAGGGCAGCAAGGAGATCGGCGACGGAATCAACAAGGTCGTCGGCAGACTCGCCGACGCGAACGATTTCCTGCTGAAAGGCGTGATCGACCAGGCCGACTTCAACGACGAGAGCAAGCTCGGCGGGGGCAAGGAAATGCAGGACCGCCTGTCGAAGCTGGTCGGCATCTTCGAAAACCTGGATTTCCGCGCCAACCGCGCGCACGGCGACGACCTGCTTGGCGACGCCTACGAGTACCTGATGGGCCATTTCGCCACCGAATCCGGCAAGAGCAAGGGCCAGTTCTACACGCCGGCGGAGGTGTCCCGCATCATGGCGCAGGTAATCGGGATCGGTTCCGATACGACGCAGGACCAGACCGTGTACGATCCCACCTGCGGTTCCGGCTCGCTGCTCATCAAGGCCGCCGACGAGGCTCCGAACGGGCTCACCATCTACGGCCAGGAGATGGACGTCGCCACTTGGACCATGGCGCGCATGAACATGATTCTTCACGGCCGGACCGCAACCGACATCCAGCACGGCAACACGCTCGCCAATCCCATGCACACCGAACGGTCGACCCTGAAGCGATTCCACTTTGCGGTCGCCAACCCACCCTTTTCCACCAAGGCTTGGTCCAACGGACTCGACCCCGCCAACGACGAATTCCGTCGCTTCGAGTACGGTCAGCCACCGGCACGAAACGGCGACTACGCCTTCCTCCTGCACCTCGTTGCTTCGCTTCGAAGCAATGGCAAAGGCGCGATCATTCTACCCCACGGCGTTTTGTTCCGGGGCAACCGCGAGGCCGACATCCGACGCAAACTGATCCGACAAGGCTTGATCAAGGGCGTCATCGGCCTCCCCGCCAACCTCTTCTTCGGCACCGGGATTCCCGCCTGCATCCTGGTGATCGACAAAGAGCACAGCACGGCACGCCAGGGAATCTTCATCATGAACGCCAGCAAGGGCTTCAAGAAGGACGGAGCCAAGAACCGGCTGCGGGAGTAGGACATTCATCGCATCGTGGACGTCTTCAACGGCCTCAGGAACACGCCCGGATTCGCGCGCATGGTGCCGTTGACCGAGATCGCCAGCGCCGAGAACGACTACAACCTCAACATTCCCCGCTACATCGACTCGAACGAGGGGGAGGACTTGCACGACCTGGGCGCGCACCTGCGGGGCGGCGTTCCCAATCGGGACATCGACGCGCTGGACCGGTACTGGGATGAGTTCCCAGCGTTGCGGACCCGGCTTTTCGCACCGAACGGACGCGAGGGTTACAGCGACCTCAGGGTTGATGCGGGCCAAGTAAGGCAGGTGGTGCTCGATCTGGAAGATTTTCGTAACTTTGAGAACCGAGTGCGACGGGAATTGGCGTCGTGGGACCGCAAACATAGGCCTTTGTGCAAGTCGCTCGACGCGGGACATTCTCCCAAGGAACTGATCGGAACGCTTGCCGAGGATCTGCTACGGCGTTTCGCCGCGGTGCCCCTGTTGAATCGCTACGACGTCTACCAGTGCCTGATGAATTACTGGGACGAGGTGATGGAGGACGACGTGTACCTTGTCGTCACCGATGGCTGGAAAGAGGCGGCGAGACCCCGGGTACTGGTTCCGGTGAAGGGGAAGCGGAAGGGCGCGGCGGAGTCCCCCGACCTGACGGTGAAGCGCACCAAGTACAAGATGGACCTGATCCCGCCCACCCTTGTCGAGGACCGCCATTTCTCACGGGAGAGTGCCGAAGTGGCGCGGCTGCAGGTTGCGATGGACGGCGGGAAGCGGGAACTCGCCGCCTTCATCGACGAGCATTCGGGCGAGGATGGGTTGCTTGACGGCGCGACGACCGACGCCGGCAACGTGACGCAAGCGGCGGCCAGGAAGCGGCTGCGACAGCTGGGCGACGATGCGGAAGACCGGGAAGAGTGCGACGCCGTCGAAGTGGTGCTGGCACTGATGAAGGAACACGCGACGGGGAAACGGGCCTGGAAGGCGGCCCGGACGGCGCTCGACGAGAATGTCCTCGCCCGGTATGCCAAGCTGACCGAGGCCGAAATCGCCGATATCGTGGTTAACGACAAGTGGATGGCGAGCATTCGGGACGCCATGCGACGGGAGACCGAACGCAGCATCAACGAATTGGTGGATCGGTTGGGGGTGCTGGGGGAGCGTTACGACAAGCCGCTGCCGGAGCTGACGGCCAGGGTGGAGGAGCTGGCTGGGAAGGTCGAGCGGCACCTTGCGGACATGGGGGTTTGACGAGACGATGGACATCCACGCGCTTGAGCCGCGGCAGCGAGTGCTTCTGATCGGTCCACTGGGAAACGGCAAGACCACGCTGGCAGAGGCCGTCGCCCAGGCGCTTGAGCGCCTCGGGAGCATCAGCTACGCGGAAGCCGACGAGTTCTGCATGGACGTCAGGCGGCGAGCGGTGCTCGCAACGGGCGGTCACAGCGTGGAAAAGGTGGTCAGCGAGGTCCTGGAGGCGTCGAGTGAGCGCGCGCAGGTAGTGAGCGGAGGGAGCAACCGATGACGGGGAGGGCGGGGATGGCGCGGTTTGCGGGGGAGTGGGAGGAGGTGCGGGTGGGGGACGTGGTACAGGTGCGGAGGGATGTGGTGTTCAACCGTTCCTTGGATGCGGGCACAAGAGCTCAACGTTGTATTGAGCTGGAACACATCGGTCAAGGAACGGGACACCTGGTATCTCAAGGAAGGCTCGGAGCAGTAGAATCGCCTAAGTACAAATTCCGGAGTGGCGACGTGCTATTCGGCAGGCTTCGGCCGTATCTGCGCAAGTATTGGCTGGCAAATGAGGATGGTATCTGCACGACCGAGATCTGGCCGCTTGTTTCTCACCGACAAGCCATCGTCCCTGGGTTCTTATTCGCCGTCGTCCAGACACCGGGGTTCATTGACGCCGCATGTAGCTCCTATGGTACTCACATGCCCAGGGCCGATTGGACAGTCGTGAAGAATGTCCGCATCCCCCTCCCTCCCCTCCCCGAACAACGCGCCATCGCCGCCGTCCTCTCCGACATTGACGCCGAGATCGCGGCGCTCGAAGAGCGTCTGAAGAAAACCCGTGCAGTCAAGCACAGTATGATGCATCAGCTCCTCACAGGCACCATCCGTCTGCCCATCCCCGAGGACGACGCGGATCATGACCATGACACCTGAAACCCAACACGTCGAGTGGAAGCGATCGTGGCGTGACGAATACCTGAAGTGGATCTGCGGATTTGCCAACGCTCAGGGCGGACCCCTGGAAATCGGGAAGAGCGACAAGGGAGACATTGTTGGGGTTCAGGGAGCCCGCCGGCTACTCAAAGAGATTCCCAACAAGGTTCAATCTTTGCTGGGCATCGGGGTTGACGTAGACCTTGTGAGCGATGACGGCAACGAATGCGTGCAAATCGCTGTCGCGCCTCATCCCGTCCCGATCAACTACAAGGATGAGTTCCACTACCGACACCGCTCTGGCGCATCGAGGACGGCGGCAGCATGTGGATCGAGTTCCCGTTCTCCTCCGAATACATGGCTGCCGATGCACAGGCGCGGCGAACCGCGGCGTGCACAGCGACAATCAAGGTGAGACGTAGCGACAATCAAGGTGAGAATACGAGATCGCGACGTTGTGAACGAAGGGATGATAACAAGGTGGCATGCGTGGAGCAAGTTGAGCGTCCTGGAGAGCCTGTGAGGCGGTCCTACTTCGTTGGACGGTCCGAGCACGGAATCAAGGCTGGACGGTACCGTGCTCCACCCCCGTGCCAGCGTGAGCGTCGCTGCGGGGTGGGTGGGTAACCATTACCCGTCGTTCCGTGTTGGAACTTGTTCCGACATGGACCGGCGGGTGACCGGCGGGCCCGCTCACTCGGCAGCCCTCGCGGTTCTTTCCGCCGGTGCGCGGACCAATCGTGACCGCGTACCGACCTCATGCTTGTGACCTCCGTCCGCCGCCGGCGATGGAGCGTGGCGGGTTGGGCCGTCGCCATAGCCAACTTGCCGGGTGGCGAGGATGGGAGTGGGGGTCGGCCCCGGCGCGTACCCCACGTCCCGGAGTCGGTTCGTCGGTCTGTCCATGCCCAGCGGCGGCTTTCCTGGCGGCCACGGCGGCGCGACGGCGGTAGCTTTCGACGTTGAGTTCGAAGACGTGGGAGCGGTGCACGAGGCGGTCGACGGCGGCGACGGTCAAGGCTTCGCCACCGAAGATCTTGTCCCAGGCGCTGAAAGGTTCGTTGGCGATGACGAGGAGCGAGCGATTCTCGTAGCGTGCGCCGATGAGTTCGAAGAGGACGCTGGTTTCGGTCCCTTCGCAGGTGGCGTAGGAGAAATCGTCGAGAATGACGAGGTGGTATTTGTAGAGCTTGGCGATGGCGGCGTCGAGGGCGAGGTCGCGCCGCGCCGCCTGGAGCCTCTGCACCAGACTCGACGTTCGCTGGTACAGCACGCGGTAGCCGTTTTCGACCAGCTTGAGTCCGATGCCCGCGGCGAGGTGACTCTTGCCCGTTCCCGGCGGACCGAAGAGCAGCACGTTGGCCGCTTCTTCGAGCCAAATGTCGCCGCTCGCCAGCACGCCCACGCGCGCCTTCGACACGGCGGGCACGAGGTTGAAGTCGAAATTGTCGAGCGTCTTGCCGCGGGGCAGCTTCGCCTCGGCTCGGTGCCGCTCGAAGCGCCGCCGTTCGCGATCGGCGACTTCTTGGCTGGCCAGCGCGGCGAGCAGGCGCGCCGAGGACCAGTCTTCCCGGTCCGCGCGTTCGGTGAAGCTTCTCCACAGCGCCCGCATGCTCGGCAGGCGCAGTTGCTTCAGCAACAGGTCGAGTGCCGGGGGATCGACGATGAAGGAGTCTTTCATCGCGGTGCTCCGTTCAGGCAGGCGTCGTCGTAGCGCGACAGTGGCGGGAGGGTCGTTTCGAGGTCGGGAAGGGAGTCCGGCGCTGGGAACCGGTCGCGCAGCACTTCGGCGTCGGGCAACCGCCCGGCCTCGAGCTGCGCTTCGATCTCGTCGGCCAGCAGGGCCTCGCATCCGTGATCGTGGGCCAGCGCAAGGAGTTTGACCATCCGCCGGCAGGCCTCGCGGTCGTCCAGGCGCTCGCGCAACGCGTCGAAAGCCTGGCGGTAGGCGTCGCGGGGGAACAAACCGTCGCGGTGGACCCAGTTCATCATCGCCATCGGCTTGCGACGCAGAGAGGGCAGCACGTGCCGGTAGTTCACGACCCGTCCCCGTCGCCCTCCCGGTCCCGGGTGGCCCCGAGGCAACGTCACGAGCTCCTCGGTCCCGACGAAGACGACCAGGCGGTCGTCGTACAGTCTCACCCGCAGCCGGTGTCCCACCAGCCGCGACGGCACCGTGTAGAACACCCGCCGCAGCGAGAACCCACCCGCGCTCGTCACGCGCACCAAGGTCTCCTCGAAACCGTCGCTGCGACGCCTCGGCAACGGCCGCAGCACGGCTCGCTCGGCGTCGATCCTCTTGCGGTTGCGAGCGTTGCGGCGACTCGCCACCCGGCTCACGAACTCTCGGTACGCCTCGATCGTCTCGAAGTCCCTCGATCCCCTCAACAGCAGCGCATCCTCGATGGCCCGCTTCAAATGCCCGTGCGCGCTTTCGATCGAGCCGTTCTCGTGCGCCCGGCCCCGGTTGTTCCGGCTCGCCTTCATCCCGTAGTCTCCCATCAACGCCTCGTAACGTGCGGTCCGGTCCTCCCGCGCACGACGCTTCAGGTTCCGAAACGCCGCCGACAGACTGTCCGTCCGGTGCTCCTTCGGAACGCCGCCCAGCGCCCACAGCGCGTCCTGCAACCCCTCGGCCAGGGCAACGTAGCTCTCCCCGCCCAACACCACCGCCACATGCAGAATCCCGAGTACTCCAGCCGAAAATGGTACAGCTTGTGCACCAGCTTCTCTCCCCCAACCGTCACCCCCAGACGCCCGGCGTCGGTGAAGTCCGACAACCCCCGTCGCCCCGGCTCGTGCTTCTGTCGGAAAACGACCTCGCGCGCCGGCCCGTGCTTCGCCTTCCAGCTCCGAACCCGTCGCTCCAGCGTCCGCCGAACCCCCGGATGACGCCGCATCATCTCTTCGTACAGCGCCACCGCCCGCAACCCCGGGTTCGCCTCCAGCAGCGGCACGATCTCCTCGTCGAATATCCCCGCCAAAGGGTCGGGGCGTCTCCGCCCCCGAGGCTTCTTCACCGACCGACGCCCCGGATCCCCTTCGATCCGATACGCCGTCGCCCTGCTGAACCCCGCCTTCGCCGCCGCCAGCGCAGGCCCGTCCTTCCGTCGAGCGGTCATGTACAGCTCCATCTGGTGGTCCGTAATCCGTCGGCCCGGCACTTCGCGTCTCTCCTGATCCCAGGGAAACACCAAAGCTCAAACCTCCCGCCGCCACCTCCGGCCGTCTCACCTTGTTTGTCGCAAGCGTCTCATCCTGATTGTCGCGCTACAGCCGGCTTCATTGAAGCCAGCGCCAACAAGCCCCAGCACGGGCGACATTGCCATCTCCGGGGCGTTGATGCCCCGGCCTCATTGAAGCGCATATCGCTTACCGACATCCTGCCCAATAGGACGTCATATCTCCGGGGCGTTGATGCCCCGGCCTCATTGAAGCTGGCAACTTCTCGCGGTTGCCAACCGTACAATCGTGATCTCCGGGGCGTTGATGCCCC